>NZ_JADCKB010000003.1 GCF_014982785.1 Ructibacterium gallinarum
CAATTCTTCTTCGTGTTGCCTTATTTTTATGTATTTTCTTGGCATAACAATGCCCCCCTTTGATAGTTTTTATTATACCATAGGAGGGCGATTTTTTCTATTGTCCGTTTTTACTGGACCTGTTCACTATTCGGGGGCTTTTCTATTCTTAGATGAAACTTGTTAAATTTGTATTTTTTTTAACAAGTTTTTCGAAATTTACTTGACAATTTCATAAAAAAGAGTAAAATAAAAGGAAAGGTTTTTTTTCGAGAATAAATATGTCTTTCATAAGTACCTGGATCATACTTATTGAATATTTATTTTCTCAAAGATTTTTATAAAATTTAATTTCGGCGTTAAATTGCGCCTAAGATGTGGAGGAGAAGAATTTATGGATCAATTAACAGCACTGATTAAGCAGGAAATTAAGAAGCAGTATAAAAGCGTAAGACAATTTACCACATACTTGGATATCCCCTACACCACCATTGCAAGTGCGCTGAAAAATGGTGTCGGCGGAACTGCTTATGATACCGTCACCAAAATATGTCAGGCATTGGATATTCAACTGATCAATTATCAAAACCCGGTTCTGATTAATCAGGACGTTTTGAATGTTTTGGAACGCTATAACTCTTTGGACGAAAAAGGAATGCATGTAGTTCGTACTGTATTGGAAATAGAAACCGCTCGATGCGCTGGACAACCCATTACCTCTGAATTTATTGAAAACGGAAAATAAATCAACTATTGATTTTTATATCATATTAGTACAACAAATTTTTAATGAACACACCAAAGGCTGTAAAAATTCTTTTGAAAAAGAATTTTTACAGCCTTTTATAGGCTCCAAACCCGTTACATGTCTTTGGTCAACATCCAGACAGCCATTTTGCTTTCTTCATTCCAAAGCTTCCCAGCGGAAGCATAATCGGTAACCAACAAATGCCCGCCATCTTTTAGCGGTATTTCCGCTTCAATTATATCGGGATAAGGCGCTTTTTGAGACACAGGTTCCAACGTTTGAATAAAACCGTCTTCATCAATTTTAATATCCACAGGATCATCTACACTATATCCCAAGCGGTTTTCCTGAGCAAGCATAATAGGCCCGCGGCGCAGGGCAACATGTCTATGTGCCAGCGGATCTTCTTCATCATAAGTAGGAACCATATAATTTTTACCCCATATTACTTTATTCATCAGTACCTGATTGCCATATGGAACAGGGAAAACAGCCTGTGTTCTCATATCAAATGTTATTTCAAGAACATCACCATCATGCCAAATCCGCCGGGAAGACAAATAGCCTTTTTTTGTTTCGATAGGAAGGCCATTAACAGCAAAGAAGGTTTCATTACTCCATCCCGGATTTCGCACAAGAATTTCCAACTGTTCTTCTCGTTCCATATGTAATCTAATTTGAATATTTCCAGATTTTGGGTATGTTGTTTGGGTTTCAAATACAATCTGCTGTCCTTCCGGTGTTTTTGTCCGAACTGTTCCATCGATAAAAAGAGAAATAGCAAACCCCTTCTCATTCCTAAGCAGCTGTAGCAATGGAACCACGCCAAATCCTGCCGCGCCAATACATGCACAACAGCCATAATAATGATGATCTGACATTTCTTTCAGACCTCCTACACCATTTCCCCGCGTCCCTGCAGTCAATGGACTATAGCTGTCAAAAGGAAGGGGTTCTAAAATCCAATCTGAATGCTCTTTACGAATTGAGGGTTCAATGACCTTTTCGGTATTCACCGCCCCCATGTAGGCATTATACAAAGAACACTCTACCGCATCCGCATACTTTGCATCTCCCGTCAGGATGGTCATCTGAGTAAAAAATTTCATCAAGGTCACTGTAACACAGGTTTCCTGCGCTATTTTTCCATTCGTGGTATTCGCCTGCCGCACAGAAGAATGATCGAACAATTCATGTGTACACCCACAACTCCCGATAACTGTAAAATCACTTTCTAAAATTTTATTTGCAAAATTTACAATTGCTGTCCTATATTTTTCAATTCCTGTTACCCTATAATAAGCCAGCAAGCCCTCAAAACAAGAAATCATTTCGTATGCTTTCGTCACCGGATATTGATATGGATACAGCTTGTCCTCATACGCAAGGCGAAAAATATTCTCTACATCTGTTCCGCCGCATTCCACAATATAAGATGCAAAATCAAAGTATTCCTGTTTTCCAGTCAAAGAATACAAATACACCACCGGCTCCAAAAGAGATGAGGAATTCAATCCGCGCCAATGCCGGGTCGCAGAAGTAATGGGACGTTTTCCCTCCTCTTCTTTTCCGATCCTCTGGATGATATAGTCAAGCTGTCTGCACATAGAATTCATAATTCGTCCAGATAAAGCTTCTTCTTTACAAATAGACAGGAAATACTGCATTCCAAGCAAAACATATTTCCGGCCCCAAATATCCCATCCATCAAATTCATGACTCACCGCATAACTGCTAATCCTTCCATTCTCTTCCTGATGAATCAGTAAATCTTCAACTGTATGTTTCAATACATTATATAATAATTGATTCTGTGTATAGCGATATATCATGCATGCGCCGCGCATCATTTTCCCCCAGTACTCTCCACGCCAGCCTGCATCAAAATCCGCATCTTCGTGGAACTGCTGTGCGAGACGTTTCCACAACTGTGTATCAAGAAGTTGAAACGATTCGACATATTTTATCATTTCATCTATGATCCCTATGTACTCACACTGCTTTGCATCATCCCGCAAAAAAAAATCCAATTTCCTCATTTTTTGTTCCTCATTTCCAAAAGCTATTTTCTGCATCATTTTCACCCTCCTTGCCTTAAAATAATATCATTAAAAAGTTCTTCACTATCCAGCGCCAAAGTAAAAGGGCCGTCATTGATCAACGAGATTTTCATATCAGCCCCAAAAACACCGCTTTGTGTTCGCCGAAAAAGCGATCTGCATCTTTCTAAAATATGTTCATAAATTTCCTTAGCGAATTGAGGCTCTCCCGCATGGACAAAGCTCGGTCGGTTCCCTTTTTTGCAGTCTGCATAAAGGGTGAATTGAGAAACCACCAAAATTTCACCACCCACTTGATCGATGCTCAAATTTGTTTTTCCCTGATGATCCTCAAAGATCCGCAGTTTTGCTGTCTTTTCAATCATTTTATCCGCAATTTCCTTGTTGTCATACTCAGAAACTCCCACCAGCAAAAGATACCCTTTTCCTATTTGTCCTTTGGTTTCACCATCTACTTCTACCTTTGCCTCAAGCACTCTTTGTAAAACAAATCTCATCTTTTTCTCCTCATAATACTTCATGATCATTTTTTGTATCGATCAGATCATGCCCGATCATCAACTAAATTCTTGCCAAAAGCAGGCATATTAAAGCGCCTAAAACAGCTATTACATTGTATCTGCACCAATATAAGGATATAACTCATTATAGCATATCACTTTGAAAATAACAATCATTTTTCCCACATATTTTGTTCACTTTTTTGCAGATAACAAAGCGGCCATGTTTTAAACATGACCGCTTCAAAAAGCCAAAGCGTTTTATGAGATCTTTTCCCAATCATATTGTTTTAAAGTTACTGTACAAAGTTCTGTACTGATTCTGCTGATTGTACATTTAAACCACACAAATATAAATAATAATTTGCATAAGTCGTATACATATAGGGCGCAAGCCACAGCATTCCGATGAAACAGAACGTTGATAATATTCCCCAGCCTATAAAGCTCAGCTCGAGAACAAAGTATTCCCATTTATGTCCGATCATCATTTGCTTGCTTTGCCGAATCGCATCCATAATACCAATTTCAGGATTGTCCGCCAAAATAAACATTGCCTGCGAATAACGAAAAGCAGCAATAATACCGGGCACAATCAACAGCAAAGACCAAAGGAAAACAAAAATGGCAATCATGATTTCTAGACCAATCACTTTAAGCAAATACCGAAATCCCCAAAAAATCTGGGAAATTTCAACCTGCTGCATTTTTGCCAAATTTAGAAAAAACCGCACTAAGCCGAGCATAAGCGCCGGCACAACCAGAATATAAAGTATCGTTGAAATCACATTAAGTACAGCGCCGCCCACTGCAAGACTTGAGGCGTTTCCTTGCTGACCGATAAGAGACAAAGAATTTCCCATACCCATAAACGCTCCGCAGGCACCTGCTATCACCAAAACGATCAGAGTGGCCAATACAGCCGGTGTCCATTTTCCGCTCAGCTGCTGTTTTGCAGCATTTTTCAATGTTGCTCGCAACATAAAAATTTCCTCCCTTTATACATGATTCTTTTCTTATACATATTTACTTGATATTTTTGAGAATAGAACCTTTTTTTAAAACGCTTTATTTGTATCAATGATGGAACAGACGGATACCCGTAAATGACATAGCCATACCAAACTTATTGCATGCCTCAATCACATTATCGTCACGTATGCTTCCACCTGGCTGAGCAATCACTGTAACACCGGATTTATGCGCCCGTTCAATATTGTCACCAAACGGGAAAAACGCATCAGAACCAAGGGCAACATCTGTATTTTTTGCCAACCATGCCTTCTGCTCCTCTTTTGTAAAAACGGGAGGTTTCACTTTAAAGGTTTTTTCCCAGACACCATCTGCTAAAACATCCATATATTCGTCAGAAATATAAACATCGATTGCATTGTCACGATCTGCACGCTTGATTCCATCCACAAACTGGAGATTCAGCACCTGAGGCGCTTGTCGAAGCCACCAAATATCTGCCTTATTGCCCGCCAGACGAGTACAATGAATTCTTGACTGTTGTCCAGCACCAATTCCAATAGCCTGCCCATCTTTCACATAGCACACGCTGTTTGACTGCGTATATTTCAACGTGATTAGCGCAATCATCAAATCTCTTTTCTGCTCCAAAGTTATCTCTTTTTTTTCAGTTACCACGTTTTCAAGCAACGATTCATTAATTTTTAAATTATTGCGTCCCTGTTCAAAAGTAATGCCAAAAACTTGTTTTCGTTCAATTTCAGCCGGAACGTAAGCAGGATCAATCTGAATAATATTATAATTTCCCTTCCTTTTTCCTTTTAGGATAGCAAGAGCTTCTTCTGTATAGCCAGGGGCAATGACACCATCAGACACTTCTTTTGCAATCAGCTGAGCCGTAGCAGTATCACAAACATCTGACAAAGAAATAAAATCACCAAAGGAAGACATACGGTCTGCGCCTCTTGCTCGCGCGTAAGCGTTTGCAAGGGGCGTCATCTCAATGCTTTCATCTACAAAATATATTTTCTTTAAGGTATCCGATAGTGGAAGGCCCACAGCTGCCCCAGCAGGGGAAACATGCTTAAACGAAGTGGCCGCCGGCAGGCCGGTTGCCTCTTTCAGTTCCTTCACCAGCTGCCATCCATTGAGCGCATCCAAAAGGTTAATGTATCCGGGCTTGCCGCAAAGCACTGTAAAAGGCAGTTCTCCTTCCTCGATAAAAACCCGTGACGGCTTCTGATTTGGATTACAGCCGTATTTTAATTCCATTTCTTTCATTCTATCTTTCCCCCTTATACGTTTTTATTGATAATTTTTGAAAACAGTTCCCCGGTTTCCAAGTCGATATACCGTACAAACAGTGACACTTTGTTCTCCTCGTTCAAGCTCTGCCACAAGGCATCTGCAAAGGCCTCATAATCATCGGGTATGGCAATTTGCTTTGGTTCTCCTTCAAAGCTGGGCAGAGGATCACCATCCTGCATATAGGTATGAATAAAATGTCCCTGTCCTGCCACAGGATTGTGATAACTGAACGTATATCTGCGACAGGAATCCGGATTTCCATCCGCGCTTTTTAAAATAGACAAAGCATAGTTAAATCCATTGCCTTCTCTGTGAATAATTCCGGAGATTCTAGGCGTATAATTCGGCGCATCCGGCTCAAACTCTCGGGTGCGAAGGGATTGTTCAAAGGTCATCTGCCGGTCCATCAATTCATAAATGGTATCGGTCTGATCCCCATTGGTTACAATGGTTTTTGTTCCCAAAACACGTACCGGAGCATAAATAATCAAAGAAGGATCCTCTAATTTGGAAGGATCAAAAGCTTGAGTACGAATGCCATCACCATCTTCTACAAAAATACGGTTCCGGCTATTAGAACTTCTTCCCATAATAAAATAAGCTGCAGCCGCAAATTTTCCATTGGCAGATTTACCGAGAATAATTCCCCTGCCAGGATAACTGTTATTTTTCAATTCTTCACAGATATCAATTGTTTTCAAAATAAATTCCTTCTTTCTCTTATATTTTAAACATGCACTTTTCCGCTGCAAACCAATTCAACTGCTTCCGGAAGAATTTTCCATTCTGCCTCTTCCATGACTCGCTTCTGCAGCGTTTCAGGCGTGTCTTCTTCCAAAACATCAACCGCCTTCTGTAAGATAATTTTCCCGCCGTCTGTAATTTCATTCACAAAATGTACCGTAGCACCTGTCACCTTGACGCCATAGTCAAGCGCCGCCCGGTGTACTTTCAGCCCATAAAAGCCATCTCCGCAGAAGGACGGGATTAACGAGGGATGCACATTTAAAATGCGGTCTTTGTAAACTAATAAAAAACTATCCCCGAGAATTGCCAAGAATCCGGCAAGTACAACAACATCCACCTGCATTTTCTGAAGGTATGCACAAAGAGCTGCATCAAAAGCATCAGAAGAACCGCATTCCTTCTTCGTAATTACATGTGCATCAATTCCAGCATTTTCAGCTCTGGTCAGTGCATAAACCCCCGGCTTGTTGGAAACCACGGTCACGATTCTGCCGCTGTGGATAATACCAGATTTTTGGGCATCAATCAAGGCTTGCAGATTCGTTCCGCCACCGGAAACCAAAACACCGATATTCAGCATATTTCCACTCCTTTTTCACCACAGGTAATTTCTCCAACCACAGAAGCCTCTTCTCCGGCATTTTTTACTGCCGCAATAGCCTTGTCCGCCTGGTCAGCAGGAACGGCAAACATCAGACCAATTCCCATATTATAGGTGTTAAACATATCCTGTTCCGAAACATGCCCCAAATCCTGAATCATACGGAATATAGGTAGAACCTCAAAACTATTTTTCTCTATTTTTGCACGTGTGCCTTCTTTCAGCATCCGCGGAATATTTTCAATAAATCCACCGCCAGTAATGTGGGAAACCGCACGTACATCTGTCGCCTCAATCGCAGCAATCAAAGGCTTTACATAAATTTTCGTCGGCGTCAACAATGCCTCGCCGATGGTCATACCCAGTTCCTCGCTATATTCATGCATTCTTTTTGCGCATTCCGGGCTATCATCAATCCTGAAAATTTTTCTCACCAAAGAATAGCCGTTAGAATGCACACCGGAGGATTTCACTCCTATAATCACATTGCCTGCTTCCAACCGAGACCCATCAATAATTTTGTCTTTATCTACAATTCCGACCGAAAAGCCTGCAAGATCATATTCGTCCGGGGCATAAAATCCGGGCATTTCTGCTGTTTCACCGCCGATCAAGGCACATCCCGCTTGAACACAGCCATCAGCAACTCCCTTTACAATATTCGCTACCCGTTCCGGCACGTTTTTCCCTACTGCAATGTAATCCAGGAAAAACAAAGGTTTTGCACCGCCGCAGGCAATGTCATTAACGCACATGGCTACACAGTCTTGACCAACTGTATCATGCTTATCCATTACAAAAGCCAGCTTCAATTTAGTTCCCACACCATCTGTTCCGGAAACCAATACAGGATTTTGATACCCCGCACCAATCTCAAACAATCCTCCAAAGCCGCCGATACCAGAAATCACACCCGGAATATTCGTCCGCTTTACATGTTCTTTCATTAGTTCGACTGCTTTATATCCGGCCTCCACATCTACACCCGCACTTTTATACGCCTGACTCATAGTATTTTCTCCTCCGCTGTTTTATATTTCATTACAGATTTTTCAATTCTTCCTGTAGTTTGGCATCTTTTTCCATAACTGCCGCAGCCATATCCTCTTTAAACTTTTCAAGTCTCTTTTCTAAATCCGGATCCGCCAAAGCCAGCATCTGTACCGCTAAAATCCCCGCGTTATCCGCTCCGTTCACCGCCACGGTAGCCACAGGAATACCTGACGGCATTTGGACCATAGATAAAAGGGAATCAAGTCCATCCATCAAGGAAGATTTGATTGGCAGTGCAATCACCGGTAAAGTGGTATATGCCGCAATCACACCACCCAAATGTGCTGCTTTTCCCGCTGCAGCAATAATCACCTTAATTCCACGTTCTTTCGCCGTTTTTGCAAAATTTTCCGCCTGATTTGGTGTTCTGTGTGCAGAAATCACATGTGCTTCATAGGTAACATCAAATTGTTTTAACTGTTCGATCGCACCTTTTACCACTGGTAAATCCGAATTGCTTCCCATTATAATTGCTACTTGTGCCATTTTTTATCTCCTTCTCTGTTCTTTATATTAAAAAATCATCTGCTGTTTTCTGCTGCTGAGAATAAATTGCCGATTCCTTTCCACGGCGGTAGACAATTTGACCATCCACCATGGTATATGCCACATCATTTCCCCGGGCGGCATATACCAAATTGGACACCGTATTGTGGTTCGGCATCAGATGGGGCGAGTGGAAGTCCACCAGAATCAAATCGGCCAAATACCCTTCCTTCAGCATGCCCAAATCATCATATCCCAAGGCTTTCGCCCCATTGACAGTAGCCATCTTCAAAACCTCCCACGCAGGAAGCACGGTCGGGTTTCTTAAAACCCCTTTATGAAGAATGCCGCACAGCTTCATCTCTTCAAACATATCAAGATTGTTGTTGCTGGAAGCCCCGTCGGTCCCCAGCGCCACGCAGATGCCTTTTTCTATCAATTTTGGTATCTCAGCCACGCCGGATGCCAGCTTGAGATTGCTGGTTGGATTATGTACCACAGCCGCATGGTTCTTCTTTAGGATATCCATATCCTCGTCAGAAAGCCAAACGCCGTGCGCCGCTGTAAGCGGAATCGAAAACAGGCCGCACGCTTCCATCAGCTGCGTGGGACTCTTACCATAGTCCCGCTGACAATCTTCATTTTCCGTCAAGGTTTCTGACAGATGTGTATGCAAGCGCAGTCCGTATTCCTTTGCAAACGCAGCGCAGCGGCGCAGAGTTTCCGGCTTGCAGGTATAAACCGCATGGGGAGAAATACCGACACGCAGTCTACCGCTGCCATTTTTCACCTGTTCGATCAACCGCTCGGTCTTTTCCAGTTTTACATCCAATACAGCATCGGTAATCCCTTCATTCAAAACGCCGCGAATGCCCAAAAGTTCTGCAGCACGTGCTGTCTCTTCCTGGAAAAAATACATATCATGAAAGCAAGTCGTCCCGCTTGCCAGCATTTCCATGATGCCAATCAAACTGCCGTGATAAACCTGTTCCGGCGTTAAAGTATCCTCAAAGGGAAAAATTTTTTGAAACAGCCAGTCCTGCAAATTCATATCATCCGCATAGCTGCGTAAAAGAGTCATGGCAATATGGGTATGGGCATTGACCAAACCGGGCATTGCCGCCATCCCTCCGCCGTTTATCACATGATCAAAATGTCCTGGGGGTTTTTGAGTTCCTACATAAGCAATTCGGTTTCCTTCCACCGCAATATAGGCCTGAGGGATCACACCAAGTTCGTCACACATGGTCACGGCTGTTACATCATAAATCAAAATGCTCATTTTGCATACCTCATCTTTTCGGTTGTCCAATTTTTTATTTTGCTGTAATAGCGTTCTGCCTCCTGCTTTGCCAGCCCAAGATCCAGATTTCTATAATTGCCGCACTCGATTTCGCTGTTCCCTGGCATGGGGCCTGTATACTGCTGAATCTCTTTCAGAATTTCCAGGATCAGCTGCAGATTTGCTTCGTGGTCCAAGCTGCGCATCAACAGATAAAAGCCGGTTTGACATCCCATAGGGCCAAAATAAATAACATCTTCACCGGACGAGGAATTCCGTACCAGCGTGGCAAAAATATGTTCCAAAGAGTGCATAGCGGCATTGGACAGCAAATCTCCTGTATTGGGGATCCGCATCCTGAGGTCATAAGTCGCAATATCCCCGTCAATACGGGAAATATACACCCCTTCCTTGAGCTTTCTATGATCCACCGTAAAGCTTGCTATGGTCTTCAAATTTTCCTCACCACCTTGATGATCAGCTGTTTTAAACGCTCTTTGAGCTTTTCTTCTGCCTGCGCAATGACCTCCTGATTCATCCCGCCATCTTTCATTCCCGCCGCCATGTTGGTCACGCAGGAAAGCCCCAGCACCTGCATGCCACAGTGCGCCGCTGTAATCACTTCCGGCACGGTAGACATCCCCACCAGATCGGCTCCTAAAGCACGAAGCATTCGAATCTCTGCCGGGGTCTCAAACTGCGGACCGCCCATATAGGCATACACTCCTTCCAGAAGCGTCAGACCCATTTCCGCCGCAGCCGCATGAGCCGCCGCCTTTAGTGCGGGATGGTAGGCTTGCGTCATGTCAAAAAACCGGCTCCCCAGAGCGTCTGGATTTTTTCCCCGCAAAGGGCTGTCTGCCGTCATCTTAATATGATCCGTAATCAAGACGATCTGCCCGGGAAAATAATTTTCACAAATGCCGCCGGATGCATTGGTCACGATCAGCTTTTCTATGCCAAGCATGTGCATTGCCTGCACAGGAACAGCCAGCTGTGCCATCGAATACCCTTCATAAAAATGCACCCTACCCTGCATGATCAGCACTGACTTGCCAGCAATCTTTCCTGAAACAAATCTTCCCGCATGCCCTGAAACCGTAGATACAGGAAAGTTTGGTATCTCGCTATAAGGTACCACGACAGGATCTTCTGCTGCTTCCGCCGCCTGTCCAAGTCCGGTTCCCAGTATGATCCCGATTTTTGCATCCGTTCCAACTCTTCTTTTTAAATATTCTGTCGCTTCTTGATACATCATACTGCCCCTTTATCAAAAATTTCATTTCACCTTTCATCAGCAGGTGTAACCGGTATATAGCCTGTTTCTTCTAAAAGTTTTTGCCCGTCCGCAGAAAGCATCCACTCCAAAAGAGCCGCAAGATTAGGATTTTCCCCGCCGGCTGTAACTGCATACATCTCTGAAAGGAGTGGATAACTGCCGTTTTGCATGGTTTCCTGTGTGGGCATCACGCCATTGATCTTCAATAGTTTTACCGGAACATGGTCCGGTATTTTCATCGCATCATCAAAATACGCATAACCGATTGCGTTTTTCTCATTCCTGTATGGATGCGGCATAGGATCCATCGCCTTTTTCATCATCTGCGGCTGTACAGGGTCCATCCCATCAAGAAGGTTTTCCATCGTATAAAACGACGGCAATATTTGACGGGATTGATATGTATGGATCGGAGCATCTTTGCCCCCCACCTGTGTCCAATCGGTGACTGCACCGGAATAAATGTCCCGTATCTGTTCCACACTGAGATCATCAACGGGATTTTTCTCATGGGTCATGAAAACCAACCCTTTTTTTCCAATCGGTGTAATTTGCAAAGAAATTCCTTTTTGAGCCGCTTCTTCTAAAAAAGAATTGGGAAGTTCCTTCAAAAAGATCAAATCTGCTTTTCCGTCAAGCAGTTGATAAAATGCAGCGTACAAACCGGAAGATACCACCAATTTCTTTTTTTCTGTCTCTGGATACAACACTTCTGCCGCAGAAGCATAGAACGGGAAACTCCCTTCATCTCCATCAATTTTTGGCAAAGGCTCTTTCCAGGCGATGGGGTTCTCCTGTCCAAATTCGTCTTTTCTGACAGAAGGCATATATTGATAATGTCCCGTGTTTGCAAATTCCAATTCTTCCGTAAACACCCAAACCGAATCAAAGGATAAATACCAAGCCGGAACAACGGCGCACAACACGCAAAAACTTCCAAGCAGGGTCATGATTCCCCTGTTTCTTTTTTTCAAAAGAAACAGCAGTAAATACCCAAAAACACACACGCATTCCAATATCAAAGAATTGCACAATAATTTTGTATATGGAAACTCTGAAAAAGACGCTTGAAACACGGCAAGCAAGCAGCAGACTGCGATAAAGGCGAAGCAGCCGATACAAACGACCGCTTTCAGCCATCTATGCCGCACATTCTGCACAGCCGCTATCAATAAAAAGCTCAAAGCAAACGCTCCCAAAAGCATCCAGATACTTTCCATATCCTCCGCCTCCCTCAAAAGGGGTCCACTTCTTATTTGAAGTAGTTGACACCGGATGCAAAGATCTTTTGATCCTTGTTCCCGGGAATATTTTGAAATACGCCGACCTTAAACCGCTCCGAATGCCCCATTTTTCCTAAAATACGGCCGTCTTTGCTGGTGATCCCTTCGATCGCATAATACGAACCGTTGGGGTTATACGGCATCTCATAGGTTGGGTTTCCATTGGGATCCACATACTGCGTTGCGACCTGTCCGTTTTTCTCCATTTCTGCAATGACCTCCGGGCTTGCCACAAACCGCCCTTCACCATGAGACACTGCGATTTGATGGATCTCGCCCAGACTGACACCGCTAAACCACGGAGATTTGACCGAAGCGATCCGGGTGGATACCATCTGAGAAACATGGCGCCCGATGGTGTTAAATGTCAGCGTCGGGCAGGTATCATCCACTTTACGGATCTCACCGTAAGGCACCAGGCCAAGTTTGATCAGTGCCTGGAATCCATTACAGATTCCCAGCATCAATCCATCACGCTGATATAAAAGTTCCATGACCGCTTCTTTGACACGTTCGTTTTCAAAGGCGGCCTTAATAAACTTTCCAGAGCCATCCGGTTCGTCACCGCCGCTGAATCCGCCGGGAAGCATGATGATCTGCGCATTCTGAATGGATTGCACAAAGCGGGAAATGGAATCTTCGATATGCTCCGGTTTCAGATTTTTGAAAATCTGTACATCAGCGATCCCGCCGGCTCTCTCAAAAGCCCTTGCGGAATCGTATTCGCAGTTGGTACCAGGAAAGGCCGGAATAAAGATCCTTGGTTTTGCAAAACTGGTTTTGGGCTGGATATGACAGCGCTCGCCATAGGCAAAGGTTTTCATACCCACATCTTCATAGGGTGCCTTAGTGGCAAACACCTCTTCCAGCGGTTTCTGCCATACCGCCATAATCTCAGAAAGTGCAATTTTTTCGCCTTCTATTGTCACTTCCGGTTCCTCTGTGGTATGTCCAAGCTTGACCACATCAACCAAATTCCCCATAAAGCCGGTGGCGCCAAGACCCTTGACCTCTACCACAACACTGCCGTAAGCCGCAGTGAACAAATCGCTTTTATCACAGCAATCCGTAAAAGCAAAACCAATCTGATTGCCAAATCCCATCTTCAAAACCGCTTCCATGACGCCGCCATAGCCAACTGCCCAGACAGACTGCACCAATTGGGTTTTGGTGTCCGAAATCATCATATAAAGCATGTCATAAAGCGCTTTTAAGCTTTCAAAATCCGGAATACCGTTTTCTCCGTATTTTGGCTTAATCCAAAATACCAGGTTGTTGCTTCCCTTAAATTCGGAAGAAACCGCATGTTTTGCATTCAGCGGTGCCACCGCAAAGGAAGTCAGGGTCGGCGGTACGTCAATATCATTAAAGGAACCAGACATACTGTCCTTTCCGCCGATAGCCGCAATGCCCAGCTTTTCCTGTACGTAGTATCCGCCAAGCAAAGCCGAAAGCGGTTTACCCCACCGCATGGGATCTGTTCCCAAACGCTCAAAATACTCTTGAAATGTGAGGTAAATATCTTTATAATCTGCACCGGCGCAAACCGCCCGTGTCACCGAATCAACCACAGCGCACACAGCACCAAGGAAAGGATTGGCTTTAGAAATCTTAGGATTATACCCAAATGCCATTACCGTGCCGGTATTGGTTTCCTTATGCAGTACCGGAAGCAGCGCCACCATGTTCTGCTGGGGTGTCATTTGTGTTTTACCTCCAAAGGGCATAAATACACTGCCCGCACCAATGGTACTGTCAAAACGCTCTGCCAGCCCTTTCTGAGACGCCACATTTAAATCACTCATCAAACTCATTAACTTTTCACGCCAGCTTTCACCGGAAGGAACAAAACGGAATAAATCAGCATCGTAATTTCCAGCAGGCACAGTCACATCATGATGCTTTTCCGCACCGTTGGTATTCAGGAAATCCCGGCTGATATCACAAATCGTCTTTCCACGCCACTGCATAACCAAACGATTGCTGTCGTTGACCTTTGCCACAACCACAGCTTCCAGATTTTCGGCATCCGCTTCCTGAATAAATCGATCTGCATCAGCGGCCCGTACAACAACCGCCATTCTTTCCTGTGATTCAGAAATGGCAAGTTCTGTTCCGTCAAGCCCCTCGTATTTTTTTGGCACCTTATCCAGGTCGATCGAAAGTCCATCGGCCAATTCACCGATTGCCACCGAAACGCCGCCGGCACCAAAATCGTTGCACCGCCTGATCATATGAGCGACTTCCTTTTTGCGGAATAAACGCTGCAGCTTCCGTTCCACCGGGGCATTTCCCTTCTGCACTTCTGCGCCGCAGGTTTCAAGAGAACTGTCGTTATGCGCTTTTGAAGAGCCGGTTGCGCCGCCGCAGCCGTCTCTGCCTGTCATTCCGCCAAGCAAGATCACCACGTCTCCGGGCTCAGGAACTTCACGGATCACATTTTCTTTCGGCGCCGCCGCAATGACTGCACCAATCTCCATTCTCTTTGCCACATAGCCTTCATCATAAATTTCTGTTACCTGGCCGGTAGCAAGTCCGATCTGATTTCCATAGGAACTATATCCTTGTGCGGCACCCACCGTAATTTTCCGCTGGGGCAATTTTCCTTTCATAGTATCCTTTAATGTTGTCCTAGGATCTCCCGATCCGGTAACCCGCATAGCTTGATAAACATAGGAACGGCCTGAAAGAGGATCCCTGATAGCACCGCCCAAGCAGGTCGCGGCACCACCGAAAGGCTCGATCTCGGTGGGATGATTATGGGTTTCGTTTTTAAACATGACCAGCCATTTTTCATGCGTACCATCTGTCATTTCCACATCAACTTCAATGCTGCAGGCATTGATTTCCTCTGACTCGTCAAGCGCCTTGAGCAAGCCGCGTTTTTTCAGTTCTTTTCCCGCAATGGTAGCAATATCCATCAGACAAATATTCTTTTTTCTGTCTCCGTATACGTATTTTCTTGACTTTAAATATGCCTCATATACATTGGAAACCAGCGGATCCTGAATCGTGACTCGATCCAAAATAGTAGAAAATGTTGTATGACGGCAATGGTCGGACCAATAGGTATCGATCATTCGTATTTCTGTGATGGAGGGATTTCTGCCTTCCGTTTCTTTAAAATATTTCTGACAGAATTTGATGTCGTCCAAATCCATGGCAAGCCCCATATCTGCCATCATTTGCTTTAAACCGTCTTCTCCTAAATCAATAAAACCATTTAATATTTTGACATCGGCGGGAACTTCCAATTTTTCTTCCAGAGTATCTGGCTTTTCCATACTTGCCAGACGGGACTCCACAGGGTTGACGCAGTAATGCTCTGCGGCTTTTAAATCCGCATCATCGATTTCACCCAGCAGGACAACGATCTTGGCGGTCCGCACCCTCGGCTTTTCGCCTCCGGTCATAATCTGCACGCACTGCGCTGCACTATCTGCCCTTTGGTCAAACTGTCCCGGGAGATATTCCATAGCAAAATATTTTCCCTCTGGAATTTCCAAGTTTTCCATTACCAGCTGATCCACCTGCGGCTCTGCAAACACCGTTGGCTTGACCAGCTCCAGCTCTGCATCACTGATTCCTTCTACATCATATCGATTGATCATCCGAACCCCAGTAAGGGCGGACAGTCCCAGGTTGTCCTTCAAATCGTGATACATCGCACGAGCTTCTATGTCAAAGCCCTTCTTCTTTTCTACGAACAATCGTTTTATGCTCATTCCCACCGCTCCGTTTCTGTATATTCATAGATTCCTGTTAAAAAAATACTTTTCTATGTTACATTTTAATCGTAAAACCCCCGTTTGTCAAGCAAAATACCTACAAATCCTTCTTCTGCGACAAAACAAAAACCATCGAATGCGCCAAACAAAAAACGCTCAGATCCCCAAAGAACCTAAGCGCTTGTATTTCATTTCAGCTGTGCGGCAAATTCCTCTGTTTCAGCAAGAGCTCGGGCAGCAATTTTTTCTGCCTTTTCTTTTTTATCCCGTATGCGCTCGGGCAGAGGTTCCATGATTCCAAAATTGATATTCATCGGCTGAAAACGGCTGATGCTTTCATTGGAAACATAGGCTCCCAAAGCACCCAAAGCTGTTCTTGACGAAAGCGAGGGGGTCTTCTTCCCTTGCAGCGCACATGCGGCAGCAATTCCTGCAATCATTCCAGATGCCGCAGATTCTACATACCCTTCCACGCCGGTGATCTGTCCTGCAAAATACACATTGGTGTTTTGCCGCATACGATACTGCGCAGTAAGCAGTTTGGGAGAATTGATATAGGTATTGCGGTGCATGACACCGTACCGCATAAACTCCGCATGTTCCAATCCGGGGATCATGGAAAAAACACGTTTTTGTTCCGGAAACTTCAAATGTGTCTGAAAACCTACCAAATTATACATACTGCCTGCCGCATTGTCCTGCCGCAGCTGTACAACTGCATAAGGCCGGGAACCGTCCGGTGCCGTCAATCCCACCGGTTTTAAAGGCCCAAACCGCATCGTATCCTCACCACGGCGTGCCATAACTTCGATTGGCATGCAGCCCTCGAAAACCTTGGGATCCTCCACTCCGTCATGGACCGCAGCGGTCTCCGCATGAACGAGTGCGCGATAAAATGCCAGATATTCCTCTTTATCCATGGGACAGTTGATATAATCATCTCCGCCTTTGCCGTAACGTGCGGCGCGAAACGCCTTGTTCATATCAATGCTTTCAAAAGATACAATCGGTGCGGCCGCATCATAAAAATGCAGATATTGATCCCCGGTCAGCCGCTTGATTTCCTCTGCCAGGGCATCTGACACCAATGGGCCTGCGGCAATGATTACAGGACAGGTCGCATCTATCCGAGTGACCTCCCCTTCTTCAATGCGAATATTGGGATGTTTTTTGATCTTCTCTGTCACCATTTCAGAAAACCCCATCCGGTCAACCGCCAGGGCACCGCCCGCCGGGATCCGGGTGGCATCCGCACATTCCATGATCAGAGAATGCAGCCTGCGCATTTCTTCCTTGAGCAGTCCCACTGCATTATGGAGTCCGTCTGCCCGCAGGGAATTGCTGCAAACCAGCTCCGCATAGCTTTTTAATGTGTGCGCCGGAGAAAATTTTACGGGTTTCATTTCACAAAGACGGATTGATATTCCCATTTCTGCCGCCTGCCATGCCGCTTCACAGCCGGCAAGGCCGGCACCAATTATCTGCAATTCCATATTTTGTCCCCTTAATTCTTCTTTTTGGTTTTCTGTTCCGGTTTACGCACATAATCACAGTCCGGATTAAAACATTTATAGCTTACAGGCCCTCTGCGCCGAAACGCCCGTACCTTCATCAAAACACCGCCGCATTGCGGACATTTCTCCTTGGTGGGCTCATCCCAGGAAATAAAGTCACATTTCGGACTGTTTTCACAGGTGTAAAAAACAGTCCCCTTTTTCGATTTCCGAATCAGAACCTTTCCGCCGCATTTAGGGCAAGGCGCATCCAATTCTTGGGTAATCGCTTTTGTGTTTCGACATTCCGGAAAACCTGGACATGCCAAAAATTTTCCAAATTTACCCTGTTTATACACCATCATGCGTCCGCATTTCTCACAAGGAATATCCGAAACCTCGTCTTTAATTTCAATATTTCCAATTTTTTCTTCTGCTTCCGCAAGGGTTTTGGAAAATGGTCCATAAAAATCCTCTATGACTTTTTTCCATTTTGTTTCACCATCTGCTACCGTTTCGATCTTATCTTCCATGTTCGCAGTAAATTCAACATCAACGATCTCTTCAAAATTCTCTTTCAGAAGGTCTGTCACGATATACCCAAGCTCTGTTGGATACAGCGACTTTCCATCCCTTGCGACGTATCCCCGGGCGGTGATGGTGGCTAAAGTCGGAGCATACGTACTAGGCCGGCCAATACCGTCCTCTTCCATAGCTTTAACCAAAGACGCCTCTGTGTATCTTGCCGGCGGCTGGGTGAAATGTTGCTGAGGATCCAGTTCTTTTAATAACAGCGGCTGATTTTCTGTCAGCGCCGGTATTTTTTTTGCTTTTTCCTCTTCCTCGTCCCGGCCTTCTACATACAGTGTCATGAACCCTGCAAATTTAATTTCGGATCCAGTTGCCTTTGCCAAATACCGGTCACCGCAGAGGATATCCGCCGTCACAGAATCCAATACGGCATCCGCCATCTGAGAAGCCATAAACCGAAGCCAAATCAAACGATATAGCTTATACAGATCTGGCTTTAGTTTTTCTTTATATTTTTCAGGGGTATTGGCACAAACGGTTGGCCGAATTGCCTCGTGGGCATCTTGGGCGCTCTTTTTTGCCCGGTATTGCTTGGGGCTCTTTGGCACAAATACCTGACCATACTGCTTTGCAATAAACGCCAGCGCTTCGTTTTGCGCAACAGTCGAAATACGCAAAGAATCCGTACGCATATAGGTAATATATCCCATTTCATAAAGCTGCTGCGCCGCAATCATGGTTCGCCGGGAGGTAAAATTCAGCTTTCGTGACGCCTCCTGCTGCAAGGTACTGGTGGTAAACGGCGGAGCGCTGCGCCGTTTCGTTTCCTTGCGCACCACAGATTTCACTCGGTAATCTGCAGATTTTAAATATTCCGCAATCTGCATTGCTGTTTCTTCATCGGGAAGCGGAAGCTTTTTCCCGTCAGCCGTTCCGTAAAACTTTGCACCAAAGGGAAGCTTGCCTTTGTCATTGGTCAGCTTGAGATCAATGCTCCAATATTCTACCGGTTGAAAGGCATCGATTTCCCGTTCCCGATCCACCACGAGACGGACAACTACAGACTGCACACGTCCGGCACTCAAACCTTTTTTTACCTTTTTCCAAAGCAAAGGGCTGATTTTATAACCCACAATCCTATCAAGAACCCTGCGCGCCTGCTGCGCATCTACCAGGTTCATATCAATAGGTCGGGCTTCTTTCACGGCTTCCTTAACCACATCTTTTGTAACTTCATTAAAAGTAATTCTACATTTTGAAGCCGGATCTATTCCCAAAACATTTGCAAGATGCCACGAAATGGCTTCTCCTTCCCGGTCAGGGTCGGTTGCCAAAAATACTTTGTCTGATGCTTTTGCTTTTTTCTTTAGCTTAGCAATCAAATCTCCTTTACCACGAATGGTAATATATTTAGGTTCAAAATCATGTTCCAGATCTACACCAAGCTGACTTTTGGGGAGATCGCGAACATGCCCCATGGTTGCTTCAATGGTATAGCCACTGCCGAGGTATTTTTTTACAGAGTCCACCTTAGTTGGCGACTCAACGATTACCAGCTTTTTCTTAGCCGTTGTGGTTTTTGCAGCCTTTTTTTCGGCCATTTTATCCTCCTCCTGACTTTTCATTCACAGTTTATTGTTCCAGACGAAAGCAAACAGTCTGGCTGCAAACAATACATATTTCCAACACTTTGAGATACCATTCTTTTCATTTGTAAAATAATAAGCAGGCCGCTCAAGGTTCCGGCAGGTAAGCCACAACAATCAGCAATCGCATCAAATGAAACTTTCTTTTCTTGTTCCCAAAGATACCAAAGTACTTTCTTTTCATTTTCATTGAAATCATTTTTTTCTAAGAATGCAGCAAAGATTTTCCTATCTTTTACCGGAGCAGCAGATTTAGAAGTCGTTTCTTCTACTTGAGATTGCGGAGCAAACACAGGGACTGGTTTTTTACGCTTTGCTTCCGGAAGCAAATTGCCAACCACAGGTTTCCCTTTTAAATGCATTCCATAATCCAGCATTTCCGGATAAACACCAATATATTCTTCCACCACATCCAATCCGCTGGTTACCAGTTTAGCGCCGTCTGCAATCAAAGCATTCGGCAATTCTGAAAGTAGCTCAGTTGGTTTAGAAGGGACAGCAAATACATCACGGTTTGACTCATGCGCCAGTTTAATTGTTAAAGAAGTACCGCTTTTGTTACGTCCTTCCACAGCAAGAACACCATAAGATAATCCAACCATAATCCTGTTACGCTGTTTATAAAAAGGAGCGCGTCCTCGCATTCCCGGCGGGCGTTCCGATAACACCGCACCATGTGTCTGGATATGTTTATAAAGCTCCGTATGTTCCGTAGGATAAATCAAATCCACACCACCCGCAAGCAAAGCGATTGTTATTCCGCCCGCTTCCAGTGCACCTGCATGGGCTGCGCCGTCAATACCGAGCGCCATTCCGCTGATTACAACAATACCACTTTCTGCAAGTTCTCTGCCAAGCCGTTTCGCAATCATTCTGCCTTCATCAGAACAATGACGGGTACCAACTACTGCCACACCAATCAGCCTATTCAAATCTGGTAAATCTCCCAAAGCATAAAGCAAGTGCGGTGGATCAGCAATATGCCGGAGACGTTCTGGATAATCATCATCTGATATAGAAATCATTTGTATTTTTTTGCTTTCACAGTAATCCTGAAGTCGCTTTGCTTTTTCCAAAGTCCGGTCCATCTGCAAAACATTTTCCATTTTCATCAACCGGCAAAATTCCGGATCATAAAAATTTGTATGAAATACCGCTTCAGCACTACCATATCTTTTCAAAATCCGGCTGATTTTCACTGGATCATGGCCGCAGTTGATATTCAGCCAAAGCTGATATAACAATTCCATTTCTTTATCCACGATCTCTTCCTCCCTGAGGACGCAGGAAATACATGGCAATACCTGCCGCAACCGCAGCATTGAGAGATTCAACCTTCCCTTCCATGGATATTTTCACCCTAATATCTGCGTAGTTAAGCACCTCATCCGATACGCCGAAAGCCTCGCTTCCTATCACCAAAGCCCGTGGCCCCACAATTTCAGCCTGTTCCAATGATACAGAATGCTTTAAGGCTGTCACCGCTATTGTAAAGCCATGCTGTTTTAAAGCAGGCAAAAGAGCTTCCACCTGTCCTCCTGACAAACAATGCATCCGAAACAAAGATCCCATCGTCGAACGTACCGTTTTTGGATTATATAAATCCGTACATCCTTTCAAAAGACAGACACAAGATACTCCTGCCGCTTCTGCAGTACGTATGATAGTGCCTAAGTTTCCGGGGTCAGCTATACCGTCTAAAATCAACACAAAAGTTTGCTTCTCCCAATCTGGCACAACAAATTCCGGCATACGCAAGACAACACCGATTCCCTGCGGAGACTCGGTGTTACAAATTTCCAGGAAAAGGCTTTCTCTGGCAGTATATACAGTTTTTCCTTTTTCGTCAAGTGAATTTATGAAAATTTTATTTTTTTCTGCAAATTCATCAGAAACAATAATAAATTGGATCTCTGCTTCTGCATCTAGCAACGCTTCCTGTACCATACGCATTCCTTCAGCAAAATAGAGGCCGGAATCAATCCGGCCCTTCTTTCTGCGCAAAGAACGTATCAACTTCAGGTTTTTATTATCACGGCTCGAAATAGGGATCAAGGGTTCACCTTCTTTATATTATGCACGAGCTTTAAACAGCTGGAACTGCTGCGCAAATTTTAATACCGCATAAACCACCGCTGTTTGTATTGGAAGCAACAACAAGTTTTTAAGGATTCTGGCAGGCAAAATACCAATAAAACCACTTCCGACAGTAGGCGCCAGTGCAATGGAATTTAACAATATATTAGAAAGAACAATAACAAGCAGCTTAGCCAGAAAAACGCGCCATAAAGTCACTGGCCTGCGGTATAGCACAAATCCATAAATCATTCCAGATATTCCGACGCACATGGAATAAGTTGGCATATAGGCGCCTCCTACGGGATTGAGCATATAAGATAAAATATCCTGAAACACTCCTGTTACACAGCCAGCCAAAGGTCCAAACATCATGGTAACCACTGGCTGCGTTACAAATCCAAAACCTACACGCAGATAAGAGCTGAGCCATAAATTAAAATATCCAAGCACAATATTCAGCGTCACCATCATAGCACAAATCACCATAGTCCTAGGTTTTCGTATCTGCTGTTTAAACTCAGCGCCATATTTTATCACGCAATAACCCAAAACCAACAAGAAAACAACAGTAACAACTGCAGCACTGATCCATGCATTAGAAAGAAAATCAAAAACATGGTGCACAGGTTCTAATACGAATTTTAGCATTCCCTTCCAGCTATCCATTAAAGCATCAAATTTTTCGCTCATATAATAAAATACCTCCTTAAAAATTCACTGCTAGCACAGCAAAAAGAGGTATTTTTCTGTGTAACAGCGGGATGCGGTATCCACACCGCGACAAAAAGTACTTCGTCCGATTATCAACTCCCTGTATAACCGGCACTGAAAGCCCAAAGGCTAACGCGTGGATACCTACTCTGTAAAATAAAAAGTTTTACGTATAAAGAAATTCCCCAGTCCGCCAAAACAAATGGTGCATACTGCACCTCAGCTAAGGCTGCTGAAGAATTTCAAAAAACAGTCTCAGATTAGCGAACCTGATCTACCAGCTTTTTAAAAGCTTCCGGATCAGAAATGGCAATTTCAGAAAGCATCTTTCTGTTAATTTCAATCCCTTTCTGCTTTAATCCGTTCATAAATCTGCTATAGCTCATTCCGTTTGCACGGGTTGCCGCATTAATACGCGCAATCCACAGCTGTCTAAATTCTCTTTTCTTTGCTTTTCTATCTCTATAAGCATAAACCAAAGACTTCATGACTGCTTGATTTGCAGTTTTATACAGCTTGCTTTTAGCACCTCTGTAGCCTTTTGCAAGCTTTAAAATTTTCTTATGTCTGGCGCGGGTTTTCATAGCGCCCTTTACTCTTGCCATAATAAAAAGCTCCTTTCTCTAATCACATTCCACATCACGTAATTCGTGACAAAGTCCAAATAACATCTTATTTATAAGGCATCATACTTTTAATTGTTGCCTCATTGGCAGCAGCAAGATAACCGCCTTTTCTCAGATGTCTTTTACGCTTGGTAGACTTTTTGTTCAGAATGTGACTTCTGTAAGCCTTACCTCTTTTGACTTTACCATTTTTGGTGATACCAAAACGTTTTGCCGCGCCTCTGTGTGTCTTAATTTTAGGCATAGTATTCCTCTCCTTCCATCGAATTAAGTTCAAAACTAAGCTTTTTTGGGTGATAATATCATAGCCATGCTGCGTCCTTCCAGCTTGATGTCCTTATCGGCACCGCCGACTTCTCCAACAGCATCACGAAACCGCACCAAAATATCTTTTCCAAGTGCACTGTGCGTAATCTCACGGCCACGGAAACGAACAGATACCTTTACCTTGTCCCCGCTCTTTAAAAATTTGATCGCCTGATTCAGCTTGGTGTTAAAATCATGGTCATCAATATTAGGAGTAAGCCGGACTTCTTTCAGCCCAACCACTTTTTGATTTTTACGGTTTTCCTTTTCCTTTTTTGCCAATTCAAATTTGTGTTTGCCGTAGTCCATAATCTTACATACCGGTGGTTTCGCCTGAGGAGCAATTTTTACCAGATCCAAGTTGTTTTCTTCCGCCATCGCCTGAGCAACACTGTTTGCAACAATTCCAAGCTGCTCGCCATTTACTCCGATCAGACGGACCTCCTTATCCCTGATTTCCTCATTAATCATCAACTCTTGCGTTGCTATTTCAAAACACCTCCAAAAATAAGCTTAATTGAGCAGTATGTCACATTTGCGCATTTTCCTAACATCAAAAAAACGAAGCACAAACAATGCTCCGCTTCCTATGTTACTATCAGTATACAATATCTATTTTGATATAAGGAAACCCTTTTGCCATAAGCGAAGGGGAGAAGCGGATGACTTCTGCTTTACTAAATTATTTTACCACATATGTTTTTTCCTGTCAAGTATTTTTTATATAACAATCGGCGCTATTTTAAAAAATAGCACCGATTGCTATTGGTACGCCCGATGCGATTCGAACGCACGACCTTCAGAGTCGGAGTCTGACACTCTATCCAGCTGAGCTACGGGCGCATACAACAAAAGATAGTATAGCATATTTGACAGGGTTTGGCAAGCTTTTTTTTAAATTTTTTTATTTTCTTGGCTCCGATTCATATCACTGTGGGACTTTACTACAAATCGGAGCAACATAAAACCTGAACATAAATCCAAAAACATCTAACATACACCGGCAATAATCAAAATGGTTTGTGTATCTTCCTCCCAAATCACCGCGGCTCCAAATGCTTCTACAACAGCCCTGACAGGCAAAAGAACACGATCATTCACCATAATCGGCGCGACTTCCAATGTAATATCCTCACGGCTTACCACATCTGTCAACGGATTTTTCGTCTCTTTCACCATCGTTGTATTCTCCAAGCACAAATTAACTTGAACTGTTTCATCTCGAATCGTTACGCTTTGATCTTCGTCATTCCAGTCCACCGTCTTTCCTAAAGTTTCCATCAGCGCTCGAATCGGTATCATGGCACGATTATTCACAATCATGGGCTGTTGATCAGGAAAACTCATCTCGTAATTTCCATCAATATTGATTTTAATATCATCCTCCTCCTGAAAAAACGGCTCCATTTCCGTTTTCTCCTGCAATCCCACAGTCTGTACGCCTAATACTGCAAATCCATAATCAAACATTTTTGCTGTATCAGTAAATCTGGCATCATTGGACGCAGACGGCAGTGTAACCGTTATAACTCGTTTTCCGTCCAAAACAGCTGTTCCACACATACAGTAACCAGAAGCATCCGTCATTCCGTTTTTAAATCCATCCGCACCTTCATAATAATAATCTGTAAACATCTTATTAAGATTATAATAGGTTTGTCCATGAAAATCTACTGAAGCGCATTTGGTTCTTTCCAAAATCTCTGGATAATCCTCAATCATTTTTTTGGTCATAACCGCCACTTCTTGCGCACTCATTAAATTTTCTTTTTCTATTTCGGGATTTAAGCAAACACCGGTTCCGTTATAAAAAACAGATTGGATTCCAATTTCAGCTGCCTTGGCATTCATTCGCTTTACAAATTCTACTTCGCTTCCCGCAATCAATTCGGCTACTGCCGTAACACAAGCCGCCGCAGAATCAATTACAATCATATCCAACATTTCATCGACAGTATATTTCTCATCATAATACAGAGGGACCATCATTTTATAATCTTCCATCCTGGACAGATTGTACACATTTTCACTAATCGGAACCACGGTATCTAATGAAATCTCTCCATCCTGCACCGCATCAAGCATCACATAAACAGACATCATTTTTGCAATAGATGCCACTGGCTTCTGTATTTCTCCCTCAAATTCATAAATTGCATCACCCGTCTGGAAATCCATAATATATGCGCTTTCCGAAGTCAATTTTTTCCCATTCGGCAAAATTGCTTTCGGACTTTTATAATAGGTCGTTATGTATGCGGCATTTTCCTCTTCCTTCCATATGAAATCATAGATTTTCTGAAATTCATCCACCGAAATGCACATATATCCATCTACGTCATATACATCCTGCAGTTCAAATACCTCTGCACCATCATTCACCAAAACACTAATGTTACTGGAAGGCGCAAGCGTAAATGCCTTTTGTCCGTTTTTTCCCCGGTAATAATCCATCGGTATCGGAGAGAAATGTTTGTCCGGATGATAAACAATATGCAGCGTTTCTGTTTCTGCATCATAACGCACATCAAATCCATAATTTTGTAAATCTTCTGCTACAATCACCGCATGGGGTTCTGCTCCATTATAAGAAAAGGCAGGTATTTCAGCATTATTGATAAAAACACGCATATCTGTAAAATATATGCTTCCATACTTTTCGTTTGCAATAGAAAATCCATAATCAAGCAACCGCGCTGTATCCACAAACCGCTGTCCCGTAGAAGAAGACTGCATGGTAACTGAAATCATACGTCTTCCATTTCTAACCGCAGTTCCGCAAAAGCAATAACCAGCCGCCGGAGTGGTTCCTGTTTTCAGTCCGTCAGCTCCTTCATAATAATAGGTATCCAAGAGGTGATTGGTCGTTTGATAAGTATTTCCATGAAAAACAACTGCCTTTTGTGCACTTCTGTTTAGAATATCCGGATAATCCCGAATCAAATTTCTGGCAAGAGATGCCATAGAAATTGGAGAAATTTCATTATCAGCTATACCACAGCTATCGTAGTAATAAGCATTAAGCCCCATTTCAGCTGCTTTCTGATTCATTTTCTCCACAAAGACAGCTTCACTTCCATCTCCTAAAAGCTCAGCCATAGCAATCGCAGCCGCACTTGCGGAATAAACCACAATTACATCCAACATTTCATCTACTGTATAAGTTGTATTATAGTATAGCGGCAAAACACTTTGATACACTGCATCTCTTGATTTGTCATATACATTCTGACTAATCGGCACTACAGTATCAAGTGTAATTTCTCCCGCTGCAAGCGATTCATAAATACAATAAACATTCATCATTTTTGTCATGCTTGCCGGAACACGCAGAACATTGCCGTTATACTCATACAAAACCTCTCCGGTATCAAAATCCATTACACAGGCTCCCGCTGAAGAAATATAATTTTCTCCTACATAGGCTGCCTGTACCGCTCCGCCCGAAAGAGCCTGAAACGTTAGCAGAAAGCTTAACAAAACCGCAATTTTCCTCATTTTCTCTCCCCCAGTTTTTTTACAAATATATTTTAAGAACGAAAGGCTTTATTGTTTGACAAAAAGTGTACTTCATTTCAGGACAAAATTGATACATAAATTATAAAGAATGGCACCGATATTGTCAAGTAAATCATGGAAATACAACAATCTACGAGAAAGTAATGGAATAACTGAGATTTATTCCGTTTTTATATTGCTTTGTATCTATTTTTTCTGGAATGATTCACAGAACAAATTTGTATTCTTCTTAACATTTAATTTTATTTATTTGCAAAATAAGATCAGCCAACCAAATAAACAGATTGGTTTTCTTTTATGCAAAAAAACAGCGCACTAAAGCGCGCTGTTTAAAACAATGTTATTGAAGCATCAAATCCATAAAAATTCCATAACCTCGCGTAGGATCATTAACAAAAACATGGGTTACTGCACCTACCAATTTTCCGTTTTGAATAATAGGGCTGCCAGACATCCCCTGTACAATTCCTCCAGTTTTTTCTAAAAGTTCCTGATCCGTTACATGAATAACCATACCTTTGGTACTGTCTTCGTCTTTATTAATTTTTTGAATCTCAATATCAAATTCTTCTATTTTATCTTCCGCAATATTTGACAATATCTGTGCAGCTCCTTCTGTAACCTCTGTGCGTTCTGCCACAGGAATAGGTTCCATTGAAGCATTTAGCTTTACAGTTCCGTCCAATACACCTTTTAATCCAACCATGGTATTGCTTTGTACAGAACCAAGTTTTTCTTTATCTTCGGCAAATACACCGATCAATTCACCCGGCTGGCCCTTGCTCCCTTTTTGAACAGAAACAATGGCGGCCTTTAAAATACTCCCCCCCTGAATAGGAAGGGCCTCTTGTTCCTTTTGTTGGGTAATACCATGCCCCAACGCACCAAATTCTTTGGTTTCCGGATCAAAATAGGTTACAGTACCGATTCCAGAGGCAGCATCTTTAATCCAAACACCAATACGGTAATGTCCATCCAAAGAAGACAACGCAGCTTTTACCTTACACTCCTTTTCTTCTTCACCACGCCGGAATTTTACCTGCAAATCCGTTTCACCCTGTTCATTGACCAACTCTTCCAATTGCTGTGCGGACTGCATTTGGGTCCCGTTAATTGTTTCAATGACATCGCCGGGCCGGATACCGGCATCTTTGGCCGGCGTATATTTTTTACCGTCATAACTCTCCACATCGGCCGTATCCACTACGGTTACGCCTTCCATATCAAGAGTTACACCGACAGTCTGCCCTACCGGAACCAGAACCTGAGCTTTAGCATATCCTATGGTCTGGTTCAAAAATAACAGAAAACTTAGACAGCACGCCGCCAAAAAATTTTTTGTCTTCATTTTTTTTTTCATATCTAACCTCTCAAGAGGATGGTTTCCTCTCAAGTTTATTATGAGAAAACGACATGGTTTTTACCCAGACAGTTTTTGAAATTTTCGGGGTTCTCTGCCCAAAATTCCAGTTTCGTGAAAACATATGTACCGTTTTCCGCCAGCCGGTCTCTTAAGAGACCGGCATGGGCTTTCAAACGCCGCAGCGTTTTTACACAAAAATCATTCAAAATTAGTCTTTAGACGGATTGTCGTTCTTATCCTGCTTGGAATTGTTGTTTTTGTTCTGATTCGAATTATTTTTGTTTTGGTTAGGATTGTTTTTGTTTGACATGATACTTCCTCCTCAAATTGTTTTTTTGCGTAATATTTACTGCGCTTTTTCTTTTGTACAACCTTATTTTGTGTCAATTTCAAAATATTATACAATTAATATGCTACTTTTTTTAATTTTTGAATAAAATACAAGCAGGAGGTGCTTTACATATGCATTCAATTCAATCAAGCAGCGGAGATACCACTACTCAAACTTTAACCAGTCCCGCAAAGAATACCACATCAGAACTTCCGGAAAGCAGCATTGTTGTACCGCCAGGCTGTGATACTGCCATGCTTCGTGGCTGCGGCGAGCCTGTCTGTACTTATGTTCCACCGTCTTACCGTCCTTACACACCAAAAGACAGCGATACCGGAATGATTCCACACAGCATGAGCGGCAAAACCGGCGTAATTTCCATACCCAAAAATCCACTGCCTTCTGCCGCCAAAAGCATGACAGAATATTTAAGCCAGTTTCAAAATGCCCATCTGTGCCTAGATTTATGGTTTGGCGCAAAGACCAGAATAAAAAAATGCGGCGTACTTACTGAAATAGGAAAGGATTTTATTGCCCTGCGCGACAGCTGTACCGGTAGTTTAACTGTTATCGATTTAAAACCGATCCGTTATATCAATATATATTGCAAATAACCGCCTTTACTTTCTACCTTGCCTGTGTTATGATAAAAGAAAATGGAAAAAGGCAGATGAAACAAATGCAAGTCCCGTCTGAAATACTAAATATTATGGAAATTCTTGAAAATGCAGGATTTCAAACTTTTGCAGTAGGTGGCTGTGTGCGTGACAGCCTACTTGCTCTAACACCACACGACTGGGACTTGTGTACCTCTGCGCTTCCAGAGGAAACGATACAAACACTCCATGCATTTCCAATCTTTCCAACTGGGCTACGCCATGGCACTGTTACCGTCTTTCTTTCTGATCGTCCAGTAGAAATTACCACGTTTCGCAGTGACGGCAGCTATCGGGATCACCGCCGGCCGGAAAAGGTAATTTTTCTTCCCGAAATTACCGAAGATCTTCGCCGTCGCGACTTTACAATAAACGCCATGGCCTATTCTCCCCGCAGAGGACTGCTTGATCCGTTTGACGGACAGGGCGACCTAAACAACAAGATACTGAAATGTGTCGGCGATCCATCGATCCGTTTTGAAGAAGATGCCCTCCGAATTCTCCGCGCTTTACGCTTTTCCGCCGTATACAATCTAAACATCGAAAGCAGTTTGTCAAAAGCCATACACAACAAAAAACACCTGCTATCCGCCATATCCAAAGAACGTATTTACAGAGAACTTACCAAACTGCTGACCTGCAAAACACCGGGCCAAACTATAGCAGAATTTATGGATGTCTTGGCTGCCGCCCTTGCTATTCCTGAAAAACCGTTGATCAAATCGATTAGTGCAGCGGTTTTCCTTGATGCACTACCACCAGTATTTTATATTCGTTTTGCTGCACTTTTCCAGCTATTTGACCTTTCCCAACCCGATATAATTCTAGAAAATTTAAAACTGGACAAGCTAACGCTGACCAAAATACAAAATTTGCTTCAGCTTCAAAAATTACCTCTTCCAGTCTCTCTTCCGGAAGCCCGCCGCATGGTAGGCTGTTGGGGAATAGAACTTTTATACGTTTCCCTTTTTCTGCACCAAACCCAGCGCCGCTTCTTTAAGACAAAAAAGTTCTCTGAAGAAAGCTGTATAAAAGCCAAACTTTTGTTTGACCGTATTCAAGAACAGAATCTTTGCTGCAGTGTTAAAGAACTTGCCATTACTGGCAGAGACCTGATGGCTGCTGGAATACCATCCGGTCCTGCAATTGGTGAAAAATTGCAGCAACTGCTAGATCTGGTTATTAACGGTTTTATACCCAACGAAAAAAATGTCCTTTTACATCAGCTTTTTCTTTAAAAGGTTATTGCTTTTTTATTCCGTATTCGTTATAATAGTAATATTGAATATAAAACAGAAAGCGAAGTAAAAAAGAAAAAAACATGGAAAAGAATAAATTTATCGTAATAGAAGGCCTGGACGGCTGCGGAAAAAGCACACAAATTCAGCGGCTGGCTGCTGCACTCCGCACCCGTGGAGAAAAAGTTCATATTACCGCAGAACCCACTAATTTTGAAACCGGTGCTTACCTTCGCCGCATTCTGGCTGAAAGTCAAGAAAAAGATATGTATCTGCAGGCGGCACTGTTTCTGGCAGATAGGCTAGAGCATATTACCCATCCCGAATCTGGTATCGCACGATACCTCAAAGATGGTTATACGGTAATCTGCGACCGCTATTATTATTCCTCGTTTGCCTATCAAGGAACTGCCAGCGATATAGACTGGGTAATGAAAATTAACTTAGACTGTGCTCAAATGCTAACTCCAGATCTTTGTATTTTTCTAGATGTAAATCCAGCTACCTGCAAACAAAGAATTGATGCCGTCAGAGAAAAACCGGAACTATACGAAAAAAGTACTTCTCTAATGAAAAACATACGGGATAATTTCCTTAATGTACTTGGAAGACTTCAAAAAACACAGAACATCGTCATTATTGATGCAAATAAGGGTCTCGATGACGTGGAAAAGGAGATTTTAAAATATGTATAAGAAACTATTTACCTCGGAATCCGTTACAGAAGGACATCCAGATAAAATTTCAGATTTAATTTCTGATGCCATACTGGATGCCATTCTTGCCGAAGATAAAAATGCCCGCGTAGCCTGTGAAGTTACTGTTACCACCGGATTGGTTTTGGTAGTGGGCGAAATTAGCACTACAACATATGTTGATATTAAAAAAATTGTACGTGATACAGTCCGCGAAGTAGGCTATGACCGCGCAAAATATGGTTTTGATTGTGATACCTGTGCGGTTCTAACCGCGATTGACGAACAATCCGGTGATATTGCCATGGGAGTGGATGATAATGGGACCGGTTTGGGAGCTGGAGATCAGGGTATGATGTTTGGCTTTGCCTGTGATGAAACACCAGAATATATGCCAATGGCTATTTCCCTTTCCCACAAGCTCGCCCGGCGCCTGAGTGAAGTACGTAAATCCCGGTTGCTTCCCTATCTGCGTCCTGATGGAAAATCCCAAGTTACAGTAGAATACAATCAGGACGGTTCCGTAAAACGAATTGATACCGTGGTGGTTTCAACCCAACATGACGAATCCATTACCATTGAACAGCTGCGCCAGGACATCAAAAACCAAGTCATTCTTCCGGTAATTCCCACAGGTCTATTAGATGAAAATACCAAATACTATATTAATCCCACCGGACGTTTTGTCATTGGCGGTCCTCAAGGGGATTCCGGCCATACCGGCCGAAAAATTATTGTAGACACCTATGGCGGTTATGCCAGTCACGGCGGCGGTGCTTTTTCCGGCAAAGATCCCACCAAAGTAGACCGAAGTGCCGCCTATGCCGCCCGATACGTTGCAAAAAACATAGTGGCCGCTGGGTTTGCAAAAGCCTGCGAGGTTCAGCTGGCCTATGCAATTGGCGTATCCCAACCGGTTTCCCTTCACATTGATACCCGTGGTACTGGTGTCATCAGCGACAGTTTGTTAGCGGAAAAGGTCACCAAGGTCTTTGATTTAAGTCCCAGCGGCATTATCCGGGATTTGGATCTGCGCCGTCCGATTTATAAACAAACCGCCGCATATGGCCACTTTGGAAGAGATGATCTGGATCTCCCTTGGGAGCGGCTGGATAAAACGGAAGCGCTGAAAAAGGCATAATTTTTGAAATTTAAAACCGCAGATACCCTGCGGTTTTTATCTTCTGATTTTGAAAAGGAGCATTCTTTATGTCATATGATGGAATGGTTACACACTGCATTGTTTCCGAACTGAAACAAACCATTTTAAATGGAAAAATTGATAAAATATATCAGCCAGAGCCGGATGAAATTATTTTTTTGATTCGAACTTATCAAGGCAATTACCGATTGCTTCTCTCAGCCAGTGCCTCCCATGCACGGGTTCACCTGACCGAAGTCAACCGGGAAAATCCTATGGTTCCGCCCATGCTCTGCATGCTTATGCGCAAGCATTTGCAAGGAAATAAAATTATACGAATTACCCAACAGGATTTTGACAGAGTCATCCGCATTGACACGGAAGGCCGAAATGAACTAGGAGATATATGCGAAAAATCCATCATTACCGAAATTATGGGCCGTCACAGTAACGTAATTCTCCTGGATGAAAACCAACGTATTTTAGACAGCGCAAAGCATGTAGATTTTACCGTCAGTACCGTGCGGCAGATTCTACCCGGATTGATTTATCAATCTCCTCCAGCACAGGATAAGCTCTGTCCTGACAGGTATTCTATGCTCGACCTGCTGCGTATACTGGATAACAGTCCCGAGGATACCTTGCTTGATAAATTTCTTCTTTCATCCTTTATGGGTATGAGTCCGCTTGTGGCACGGGAAATTGTCTGCCGTTTTTCGGGCAGTACCAAAATGACCCGCAACGAAGTGGATACCGCTGCATTTATCACCTTTACAGACAGTTTTCTCAAAGATATCTGCGCTGAGAAATATGAACCTACCTTGGTGATATCCGATACAGATAAAAAACCATCCGCCTTTTCCTGTGTCCGACTCACTCAATACGAAGGGACAGGCACTTTGAAGGCTATGCATTCCATGAGCCAGGTCATTGACAATTATTATGAAAAGCGTGCGCAAAGAGAACACATGAACCAACGCGCCAACACCCTTTTAAAATTAGTGAACAACAACATTGACCGCTGCGAAAAAAAGCTGGCAATTCATCGTGAAAATCTTGAACAGGCCAAAAATCGGGACAAATATAAAATTTACGGTGATTTAATCACCGCAAATCTATACCGCATGAAACCCGGAATGAAAGAACTGGAAGCCGAAAACTACTACGCTGAAGTACCAGAAATTATTATAATTCCTCTCAAAGAAAACATTTCTCCTGCCCAAAATGCACAGAGATATTATAAACGCTATACCAAAGAAAAAATGACAGAAAAATATGCCTTGGAGCAAATTGCTGACGCAGAAAAAGAATTATATTATTTAGAATCTGTCTTGACTGCGTTGAAAAATGCAGATACTCCCGCAGAGCTTAATGAAATTAAAGACGAACTAGCAGACAGCGGCTATATTCCAAAAATTAAAACCAAAGGGAAAAACCAACAAAAAAAATCTGCACCTTTGCGTTTTCTCTCCTCTGATGGATTTGAAATTCTTGTTGGCCGCAATAATCGTCAGAACGATGAACTGACCATACGTATGGCTTATTCCACCGATTTGTGGTTTCATACCAAAACTATTCCAGGTTCTCACACCATTATACGTACCCGGGGCGGAGAACCGGTGCCAGACCAAACCATACTGGAAGCTGCACAGCTTGCGGCTTATTATAGTAAGGCCAAAAATTCCTCCAAGGTACCTGTAGACTATACCACCGTCAAGAACGTTCGAAAGCCCAACGGTGCACGGCCAGGTATGGTAATTTATGACCATTATAATACCTTATATGTTACGCCTCAGCTTCTCCCCTCTTCAGAATCTAATACGATTAAATAAAGTTTCTTCATACTATAAAGCCGCACCCAAACATGGATGCGGCTTTATAATATTTTAAGATTATGATAGAAAAACACTTAATACAGTTTATTTATTCCATGGACTTTTTTGATTCTGCTGCTGTTTCTTTTTTGCATAAACCAATTTTTCCATAACAACGTCTAAAATACGAAATTTTGTCAACCCAACAAAATATCCAGCAATAAAAAACAGAGGCTGAACTAACATCACCAAAATATAGGTCACAATATTACTGTTACCTAAAAATGCCTCTAAGGGAAAATACCAAGTTTTAAAAATGAAATCTGCCGTTCCGGCTAAGCGATTTCCAGACAGGAAAAAGTCATATTCCCCATTGACAAATGGCAAATTCAAAGGCCAAATATCAGGAAATACCAACCGGAAAATCAGGAGTATCACCGGAAGGATTAAGCCCATGGCAGCAGCGATAAACGGAAATTTGGGGTTTGGATAGAATCCTGGAATCTTACGGCTATCCATTTTCCCACAATTCCAGCCTATTGAATACATGGCAATGACATAAATTAACCCTGTCAAACTGCTGTACAAAAAAGGCAATTTTTCAACTAAGGTCCATAAAGGAACAATTAAAAATAAAGAGATAAACACAAATAAAATATGATATAAGTATAGTTTTGCAACCGCTTTTCCCAGTTTCATAAAACGCTCCATTCCGCCGTTGTGCACCGGCAAAAAATCTATAAAATTTCTTATTTGCACAAAACAATAAAAATCCACTTATTTAAATTTTTATAACGCCAAAATGAAAGAAAAACAGTCCGCATAAGCGGACTGTCGTATGGAGCGGAAGACGAGATTCGAACTCGCGACGTTCACCTTGGCAAGGTGACGCTCTACCACTGAGCCACTCCCGCATAGCATAGTTATTTTAGCATAGAAAAGTTGCTTTGTCAAGGGTTTTGTCTGACTTTTTCTTTCTATCTTTTATAAATGGCCCCTGTCACATAACAGGGGCCATAAATTTTCTTATTTATCATGATCGCAATCACAGCCGCAATCACAGTCACCCATATCCAGCTCGATAATTTCTCCGCAGTCAGGGCACTTAAATACGCCATCAGCAATATCATCTAAATCATCGGCAGTCAAATCAATTTCTGCACCGCAATGATCACAGACTAAAGTATACATATCATCGTCATCATCACAGCCAAACGCCTCATCGCCGATCATCTCAATAACATCTTCCATTTCGTCCATTTTGTCAGCAAGAAAACCTTGTTCCTGATCCAGCATTTCCATTTCTTCTGCCATATCGCCTAAAAGTCCCAAAATACCATCAATCAGCTGTCCTTCCGTGGTTTCCTTGTCTAACTTCAGTCCATCTGCCAATCCTTTCAAGTAAGCCGCACGATTTGAAATTTCAGACATCATAAGCACCTCTTTTTTTAATTTATGTTTTATTTACACTCTTTCCATATATTCACCGGTACGAGTATCGATCCGGATGGTATCCCCTTCATTTACGAACATGGGAACAGTAATAACCGCACCAGACTCTACCGTAGCTGGTTTGGTAACGTTTGTTGCTGTATTTCCCTTAACACCAGGCTCTGTCTCAGTCACTTTCATCTCCACAAATGTCGGCGGCTCTACTGCAAATACGTTTCCTTTATAAGAAAGAATTTTCACTGTCATGTTTTCCAGCACAAACTTCAAAGCATCCCCCAACTGATCCTTGCTGAGCGGAATCTGATCATAGGTCTCTTGATCCATAAAATAATAAAGTCCGCTGTCCTCATAGAGATATTCCATCTCTTTTCTCTCAATCCTAGCGGGTTCAACTTTCTCAGTTGGATTAAATGTTCTTTCCACTACAGCCCCTGTCATTACATTTTTCATTTTCGTTCTAACAAAAGCAGCTCCCTTTCCGGGTTTTACATGTTGAAATTCCACTACCTGATACACGCTGCCATCATATTCAAATGTCAGACCATTTCTAAAATCACCTGCACTTATCATCGGTGCAACCTCCTATCTCATTATAAATACACAGTTTTTTTTATTGTATACTAAACCCTGCAAAAAAGCAAGAGATTTTTCTAAAAAACTTTCTAAACTCTGTAGAATTATGCTAAAGCTCCAATAATTCCTTCGTAAGCCCGGTTAAATTCTCACAGCCATCCAAAGTAACGGCCACCATATCTTCGATTCGAACGCCGCCAAACCCCGGAATATATATTCCGGGCTCACAGGTAACCACCATACCGGGCTTCAAACAGATCTCGCTCTTGGGTGATAAATTCGGCTGTTCATGAATTAATAAGCCAACGCCATGGCCCAACGAATGGCCAAAATATTTTCCATATCCTTCCTCTTCAATAACATCCCTTGCCGCCTTATCGGCTTCCCGCCCCAAAATGCCACTGCGAATGGCGGCGAGACCTTTTTGTTGTGCCGCAAGCACAATTTCATAGATTTTTTTCTGTTCCGGCACAGCACGTCCTACTACAACAGTTCTGGTCATATCTGAACAGTATCCGTGATAATTGCATCCAAAATCCATCGTCACAAAATCACCGGGTTCTATTTTTTTGTCTCCCGGTTTTCCATGTGGCATGCTGGTTTTTATTCCAGATACCACTATAGTTTCAAATGAAGTACCGGACGCCCCTAATCTTCGCATTTCATATTCCAATTCTGCCGCAACAGTATTTTCCGTTACTCCCGGTTTCAGCATTGGCAGTACCTTTTGAAAAGCAGCAACCCCAATTTGCTCAGCCTGTCGCATAAAGGACAATTCTTCCGCGTTTTTTATCATACGAAGTTCTTCTATCATCTGAGAACCTTCCACCCAATGCACTTTGGGCAGTGCTTCCTGAAAAATTCGAAATTCACCCACTGTCAAATAGGATTCTTCAAAAGCCAAAGACTGTACGTTAGGAAGACGGGAAGCAATTTCACGCATTCGTGCCCCGGCACCAAATTCAATCACTTCAAAATCCGGTGCTTCCTGGCAGGCTGCAACCGTATATCTTGAATCCACAAAAAGCCATCGATGTTCCGGGGTAATTAACGCCAGTCCCTCTCCTCCACAAAACCCTGTAAAGTACCGCAAATTGTGAGCAGAATTAATAAGTACACCCTCTACTTTTGGAAAAAACACATTTAATTTTTTATACGTCATTTCATTGCCCGCTTTCCTAAATATATTTTCTTCATCTCTACCGCATCTTCCGTCTGCGTGCCTGCAGATTCGCAAATAACACGCGGGGTAAGCCCACGTTCTGCTATGAGTTCCGCCAAAGGTTCAAACTCCGGTTCATATTCTGTTTCGGCAAATGTATGATGCTTTTTTTCTCCGGCATTCGTATATTCGATCCGGCTATAGTGAATATGAAAACATTGGGCTTGATAAGGATTCAGTTTTCTTTCCAGCAGATCTAAAATTGCCGCAAAATCCGCTTTTTCCTTAAGTCCTCCACAGGTTTGGGCGTTCACATGCCCAAAATCAATGGCCGGAATCAACCGATCACTCATCATACAGAGCTTAACAACCTCTTCTGTATTACCAAGCTGCTGAACTTTTCCCATGGTTTCAGGGCAAATATAGATATGCCCCAATCCTGCCTGTTCTGCCGCTATGAGAGCGCGCTGCAACGTATCAGCAGCCAACTTTAAAGCCTCTCTTCTGGTAATTTTGGCGCAGGAACCAGAATGTACCACAATACGGTCTGCCCCCATGGCTGCCGCCGCTTTTAGTGTCGCTATAATATAATCCACACTGCGAAGGCGCTTTTCCTCCTCCGTAGACGACAAACTGATATAATACGGTGCATGAACAGATAAAGCAATTCCGTTTTCCCTGGCACGCTCCCCTAAAACCGCCGCCGCATCCTCTGAAATCCGCACACCATGACCGCACTGATATTCATAACAATCCAGATGATGCTGTTTCAGCCACTCGGGTGCCTCCAAAGACGACTTATGTCCGGCGGCAAAAAAGCTTTCCGCATTTCCGGCAGGCCCAAACAAAGGCCTGTCCTCTAATTTTTCCACGCGCTGCTCCCTCCTGCCATAATCAAAGTATCGCTTCTATATTTTTCGATAAAGAAAAGGCGGGGAATCTCCCCCGCCCATGATTATCTGTATTTACGTTTTCTCGCCGCTTCGGATTTCTTCTTCCGTCTAACACTGGGCTTTTCATAGTGTTCTCTCTTTCTGACTTCAGACAAAACACCCGCTTTGGCGCAGGAACGTTTAAACCGCCGGAGTGCACTGTCCAGCGATTCATTATCTTTCACTCGGATTTCTGCCATGTTTGCTACCCTCCCTCCAAGTATGGTCAACACTAAGATGTCAAGGTAAAAAATTCTACTCTCACAATTATACAGACATTTACGAATTCTGTCAAGCAAATTTGTAAATTTTTTTGAGGGAATTTATAAAAACTTATTTCTTTGTCATTTTTCGTATCTTTTTCATTGCCTCGGAAATACCGCCCACTTTATCGATTAACCCACATTCCACTGCTTCTTCACCAAAAAGAATGGTTCCCACATCATTTGCAATTTTTTTTGTTTCCATCATAAGGTCTCGAAATGTTTTTTCCTTAATGTGAGAATTTCGCACAACAAAATCGGTCAGCCTGTCCTGCACCTTATTAAAATAATGAAACATCTGAGGTACACCTATGACCGTTCCATTCATCCGGATCGGATGGATGGTCATAGTAGCAGACGGTACAATCAAAGAATATTTTGCAGAAACCGCAAGCGGTACGCCTATGCTGTGGCTCCCACCCAACACAATAGAAACAGTTGGCTTTGTCATACTGGCGATCATTTCCGCAATGGCAAGCCCAGCTTCCACATCTCCGCCCATAGTATTTAAAAGCAACAAAAGGCCGTCAATAGCATCATCTTCTTCAATCCGCACCAATTCAGGTATGACATGTTCATATTTTGTTGTTTTGCTTTGTGGAGGAAGGATCACATGGCCCTCTATTTCTCCGATAATGCTCATACAACAGATCCTGCTTTTTTCATTTTTTACGGAAACCGCTGCCATCTCACGAATATTTTCTTTTTCGACTCCGATATCTTCTGCATTATTCTTTTCTTCCGGCTCTGTTTTCGGATTGGTTTGCTGTTTCATAAGTTTTCTCCTTTGTTCTAGTATCTTCACCTTATAATATGTACAAAAATACGCTTTACTAATCAATAAACTTATGTTATAATATTTTTTACGCCGCAGTATTTAAAACAGTACAGAACGGCAAAAAAATTTATTTACAGGACGTGATTCCATATGCCAATTAAGGTACAGGACAATCTGCCAGCCATTGAAACACTGAATCAGGAAAATATTTTTGTAATTACGGAACACCGTGCTCTGACACAAGATATCCGTCCTCTAAAAATCTTGATTCTTAATCTGATGCCTACTAAAATTGAAACCGAAACACAACTGCTTCGGGTTCTTGGCAACACGCCGCTGCAAATTGATATTTATTTTATGCATACCAAAACTCATGTATCGAAAAATACACACAAAAGCCATTTAGAAACTTTTTACGGGACCTTTGACGACTATAAAGCGCAGAATTTTGATGGAATGATCATTACCGGTGCGCCTGTGGAAACTTTAGAATTTGAAGAAGTGGACTATTGGCCTGAACTTTGCGAGATCATGGAATGGTCAAAGAAACACGTCACCTCCACCTTCCATATCTGCTGGGGTGCACAGGCAGCGCTTTATTACCATTACGGAATAAAAAAATATCCACTGAAGGAAAAACTGTTCGGTGTTTTTCCACATTATGTAGTGCCAGAAAAAAAGCATAAAATTTTATTGCGTGGTTTTGACGATATTTTTTATGCCCCCCATTCCCGGCATACGGAATTCCGGGAAGAGGACATTTTAAATGTTCCGGAGCTAGAAATTCTGGCAAAATCACCACAGGCAGGCGTTTATATTGTCACTGCCAAAAGTGAACGTCAGTTCTTTATTACCGGTCATTCTGAATATGATAACATTACACTTGCAAAAGAATATTTCAGGGATATTGACAAAGGCCTTGCGATTTCTGTTCCCAAAAACTATTTTCCGAACGATGACCCTGAAAAAACACCGGAAATTACATGGCGCGCCCATGCTAACCTTCTGTATTCCAATTGGCTTAACTATTTCGTTTACCAAACAACACCTTACAATATCAATGACATTGATTGCGATTCTTAAGCATATGATTTCATATAAGCATTCTGCTGATTTCATGCTTCCTCCTGCCCGCTGAGGAACTGAGTAAGCCGCAGAGTGACACCGTGCGGGCAGAAAGGGCTGGAAAATTTTATGTATTGGATTGAACTTTTAAAAACCGTTATCCTTGGCATTGTACAAGGAATTACCGAATGGCTGCCTATCAGCAGTACCGGACATATGATTTTGGTTGATCAATTTATGCCACTGCATCAACCGGCTGAATTTATCAACTTATTTTTGGTTGTGATTCAGTTCGGTTCCATCTTAGCCGTGGTTACCTTATATTTTCATAAACTGAATCCTTTCTCTCCGCGAAAAAATACCCAAGAGAAAAAAGAAACATGGACGATGTGGCTAAAAGTGCTGGTTGCCTGCATTCCAGCAGGCATTATAGGCCTACTGTTTGATGATCTGATCAATACTTATACTTACAATGCTCCCGTTGTTGCAGCCGCACTGATCATATACGGTATTCTGTTTATTGTAATCGAACGCAGAAATAAAAAACCGCGCATCAACTCTATTGATACGCTGACTTACAAAACCGCTCTTTTTATCGGAATGTTTCAGGTGCTTTCCCTGATTCCAGGCACATCACGCTCCGGTTCCACCATATTAGGCGGCGTCATTCTTGGTACCTCCCGGTTTGTTGCAGCTGAATTTTCTTTTTTCCTTGCCATTCCGGTTATGTTAGGCGCCAGTTTAATGAAAATAATTAAATTCTTTATTGAAACCGGCAGTGGTTTTTCATCCCAGCAGCTGGGGATTTTGCTCACTGGTATGATCGTGGCATATCTGGTCTCCATTGCAGCTATCAAATTCCTTATGGGATATATCCGAAACCACGACTTTAAAGCATTTGGTTATTACCGGATCATTATCGGAATTTTGATTATTCTGTACTTTGCTGTTTCGGGCGCAAATGTTATTGTCCGCTAAATCCAAAAGCCGTTGCTGCGCAAAATAACAGCAACGGCTTTTTTATATCTATTTTAAAAATCCAGCAATGATTCTCTCTTGTGCTTCTTCCTCTGTTAAACCCAACGTACGCAGCTTTAAAATCTGCTCACCAGCGATTTTTCCAATGGCCGCTTCATGGATCAACTCAGCATCTACATTGGACGCCTCAAGTGCCGGCATAGCATTGACCGTTCCATTATCTACTAAAATTGCGTCACAGGAAGAATGTCCGGTACAACGTGCTAAACCATGGATACAAGACTTAAATTCCTGATACGAGTTACCCCTGGCTACAGATCGAGAAATCAACTCTACACCAGAATTATCGCCTTCCATTACCACATCAAAATCTGTAACTGCTTTTTCGATACCATCCGTCATGATTCGCTCCCGCACAATCAAACGAGCATTTGCTGCCAACTTTGCCCGGGTTTTCCGGCAGCTATAGTCTACACCACCTAACTGAACGGTATCCATCTCCAATCCTGCTCCTTCTGCCAGTGCAACATCTGTTACTGGATCAATTCTTTTGCGCCCATCGCCTTTTCCAGTTCCCAAATGCTTTTCCTGATAAAGTACATGTGCATTTTTTTCCAGAAAAAAACGATGGATTCCATCATGCCGTGCCTCTTCTTCATCATCTGTGTGCACACCACACCCTGCTACAATGATCACATCTGCTCCTTCTCCTACATAAAAATCATTGTAGACCAGGTCATGAATTCCTCCTTGATTAACGCATGCAGGGATGTATACTGTTTCTCCTTTTGTTCCTGGCATGATATGCACGACAATACCCGGTCCTTCCTTCCGAGACTCAATCCTGATATGTTCAGTAGACTGCCTTCCTGCGCAGCCCCCGTTTTCCCGAATATTAAAAGCCCCTTTAAATTCTCCTTTAAAATCCGATACAGCCTTCAACAGTTCTTCCGTAATCTGATTCATTTTCATTGTTATCCTCCTTCCTCACCGTTCCTGGTCATGACATTCCCGGCGCATTGCATCAATTTTAGCATTTTCCCTTCCCAGAGGGCAAAGAGATGCTCGTTCGCTCGCAAACAAAAGCGGCCACACCTGTTCTTTCGGTCCCGCTTCACGGATTTTACCGTCTGCAATCACCACGATTTCATCCGCAATGCTTAAAATCCGCTCCTGATGTGAAATTACCAAAAGCGTCCCCCTTTTCTGTTGCCTCAGCTCTTCAAAAGTTTCTACCAGGCGGGAGAAGCTCCATAAATCAATGCCCGCTTCCGGTTCATCAAAAATAGATAATTTTGCATTTCGTGCCAAAACAGAAGCAATTTCAATCCGCTTCATTTCTCCGCCTGACAAACCAGCGTTTAGCTCTCGGTCAATATATTCATTCGCACATAAACCAACTTTTCTTAAATAACTACACAAGACATTTTCTTCTAAAGCTCTGCCGGCCGAAAGCTCCAGGAGATCCTTCACCGTCAGGCCTTTAAACCGAACTGGCTGTTGAAAAGCATAAGCAATGCCGAGTTTTGCTCTCTGCGTAACATCCATATCGGTAATGTCCTGTCCTTCAAAAATGATACGACCTGACGAAGGCTTTTCAATTCCTGCCACCACCTTTGCAAGAGTGGTCTTTCCACCGCCATTTGGGCCAGTAACCACCACTAACTTACCCGATGTTACAGTTAAGTCAACATCATTTAAAATTCCCTCTCTATCCGGAAGATTCCATACAATATGTTCTAAAGTCAACATTTTTCTTCCACCTTTCTTTACAATTTCTTTTGTTTTGGTATGGTATGCAAAGTACGCATGGCATTAAAAACAGCCAAAACAGATACACCGACATCGGCAAATACCGCTGCCCACATATTTACAATTCCAAATGCTCCAAGCAAAAGGATAAGCCCCTTCACTACCAAAGCAAAAATAATATTTTCTTTTACAATCCACATGGTTTTTCGTGCAATGGAAATGGCATCTGCAATCCGGGAAGGCCGGTCATCCATCAGCACAACATCAGCCGCTTCTATCGCTGCATCAGAGCCCATGCCTCCCATTGCGATTCCTATATCCGCCCTAGCTAGAACCGGTGCATCATTCATGCCATCTCCAACAAAGGCAAGCGTATCTTTTCCATGTTTTTGCGCAAGCATTTTTTCTACCAATGCGACTTTATCGGTTGGAAGAAGCTGTGTATACACATCCTTTATTCCAAGTTGAGATGCCACATGCTCTCCCATTTCCTTGTTGTCCCCCGTCAGCATTGCTATCCGCCGTATCCCCATGTTCTTCAAATGATTCACCGCTTCCAATGCATCAGGTTTCAATGCATCAGAAATAACAATATGCCCTGCATAACTACCATCAACAGCTACATGCACCGTCGTTCCTACCTTATGGCAAGACTGCCATGCAAACCCCGATTCTTCCATCCACCTGCTGTTTCCGACATATACATTCTTTCCATCAATTACCGCACGAATACCTCTGCCTGCAAATTCTTCTGTTTTTTGAACCCGCTTTAAATCAAGTTCTCCACCAAATGCATCGCGCAGAGATACAGCAATAGGATGGTTCGATCCATTTTCTGCCAAAGCCGCAAATTCCAGCAATTCCTGGCGCGAACAAATTTCAGGATGTACTGCAGATACTTTGAAAATTCCCAATGTCAAAGTACCTGTTTTATCAAACACAACCGTCTCGGCATTTGCCAATCGCTCCATATACTGTCCGCCTTTAACTAAAATACCATGTCGTGACGCTCCACCAATTCCACCAAAAAAACTCAAAGGGACCGAAAGCACCAGTGCGCAGGGGCAGGATACAACCAAAAAGATCAATGCCCTGTGTATCCATAAACTCCAGGTTCCGGTTATTAGCGACGGTACAATGGCGATTAAAACTGCTGCACAAACCACTGCTGGTGTATAATATTTAGCAAACCGCGTAATAAAATTTTCTGCATGCGCTTTTTTATCGCTCGATTTTTCCACCAGATCTAAAATTTTAGAAACGGCTGAATCCTGAAACAGTCTCGTCACTTTTACGCGTAAAACACCAGTTTGATTAATACACCCGCTCACCACATCATCTCCAGGATATATTTCCCTGGGCACAGATTCCCCAGTTAAGGCAGAAGTATCCAGTGATGATATGCCATCCAAAACCACACCATCCACAGGTATGCGCTCACCTGGAAAAATACGTATCAAGTCTCCCACCTTTAGCTGTCCTGGCAATACACGTACCGTCGTCCCGTTTTGTTCTGCATTGGCATATTCCGGACGAATATCCATCAGCGCAGAAATTGATGTTCTGGATTTACCCGCAGCAAAGCTTTGAAACCATTCCCCTACTTGATAAAATAGAAGAACCGCCGCAGCCTCAGAATACTCTCCAATTACAAACGCACCAACGGCAGCTAAGGCCATCAAAAAATTCTCATCAAAAATTTCTCCATGAAAAATATTACGTACCGCTTTAATCAACACATCTCCGCCGGCGACCAGGCAGCAAATCAAAAAAGCAGCAGCTTTTCCGACTGCGCCTCCCGGAAGAAGTAGCGCCAATACAAATAATATGACACTGAGCCCAATCCGCCAAAGTTCTAATTTTAATTCTTTACTCATAATACTCCTTCCTTCCCATATTTTATTCATTGACATGTTCCAGACCTTGACTGATAATCCGCTTTACATGACTGTCTGCTAGTGAATAAAAAATCACTTTTCCCTCTCTGCGAAACTTTACCAGTTCACTATTTTTCAAAACCCGAAGCTGATGGGAAACGGCATTTTGGCTCATTCCCATCAACTGAGCCATATCACCAACGCACAATTCCGCTTCCAGCAAAAGAGACATAATTTTTATACGTGTAAAATCCCCAAATACTTTAAACAATTCTGCCAACTCATATAAAGTTTGATCTGCTGGTACTGCCTCCATTACATTTTTGACAGTTTCATCATGTATCCGTAAGAAATCACCATGTTCTGCCCTTTTTTCCATTTTTCTTTCGCCTCCAACATATGAACATCTGTTCATATGTTATCATGTTAATTGTGTTTTGTCAACTCTTTTATAAAAAAAATTTGGAAAATTTCATTAAGTCTTTCTGCATTTTTTTATTCAAACTGCTAAAACAGCCTAAAAAAAATGCTTTCAGAGGTACCAAACTCTAAAAGCAGTATAAATTTTATATTCGACGTCCGAGAATATCTACACAGGAATTTTTAAAAGAAGAAAATCTATCCTGATCCAGCGCTTCTCGAATTTGCAGCATCAAATGATTATAAAAATACAGATTGTGAATGACTGCAAGGCGCATAGCAAGCATTTCTTTGGCCTTGAACAAATGCCGGATATAAGCACGCGAAAAATTTCGACAGGTGGGACAATCGCAGTTGACATCCAGCGGTGCAGGATCACGTTCATATTTCACATTCCACATATTCATAATCCCTTGTGAGGTAAAAATGGTACCATGCCTTGCATTACGGCTAGGCATAACACAGTCAAAAAAGTCAATTCCTCTTTCTACCGCCTCCAAAATATTAACCGGTGTTCCCACACCCATTAAATACCGTGGCTTGTTCTGCGGCATATACGGCTCCACTGTTTCAATCACATGATACATTTCTTCCGTTGTTTCTCCCACAGCCAAGCCGCCGATAGCATACCCATCCAGTTCTAATTCCGCAATGCGCTGCATTTGTTCTATTCTCAAATCATCATACGTACCACCTTGGTTGATACCGAAAAGCATCTGATGGGGATTAATCGTATCTTCCAAAGTGTTCAGTCTTGTCAACTCCTCCTTACATCTTGTCAGCCAACGCACCGTCCGCATAGAAGAATCCCGTGCATATTCTTTTTCACACGGGTTTTCAATACATTCATCAAACGCCATAGCAATAGTAGACCCCAGGTTTGACTGTATCTGCATACTCTCTTCCGGACCCATAAAAATTTTTCGTCCATCAATATGGGAAGAAAAATATACTCCTTCTTCTTTGATGTTGCGGAGCTTAGCAAGAGAAAAGACTTGAAATCCGCCACTGTCCGTCAAAATGGGTCGATGCCAGTTCATAAACCTGTGTAGCCCGCCCATATCTCTCACTACTTCATCACCGGGGCGCAGATGAAGATGATACGTATTCGACAATTCCACCTGGCAACCAATTTCTTCCAAATCTAAAGCTGTAAGGGCACCTTTAATGGCCGCTGCCGTCCCGACATTCATAAAAACAGGGGTCTCGATTACCCCGTGTACCGTTTCAAATCTTCCCCTGCGGGCCGCATGGTATTGTTTGATCAGTGTGAACATGACTCTCTCCTTCCAGATACATTGCATCCCCAAAGCTAAAAAAACGATATTTTTTCTTTACCGCTGTTTCATAAGCATGAAAAATATGCTCTTTTCCCGCAAACGCAGAAACCAGCATCAACAAGGTTGATTCCGGCAGATGGAAATTGGTAATCAAACAGTCCACCGTTTTGAACCGGTAACCGGGATAAATGAAAATGCTGGTTTCACCAATTCCCGGCTGTACAGTCCCATCCTCATGTGCAACGGTCTCCAAAGTTCTTACTGATGTGGTACCAACAGCGATAATCCTTCCTCCATTTTTTTGTGTCTGATTGATCATATCCGCCGCTTGGGGAGAAACTTCGTAATGCTCCGTATGCATGATATGATCTTCCACATTTTCTACTGAAACAGGCCGAAAAGTCCCAAGGCCCACATGCAAAGTCAAGTATGCCAAGTGAACGCCTTTTTCCTGTATCTGCGTAAGTAAATCTTTTGTAAAATGCAGCCCCGCTGTAGGTGCCGCCGCAGAACCCTCATGACAGGAATAAACCGTCTGATATCGTTCCCGATCCTGCAATTTTTCTTTAATGTAGGGAGGCAACGGCATTTCGCCCAACTGATCAAGAATTTCTTCCCAAACACCATCATATAAGAAACGGACAATTCTTTTCCCGTCCTCTGCGATAGCAAGTACTTCAGCTTGCAGGCGGCCGTCACCGAATACAAACTTCGTTCCAGGCTTTGCCCGTCTTCCCGGTTTTAGGATAACTTCCCATGTATCTAATTCTATCCGTTTTAGGAGCAGAAATTCAATTTTACCGCCTGTGCCCTCTTTCACACCATATAGCCGTGCAGGAATCACCCTGGTATCATTCATTACCAGGCAGTCTCCCGGTCTCAAATATTCTATAATATCCCCAAAATGCCGGTGGGCCATTTCTCCGCTCTCCCGATTCATAACCAAAAGTTTAGACGCCGTCCGGTCAGCGAGCGGCGTCTGCGCAATCAGTTCCTGAGGGAGATCATAATAAAAATCTTTTGTCGTCATCATAATCCCTTCAAAATTCAATTAATATGCATTCTCTAAATTGGTTCCCAAAAAATAATGCCGAAGTATTTCCAAATAGTCATATCCGGCTTCTGCCATACCTCTGGCGCCATACTGGCTCATTCCTACGCCATGACCCCATCCAGTTCCTTCAAAATAGAAACTTGTGTTTTCATGTGGCTCAGACGCAACAATTTCATATGTTTGCTGATATTCACCATTTGTAACATATAAAATATTTGACTCTAAAGAAGCCCGTCCTGCCGCTGTCAGCATTATCATTTTATCAATAGCCTGTTCGGCAACATCCGTACCATCTGTGGTATGTATTTTAGGTGCCGTCTGACCGCCTTCGCCGTCACCAACAACCGTAAACATTTGGCTCTTGGTTATGGTATTAAAAATTGTCCGGCATGCCTCGCGCTCAAAAATCTTAGATCCATTTGTTCCCGTCACTTCCATCCTCAATACGCGTCCATTGGGAGTATATTCTAAAACTTTAATTTGAGTTACAGCACCCACATCATATCCTTTGTTGCGCATAATTGCCGTAGCTTCCTCGCAAGTAAGCGAGCCGGACCATTTTCCATTGGGAATATTTTCCGTATCCTCAAAAGAATTATCTACACTTACCAAATATGGCAGAGAATTGCCCCAAACATTTTCCACATTTTCTGTTGTGGGACCCATCGATGAAGCATAATAAAGTTCTGCAAGCTCGCCGTCATAGGTCAGAACCTGCCGGGTAGTTTCATCTACCGGCGCATAAGACCCATCTGCCTCCGCTTTCACACCGGAGTATGCCTGACAATCTACTGTATTACACAAATCAAATCCCTGACTGCCATGCTTGTCCAAATTATTGATAGCATAATTCCGAGCGCAAACTGCCTGTGCCTTCAATGCTTCAATAGGCCAAGACGGACTCATCTCACGGGAAACCACACCATACAAATAATGGTCTAAAAATACAACGTTTACCACTGTCAATAAATTCCCATCTGGCAAGCAGTCGATTCCGCCCCGATACTCTGCTCCATCCACTGTAGTAATCTGATCCATGCCGGAAGCACGCGGCAAAACACCAGCGCTGTTGCCAATATACAACGTCTCGCCATTTGGATCTTTTACCACCACAGCTGCATTTTCGCCTACGCTCACCGTCACTTCCGTCTGATCCGTTTCCGTTTCATAAAGAAAGTCGCGTCCCTCATATCTGCCCAATTCAAACCCCCAGGGAGACTGAAGTGTAACAGATGGTAAAGCGCTGTTTCCAAAGAATAATCCTACACGTATGTACTGAGGTATACTGTAATCCGCCAATGCCGTAAAGGAAAAACATGGCAGTAATAAAAGCAGTACAGCAATAAAAACGGCAGTAATCCGCTTCAATTTCATCACACCTTTCACCTACAGCTCCGCTTCTTTGATATCAGCGAATAACTGTCTGGCATATAAAACAAATATATCATATCACAAAAATTAAATAATTTCCAGCCTTTTTTTCAAATCATAGCAAAATTCCATGAATTTTTCATGATTCTTTTATGAAATATTTGTAAACAACTATATACGCAGAAAGAAAATTACGTTTTTTCCCTGTTTATTAAAGCGAATTTGTGAAAATCGTCAGAATTTTTGCCGGAAAAGAGCGAATTTCTGCCCAAAAAACATTTGACATCTCCGGTATGTTCGCATATAATAACTATACTAAGGTAAATATATTGAAATGAGTTATAACACAAGGAGGAAGTTTCAGTGAAACAGTATAATGTCGGGATCATAGGTGCAACAGGGATGGTAGGCCAGCGTTTTATCACGCTGATAGAAAAACACCCCTGGTTTGAGTTAAAATTACTTGCTGCCTCTCCACGCAGTGCCGGAAAGCCATACAGCGAAGCAGTAGGTAATCGCTGGGCCATGTCTGTGCCGATTCCAGACTCTGTGAAAGATATGATTGTTTATGACGCGACAGCGGATGTGGAAACCATTGCAAATCAGGTAGATTTTGTCTTTTGTGCCGTAGATATGAAAAAAGATGAAATTCGCGCACTGGAGGAAGCATATGCCAAAGCGGAATGTCCGGTGGTATCCAACAACTCTGCCCACCGCCATACCGAAGACGTGCCTATGATTATACCGGAAATCAATCCGGAACACGCTGAAATTATTACTGCACAAAGAAAACGTCTGGGCACCAAACGTGGATTTATTGCTGTAAAATCCAACTGCTCTCTGCAAAGCTATGTACCTGCACTCCATCCCCTTAAAAAATATGGGATAAAGCAGGTTCTGGCCTGCACATATCAGGCTATTTCAGGTGCAGGCAAAACCTTTGAGACCTGGCCTGAAATGGTAGATAATGTAATTCCTTATATTGGCGGGGAAGAAGAAAAAAGCGAAATAGAGCCCTTGAAAATCTGGGGACATATTGATGGAAATAAAATTGTTGATGCTTCTTCTCCATCTATCACGACCCAGTGTCTGCGTGTTGCAGCTTCTGATGGCCATATGGCGGCAGTGTTTGTTAAATTTGAAAACAAACCTACCATCGACCAAATTAAAGCAGACTGGAAGGCATTTTCCGGCCTGCCGCAGGAACTTCAGCTTCCCTCAGCGCCCAAACAGTTTTTGAATTATTTTGAAGAAGACAATCGTCCTCAAACCAAACTTGACAGAAATTTGGAAGGTGGTATGGCCGTGTCCATGGGACGTCTTCGCGAAGATACACAATATGACTATAAATTCGTCTGCCTTTCCCACAACACGCTGCGCGGTGCGGCCGGCGGGGCAGTCCTGATGGCAGAACTTCTGGCCGCAAAAGGATATTTCGACTAACTCAGAAAGGAGTTGTACCGTTATGAAAACACCTATTTTCACTGGCTCCGCCGTTGCTATTGTCACGCCATTTACTTCGTCAGGCGTTGATTATCCAAAACTTGCCGAGCTCATTGAATTTCACATTCAAAACCATACCGATGCCATTGTTATCTGCGGAACCACAGGCGAAGCGTCCACCATGCCAGACGAAGAACACAAAGAAGTCATTCGTTTCACTGTTGAAAAAACTGCAAAACGAATTCCTGTTATCGCAGGAACCGGAAGCAATGACACCGCCCATGCAATCGAACTGAGTCAATATGCAGAACAGGCAGGTGTAGACGGTGTCTTGATTGTCGCTCCATATTATAACAAAACCACACAAAAAGGGCTCTGCGCCCATGTGGAAGCCATTGCAAAAAGCATCCAAATCCCCATTATCCTTTATAATATTCCTGGGCGTACCGGCGGACTGGGTTATAGCATTGAAACTTTGAAAAAATTATCCGAAATTGAAAATGTAAACGCCATCAAAGAGGCAACAGGCGATTTGGGATTTGCCGCTAAGGTTGCCGCAGAAACTGATCTGGTAATCTATGCCGGCAATGACGATATTATTGTGCCGATTATGTCTCTAGGCGGACAGGGCGTTATTTCAGTTGTTGCCAATATTTTACCGCAGGAAACCCACGATATCTGTGCGAAATTTGCTGCAGGTGACATTGCTGGTTCCCGAACTATGTTTTTAAAACTTTTGAAACTGATTAATACCCTTTTCATTGAAGTGAATCCGATTCCCATCAAAACCGCCATGAACCTCCTGGGCTTTCAGGTTGGAAACTTCCGCATGCCGCTCTGCGAAATGACGGAAGCCAATTTCATGGTACTCAAACAGGTGCTTAAAAACTATGATCTGCTGAAATAACGGCAGCGAATCAGCCTGAACGATTAAAACAGCTGATAAAAAGAGGTGCAATACAAATGATAAATATATTACTCAGCGGGGCAAATGGAAAAATGGGGCAGGCTGTAACCCGGGTTGCTGCCGCCTCCGACCATGTGAAAATTTCTTGCGGCTTTGATATTAATACTACCCAAAATGCTGATTTTCCCGTATACAACCAATTATCACAGGTAACTGAGCCTGTGGATGTGATCATTGATTTTTCACATCCCTCCATGCTGGATCATATTTTGGACTATGCAGCTGCAAACCAAATTCCGGCTGTCATCTGCACTACGGGGCTCAGCACAGATCAGCTTTCAAGGATTGAATTTGAATCAAAAAAAATCCCGCTTTTCTTTTCGGCTAATATGTCTCTTGGGGTCAACCTGCTGATTGATCTGGTTTGCCGCGCAGCAAAAATTTTAGAAAATAATTTTGATATTGAAATTATTGAAAAACACCATAACCAAAAAATAGATGCTCCCAGCGGCACGGCATTAGCCATTGCAAATGCGCTTTCGGATACGGTTTCTTATCCAGCCGAATACGTATACGACCGGCATTCTGTCAGAAAAAAACGCGGTAAACACGAGATTGGCATTCATGCTGTTCGTGGCGGTACAATTGTTGGCGAACACGAAGTGCTCTTTGCTGGAACAGATGAAGTAATCGAAATCAAACACAGCGCAGCTTCTAAAGAGGTCTTTGCAGTAGGTGCCGTACGTGCCGCACTGTTTTTGACCCAACAATCCGCGCCTGGGCTGTTTTCCATGAAGGATTTGATAGAAGCGCAATAAATTTGAAATTAATGGAGGGGACTATTATGATTAAAACTGTAACCGAAATCGGATATCTTCCCGATGTGGCACTTGTTACCGTGAATAATATTCCAAATACACCCCAAAACCTGGCTTCCATTCTGGATGAAATTGCTGCCCGCCATGTAACGGTAGACATGATCTGCCATACAGCTCCCTATAAAGATAAAGTAAACCTTTCCTTTACGGTTCCACAGGAAAATCTTGCGGAGGTAATTTCAGCCACACTTGCTTTCAAAGCATTAAGCCCGGAAATCTCTACTGATGTTAACGGGAATAACACGAAAGTCATTCTTTCGGGAGCAGGAATGCGAAGTACATACGGCGTTGCTGCAGAGCTTTTTCGGCTTTTGGCGGACGCAAATATATCCATTAAGCTTGTTACAACTGCTGAAACAGAAATTTCCTGTCTCATTGATATTAAGGACATAGAAAAGGTAAAATCTCTTTTAAAAGAAACCGAACAATGACATAAAACTATCTATCTCAAACATTCCTACTATAATGACAGGGACTGTCTAAAATGCAAAAAAGCATAAGAGACAGTCCCTTTTTTATAAACAACATTTGCACATTTATATCTAATTTTTGCGTTGCAATCGCTTATCATTTATTTATGCTCTCCGCTCAGAGTATGAATCCTTTTCCAGAAAAGCAAAACGAAAACAACCGCTGTCACCACCATTAAAAATATGCCTGCCCAATACAAAGCAGTGTGTCCTTGGTGTAAAACAGAAAATTCCCGTTCGTCATTTAATTCAAAAATCAAATAATTTCCATCCCGTTCACACGGAATCAACACTTTTTCTCCGTCCCGTATAATTCCAATCATATTTCCCTTGCCAGATTCATCCCGAATATGTACACAAATTTTTCCGTTATATTCCGGAATAATTTCAAAGGAATAGGACGCAATATTTTTATATCGATATCCGAAATGCGCAATATTTTCGATCTGCGTTGCTGTAAGCTTTGCATCCTCAGTAAAATTTCCTTCTACCAACATCAAAGGCGGATCTTCATCGGTAGCAATGGTTGTAGTTGCATCATGATATAAAGCATGAAAATCTGTATTGCGTATAATAGGCTGAAAAACATCTTGATCCCAACGGGGATAATATCCATCTCTCCATTCTGGTTCAGGAATCATTTCCTCACTTAAAACTGTGCCATAATCTACTGTATACGCCGCAAGCTGCTGATCGTCCTGATAAAAAACAACGCGAAAGTGGAACAGCGCCATTTCTGCAGACTTTCCCCGCAAAAGTTCACTGTTGTGACCATTCTGTGCTTCTGCAAGCGTCCGTATCTGAGGAAGATATAAGTCTCCGCTTCCCATAAACCAATCCTGATCCGAAAATCCAGAATAGGAAGGCGGCAAAACGTCCGTTCCAGCCATATCCCATGGAGCAACCGCAACGGCTACGTTTTCATAATCTGCTCCGTCCACGCCAGACAAGCCTTCCTGAATAAAGTAATTGGTTTGTACCTCACCAGATATCATTCCTGCAATAGCACCATTATACTCAATTCCCTCCTCGTACCGAGGCAAACTATAACAGAACGAAATATTCTTCCCCCGGCCGGCAATACCCCCTACGTATTTCTTGCCTTTTAAATCGGCAATAGAAATACAGCGGCTGATCGTCCCCTCTGAACGGCCGACGATTCCACCAGCATATTCTCCATCCTGCGCGGTGATATCACCCGAACCAATTGATTCATAAATCCAGCCAAGCTCCGCATTTCCAACAACAGCTCCAACATATCCATCTCGTGCAGAAACATTTTGCTCGGCAATGCATTGCCGTATGGTTGCTTTTACATATCCCTTTAAATCAATGGTGTTGCTAGCCGTAAGATTCAAGTTTTCGCCTTCTTTTACATCAGACTCAACACCCACATTTCCTGCTATACCGCCTGCTGCACTGCTTCCTTCAATCTCTCCACTATTAAAGCATTGATCAATGACAGCCATATCCACCCATTCACCAGCCACGCTTCGGTATAGAGGAGCCTCCACTGTAACAATCTTTTTTTCTTCGGCAGCATAAACAGACATTCCCATTTTATTAAAGATTTTCCCAATGATAGACGGGGGATTTTTAGGCAGTTTATTTTGAATTTTTTCAATCAATTTTTCCGTTTTTTTTCGTATTTCCTCTATTTTATCCTGCAGTTCTTCTACTGTTTCTATCAAATCCGAAACAGCCTGATCCACTCTTTCCAACGGGCGCGTAACTGCATCCGAAATATCACCCGCGCTGATTCGTAAAGCATGCAGCATACGCTGAAGTTCTGTCTGCGTTTTTTCGAGGTCTTCCTGAAATGGTTTCAGGTAATCTGTTTCCAATCGCTCCAAATCCTCTATTCTAGATTGCAGCTCATCAATTGTTTTTTGAGCATCAGTACGACCGTCCTCTACTGCATCCGACAAACTTCCCGCCAAATTATCGATTTCTTCAGCCGTCTTTCCAATTTCTCCAGCGGCAGTTTCCGCCCCTTCCAGCATACGATCCAGTTCTGCGACAGAATCTTGAAAAGTTTCCAGCGTGCCGCTAACAGAATCAAGGCCTTCGCCGCCTGCGCGATCAACAAGATAAGTTATGGCTTCCATCATTGCACTAAGATCACCGCGCAGCTGACTGATTTCCTCACCGCTGCTTAAGCCAGAAACAGCATCTGCAATATTTCCCGCAGCCGAATGAACTTCATTCAAAACACCAGTCACCTGATCTGTCACCTTATCTGCATCCCCTACCAAAGTATCCGCATACGTTTGCGCATGCTCTTTGGTATCCTGAATATTCGCTTCAATTGAATCCACGCCAGTCTGGACAAAATCACGAACGCCCTCTGCTGACAAATCAATATCGGTGTAAGGCTCAAAACGTCCCGTAATTCCTCCGGTATTTTTGCGTCCTTTTATCTCCCCCAAATTATTACATGCAGAAATCCTTCCTTTTTGTTTTCCTGCAATGCCTCCAGTATTATCTCCAATGTTGAAACAGCCAACCGCTGCTTCATTCACACATCCCCGGATAACACCCAAATTTTCTCCTGCAATCCCACCAGTATCCACTGCCGATGCATCGGCTTCCTGATTGACAATTCCGGCATTTTTGCTGCTTTCAATTCGCCCCTGATTACTCCCAGCAATTCCGCCAGTCGTCTCATATCCAGAAACAGCTGCCGTATTCATGCAATAATCGATGACTCCGCTCTCTCGGTTTTCTCCTGCAATGCCTCCCGTCTTTATTTCTCCTGCAATTGTTCCCGAGAAACTACAGTTTTGAATCACCCCATAATTGCTTCCGACAATTCCTCCCGTAATTTTTATCCGTTCCTGATCGTCATTAAATTTTAAACCAAAGGTTTTCGCTAAATTTGCGGCCATATCCTTTGCACTGGTCACTTTGCTTTTTGGACTATTTACCGTAATTTCTCCGGATAGATTCAGATTCTTTAACACAGCGTCTTCTGATGTCCGAACAATAAAGCCCTGTTCAGCCCCGGTAAATTCCTGTTTAAAATGAAAGATACGATACCCATTTCCCTCAAATGTCCCGCAAAAAACTGGGATTGGCTTAAAAGAATTACCTTGAAAATCAATGTCATTCAGTAAAACAACTTGTTTATTCTTGGAATATGCATCATAAACACAATTTTCTGCCAAATAATTTAAATCTTCGACCGTACGAATCGGTACAGTTTCTCCTTCTGCCTCTACAGAAATGACCGGAAAAATTTCCATAAAGAACAAACATGCCGCTATCGCTGACATAATACGCCGCATCATGATTTAACCTCTCCTTTCCCGGTCTTTAAAACTTCATGCTGGCCATCAGGCAATTTCGGCGAAGTTTGTATTTTCGCTCCCGAATCCACCCGCGCATGAATCTCTCCTCGAATCATTCCATGGACTGATCCGTCCACATAACCATTAATGTACCCATGTACCCTGCCGTTCACATACATGATACCACTTTCATCTGCCCGCGATGGTTTATCCTTCATTCGGGCAAAGGCCCCTTTTTCTATCAACTTATCACATAAAACCATCAACTGCGGCAATACCAGCATAACCAATATAATTGAAATGAGTGTTCCCCTTCCCAGACACAGTCCCAACGAACCGATCGTAGGATCTGAAGACTTAAATCCGATCAGAAATCCCGCTACCGTCATAATGCTCCCGGAGGTAAAAACTGTTGGAAACGCTTCATTTAATGCCTGCACTGCCGCTTTCTGCGGGTCCATTGTCTTTTTTAGTTCAAGATACCGATTGGCAAAAACAATTGCATAATCTATAGTTGCCCCCATCTGAATAGAACTCACAACCAAATATCCGAGAAAATACAATTTTGTTCCAGTCAAATACGGAAAAGAAAAATTCATCCAAATACTGCCTTGAATCGTCAGGACAAGAATAAAAGGCACCACAGATGACTGAAATGTAAATAACAATATCACGATGACTGCCAGCAATGTCAGTAAATTGATTTTATTATTATCCCCAGTAAACGAGCCTTTAAGATCCTGGCTGCTGATGGTATTACTTGCCAGGATAGGATTGCTATAATACCGTTTTGCCTCTTTTCGTATCTCTTCCATCAATTGCACATTTTCTTCGCTTTCAATATCTCCTGAATATGTAAAAATCAGACGCGCATAATTTTCTCCTTCTAGCTGCGCCCTGGCATCAGAGAGCGTGTCATAAAGGTTATTGACTGTCTCTGTCATATCCGGCTCCAAAGAGATGACTCCCAGGTCCATCTGCTCATGTACAAATAAAAATAACTCTAAAATACGTACTCGATATTCATCCACATTTTGAAAAATTGCCTGGTATTGCTCATGAGAAGCACCGTATGCCTGAAACAATAAACGACTGACTTCGATATCTATGCCTGTTAATTCCGCAAATTGCCGTGGCGTGATTGCATCCGTTAATCCATAGCTATCATTAATCTTAGTATTTGCTAGTCCCTGCGCTGAAGTCACTCCGCTTTTCTGTCCAACAACCTCCAAAACCTTTGCTTCCTTTTCGTATTCTCCTTTTGGAACAATGAGTGCAAGCGTATTATCCGTATCAAATGTTTCCTGTATTTTCTGCTGAGCCAAACTGTCCTCATTCCGCTTGCGCGCCTGAATAGAATTGGTATCAAACGCATAATCACACTGCGAAGAAAAATAAATACAGGCCGCCGTAATTACGGCAAAAATTACAGGAATCACATAACGAGCCCGAAGCATCCATCTGCCGAACCAATCAATATTAGGCACAAAAGAGCGATGAGATGTTTTATCAATCCACTTTGAAAACATCAACAAAAGTCCTGGCATAAGGAGAAAAACAGTCAGCAAACTGCACAGAATTCCTTTGCAAAGCACCAACCCCATATCCATTCCAATCTTAAGCTGCATGACCATCAGTGCCGCCAATCCTGCAATGGTGGTCAAACTACTGGAGCTGATTTCAATAATTGCCTTGGATAGCGCCGCAACAATGGCATCATATGCACTTTTCCCCTCTTTTTCCTCTGCAAATCGATGGGATAAAATAATTGCATAATCAATGGCCAGCGCAAGCTGCAAAACAACAGCAATGGAATTGGTAATATAAGAGATTTCACCAAAGATTACATTTGTTCCCATATTTAAGACAGCAGAAACACCAAACACAATCAAAAATACTGGCACTTCCATGAAAGACTGTGAGGTAAACAAAAGAACAGCAATGATAACTATCATGGCGTACACCAGAATCATATTCATTTCCTGTGCTATCCGTCGGGTGCTGTCATCAATGGTCGCAGAATAAATATAGCAATCATAATCTGAAACCATCTCGCGTATACGATCCAGAATTTCCAATTTTTCCTCGTTATCATCCATGGTGTCCAGTGTAATCTCGAGGAGCGCAGAGGATTTTCGAAAATAATCAGAATTTGTCTCAAAGATCACCGATTTAATTCCTTCTACCTGCCGCAACCGCTCTGCTATCTGCCCCGCAATTTCCGCAGTCGTATTGGTAATCATCAGCTTAGCGGTATCATAGGTTACAAACTCCTGTTTCATAATCTCTATGCTTTGCCGTGTTTCTGTATCCGTCGGCAGATAAGAAGTAATATCATTGTTCACGCGAACTTTTGGAATCGATAAGACACTGAAAAACAATGCCAGTGCAAATACGATATAAACCGCCTTCCGTTTGTCTACAATGAATGTTGCAGCTCGTTCCATCATATTGTTTTCCCGCTTCACATACGTACACCTCCGGCAGCTGTAAGATAATAGACAAGTGTTTTATATCATATAATGGAGTATACGCTAGAATAGTAAAGAATACAACCGTCAGTTTTAATATAGAGTATAGATATCAGACAATATATAAAAACTGTCCTTATGTATAGTTAAAAATACACTTGACGAAATGAAAAAAATAGAGTATGGTAAGAGAAAGAAACAGAGGAGGCAAAGTTATGTTGGAGAAAAAAGAAGATCTCAGAATCCGGCGCACCCATAAACTGCTTTCTGACGCATTGCTGACATTGATGAATCAAAAACCCTTTGATAAAATTACTGTCCGGGATATCTGTGACACCGCAATGATACATCGGTCTACTTTTTATACACATTTTACAGATAAATATGCTCTGCTCCAATACTGCCTCGGTGAATTTAAAACCGTATTTGACGAGACCGATTTAACAGAAAACAGTATCAACGGATACCGCCAGTATTATCTGAGTGTAGCAAGCTCTATAGCAGCGGAAATACAAAACAACAAATCGGTATATCAAACAATTATCAAAAAAAATCAAGAAGAATCTGTAATGCAGAATTTTCAAAATGAGCTGGAACGGCTTATTTTAGAAAAGCTGGAAAAATGCCAGGATACCCTGGAATTCCCAGTACCAACAGAATTTTTATCCACTTTTTATGCTGGCGCATGTATGAGCGTCCTTGTGAAATGGCTAAAAGGAGAAGCCTCTTATACCATGGACAATTTACTAAAATTTCTTGAACTGATGATATATCAGCCGATTGCCATTGAAAAAAAGCCTCAAAATATCTGAGGTAATTTAATTTTAAAAACACCAAAAACCGTGATGCTTCCTTAAGGAAACATCACGGTTTTTGCTAAAAAAATTCTTTCCTATCTTCAACATTCACATTTCAAGCATCCGGATTTTGCGCAGAAAAGTCTTCTTCATCCAAATCTTCAGGCGTAACCTCTACCTTTTTCTCCTTATGAAAAAGTTCTGTTACGCGATCAATGGCCTCCGGTGCCAAGTCCATCAGCCGATCATAAATGCTATTCTGCGGCGTAACAGAAATCATACGGATCTTGCCATTACCAACTACCAAAAAGGCTTCCGGAGTCAACGAAATTCCTCCGCCAGTAGCACCGCCAAACATATTTTTCGGTTCTTCACCAGAAACTTTTCCAGCACGATATTTTTCAAATTCAGAACCTCCTACGCCAAATCCAAGCGCAACTTTCGAAATTGGAATGATCACCGTTCCATCCGGTGTAGTAATCGCATCGCCCACAATGGTATTAACATCGATCATTTCTTTTAATCCCTGCAACGCTGTATACATGATGCCCTCAATCGGATGTTTGTTTTCAGCCATATTTTACACTCTCCTTACTAAAATGTTTATAGCAATAAGTAACTGCCAGTCTTAACGCTTGTTTTATCACAGCGTTTATAATATGTGCCGGCCTTACTTTAATTATACTCTTCGCTTCTAATGCAAAACATTTTTGATTAAAATCCGGTGTAATCTGCATATCGGGATAAGCGATATGAAAATACCTGCAAAGCATTGGATAAAGCATTCCTATCATTCCCCATGCAGTACCGAAAGCCATGCCGGTATGCGCAGGGTTGCCCGTACCGAACACAAGCCGTATTACCGTCTTTGGAATTTCTATCTTATACCGAAGATCTTTGAAAATGCCTCCCAGGACATCTCGGAACTGACTCCAAAGCTCCTGATATTCTGTAAAAACTTCTTCAAGCCCTCCTGGCTGATACCCACCTTTTTCTGGATTGTAAATTCTTTTTTTATCTTCTTGTAATTTTTGCACCCATTTTGGTTTTTTTTCTTGGGAAGCGCCTTGCTTTTCCGTCGTGCGTTTTGTTTGCTTGACTCCGGATACCGCTTCAGGCATTTGATTTTTTTCCTTTGTGGCAAACTTGTAGCAAAACACTTTCTTTTTAAAACGCAAAACGCGCACATATATTGTCAATGTGTTTTGAGTGTAATGCAGACGAATTTCCCACAAAAGCCAAGTTGTAATACCAACCACAAGTAATATGGCTGCCAACAATCCCAGCAAAATCCATACAATCATCTGCATATCTCCCCTTTATTCCGGAGCCTGTATTTCCTCTTTTTCTACTTTTTCTTTCTGTTCTATTTTCCCCTGTGTTTCCTCTGTTTCGCCTACTGCAGCAAATTCCATCTGACGGGGGGCAAGTTCCATTTCCAGTTGTTCTCCCTCTTCTTCCGAGCCGCCAAACGATTCAAAATCCGGCAAGTCAGACAAAGATGCGATTCCAAAACACCGCAAAAATTCCTGAGTGGTACCAAAAAGGATGGGGCGTCCAGGTGCATCCAAACGGCCTACTTCTTCCACCAAATTCCGTTCCACCAAGCGGTTGACAATATAATCGCAGTTCACACCACGAATATGTTCTATCGTACTTTTAGTCACAGGCTGTTTATAAGCAACAACTGCAAGCACTTCCATTGCCGCATTGGATAGGCTTTGTTTCCGCCGGGGCTCTGCCAGCATCGCCACATAATCATGGTATTCCCCACGTGTGCACATTTGATACGCATCTTCCAGCTGAATAATATGAATTCCGCGGCGCTCATAATTGTATTCATCCATCATCTTTTTCAAAATTTCACGAAGCGACCGCTTGTCCACATCCACAATGTCCGCAAGCTTTTCAATTTGCACAGCATCACCGGCCGCAAAAAGAACACTTTCCAGTACGGCTTGTATCTCTCTAATTTCCATTGTTTTTTCCTCAATCTGCTATATTGGTAAAATCCATTTCTTCACCAGTATCATTAGGAACAATCTTCGGATTAGCAAAGTTTTTCTCATCGCCATATTCCACACGAATTTTTTTCATTTTAATAAGTTCAAGCACCGCTAAAAACGATGCCACTGCCTCCGGTCGGGAATGGATTCCGCGAAACAGATCTCGAAACATCATTTTGCCTCTTGAAAGCAATCGTTTCCAGATTCCGCGTACCTTCACACGCACCGAAACCTTTTCATGTCCCACAATACCTGCAAAAGAATGTCGCGGCGGCGGCTGTTTTCTCTCCATCTTTTGGTAAGCCCGCTTATACGCCGCCACAAGATTTTCTCCCGTCATACTGGTATAATTCCAATCGGCAGGTGGACGTTCCAATGCATCTGGGGCTTTAAAAAACATTGACGCACCAATCCATTGTCGAGGGCAAAAAAACGCTGCAGCCTCTTTTACTTTGTGATATTCCACCAGCCGACGCACCAATTCTTCACGGGGATCTCCCTCTTCTTCGTTTTCCGCTTCTGGTTTCGGAAGAAGCATTTTTGATTTAATCTGAAGTAATGTTGCTGCCAAAACCAAAAACTCGCTGGATACTTCAAGATCCATTTCTTGCATTTCCTGCATTACCGCCAGATACTGATCCAAAATTACCGAGATCGGGATGTCATAAATGCTCACCTTGTTTTTACGAATCAAAGTGAGCAGCAAGTCCAGTGGTCCTTCAAAATGCTCCAGTTTAAATTGCAGCTGATCCATATGCTTCTCCGTTTCGCCTCCTGCTTCGGCATCCTTTTGCCTTCATCTGCAGGGAAAATAATAAAAGTACCTTATGCTTTAATGAATAAAGATTCCTATAATGTTATTATAGCCCGCTAGAACCACTTGCTCAATCATCATCAACAAATGGTTAAAAAACGGAAGATTAATTAATATAATCAAGGCGATGAACCCAAAACGCTCATATTCCATAATTTTAAAATATGTCCGCGCCGGCAGGACAGCATTTAAAACCTTAGAACCATCCAGCGGTGGAATCGGAATTAAATTAAATATTCCAAGTCCAAGATTCAGCATAACAAGATAATAGCAAATCATGTAACATACATTTGCAAGTTGGAAAGAAAAACTTGCTTCCGATGCAAAGCGAATATTTCCCAGCACAGCAACTCCTACTTGGGCTAAAAACGCCAACAAGAAATTTGAAATGGGTCCACCCAATGCTGTAAGCACCATACCGCCTTTTTTGTTATTAAAATTCCAGGGATTGACCGGTACTGGTTTGGCCCATCCGAAACCAAATAGAAACAAGCAAAGTGCTCCGAACGGATCTAGATGGTGCAATGGGTTCAATGACAGCCGTCCGGAATATTTGGCGGTTTTATCACCCATCCAATATGCCACTAAACCATGGCAAAGCTCATGAATGGAAAGTGAAAGCAGAACGCAAAACGCGATTACCAGTATATAAAGCAATTTTTCGCCGATGCTGAGACTAGAATCTCGAAGCAAGGATAAAAACATAGCATTCCCTCCGTATTATACATCACAGGCAACCAGATCCTGATAGGTTTCGCGGCGTACAGCCAAACGTGCCTTCCCATCTTTAACCATAATGATAGGGGGTCTCGGTATCCGGTTATAGTTGCTGGCCATAGAATAATTGTACGCTCCAGTAGCCAGTACAGCCAGTAAATCTCCAGGTTTCACCTTTGGAAGCTTTGCATCCCGGATCAAAACATCACCGGATTCACAGCATTTTCCCGCAATGGTTACAGTCATCTCCCGCTCTCCCTCCGGATTTTCAGGAAGAACAGCTTCGTATTCTGATCCGTACATAATATGCCGCGGATTATCCCCCATACCGCCATCCACAGAAACATAAGTACGCACAGACGGAATTTCCTTAACAACACCTACTGTATATAAAGTCAGGCCAGCGGAAGCAACAATAGAACGCCCAGGTTCCATTAGAATGAACGGTTGCGCCACATGGAGCCTCTCACTTTCTTCACGAACTACCCGAGCTACTGCCTCAATGTATTTATCATAATCGACAGGTGTATCCTCCTGTACATATTTAATACCATACCCGCCGCCCAAGTTTAATTCCTGAATTTGGGCGCCATATTTTTCTTTTAACATACCAATAAATTCCATCATAGTTTTCGCCGCCAATTGGAACGGCTTAAGGTCAAAAATTTGAGAACCGATATGGCAATGCACCCCAACCACGTTAATATGGGGCATACGCAATGCAATACGGACGATCTCTTCCGCCTCGCCTGTTTCCAGTGCAACACCAAATTTAGAATCAATTTGCCCGGTTTGGATAAAACTATGCGTATGGGCATCAATTCCCGGTTTAATACGGAACAAAACAGAAGTCTCCAGATTTCTTTCTGCCGCCAGCTGTTCCAGCATTTCCAGTTCCGTCATATTATCTACAACAATTCTGCCTACACCGTTTTCCAGCGCCATAACAATTTCCTCTTTTGTTTTATTGTTACCGTGGAAATAGATTTTTTTCGCAGGAAATCCAGCCTCAAGCGCCGTATACAGCTCTCCGCCAGAGACCACATCAATCCCCATACCTTCTTCCTGCATAATCCGATAGATTTCCTTGCAGGAAAGTGCTTTGCTGGCATATAAAACCATCCCGTTTCCGCCATAATATTCTTCCATAGCACGAAGATATACCTGGCAGTTTTTGCGGATTTCGTTTTCATCCATTACATAGGCCGGTGTTTTAAATTCACGCGCAATTTCTGTCAAACTACATCCGCCTATTTCCAAGATGCCTTCACGGCCAACCTGAAGGCAATCCATCACAAACTGCATCCTTATGTCCTCCTTCAAACAATGTTACAATATTACATTTTATTGTAACACAAGACAACCACTTTGTCAAACCACACAGCATAGGTAGTATGCACAGAAACAAAAAGTTCAGCGCAAAATTTTTATTGGTTTTTTTATATATTTTTTTTAAAAAAAGCTTGCAACAAAACTTCAATTGTGATATACTATTATGGCGTTTGGGCAAAGTCCCAAAAATTAATTACACACGCCGGCTGATTGCCCGAAAAGTGCCGCACACCCATGACGGTTTCAGGGCAAAACGATCCCGGCGGAGGAAAAAACTATGGAGGTGTTAAATCATGGGAGTTATTCAAATGAAACAGCTGCTGGAAGCTGGTGTGCATTTCGGACACCAAACCCGCCGCTGGAATCCTAAAATGGCAGAGTATATTTTTACAGAAAGAAACGGCATTTATATTATTGATCTGCAAAAAACTGTAAAAAAAATCGAAGAGGCTTATTATTTTGTGCGTGATATTGCAGCAGAAGGTGGAAGCGTTCTATTTGTAGGTACAAAAAAACAGGCACAAGACGCTATCCGCGAAGAAGCCGAAAGAACTGGTATGTATTTTGTAAATGCAAGATGGCTTGGCGGAATGTTGACTAACTTCAAAACCATCAAAAAACGGATTGAACGCTTATATCAGCTAGAAAAAATGGCTGAGGACGGCACCATGGATCTGCTACCTAAAAAAGAGGTTATTAAACTAAACCTTGAGCATGAGCGTCTGGAAAAATTCTTAGGCGGTATTAAAGAGATGAAAGAACTTCCCTCTGCTTTGTTTGTAGTTGACCCCAGAAAAGAGAAAAATGCAATTGCAGAAGCGCATAAATTGGGTATTCCTGTAATTGCTATTGTAGATACCAACTGCGACCCCGAGGAAGCAGATTATCCTATTCCCGGCAATGATGACGCCATCCGTGCGGTAAAACTGATCGTTTCTACCATTGGAAATGCCGTATTGGAAGGCAGACAAGGCGAACAGAACACTCCAGAAACACCTGTTGAAGAAGAAGCTGAAGTCAGCCTGGACATGCTGGACGAATAAGAAATTCACAGGCAAAGATATATTACCAATCATTTAGAAAGGAAGATGAACATGGCATTTACAGCACAAGATGTAAAAAAGCTGAGAGAAATGACAAACTGCGGTATGATGGACTGCAAAAAAGCACTGACAGAAACCGACGGAGATATGGACAAGGCCATTGAATTCCTGCGTGAAAAAGGTCTTGCTACCGCTGCCAAAAAAGCCGGCAGAATTGCTTCAGAGGGTATGGTAGAAGCTTATGTTTTTGACAACGGTGTCGGTGTTGCGGTAGAAGTAAATTCTGAAACCGATTTTGTAGCTAAAAACGCAGATTTTCAGAATTTTGTACACGCGGTTGCACAGGTGATTGCAGATACCAACCCTGCCGATGTAGAAGATTTAAAAACCCGTAAAATTAATGACACTCAAACGGTAGGAGATGCGCTGACTGAAAAAATTGCTACCATTGGTGAAAACATGAACATTCGCCGTTTTGAGCGTTTTGAAGGTATCAACCAGGCATATATTCATGCCGGCGGCAGAATTGGTGTTCTGGTTAATTTTGAATTAGCAGATGCCTCCAAAGCAAATGATGATGCCTTTAAAACAATGGCCAAAGATGTTGCAATGCAAATTGCTGCTGTTTCTCCGCAGTATGTACGTGAGGAAGAAGTTCCTGCTGATGTTGTAGAACACGAAAAAGAAATTCTTAAAGCGCAAGCGCTCAACGAAGGAAAGCCGGAAGCAATTGTAGAAAAAATGGTCGTGGGAAGAATCAAGAAATTTTTCAAAGACGTTTGTCTTGTCGATCAACCTTTTGTGAAAGATCAGGATATGACAGTTGCAAAATATGTTGATGGCGTTGCCAAAAATTTGGGAACTGATATTAAAATTGTAAAATTTGCTCGTCTGGAAAAAGGCGAAGGTTTGGAGAAAAAAGAAGAAAATTTTGCAGACGAAGTTGCAAAAATGATAGGAAAATAATTCTTTCTCGCTTTTTGAAAAAAAGTGCAGGCTTTGGGCCTGCACTTTTTCGATTTAGATAAGCTTCTATGGATTCCAAACTATTAAGTTCACACCACAAGAAAATCGGCGACCTAATATCTTAATTTATTGCAAAATACGATTTAACACTGCCGCCATTTCTGCCCGAGTTGCATTTCCCTGCGGATAAAACATATGGTTTTCATCTCCCTGCATAATCCCCTGTGCAGAAACATATTTTACATAATCCACTGCCCAATCAGAAATATCTGCCACATCCATATATACTAGTTCTTGATACTCTGTATTCTCTGAACAGTTCATACGTTTGCTGAGCATATAAAGCAACTTGCTCATTTCCTCTCTGGTAATTGGGTCATTAGGTCGAAAGACGACATCGGGTGAAATAAAGCCGGCAGAAAATGCCGCCTGTATATAACCCGCATACCAATCTTCTGCCTTAATGTCAGAGAAGCATTTTGCATATTCCATTGCAGAAAGATTGGCGCTCCGAATCATCACCGTTACCATTTCCGCTCTGGTCACACTATCTTCTGGACGATAAAATCCATCACTCCCCTGCACAATACCTTTTTTTGCCATAGTCAAAATATCCTGTTCGGCCCAATGCCCTTCAATATCAGCAAACTTCACTTCATCTTCCGTGTCTTTTCCCTCTTGATCGCTTGCATCTTGGCCTGACTGGTCACTTTGATCGCTGTTGCCCCCGCTGATACTACTACCGTTTCCACCGCTGACACTGCCACCACTTCCTCCTGTTGGATTACGGTCAACGATACCTCCTCCTTGTGAAGGATCCAGCTCTGGCTTAGAATCAACAGACTGATCAATCAGCGTGACATTGCCATCTTTTTGTACAAAAGCGATGCCATCTCCATTTAAAGTGACATTTTTTATGCTATCTGTAACACACAGTTTCATCTTTGACGCGTCTATATTTTCTTCCGCTGTCGTAATATTTAAGGTATCTCCGGTAATTTCAAATGAGAAATCACTGTATACACTTCCCAGGTCGACAATTACCTTTCCGTCAGAAGTATTGATGCCAGAAGACTGGTTTAAAATAACCTCTTTAATACTTTCACCTGAACTGCGCACAAGTGCTAACTTTGCAGTTGTTTGATAATCTCCAAAGTTTCGTTCCCTTTTCTCCATTGGTTCATAATCCAGCATATATTGCACCGTTTCTTCCTTTCCTTCAATGACAGTATCAAAACGCAGTGCAGTTGCTTCAGAAGCACTTGCGCCGATATCCAAGCGACTGACATTTATGGAAGCCGTACCAGGATTGCGATATGGAAGCAAGACCGTATCAAAGGTCGCTTTTCCAGCTATTCCTTCTTTGGAAAAATAACCATATTTTGATTGCACTACCTGCCCATAACTATAATCATGCAGGCCCATTTCTTCTGCTACCTGTACGTCATCATCTGCGGAGGCAACAATAATATTTGCGCCAGCTGAAAAATTAGAGGAGATTGTTTTATGAATGTTATTCCCTGTCAGGCCGGCATTTGGCAGCATATGCCAGGACTGCTTATAACTGTTTTCTTTGGTTTCGTTATCAGGATCAATCAAATCAGATACAATCCAAAATCCGGATTTTACAAAAGTAATGGTTCTTCTATGTTCAAAACCAGAATAAGCTTTTGAGCTCTGACTCAAAAAGTCGTATGTATCATTACTCACCCAATCATAGATGCTCCCTGTGTCAGCAGAGCTTTTTCCGGCTGCACCAATATTTTGACTTGTATTATTGATTTCTACCGTATTATGCGCACGGGTGGATTTACCCCAAATACGATTCGGATCCGACTCGGTATAAGTCATAATTCCTGGGTCAACCAACAAATTACGCTGATAAGCCATCACTGTCATTGCATTGTCATCTGCGTGGGAATGCTGTCCACCTCCTCTGACTTGTGTAAAGCAAAACAATGCATTTTTTGTCCAGTCGGAACGCATGATACTTAATTTGCTGTCAGGAAACAATTTTGAAGTCCATTCCGGTTCTTTGCCTCTGCGATAAAAAGATGAAATAAAGCTCAATTCATCATCTTGGAACCAATTCGCAAGTTCTGGTCTTCTGTCACCATAAGAATTGCCTCCCTGCTGATCTCCGTATTGCAGCGACAGACCATTTGGGCCGTTTAGCAGCATATTATAATATCCTGCCTTATGCAGCATATCGTTGTACTGTTCTGAAACATCACGGCCATTGTTTAATAAAATTTCTTTTAATTCTATAAAGTCTCCATACGCACTTTGGCTGTATCCACCGGTTCCCTCAATATAGGAACCATCATCAAAATGATTTTCATAAATTAAGGCTTCCAATCTTTCTAACGCTTGATCAAACCATTCATTCCATTTTGTAAATTCTGGAAAAGACAATCCACCATGTAGAATTCCTTTATTTTCATGCTGAATCCAATTTCCAGTAGTGGTTTTGGATTTGGTAAGCGAATCAGTCATGTCCCACATATTTTTCATAATTGCAGTACAAATTTCAGGCGTCATATACCGGCTTTTCATTAAAGTAAGTAAGGCAGGAATTTGATTTTGCAGACGTATAGAGGTATCCAGCGTTCTTGGGTAACCGCCTCTGATATTCTGGCCACCCCAATTTGAGCCGGTAGTATACATCAGTTCTCCTTTATCCCATATGAAATCCATCATATCAGAAATCATGTAATATGCATATTTCTCATCCCGAGTATATTGATATTCCGTAGACAAAATATCCCATCCAAAAAATCTGGACGATTGAAACAAATATTCAGCATCTGCCCCTTTGGGAGATTCCCAGTCGTTTCTGCCAGGCAAACCATTATAATTATATACATATCCAATTAAGGAATTCCAGCACACATTCTGTTCCGACCAGGCATTATTGGGATCATAGATCACAATAATTTCTTTGTTGCAATCATATTGTTCTTCTGTCTTGGCATTGACTACTAAAACAGCATTTGTAACACTATCTGTTTCCAAAATATCAGAGAAATTAAATCGCAGAAGCACCCTGCTTGTTTCATTTCCGAGAAATTCACCGGACATTTTGACCGTCATTTCACTTTCTGTTCCAAAACAAGTATCCGCATACTCTCCAGCTCGAATTACAGCGTCTGCTTCCGCCTCATAAACTCGCACTTGACCATTCACCGTCACTTCTAGTCTAGGTCTCATGGAAGAATCTGGGTATTCCTTTGATATTATCTTTACACTTGATGATTCATTATATCGAGAAATAATTCCATAAGTATTGGCTCCGCCTTTTGTAACAGATTCAGCTTTAACCGATATTGCCACAGTTTCATATTCAGAAGAACTTACTTTGCTGCTTCCTTGATAATAATTTGTTCCCTGCAAACTGTATATATCAGATATTCTCATATCTGCCCATCCTGCTTCACGTGCAGTCGCAGGCTGGATTGACATTTCTTCGGTGCGTTCCCGCATATGCTTTAATAGTTCTTCTTTAGCAAGGAAATAATTTCCTTCTTTTACCGCACTTTCAATGGCGCCAAGCTCTGTCCGACTATAATCCAGTTTACCTTCCGTTGTCCAGTTGCTTCCGTCAAACTGTCCAAAAAATTCTTCATCGGTCATATACTGTGGATCTGTGTATTCGGTATCTGCCTTGACCATAAAACAAAAATCCTTAGATTTTGTAATACCTCCTTCCGAAACCGAAGCAGTAAGAACAACTTCTTTGTCAGCCATATCCCACCGCGGCCGTATTACCCTTCCGGCATTCGTTATTACTAATGGTTCACTGCTGCGCCATACAATCTCATGTCCATAAAGGCCTTGTGCAGGCAACCGAAGATAACTTGTAATACTGTCTGGGTTTTCTGCAGTAAGTAACTCATAGGACAAATCCTCTAATTCTCCTGCCAAAGTTTCTTCTGCCGAATTGAATTTCCTTAACACACGGAACTTAAATAATTTTTCATATTCAAATCCATATGCAGAAATTGTTGCAGTTAAAGTCACCTCTGGCATTGTATCTACATTTTCAGGAAAATGAATCTTCCCATCGGTAGATATAATATCAGGATGAGAAGAATTCCAGCTGATATCACTCCCGTAACGTCCTTTGGTCACCAAATTAAGATCTTGGTCAATAATATTGTCCATAACATATGGAGCAGTGCGAATTTGACTATCTGTCAACCAGCGATTGTCTGCGGCTGCAACGGAATAAGACGGCGGTATAGCATAATACACTTTTAAATTATCCATTTTCACCATACATTCAAATGTAGCATTTCCTGTTGCAAACTGCATGGACATAATGCCTTCTCCTGCACTGGTACTGTTATTGGCGCGAACATCTTGAACCACAAGTTTATCATTAATCCATGCAGAATACCGATCCGCTTCCGTATCAAACAAAATACGCAAATGATACTTTTCAGGGTAATTTCCATAATATTGTCCCTGAGTTCCATCTTCATTCAAATATCGAAGATAAGTATTTCCATCTCCATAATAAAATGCACGAAGATAATCGCTCCAGGCACCACCCTTTACAAATATTTGATTCCATTGTCCCCAACCGCTCTGCTCCAACGTATATTCTACACATATCATTCCCTTAAGAGGCTGGCTGTCAGGACTAAAATAAATATTAGTATAACAGTAACCCCCCGCGGGCTGTTCTAAAACCAGCTTACCGTCTTTGATAGAGGACTTGCCACCGTCAGAATCCGAAATGGTAAAATTATTTGGTAAAGTATTGTCAGAAAAATCATTTTCATAAATCATTTTCTCTATCATAGGCAAAGCGTCTGCTTCAGCATTCGCATTTAAAATTTTTAGTTTAAACTGTTTTTCTTCCCTTACCTCACCTGAAATAACCGTCATAGTAAGAGTCACCGTTCCATGTCCTTCCGTCGGTCGGTGTACTGTCCCATCAAGACTCACGAGATTTTCATCCGAAGTTGCCCAAATGATGTCACTGCCATTTTGACCTGCATTCGGTAAATTAATGTTTGAGGATATATACCCTTCTATGCTTTCAAACGGCTTAAATAAACTTTCATACGTCAGCAACACCAAATCTTTATCCACACGTTCCTGATCCGGCATTTCTTCCATAGCCAAAAAATGTTTATAATCATCTACCGTAATTGTATTAGGGAGTTCATCAGCTGACACGTTATATATTGTGACACCAGTTAAATAATTTCCAGGTGTATTCAAATAACAGTTATCACACACCAACCGATTGTTGATCCACAAGTCTACTGTGCCTTCATCCAAATGGTAAAAAATCGTAAACTTTGCTGTTTTATCTGTTTCAAAGGTTCCCATATCGTGCGCATATCCGCTTCCCCCGGCTGTATCTGAAAAATAAGCCCATATGTGGCCATCCTGATTCCAATCGACTCTAAATAAATCACCGTTTCCCCATGAACGTACCATCATTTTCTGATTTTGGTTCATCTTGTTGATGATGAACTCAGTAACTAAGTCGCCAGTTGCCAAATCGTTAGGATATCTGAAATACGCAGCATTATCATTTGAACTTTTATTTCTTGTAATTTTTAAAACGCCCTCTTCTTCTATCACGGTTCCTACATCTGCTGCTGTCTGTATGGATATTCCGGAGTCAATGATGCCATCAGAAAAATCATCTGTTTTTATCATATTTCCGGATACCGGCATACCATTAATTTCATTACGCCGAGCTGGAACAACTATTAAAAAAGTTTTTTCTTTCGACACATCATCTTTAGAAATAACAGCGGTCAAGGTAACCTGTACATCCTCAATGCCACGCTTTACGGTACCAGAGTTAGATAAAACAGCTGGCATGTTTGAATACCATGTAATTTCTGACCCGTTTTTTCCCATGGATGGAAGTATTAAATCATCTAAAACCATTTGATTATCCAAAGGCGGCACTTTACATAAATTTTCTAACGTCAGGGCATTATAATCCTCTTCCACAATCTCTTCCGATGATGACATCAAAAATATATCTTCAAATAGCAGGTCATCGGCATTTTGGGTTTCCTTTTCATCCACATTTTTCTGCGTTTCTTCTTCAAAAGATTCCGCCTGATTTTTGTCTTCCATTTTTGGCCCGTTATCCTGATTCCCCTCTGTCTGTCCTCGTATCGGCTCGGTAATTTCTGTAACAGACATCATACCAGCCTCATCTATATTGCCTGCAAATACATTTCCTAAAGCCACAAGAGTCATAGCTATCGTCAGCAAAGCTGAAATGCTTTGTTTTAATTTCATTTTGCAATCATTCCTTTCGGGCTTAATCAGATACTTATCTTATATTTTACGGGATTTACCAAAGGTCTAATACTGCCATCCGGCATCCATATGTAAATCATCGCCTCAGAGGCATTGATCACATCGCAGCTAAGCTGTAATTCTGCCTCTGACGAGAAATCGTATTGCTTAACATCCGCAGAAACCAAGAATCCTTTATCATCTTTTACTGCCAAGATCACCATAGCAGTTGATTGCGGTTCTGTTCCAAAATAAAGTCCCTTGGCCGTATAGGTAACTTGCTTGTTTTCATCTTCTCCAGTCACCATCAGTTTATCATCCGTCCAATCATAATCATTATCCTGCATGCTCTCATAATATTTGTAATCCGTAATGGTTATAGTTCCCACTGCATTTTGTGCAGCCTGTCCATTTCCCATACCATTATAAAACGTAATACCATTAATATTGCCGCCATTTGTCTTGTTTCTTAAACTCTTATTGCGAACTGCTATCTGGTTGTTTACCCAAAGACTATAGGTCTGTCTTTCTTCATTAATTAGCAGTGAAAATTTCAACGTATTATCTTTCATACCAAAGTCATTTTCCCAGCCAAAAGTAGTCCATTCGCTGCCATCATATCCAGAAATTCTTCCACCATATTGCCATTCAAGTGTACACGCACTGCCACTTCCGGCATGCCAAATCTCAGCTTTAAAAAAAGTTGTTGTAACATCTTCTTTTTTTACAGTAAACTCAGTTACAAATGTTCCATGCGCCGGAGACAATGTCTGATTATCTGTACTATAAAGATAATAGGCATTGGGGACATTGGTTGAGGTATCTTTTTTCGTCAGTTTTAATTCTCCATGTTCTGCAACAGTCCATCCCGCGTTATAATTAAGCAGTAATACTGTTTTAGGAATGCTGTTTTTAAATTGATTAGAGTTCTTCATACTAATTAATTGCGGTATATCCAACTGACTATTTCTCTCGGCAACAGTAATATCAAATTCCTTGCTTCGTGTATTTTCCCCAGTACCTATTACCGCGGTAAGCCGCACCGTGGTTGGCTCATTGCACGGCGTTACCGTTCCATCCGCAGCAATTACATCCGGTTTATTTGAAGACCATTTTATTGGTGAATAATTTTCCCCATACGTGGGCAACTTTAAATTATCAATGATACTCCCGTCAGCAAAAGGCGGTATTACATATAAATCATCTTGAAGTAATGCGTCATAATCTGCATTTACTGTGTCAGCATCTGGTGCAAAATTTGTTGTATACATTTGATAATCTTCAATATAAATAGAAGAAAGTGAAGATTTTATATTATAAACCGTAGTACCCGTAGAGGTCATTGCTGTTCCAGACTTGAATTTATACGGATATTTATCATAAACAACAAGACGGTTATTGATCCACATACTGATTGTACCGCGAGAAGCGTTAACAGCCAGCGTTATTTTTGCCCGGGTCTGCGAATCATAACTAATATATGGAATCGTATAAACCGTCCCCTCTGTTCCTTCTGTATCTGAAACATAGATCGCCATTTCACCTGCCGCATACCATTCCAACTGAATATGCTGTGCACTGCCCCACATATTGATACGTGCAGCTTGCGCAATATCTCTGGTAATAACAAACTCCGTAACAAAATCTCCGGAAGTAGACGGATATGCAAAATATGCTGAATTCTCTTCTGCGCCATTTATGGTTCTAGTCAAACACAGTTTACCGTCTTCTACCGTTGCTGTCCCTCCTTTTGTATTAGTATATATCTTATCTTGCTCCGGATCCGCTCCGGTAATCAATGGATTTTCTCCTGAAAAATCAGCTTTTTGTAAAACATCTTTGATGATAGGCATACCATTGATTCTAGTACTTGTTGAAGGAACCATAAAAACAAATTGTTTTTCCGTTGCCTCTCCATTATACTCTAATTTGGCTGTCAATGTTACACTTTCATCTATCTCTGGCCGATTCAGACGTCCCTCAGAAGAAAGCACAGTTTCATTGCTGCTGGTCCATGTAATGACAGAACCACCGGCGCCGGTTGTAGGAAGCACTAAATCATCCATCAATATATTTTCTGTATCCCCAGGTAATGCTGGTATTGTCAATAAGCTTTCCATCGTCAATGCCTCCACATCAGCTGCTAAAGTTTCATCAAGGACTTCCTCTCCCGCAAAAGCCGCAATAGACATCAGCATAGAAATAATAACCAAAATTCCTATGACCTTTTGAAATACTGTTTTTTCCATTATAAAATCTCCTTTCAAAATAAAGAATTTTATCACAGATACCTCACCTTAGCAAAGCACAAGCTAATCCTCTATTAAGACAACCGCTTGTGCGTCATTGTCTTCCACAAGAACAAAAATTTTTGTTGCTTCTTCTTGACTTGTCTGATTCATAGTGACAATATCATCGGTCGAAGCTGAACTGATCGTTCCTCTCTGCCGATCATACATATAAACTGGTTGGCCATCTTCTTTCATTACCCTTGCAATTTGCTGCTGCTGATATTCATCAAAATATACCGTAATTTCATCAATCATTTGATTGACTTGAAAATCATAAAAATTCTGCTGCAAATCACGGATGATTCCATAATAGCCCTTTTCCTTTTCTCCGTAAGAAGAAAGGCCTTGAACACTTGCCAAAATATCAAGCTGCTCGATTCTCCCATATACATCTGTCGTATATCGTATCAAATCTCCCTGACGAAGTTTGTTTTTCACTTTCTCATATACATCACCAGCAGATTTTGTAGTAACACTTACTTTTTCCTTTTCGTTCAATAATTCCAGCGTATATACCAGACATCCTTCGTCTCCCCTTGCCGTACCAAGACTGGAGGAAATCCCTCCTACAATGCATATATCTGCTGTATCAGGTACAATGGTGGACTGAGAAGCGTCCATATATGCCGATATCAAAAGCACTTCCACCGGTTCTGCTTCCTGTCTACGCTGAATTTCATCAACTGGCAAAGATGAGCTATACATATCATGATACATATTCACACCATAAACCTCATTTGCCGTTGATTCATCCGCAAGCTGGACGCGTACATAATAATCATCCTCCTCATCGCAAAATTTGGGAAGACAAATAAACATAGTATTTTGGTCCGTCGCGTATCCTCTTTGCAATCCCTCTCCCCCAAATGACAAGATTTTCCCGTTAAAGTCACACTTATCCATTACAGAAGGAACAGCATAAGTTTCTATTTCCTTGACCTGGTTATTGGAATTGAGCTTTAATTTTACTACTTTACCAGCAATTTCATGTATATTTTGCTGATCAAAATGAGCGCCGTTCATTTTTACTTGATCCGTACATACATATTCTTTTAAAAGATCATTTTGAAAATTATAATATATCTTTTCATTTCCCGATTCCATCTTTACTTCTTTTTCCGGTTCCATTCCCTGCAACAGTCTTATCTTCAGCGTATTACTAAAGCTTCCCTCCACCGCCGCCTGTACAACATACCCGTAAATTTCACCGCTCTGCTCTGTCAAACTGCAAAGTCCAACCAATTTATCATTTGTATCAATGGCAAAAGTCCCTGAAGTTCCCAAAAGCGCTGAACCGCTGTCTATGTACTGATAAATAGAAAATGTTCCATCAGCCATTTTTAACAAAGAGTATTTCACCCCATCTATAGCAACCTCTTCTTCGTATACACTTTCAATCTCTCCAGTTACAGTTTTTTCCGATACAATAATTTTGGTATATTGGTCGTTTTCGCTCGCCATAACGGTAATTGCACATCCGGGTTTCATCTTGGTATACTCCATGGGATTTCCTTCCAGGTCAACAATATTGCAAATGTATTCCGGATCATCCCGGTTTACCCTTATACCATTTTTCCCTTTATATGTCTGCTTCCCTTCCAAATACAGCATTTCGGCATCTTCACTCACTCGACTGACAATAAAACTTTCGGTCTCTTCCACAATTAAAACATCTATTTTCCCGTTCTTATTATTATCTATCCCCCGATAGCACCCATTGTATATCTGCTTGGGTTTTTCTGCTAACCGACCGTTATAAACATAAGTAAATCCATCATCAAAATAATATTTTTTTAAGGTGTTATAGGCAGGATCTTGATAGACACCAATATAATCTGCTTTCAGCGTCACCATATCCGCTTCTGCTTCCCACCAGATATTGTTATTTTCAGCAATATGGATCTCCGCAATTTCATTGCGTCCTGTTTCGTCATTGTATCTTATCCAACCCTGTACAACATATCCCAGCAAATCTGAATAATCTTTGTTACAGTAATATACTGTATCTCCAATAAATACCTGATTTTCTGCCACAGAAATTTCATCGGCTATAGCCGAAACCCATTCCGTTTCAAGCAAAACGCCCTTTATTTCCTGCAGTTCCTGTGCTTCACTGTATAATTCATACAAAGTCTTATTTTCTGTATTCTTGATATATTCATCCCGCCCCACACTTTTTTCAAGCGGAATAATATCAAGGGTATTATAAATCATATTGCAAACCAGGCCTCTGGTAACATTACCCTCTATTCTTTCTACGTCTTTGACAATTCCCAACCTGTTTGCCTCTGCATAATAACCATTTGGGTATCCGCCAAGCTCATTTGCCGCAACATCGTAACCTGCGACACAGACTAAAATTTTTACCGCTTCATCGTATGTAACAAAAGCATCTGGGCGAAAAGTTCCTTCCACATCACCTGTTATAATCCCCATGCCTTCCGCCATAGAAATAAGGCCGCTTGCCCAATGCGATGACGGTACATCAAGAAATCTTGTTTCCTCCTGGTACAGTTCTACGTTGCCATACAACTTGAGCCGAAGTGCAATTGTGACAAACTCTGCTCTGGTAATAAAGTCGTCAAAATGCATATTGCCATCTTCATCACCCTCCATGATTCCCAAATCGCATACCCGCTGCCGTGCCAAACTGTCCATTTCTGATTCAGCAGCATAAACATACACCATAGAAGACAGCATCATACAGACTGTCAGTACAACAATGAGCCATTTTTTTACCATAACTTTAACCTCCTAAACCCACTTTTTACACGGTTCATCCTGCCACAATTAACATTTTATAGCCGCCAAAGATTCTATATCTTAACGAAAAAACGACTTAACACTGTTTACGAAAAAAGTCATGCCAGAGCAGTCAAATACATGGTATCCGGGCTGCTCCGGCTTACTTTCCCTTCTTATCGATTTAGGTAATCCTTATACGCCTGATTCATCAGTTTGACATATTCCTCAACACCTAGTTTTTCCATATTTGCAATATAATCATCCCAGCTTGCTTCAACATCTAGCCCGCTCAACATCCATTTCTGTGTTGTCTCTCGATTATAGGTTTCAATTTGAGTCGAAAGCTCCTGCATTGTATCTGCAATATCATCAGGAATCATGAATTGTGGGATCTGCTCTGTATAATAATTATTATTAACATATTCATCAATACCTTTTAAAGCAATTTCATTGGTCCACTGTTCTTCATACCAAAAATCTGCCCAATATCCAAAATACATCTGCGCCCCCAACTCCGATAAAGCAGAATATGGCGATAGTTCTGGATTATGGAGCACAAAATCAGTAAAGACAGGTTTCCCATCTACCATATTATAGCTCTTGCCTTCTATTCCAAAATTAGCCATTCTCCTTCCCTCTTCTGTAAACCAAAAATCAAAAAATTTCATAGTTTCTTCTTTATGCTTGTTGGTAGTAGACATTCCCCAACCACCACCGGATAACGGCTGGCGTGTTTCTGTTTCACGTATCACACCGTCTGGACCGGCAGGAGGGGTCATCGGCACAAAAGCAAAACCTTCTATTGTCTCAGGTAAACGATTATTATATTCTGCCGTAGATGCAAACCAATCATGCGTAATACCACCCAAATTATTTTCCAGCAATACATCACGGGCATTATTACCTCTGGTAAATATTTCGGGATCAATCAATCCTTCCTGATACCACCGTGCAATTTGCTTATATGCTTCTTTATATTCAGGCTGAATAGGTCCATATTTAATTTCGCCATTATCCAGATAGAAATCTTTGTACGCATTAAACAATATCAGCATACTCCATATTCCATCATTTCCCTCAGACGTACGGCTAAAATATGGAATTTCATCAGCCTGACCATTTCCATTTGGGTCCTGCTCTTTAAATGCCTTCATCACTGCATAAAATTCTTCCGCATTTTTTGGGGTTTGCAGTCCCAGTTTATCCAACCAATCCTGTCTGATAAACCACCCCCCGGCTGCCTTACCGTCTGCAATCATAGGAATAAAATATAATTTACCGTCAGAAGACATAGCGCTTTTTTTGATATCTGGATGTTCTTCAAAAAACTTTTTAATATTTGGAGCATATTGATCAATCAGCGGGTTCAAGTCCTCAAAAGCGCCTGCATTTCCATATTCAATAAATGGCTCCGATTCTACATACTGAACAATATCAGCAATATTTTTTGAAGAAATCATCAGATTAAGCGCTTGTGCCGCATCTGAAGAACTTTGTGAAACAACGCTTTTTAAAGAAATATTTGTCATTTCTTTTGCTTTTTGAAATACTTCATTATCCTCATCAAAGGTATAGCCATAATTAAGATAAAACAAACTCAGTTCCAACGGTTCCTTAGAAATAAGGTACGGCTTATCTTCTGTCGCCACACTATCTTTCGTTTCGTTTGTTTGATTACACCCTCCAAATCCTACTGTACAGCATACTGCAAGGATTCCCACAGCGGCGCGCTTCATCATTTTTTTGTAAGTACTCTTCATAAATTTTCACTCCTCTTATGTATTTTTATTATTTTACCCTTTGACAGCCCCAACGGTCATTCCCTTAATAAAATACTTTTGAATGAAGGGATAAAAGATAAGCATTGGAAGAATGGAAATGACAATCGTGGCATATATAAATGTTTCCTGGGATATTTTTTGTGTCATATCGACTTTAGAATCGCTAACAGCAGAGATCTCCACAATCATTTTTTTCAAAACGACCTGAAGTGGAACTTTGCTGTCCGTTTGTAGCAATACCATAGCCCAAAAATAACCATTCCAACGTGATACTGCGTAAAAAAGAGCAATTGTGGCTAACGATGGCATAGCCAATGGTAAGTAAATTTTAAATAAAATATATGGATCTCCAGCGCCATCCATTCTCGCTGCTTCTTCCAACGCATCAGGGATTCCTTCAAAATAGGTGCGCAATACGATCACATTAAATGTAGAAAGCGCAAAGGGGATTAAAATGGCCCACCTGGTATCTAGCATATTTAGATTTACAATATTCAAATAAGTAGGAATCGTTCCCGCCTGGAACCATAGTGTCAGCGAAATAAAAAAACCAAAAAAGCGCCGCCCCATAAGTCTCTTTTTAGATAAAGCATACGCGCCCAAGGTAGTCAATACCATACTGACGGCAACTCCTGCTACCGTATAAAAGATGGTGTTTGCATAGGAAATCCAGATTGAGGAATTAGACAAAACCCTACGATAACTTTCCGTTGTCAATCCTTTCGGCAGCAAAATTACATTACCACTCAAAACCTCCGATGAACTGCTAAAAGAAGCAGAAAGAATATAAATCAGTGGATACACGCATAAGACAGCAATCAATGTCAGTAATATATAATTGACTGCGCCAAGTATTTTCTCTCCTCTAGACTCTCTCACGTTATCCCTCCTTACCACAAACCTGTTTCAGCCAATCGGTTACTGAAATGATTGACGGTCAGAACCAGCACCAAAGCAATTACCGCATTAAAAAGCCCTACCGCAGTCGCATAATCATACTTTCCTTCCAAAAGCCCCGTACGGTACACAAAAGTACTGATAACATCAGCTGTTTCATAAGTAGCAGGCTGATACAATAAAATAATCGCCTCATAACCTACTTCCATAATTGTACCAAGTTTAAGAATAAACATAATAATAACGGTTGGCAGAATACCCGGGAGAGAAACATGCAGAATCTGTCTTAGTTTGCCCGCACCGTCAATAGATGCCGCCTCATATAATTCAGAATCCACGGCCGCAAGTGCCGCAATATATACGATGGAATTGTATCCTGTATCTTTCCAAATATTCATTAGCAAATAAATCCAACGAAAAGATTCTTTCTGCATCAAAAAATATTGTTTTTCTCCGCCTAGTTTGGCAATGATTATATTCACGATTCCATTGGAAGGTGCTAAAAAGCTGGTTACAATTCCAGTTACCACAACAATAGAAATAAAATACGGCAGATACGTCACTGTCTGCACCGTCTTTTTAAACCATTTGTTTTTCACTTCATTCAGCATAAGCGCAAAAATGACTGATAGCGGAAATGCAAAAACCAGATTCATTAAACTAATAATAATCGTGTTTTTTAATAAACGAAAAAAATAAGGACTTTCAAAAAAAGTTTTAAAGTGTTCCATCCCCACCCAAGGACTTTCGGTAATTCCTTTAAATAAATTGTAGTCCTTAAAAGCGATTTGCAAGCCATACATGGGCACATAAGCAAATAAAACATACCACAATAAAAAAGGAATTAAAAATATATACAACCATTTGTCCCGGATTAACCGGTTCATCAAGCCGTTTCTTTTTTTCATCATAATTACTGGCTCCTCCCGTATCATTTTATGTATTTTCATCATAGCAGGAAATTTGTGAAAAGTATATATATTATTTTTGCCATTATTGATTCTTTTTGACATTATCACAATAAAATCAACAAAAGCAATAAACGCATATGAAAAAAGCACGCAAGACAGCGTGCTTTTTTCATATGTTCAATCACCACTCGTAGGTTCATGTATTCCATGCTGATATTTCGCCGGAGGCATTCCCTCATAACGTTTAAAGAATCTTACAAATACCGAGGTATTATTAAAGCCACATCTCTCTCCCACTTCCTGCACTTTCATGCCTTGTGCCAAAAGACGTTTTGCTTCCTCCAACCGGTATTTTGCTATCACATCTTTAAAGTTCATATTTAATTCTCGTTTAAACAATCGACTGATATACGAAATAGACAAATTAAAGGTCTCTGACAAATCTGTAAGAGAAATATCTCTCGTAAAATTATTTTTTACGTATTCTAAAATACGGTTAATCAGCTTTTTGCTTTTTTGACAGCCGTCTTCTGAGAGATGTTCAAATATTTTTTCAAATAAAGCTTTCGTTGCCATCTCAAGATCCTGGTTTTTCTCCCTCAATCCAAATTCAAGATATAAAATACAGTCCTCTCCAAATATATCTTCCTGGCGAAAATTCATTTTATATAAAATACGTTTCATGGTCATGACGATGGATAATTTAAACTGAGAATAAATATCCCTCTCCTCTTTTTTGCCAGAAAAATTCCGTTCTATCAAAGAATGCAGTATCATATAAACTCGTTCTTTATTGCCGTCCAAAGTAGCTTCTATAATGCTCTGTTCTATTTCCAGTGGATAATACAAGTTGGAATTATGCCAGTCTTTCACATCGTCATAAGTCAAAACGCGCTGATTGCTCAAGGCAGACTGATATTCCATTACGGCCAAAGCATCTTCATAAGACACAGAAACATTTCGGGAATCGATGCACACTTTTCCAATTGCCGCAATTAAATTAATATCACATTCCACTTCAATAAATAAAATCAGTTGCATTAAAATACTTTTTAAATCAACATTTTTATCAGCATCGGCTATTAAGACCATGTTATGATATGAATAATCTATCAGTTCGAATTTACAATATTTTGAAAGTTCTCCCGCAATAATCTGTTGTATATTATTCTTCAAGTCAATTAATTCACTATTGCCTAACATCTGTGAGAGTCTAGAAAAATTTTCAAACTCAATAATACTGACACTGTATTCTCCTTTTAATACATCAATTTTATAGAGATCCGTTCCTTTCCTTCCCAAGTCCATATATCTGCTGTTATGAATCAATTCTTTTATGTAAGAAATTCGCATGCTGCTTTTGTGATCTCGTACCGTCCGGATCAATTCTTTGTTTGCATCAGCATATTTATGAATTGTCTTATCAAAAAATTCAAATTCATTGCCTACATATTCGCCGTCATATTCACTAAATCGTTTCACAGCATAATATACAGGCCGATATAGTATTTTGCTCGCAAGCACAGAAATTGCCAAAGCAATCATAAACACCAATAAAATAAGAGGCAAAATGCTAATAGGTGATACGCTTTGTTTCTGATAAAAATACCGGTACTGAAACCCGAAATAATTATCACCGTTGATAAACATTTCTTCTCCGTTTTTCATATTTTCATCATTCGTCATCTCGACAAGGATCGTACCGTCCTTGTCTGCAACGGAAACAATAACATTCGCACTGTTTTGAAATTTTCTAAGCATTTCCGCAACTTTATATTCCACAATAACAAAAATATGATTTTCAATACCAGAAAATAAAGGAGAAATAAAAAACACATTTTCTTTTTCTCCAGAAAGCTTAGGAAGCATATAAAAATCTTCACTACTTCCATTTTCTATATAACGTTTTAATGCGTCTGGATCTATGCTGGTCTGCTTTAGATAATCTGAACTTTCCATGATTTCAACGCTTCCAGTCATTACTTTCCCGCTTTTTGGAGAAAATATAGCCATTTCATAATCATAGTCATAAAACAGTCCAGTGTATGTTTTTAACAGCTCACGGATTTGTATCTCGGATAAATAATCATCGCCGCCTAAAAGATTATAGTTTAAAATTGCCTTCTCGCTTTTTAATTTCAGCGCAAGCCTGTATACAATATTAAAACTATTATCTAAATTACGCTTCGTCTGTTCCCGCAGGAGCTGATTACTATGTTCCAAATTCCGACTGTTCAGTTGATTGGTTTTAAATAAATAAACACTAAATATGACAGAAACAAATAAAACTGTTATGATAAGAAGGGTAGAAAGGATCCGATTATAATACTTCTTTTTATAAGTATAAATCATAGTCATGCTCCTTGATTATAGTGAATCTCATAATAAATATTATATCATTGCCGCTCAGGTTCGTCAATTGAGCATTTTTGCACTTAGACAAAAAAAGCAAATTTTAAGCATATAATAGCCGATAAAACAGTGACTACACTAACCGTGTCAGTGAGCTACGCTACAAATTAAATGTAAATATATCTTTCTATGCTCTTTTGATCTCTCCCTACTACACTCAACGCTAAAATGCACAGTATAATACAATAAAAAGTATTTTATGCCTGCATCTAATTATCAAAAATTTAACCAATATTTTAAAACCCTCTAGCTTTCCTCTGCCAAAACGTGAAAATGCAAACACGGCTTTTAAAGAAATGAAACGTTCTTCAATCTGCTTTTAGCAAATAGATAGGTCAAAATCTATATTGGACAGTCCCTAACTCAAAACTGGTAAAGGAACTTCAAAAAACAATACTCAACTTGAGGATAAAAATCTTATATTAAAAAGTAATTGACCTCTTTCAGTCATTACTTGCACAACGAATAACAGCTGTACATTAGCTTCGAATTCTGCATAATCTAAAAGAACTATGCAATGTTCTGTGGAGCAACAGAAAAACTTGCTATAAATTCTCCCTGTATAAGGCGGAGCAAAGTATTATTACGCAGTTAACCCGCATGGTGTTGCCGTAAAACTTAGACATCACGACAGACCAGACACATGGAAGGATAAGTTGAAATAAGAGACAAAATCCAAACTGTATTAGACTTTAAATGCTATCAAAGGATTTTTCACATACGAGATAAGTATCATTTTTTAGCTACAAACCAATCTTATGATAAAATTCCGTATTTTTTTCAATGCTTTGCGTCTTCGCCAGGATAATTTCTCCCGATTCGCCTATCTTGTTTTTAATTCTTTGTCGGTTTCGCAGGCACCGATCAACCCAAGCAACGGGCAGCAGATATGGATGCTTCTTGATATAGTCATACTTATCCCGAATTGCTTCTGCCGGAGGGAATAATACATTACATAGTGCGCGGAAACGCACAAACCTTTTTTCTCTAAAACGGGCATGCCGAATGACTGCCTCGCTTTGTCTTTTTCCTTCTTTTCCAAAAACGCCGGCCTCCATCGTGAAATCAAAAAAATCTGCAACCACTTCCCGCTCTGGTTCACTGAGTTTAAACGGAACCATAACCCCAAACCATTTTTGCACACAAAAAATTGTCAAAGCAAAAAATCGCCCAAGCCCTAGATTCTCAAATTCTTTCATAATCCACTGCCAATTGAACGCTTCACTTTCCGATTTCAAAAGAAAAGCCAAATCCAGATACATGCGAATACCTGCACCAGAACTATAAATATGCTTCGCAATATGTGCAACAAGATAAATAAAATGAAATTCTGGTGTAAGCTTCCACCGGTGACCGCTCTCTTGGTAGGCATGATTCCAAAGTCCTTCAAAATATTCTTTTTGCGCTCCGTTTTGAGTAATATTAATAGTCATAATACTGGTATGGATTTCATAATGCTCACAGCCCTTTTGATAACTATATACCTCGCCAAAGTCAACTTTCGCTGTATAGCCTAAGCGAAGCATCAGAGCATGGCACCGCTCGCGATCCTCTTTATGAATAATAATGTCAATATCCCCAAAGGTTCTTAATTCAGGAATCGCATAAAAATCCTTCACAACAATTCCCTTAAACGGAATATAGTCAATTTTTTCATTTTCCAGTTCCTGTAAAAGGCGCTGGCAGCCAAATTCTCGTTTAACCATGCGGCTCACCGTCATGGCATAGAGCTGTTCTGAAAGAACAAACATTTCCTTTTCATCGGGATCCGTCGGAGCATACCGGTTATAATATTCCCAAACCTTATACCCAGCGATTCCTAAAACATTATGAATTTTGGCCAGATAGAGTACCCCAGCATTATTTTTCCGAAACACCTGCATAAATTCGGGTTCCAGACATTTTTGGTATAAAAACGCATTTAAAATGCGCATCAGCAGTTCAGCGCTTGTATTCATAACTCACTATTTTCCTTCCTGCCATGCAGTAATTTCCTGTCTAATATATCCTAAACGCAAGAGTTTCTGCTTGACCTGCTCAACATCCAAAATTTGGGTGTTATTGGAATTAAACTCCGTAAGCAAGTTACGGCTCTCATCTCCTTCTTTGAAGTACTTATCGTAATTCAGATCCCGTTTATCAGAAGGCACACGGTAAAAATCCCCCAAATCTTCAGCGTGGGCACACTCTTCATTGGTAAGAAGGGTTTCATACATCTTTTCACCGTGCCGAATGCCAATGACCTTAATCTCATTGTCAGCGTGAAACAACTGTCTCACCGCTTCAGCCAGAACACCAATCGTGCAAGCTGGCGCTTTTTGCACCATAATATCCCCGCTTTGCGCATGATCGAAAGCAAACATTACCAGTTTGACCGCCTCTTCCAAAGACATAATAAACCGGGTCATTTCAGGTTCAGTTACGGTCAGCGGATGACCGGCTTTGATCTGTTCAATAAAAAGCGGAATCACCGAACCCCGAGAGCACATCACATTGCCATACCGGGTACAGCAAATCATGGTTTTTTCCGGAGCAACCGTCCTGGATTTGGCAACAACCACCTTTTCCATCATGGCTTTTGATGTTCCCATGGCGTTAACTGGATAGGCCGCCTTATCGGTAGAAAGGCAAATGACCTTTTTCACTCCTTCTGCAATTGCAGCTGTAAGCACATTATCCGTTCCAATCACATTGGTTTTGACCGCTTCCATGGGAAAAAACTCGCAAGACGGTACCTGTTTTAGGGCAGCGGCATGAAAAATATAGTCCACACCGTGCATGGCATTTTCCACACTTTGCAAATCACGGACATCTCCAATATAAAATTTCAGTTTATGAAATAGTGCAGGATATTTTGCCTGATATTCGTGGCGCATATCATCCTGTTTTTTCTCATCCCGGGAAAAAATACGGATTTCAGCAATGTCCGTATTTAAAAATCCATTGAGCACAGCATTTCCAAACGACCCCGTTCCCCCAGTAATCAAAAGTGTTTTATCTTTCAACATGGCTATTTGCTCCTTTGTATGTTTATTTTAACCTTACCCAGCATGGACAATACCAAATTTTTTTCATAAGAATTCATTCCTTTCCAGAACATCAAACACATATATGTACCTGCCATGATTGAACAATGCATTGTCAACCCAGCCCATCCGTCTATTTTCAATAATTTAACCGCAACACCGGCTAAAACACAGCCGAAAATACAAGGTAGAATACCCTTAAATAAACCTTTATAGAATCGCGGCATGGATATACCGATATACTTTGTAAATACAATATTTTGCACCCCAACATTACCAACCAAATATGTGATAGCAGTGGCAATAGACGCACCCAACAACGGATTCCATTGTATCATGATGGCCGTTAGAACAATATTGGAAAGAGCAACGATAATCTGTAGTAATGCTTGTACTTTATGCCGGTTCATAGCCCATAAAATTTGTCCCCCCATGGCTTGCGATAACGAAAATACCAAGGGAAACATAATAATAACACCCACATAATACGCCTGAGAATTTTCTTCTCCTGCCCACAATTTCACAAAATCATTGCCAAACACAACAAATATACAATATATCAAACTCAAAAGCATAAAAACGACTCTTCCAATTCTGATCATTTCTTTTTCAATATATACCGGACTTTCTTTTTGCTCCACCATTTTTACCACACCAGGCATTAACAATCCGTTGACACTGGAAGCAAAGCTCTGTAGATACGTGCCAAATTGTGCTCCGATCGCATAAATTCCAATAATAACTGCAGACGATGTCAACATAATGCCCATTAATACCTGATCCACCATTGCATTTAACTGTGTTGCAATCATTTGAACAAATACAATAAATGAAAAAGAAAAAACTTCTTTTATAAACGATAAATCTACTTGTTTTGCTATAGGTTTTACTTTAATATATTTTATGTTATATACAACAGCCAACAAAGAGAACAATACCGTCATCAAAAGGTTAATTGTCAAAATAGCTATGGCACGCCCTCCGAATTTTAAGACAACAATGGAAATAAGCACTCTTAAACAAATTTTGATAATATCAGCTGTCTTGGAAAAAGTGAATTTCTCATAGGCCAAAATGGTTTTATTTAAAGGGGATGAAACCAATGTAATAGCCATATTTATCAATGTAATGAAAAACATAATTTTGGCTTTTTCTATCTGTTCGTCACTTAAACCTACTCCAAAAATAATGGGAAAATTTGCTTTCAAAACCAAACCAACTATAAGCATAAGCAATCCCATCAATGCATAAAACAGCAATGAAACAAACATCACGTTTCCCTGTTTGATGGCATTACCATTCACGCGATACTTTGCCATATATTTCACAATCGAATTACCAACACCCATATCAAATAAATATAAATACGCCGCAACCGAATTAACCAAACTATAAACGCCATATTCCGCTTGTCCGAACGACCGTATCAAAAACGGAGTAAAAAATATACTTGAAAAAATTTCTAAAGCCATAAAAATATATGATAGCACTACCCCTTGTTTTCTCTGGCTTGCCATGAAACAAACACCTCAGTTTTTATATTTTATCACACGTCCCGGAATTCCTGCCACAATTGCATTTTCTGGAATTTGTTTACCTGTTATAACGGTCTTTGCCGCACAAACTGCGTTATCCCCAATGACACTGCCTTTTAAAATTGTGCAGTTTTGGGCTATCCAAACATTTTTTCCGATTACAACCTTTTTCACAATATCAGGCTGCGTATGATAATTATCTCCAGCCTTTGTTCCATGATCCATATCAATAATATAGGTATACGGTGCAATGCCGGTTTTGCTCCCAATCGTAATTCCTCCGTCTTTGGACGCCAAAAGATAACATCCGTGATTAATTCTTACATCATCACCGATCACAATGGGTCCATCTCCATCTAGTATAATATCACCCCGAAAGCAAACATTTTTTCCAATCACAATATTGGAATTTCTTAGTTCCACTTTTCCCATAAAAACTGTATCACGGACAACTTGTCCAGTTTTTTCCTTGAATAATCTTTTATAATATATAATTCTTCCTTTATTTTTTACTTTTTCCATAAAAACAGCTATTTTCAACAAGGCAATCCGACTCCTTATTTTAATATTATTTCCTTCAAATCCCCGCAGAATTGTTGATCAAGAACAGCAATCTTTTTTCTGCCGTCATAAGCATCATGAAAATCTATTTTCAATATTGCCTCTGCAATTTTCTCCGGCGTTTGTTCTTCATAATAATATACGTCTTTTCCAATGGCAGATGTTTCAATGGCAGGAATACGAACCGTTACTACCCGCAGCCCATTTGCCATATACGACAATATTTTTGACGGGAAAGAGGTATCATTAAAAGACGCATCGGGATTTTGGGTGCTTAATCCAATATGACATTTTTGTATAAATTGAATATATTCTTCTCCCGCAAGCAAGCCATCATAACTGATGGCCGCCTTTGTTTGTGGGACAGTTTCTAAAACCAAATCTTTAATCTTTTGGATTTCTTGCTCACTTCCAAAGCCTAAGATATGTACATGATAGTTTTCCGGCAGCCATTTTGCCGCTGAAATTGCCGCTGCCGCACCTCCTTTTTTGGAGTCAAATGTTCCTGCATAAACAACATGAATTTTATTATCTTGAAAGGAAACATTACGCTTTGGCTCCACGTGATATGTCCCATGAATGACGGCATAGGGTTTATGCTCAACATTAATCAAATCATTCAGTAATTTGGTCGGGAAAATATAACCATCAGCCAACCGAAAATCTCTATATTCGCGTTTATTTTTAATGAATCCAAGGTTTTGTACGTTTTGGTAAATCTCTTCTACCTCGAGGATCATTTTAAATTTTTTTAGTTTTTTTGCCCAAAAAACAGCATTTCCATACCCAACACTATGATACACCAATACCTTTTCATTTGTTTCTGTATGTAAAATAAGATAAACGAATAAAACTGCTTGCATAAAATAACTGCTTATTCTTCTTAAAATCTTATTAGAACCAGGTATACAAGGGAATAACGTTAACATGGTATGCTCTGATAAAAAAACTTTTTTCCCTTTGCAAAAGCGATTACCTTGGGATTCGGAAATCGAAATAATATTGACATCCATACCACTTTGATTGAATGCCTCACATATGTAATCAATTTTATTTGTAGCGGCTAAAACATATTTTCTATTTTCATCTGAATAAGGAAGGTCATAATATGCAATCAATTTTATGTTCAATCCAGAACACCCCGTTTTTTTAAAATTTCTTTATGCTGTAATATAGTATCCGCACTAAATCTTTCTCGAAGTTTTGCCAGTGGTACTCCTGTATATATACTATAGGGAGGCACATCATGTGTTACAACAGCACCAGCACCTATAATACTTCCTTCCCCAATTGTAACATTTTTTAATATGATTGCATTTGCCCCTATCCATACATCATCTTGAATGACAACCAAACCGTCTTCTCCCTCTTGCTTTGTAAGTTCTTTCATCCATTTTCCAACAACACTAAATTTGTGATTTCCGCCATGAATATGAACTCCCGGTCCAAACATAACATGATCTCCAATATGTATTTTCCCATGCATAGATTGAAAACAAGCATTTGCTCCAATATATACATCATTGCCAATCCATATGTTTTTATATGTAAAAATTCCACTTTTCCCAATATAAACATCAGCGCCGCAATATTCAAACAATGACATTTGATAAACTTTCACACAATGCCAAAAGAATCTCTGTGCTGCTAGGAAAATTCTTCCCAAGAATCGAATAAAATATTTCATTAAGCTAACACCCTTTGATTTTTTTTTTGATAATAATCCCGTATATATGGATAAAACACTCCATATACTAATGCAATAGAATCAGTAGCATTATTTTGCCCATAAATGATACACATAGAAAGAAAAATCGGGATTGTCAGACTTCTACCATATCTTATCCATTTACCTTTTTCCCGATAAGGAAGTACTAAAATTGTCAAGTTAAAAATACCTCCCAAAATCCCAAAAATGGCAAAAGTATCTATAACATGAGAATGTTGGCCAAAAGAAAACCACTCTTGCTCATCAGCCGCGATAATTCCCATAAGGGGATGTGCAAAGAAAGTTTCAACAGAACTTAATAAGGTTGGTAGCCTGTCACTTTGCATTTCTTCCTGTATCCCTTCTAATATTGATCCTTGAAATTCTAACAATCTCTCTGCAGTTCTTCCTGATGGCGCAATTTGTAAAATAAAGTCAATAATATAATTTAAAATATCTTTTCCCCAAAAAAGAAAAATGCTAACAAAAACCAAACCCATAAGTACAGCAAAAGCTTTGTTTTTATTATCGACCGTTTTCTCCAACACAACAGTCAGCACACATCCTAAAAACGTTGCAATTAGTGCCGTCATATAATTGGACAAAATAATGGTCGGAACAATAATGCAAAGCCCAGCAGCTACTAATATTTTTTTTAACCACTTCCGCTCACGCAAAAAAACATAGGTCAAAATAATACTACAAGGCACAAGGGTATAAATTAAACTATATCCCCCTATTCCCTGCCGAAGTGTATCATATGATTCCTCTCCACTTTTAATATTCCTGGAAATATACGGCTGCTCAATTAATGCCATTTGTGTTATAAAAGTTGTAATGATAAGCAAAACAACCACTACAATCAATACATTATTTAATACATATAATCTATTATGAACTTTATAATAGTGATAAATCAATGGTGCCATAGGAATCAGTGTAAGATCGGCATACCTGTTTCCAAATATTCCTGCACCAAGCATATATGGGATTAAAATAGAGTACAAAACAAATAGAATTGCTCCTGTTACCTTCCATGAACCATTTAGAAAAAAATTTCTATCTTCTAAAAAAGAATAAAAAAACCAAATACAGAGGCAGGGAAAAGTAACCGCAATAGATGGAACATATGTTGTTAACGGAGGAAAACAAGCAAAAGAAAAGCACAGCAGCAAAACTGCTGTTGGAATTAAGTCATTTGCTTTTAAAACGATATGTTTCATTGCGCTCACATCCAGTTATCAAAATACGAATATACTTCATCTATTTGCTGTATAATTGTTTCTTCATTCAATTTTTGATCAATCAATTTCTTGGCCTCATGTCCCATTCTTTTCCGCAAATTCTCATCTGCAATTAAAATCCTCAACTTCGTTATATATTCTTCTATTTGATTATCCACCAAAAATCCTGATTTTCCGTCACTGACAATTTCCGGTATTCCTCCCACATTTGTTGCAATAACGGGTAATCCGACCCCTGACGCTTCTACCACCGAATTACATAAAGTCTCATGCCATGTACATAAAACGAAAATATCACAACCCAGTAAAATAGATCGCACATCCTGCTGATATCCCATAAAAAAAACCTGGGTTGATTTATCAGCCGCTGAAATTACTGATTTCATATGTCCTAAATACGAACCTTCCCCAACAATAATAAATTTAATATTAGAATCCCACCAATGTTCAACTATCATTTTTAAAAGGGTGGCAAATCCCTTTTCTATTTCAATTCGTCCTGTGGAAACAATCAAAATATCTTCATCGGAAAATCCCATATTTTTTCTAAAGTCAGATTGCATTTTACCTCTCTCTCCAGGTAAATTATAAATGGTTCCATAATATTTCTTGGTATATTTTTGACTCCTTTTCCAACTTGAGACATAATCACTGACACCATACACTATAGCAGCATTTTTTAAAGTAATTACTTCTATTGCCTTCATCACAATTCGTTTGTACCAAGGAAAAAAAGCTGCCTCCAAAGAACTTCCATGAATCGCCAAAATAGTATTTTTAATACCGGCTAATTTAGAAGCCAACATACTATACCATCCTACCAGTTCCAATCCTGCATAATGGACAATATCCGGTTGCGTCTCTCTAATACTCTTGACCATTTTCCAAAGTTTAAAGATATTTAAAATCCCCAAACGTCCTTTCGGTATAATAAGAGGGACAAATTCATATTTTTCTTTTAACTTACTTTCCATAATTCGCCGATGGCTAATATACGGTCCTCCGTTTTGCCCGCCTTCACGAAAAGTAATCATAATTTTGGGTTTTCTTTTTTCGCTCATGATTCACTCCGTATAACCACTATAATCTTTATTTGACTCCATAAAATTTCTTCAACGCCTTGTCCTTTTGTTCATATTCTAAATGCCCAAGATGCAAGGATTCCTTTTTAATTTTTTCGAAATATTCCTCACTGGTTTTAATAATATGGGCTGGAACACCACCTACCACGCTATGATCTGGTACATCCCTGGTAACTACAGCCCCCGCCGCAATAATACACTGATTGCCTATTTTAACGCCAGGCATGATCATGCTCCGCGTACCAAAATATACATAATCTCCTACCACAATAGGCTTGGTAATTTCTAAATCAGGAACCAAATGCCTAAAAAGCAATGTTCCGCCATCATGTGTAACAAATTTAACTTCATCCGTAATGTGAACATGGTTTCCCAACGTAATACACCAGGGTTCCGTACCAAACATTTTAGATGGATTTCCATATATATGTATATCTTCTCCAAAATTTAAACCTATCCACCGCAAATATCCGACGCGATCAAAGCGAGCTAAAATTCTGCCATATATTTTTCGAATCAATCGCATAATTTTCATAAATCTTCACCTAATTTAATAAAAATCTTTTGCATTTCATCAATATAGCCATGATAATCAAACATGTTCCGGTTTACATTTTTCTTTATATCTTTTAAGGCAGACATATCTTGATTCAATATCTGCGGCAAGGATGTTTCTATCTCTCCTTCAAGAAAAAAACCGTTTTTTCCATTTACAAGATAATTTTCCAGATCGCTTGTCCGATTTGTAATAACCGGGGTACCGCAGGAAATACTTTCAACAAATTTTGTAGGAAACCCCGCCATTGTCACCCTGGTAATATCTCTGTAAAAAATAGAAAAATCTGCTTTTTTTATGGCATCTATGACTTGTAAATGCGGAATCCTTCCTAAAAATAATACTTTCTTATCAAGTTCCTTTAAATTGATCTCATCTTCTGGATGGTTTTTCAAATACTCAGCCTTGGTCAACCCGATTATCTGAAACACAAAGTTCTGGTCTACTTTTGTTAATCCTAAAACGACTTTATGGAGCTGATCTTTACTTCTTCCCGGAGAACCCGCATACACCAATTGTAAAAAGGGTTGATCATCTACTAGCTTTTTTTTCCATTTTCCCTCTTCCATATCTACTAAAGGGGGGATCAAAGCAACCGGCAATTTCTCTCTATAATATTTTTTCAAATAGCTGCTGATTACAATCATTCCATCCAACTTAGGATGAATCACATTCATTCGCAAATAAGAATCGATTCCACGTAGAATTTTTGAAACAATATTACAACCCTGACAGCCATACCATTCTGTACAGTCAGCAATCACGGAAATATTCCTTTTTTTGCAAAACCGCAACAAACGATATAGCGCAACAGATGGAAAATCATATGCAATAACCCATTTTATGCTTGAATCATTCTGATATATTTTCTTAAAAGCGTCAATGCTTACGAATCTATGTATGCTACATCCTCTTGACCATCTTTCAAAGCCTTGACAAGGTATATTTTTTTGGCACACTGTCGACCTGCATTTTCTGTCTATATCTATAAAAACAACTCGATAACCAATTTCACTAAGTATTTTAGCATTTGATATAACTCTGTGTGCGGCTGCATTTTTATCAGGCAATTCAAATCCACCAATATAAACTACAGTTTCTTGTGCCATCTACAATTCTCCTATCTTGTCCATCCTATGTTAAACCATATATTTTAAATACCATTTTTGAAAAATATAATATGCCCAAAGTTCACTTTTTCTATTGCGTTTCCCTGAAAAATGTTCATCCGCAAGATTACGAAGGTATTCATACCGAAACAAGCCTTGGCTCTTTATAAGATCCGGCTGCAAATACGACAGCAATTCCGTTTTAAGTTCTCTGTTTAACCATCTATCGACAGGAACCCCAAATCCCTTCTTACTCGCATGCTGCAATCGCCGAGGAATAAGATCGGCAAACGTTTCTTTTAAAATAACTTTTCGTTTTCTCTCATTGATTTTATATTCAATGGGTATCCTCGGTACAAGTGTCAGCATTTCTTTTGATAACATAGGCACTCTCGTCTCCAAAGAAGCAAGCATACTATTTCGATCTACCTTTGTAAGCATATCTCCTTCCAAAACAACCTTAAAATCCAAATATAAAGTACGGCTAATCTCATCCAACACGTCCAGATCTTTTAAATAGAAAGGACTTATCAACTTTTTAAGATCCATTTTTTCTTTGTCATAATCATTGAACAAATATGTTATTTCTTCTTTTTTAAATCCTAAACACATCAGTGCAATGCGTTGATCGTATATATCTTTCGAAGTATTATCCAATACTTTTTCTGCTTTTCGTCTTATGGAACTTTGATACAGCAACATTTGAATACCTTTTTCGATCAGGTTTTGTCTAATCACTTTAGGTATTTTTTCATATTTTTTTGAGTATACTCCAATTAGATATTTATTATATCCTGCAAATAATTCATCCCCTGCATCTCCCGTTAAGATAACTTTCACATATTTTCGGGCAAACTGCGAAACAACATAAGTAGGAATTTGAGATGAATCAGCAAAAGGTTCATCAATGTTTTCAATTACCTTCTGTATTTCTGTTAAAGCATGATCATAATCCAAATAGAATATATGATGATTGGTTCTATGAAAGTGTGCCGCTATTTCAGCCCGCTGACTCTCATCATAATCTTTTTCTTTAAATCCAATTGTAAATGTATCTATTGGTTTATCCGAAAGACGTGCCGCAATTCCCGTAATAATTGTCGAATCGATTCCACCGCTTAAAAAAGTTCCTATCGGGACATCCGATACCATACACTGCTCAATAGAACGAAAAAGTGTCTGCCGTAACATTGTGCAACATTGTTCATAGTTTAAGATCATATTATCAGAATCGTATTCCATATCCCAATATTTTTTTATTTCCATAGTCCCTTGGAAAAATTTTATATAATGTCCTGCCGGCAGTTTATAAACATGTTTAAAAATAGTTAACGGCGAGGGGATATAAGTCAACTGAAAATACTGCGCCAAAGCTTCCTTGTCTATGCTTTTCTCCACAATACCGGTTTCTATGATACTTTTCAATTCAGAAGCAAAAATAAAATAATTTTCGTTCCAAAAATAATACAAAGGTTTTTCTCCAGCCCGATCCCTGAATAACACAACTCTATGATTTATTATATCATAAATACAAAAAGCATACATGCCCTCCAGATGCTCTACACAGTGTTCCCCATATTCTTCAAATGCGTGGAGCGCTGTTTCCGTATCGCTATTTGTGGAAAAAAAATGGCCTTTTTTGATTAAATCATTTCTGATTTTTCTGTAATTGTAAATTTCTCCATTAAAAACAATCAATTTGGACTTATCTTCATTAAAAATAGGCTGGTGTCCATCTTTTAAATCGATAATGGACAACCGCCGCATTCCAAAGGCAGCTCCATCTCCCACCCAAACCCCATCATCATCAGGACCACGGTGTACAATCTGTGCATTCATTATCCTCACAAACTTTTCAACTTCTTCTAAGGAATGCTTTCTTTTTAAATCTATGAATCCAACAATACCACACATTTTCCTTACAAATTCTCCTTATACCAGTCTACAGCCAAAGCAAGGCCTTTGGCAAAATCATAATCCGGATCATATCCCAAAAGTCGCTTTGCCTTGCTGATATCTGCATTGCTGTGCTTGATATCTCCTGCTCTTTCCGGGCCAAACACAGGGGTAATTTTCTTTCCCAAAAGCTGACACAGTTTATCATAAATATCAATCAGATATTCTCTTCCTCCATAAGCAATATTGAATACTTCGCCAGCCGTTTCATTTCCAGATCTCATCCCTTTTAAGTTCGCCTCGATTACATTTTCTATATAAGTAAAATCTCTCGACTGTTTCCCATCTCCATGGATCACAGGCGCCTCCCCGCTGAGCAGCTGCTTGACAAATTTGGGAATCACCGCCGCATAGCTGCCGTTTGGATCCTGCCGCCGGCCAAAAACATTAAAATAGCGAAATCCCACTGTCTCTAAACCATAAAGTTTATGATACAATCTTCCATATTCCTCATTGGCCTTTTTGGTCAGCGCATACGGGGACAGCACTTTTCCGATCCGCTCCTCAGTCTTTGGCAAATTCGGCTCATCCCCATAAACCGAGGAACTGGAGGCATATACAAATTTATTGACCCCACTTCTTCTTGCCGCTTCCAGCATGTTAAGTGTTCCCCGGATATTGATCTCTTCATAAAGGAGCGGCATTTCTATACTTCTTGGCACACTACCCCAAGCCGCTTGATGCGATACATAATTGATTCCCTCGCACGCTTTTTGGCAGGTATCAAGATCACGGATGTCCCCTTCCATCAATTCAAAATTGGGATTCTTCATGAAATCTGTCAGGTTTTCCCATTTTCCGGTTGAAAAATTATCCAGGCACCGCACAAAATAACCCATACGAAGCAGTGCTTCACATATGTTGGAGCCAATAAATCCCGCTCCACCTGTTACTAAGAATCTGCTGCCCCCATCAAATTTAACATTCTGATATCCCATAATTACAATCTCCAATATATATAGTTCTGCTTTTCCGCAGTCTTTTTATCCAAAATTCCCTTAATGTCCGCAATGACTTTGCTATTATTCTTCCCAGGTTTAAACATAGCTTCGAAATAGGAAAAATCCTTTTCACAAAAACACGTATGCGCTACCGTCAAAATCACAGCATCCAAATTACAAAGCTCTGCTTCCCGTGACATTTCTACATTATACAGCCTGCGTGCTTCCGCAGCGTCCGCCACCGGATCATATATCATAGGGTCAACTCCATATTCCCTAAGTTCATTGACAATATCAATCACCTTAGTATTTCTGGTATCGGGACAGTTTTCCTTAAAGGTAAACCCCAAAATCGCCACCTTTGCCTGCCGGACCGAAACATTGGCATGAATCAGTTTCTTGACCGCATTTTCTGCCACATATTTTCCCATATCGTCATTTATCCTGCGTCCCGCAAGGATCACCTGAGAATGATATCCCATTTTTTCTGCCTTATAAGTGAGATAATATGGATCTACGCCAATACAATGACCGCCTACCAGTCCCGGCGTAAATTTCAAAAAGTTCCACTTCGTTCCAGCGGCTTCCAGAACCGCTTTTGTATCGATCCCCATCCGGTTAAAGATAATTGATAGCTCATTCATAAATGCAATATTGATATCCCGCTGGCTGTTTTCAATCACCTTTGCCGCTTCTGCGACCTTGATGCTTTCTGCACGATGGACTCCAGCCCTGACCACCAATTCGTATACCTTGGCTATTGTTTCCAAAGACTCTTCATCCATACCGGAAACAATTTTAACTATGGTTTCCAAACGGTGCACCTTATCCCCAGGATTGATTCGCTCCGGCGAGTACCCCACTTTAAAATCTCTGCCGCATTTTAACCCTGACTCCTGTTCCAAGATCGGCACACAAACCTCCTCGGTCACTCCTGGATACACAGTAGATTCATATACGACCACCGACCCTTTCGTCAGATTGCGTCCTAAAGTACGGCTTGCGCTCTCCACCGGCGTAAGATTCGGCGTATGGTCTTCATAAACCGGCGTAGGTACTGCCACAATATGAAATTTTGCCTCTCTAAGTCGTTTTTCCTCTGCAGTAAACTGTACCAAAGTCTGTGCAATAGTGCTATCTCCCACCTCGTTGGTCGGATCCACGCCAGAACAATACAACTCAATTTTTTCTCGATTTACATCAAAGCCAATTACATCGGCTTTTTTAGCAAAAGCCACCGCAATTGGCATACCAACATAACCCAAACCGATTACTGAGATTTTTTCTGTTCTATGTATAATATTTTCATATAAATTCACAGTTTTTCCTCCGACAAACATTTATTGATTTCTTCCATGTAAGCTTCGACCACAATATTCCGGTCAAACTCCCGAGCCACCTTTTTCCTTGCATTTTCTCCCATTTTTTTCTGAATTTCAACAGGGAGCTGTAAAAAACGCTCAATTGCGGCAATTAAAGCCTCCGTATCCCCTGGTGGGAATAAAAAACCCGTCATTCCTTCTTCTACAATTTCTCGGCAGCCTGCAATATCCGAACACAGACAGGGCCTTCCACAAGCTGAAGCTTCCAACACTGCATTTGACATTCCCTCATGATAAGATGGATGCACCAAACAATGCACTTCTTGCAGGACTTCTCTAACATCCTGTACCATTCCATGATAACAAATCACATTTGCTCTTGATAAAGATTCCAGTCTGCCCTGATACGCTTCTTCACAAAAACCGCAAATATGAAACCGTACAGCAGGGTATTTCTTTGTCAAATATTTCGCTGCCTGAAGATATTCCTCGATTCCCTTATCCTTCATAATCCTGGATATGAACACAAATTCTATCGTATCTTTTTGAGGATAATCCAAAAACCGATACTGAATAAGATTTACCCCGGAACCTGGTATCAAACGATGTCTTCCCAACGCAATATTATGTTTTTGAAAAAAAACTTCGTTTTCCATATTTTGAAAAAAAACGCAAACATCTTTCCTTAATGCAAATTTGTATAAACTCAGCACCAACCAACGAAGTATTCCGGGATTTTCCACAGCAGTCCCAAGGCCTGTAATATTTGCAATGCACGGCACATGGCAAAACGACGCAGCCATTCCCCCATAAATGTTAGGTTTCACCGTATAGGTCAGCACAAATCCAGGGCGAATTTTTTTAATTATCCCTTTATATTTCAGGAACAATTTAAAGTCGGCAATCATATTTTTCCCATGACGCTGATAATTTGTTTCAATGAAGTGACAGCCCATAGAAGAAAGTTGTGAAATACGATCACCATACGGGCATGACAAATAAACCTCATATCCATCACTGACTAATCGCTCTACCAGTTCTTTTCTCATGTTATAGATTGTCACATTATGATTAATTAAAATCACTATTTTTCTATTCATATAGGTTGCATCCATTCTATTTCTTTTCCATGATTTACATACGAAACATTCCTTACATTTTCCGTAATTCTAATACATTATTCATACATAAAATATTAAAATTGCTCATAACTAGACATGTTTTAATGCACGTCTCAAAACATCATTAAAACACTCAATTCCTAATTAGAAACATCTACATCTTTTTCTACTGTTTTATTTTCCCCTCTATCACCCCATCATGTTTTAATACACACCAAATGGTAGCAAAAAAACACCGGCAATCAAATAAAAAACTCATTTTCTGAACATATTCACCATCTAAACACGCTTTTATTTCAATCGGCAATTCATCACGCCCATTAATTTGGGCCCACCCAGTTAACCCAGGTTTAATCTCATTTACTCCATATTTATCTCTTAATGCAATCAAATCATACTGATTCCACAGCGCTGGTCTTGGTCCAATTATGGATAAATTTGATACAAAAATATCCCACAGTTGCGGCAATTCATCTAAACTATATTTTCTTAAAAATCTGCCCACACGAGTAATATATGCTTCTGGATTAAGGAGCATATGGGTTGGGACGTTTTTTGGGGTTGATGTTTTCATAGAACGAAATTTATGTATATAAAATGTTTTTTTATAGATTCCTATTCTCTTTTGCTTAAAAAAAACTGGACCCGGATCATCCAACACAATAATCAAAGAAATTATAATAAAAACCGGCAATAAAAGAATAAGTCCTAAAAAAGATACTACCAAATCTATACACCTTTTTACTATGACTGCATAAAATATTTTTTTCTTTACAATACACATTGAACTCTTATAACAAGGCATATCATCGGATAAATCACTAGATATATTTTCCTTTTTTTCAAGATATTGATTTATCATAACATCACCTCTTGTAGATATAATCATATTTTATTACTCCAACTCTATAATTTTATCTTTAATTCGTTTATTTGTCAACATGTTATAAATACTTTTTAAACAAAATATCCCATTTTACGTCATCTTTTAAAAGCAAAGATAACGTATCATATACATCAATGATACGTTATCTTTATTATAGAAAATAAAAAATGGACATAAATGACCAGAATCCCTGCATCACAACAACAAAAATGCCTAAACCAAGGCCGATTGCCGACAGTAGTCCACCGCCTCGTTTACGCCCCAAATTCACCGCACCAAAAATAACAGCCAGCACAGCCGCAAAAAAACCACTATATAAGGCTGCAAATATCATAATGCACAATGCAAAAATTCCAGATAAAAAAGACAAAACACCCAGGAGAGTAAAAAAAGGTTTCTTTGCTTCAGAAGGTGCATGGACAACACTCACAGGCTGTATTGAATTAGTATGTACAGATACAGAAGCATCAGCCGGCGGAACCACATCCCGCCTCGGCTGAACCGTTGTATTTTCTTTTACCAATGCAGCTCCGCAAAAGGCACAGTAATGACTTCCCGTCTGATTCACCGCACCGCAGTGGCTGCAAACCGAATCCATCGATGCAATATTATGATTTTTCATCTTTTACATTCCTTCCCGAATCCTCTGATCTTCCAGACGTTCTTCCACAGTTTTCCTGTTGTCCGGCGCATGGGCACTCTGCCAGCTTTCTCTACGCTGTTTCGCGTCCGCAGCATTCCATTCATCCTCCGGGAGCTGATCACTCAACCGAATCAAAGCATCGCGATATTCTTCATTTTTCTTTTTCATCCCCCAGGTAATCACTGCCATGGCCGCACCCAGCAAAAGGCCTAAAACACCCAGCACTTTCCATGGCCATGGATTTGCTTCTTTTTGTACAAATACAGGGAATGCATTCTTTTTCCACCATCTCATCTGCATATCTCCCGCTCCTTTCCAACTTGTTTCTTATTTAGTATATCCATTTTCCGACATATTATCACTTTTTAAACTGTTTGTCAAACGGATACTCACTTCTCCATTTTCGAGCGTTCTTTTCTTACCGTCTGCACCACGTAAAATCAATTCACCATGCTGTCCGATATCTACCGCAGTATAATATTTGCCCGGTTCTTGCAAAATATATACCTCTTGTCCCAGCACCATGGATTTACTGCGATATTCATCTAGAAAACATCCCGTGGCCATCATATTTTCCAAATCATTCAGCTGATTAATCAGTTCGGCCGCCATTTTATTACGGATCGACCGTATTTCTCCGGCTTCCACCACGCAACCTGCCACTTTTTCCAGTTCTCCATGAAAAACCGTAGTGCAATTGATGCCGATTCCTACAATCAGTGCTTCCACCGTTCCGGTTTCAAAATCTGTTATTGCCTCTGTTAAAATACCGCACACCTTGTGCCCTCGCAAATATAAATCGTTGACCCATTTTATTTTTGGCTGTTTTCCTGTGACATTCTCAATGGTCCTACAGGCAACAACAGAAGCCGCTGTAGTGGATAGCACCGCTCGTTCCACAGGCAAACCGGTGCGCAAAAGAACCGAAAGATACACACCGCTTTCAGGCGGAGAATAAAAACTGCGTCCCAACCTTCCCCGTCCAGCACTTTGATGGTCCGCAACTACAACCGTACCGGACACTGCACCCTTCAGCGCCATGCGCTTCAATTCCGAATTGGTAGAGTCTACCGTGTCAAATACAAAAATTCGGTTTTCAGCCTTAGGATCATTTAAGTAAGGAAGCATACCAGCAAGCGACAGCTTGTCATTGGCATCCAGAAGACAATACCCTTTATTCCGAATAGCCGAAATGGCATATCCTTCTTCACGTAATGCTTTCATTTGTTTCCAAACTCCGGCACGGGACATTCCCAATTTTTCAGCCACCTCTTGACCAGATATCGTTTTCCCCCGACAGCTTTCCAATATTCTCAACAGTTCTTCTTTAGAACGCATTTCTTATCCTTTCCTTTTTTAGCGTTGAACCAGTTTCACATTTTCACTTCCCAGTAACTTCGCTATTTGTTCCTCTTTACCGCTGTTTTCTGAAATCCACATGCTTTTCGGCGCCATTAATGTTTCTTTGCGGTCCTCATACCGTAAAATTACCGGAATACTTCCTCCTGATGCTTTCAGAATATTCAGAACTTCTTTTTCTTTGTCTGCGTTTTCTTTATAAAATCGTATGTACAACTTAGTACTGGAGGGATTCCATTTTTCTTTTTTCACTTCACTCAGTGGCCGTACTGCTTCTAAGCGCAGCTTCGCAGGCGCATCTTCGGCAATATCAAGATTGCCCTCCATAGCAACAATTTGATCTACCTGCAGCAAAGCATCAAATTTCCGAACCATAGCCGGAAACACCAGTACCTCAATGCTTCCTGTCAGATCCTCCAATTCAACATACCGCATAATTTCTCCTCTGCGTGTAATTTGATTGCGGGTATTCGTAATAATGCCTGCCAGTTTTACCTTGGTATCAATATTAAAACGTTGTTCTTCGTTTTCCTGGATTTCCCTCACGGAAGCAGTTGAAAACTGCTCCACCTGTTTTTTGCAGCTGTCCAACGGATGCCCGGAAATGTACATGCCCACACATTCCTTTTCCATAGCCAAAATATCCCGTTTATCAAACTCCTCACAGTCAGGAAAGTGGTCTTCCTCCGGTCCGGTCTGCTCCAACAGCATTCCAAACATATCTATCTGCCCTGGCATCACTGATTTCATCTGGCTCACCGCATCGTCCATTACTTTTTCAAATACTTGAATCAAAACTGCTCGTTTCAGGCCCATACTGTCAAACGCCCCGCTGCGGATCAAATTTTCAAGCGCCCGTTTATTCAATTTTCTTCCAGCCATTCGGCCACAGAAATTACGGAACGAAAGAAAATCACCGTTTTCCTTCCGCTCGGCTTCAATTTCATCCACAACTGCTCCACCGACATTTTTCACAGCGGCCAATCCAAACCGGATACCTCTGCCATCCACGGAAAACTGTCTTCCACTTTTGTTAATATCTGGCGGCAGGATCACAATCCCATGTTTTTTCGCCACAGCAATGTATTTGGTAACCTTATCTGTATGCTCAATACAAGATGTAAGCAAAGCCGCGAAAAATTCAACCGGATAATGACATTTGAGCCATGCTGTTTGATAAGCTACCACAGCATATGCCGCCGCATGAGATTTATTAAACGCATAGGATGCAAAATCCATCATTTCATCAAAGATCGACGCAGCGGTTTTTTCATCTACACCGCGCTTTACGGCCCCATCCACAATCTGCCCGTCTTCTTCGGTACCGTAAATAAAATTCTGACGTTCTTTAGCCATGACGTCTGCTTTCTTTTTTGACATTGCCCTGCGCACCAAATCCGCACGTCCCAGAGAATAGCCTCCCATCTCCCGAACAATCTGCATTACCTGCTCCTGGTAAACGATACAGCCATAGGTCACATCCAAAATATGTTCCAGCATGGGATGCTTATACTGAATATTACTCACATTATTTTTATTGGCAATATATAACGGAATAGAATCCATGGGGCCCGGCCGGTACAAAGAAATTCCTGCGATAATATCTTCTAAAGAAGCAGGCCGCAGTTCCTTCATAAATTGCTTCATACCACCACTTTCCAACTGAAAAACGCCATCGGTATCCCCAGCAGAAATCATTTCATAAGTAGCCTGGTCATCAAACGAAAGATGATCCATATCCAGAATAACTCCACGCTGAAGCCGAACGTGATCCACTGCATCGCGAATCACAGTGAGTGTTCTGAGTCCCAGAAAATCCATTTTTAAAAGTCCCAGGCGCTCAATCGTTGTCATGGTAAACTGCGTTGTAATCACATCATCGTTTTTTTGAAGCGGGACATAATTCTGTACCGGTTCTCGAGTGATTACAACACCAGCTGCATGGGTAGATGTATGCCGCGGCAAGCCTTCCAGTTCCTTGGCAGTATCAATTAAATGCCTGATTTTTTCATCGCTATCATACATTTCACGCAGTTTATAATTTACCTGCAAGGCTTTTTCAATAGTCATTTTCAGTTCCATGGGAATCTGTTTTGCCACCTGATCCACCATACCATAAGGGATATTCAGGGCACGCCCCACATCCCGCACTGCAAGCCTTGCCGCCATAGTTCCAAAGGTTACAATCTGGCAAACCTGTTCTTCACCGTATTTTCGGTTCACATAATCAATGACCTCGCCTCTGCGTTCATAACAAAAATCGATATCAATATCTGGCATACTGACCCTCTCCGGATTCAAAAACCGTTCAAAAATCAAGCCATACCGAATGGGATCTACATTGGTAATATGCAGGCAATAAGAGACTACACTTCCTGCCGCACTCCCCCTTCCCGGGCCTACCATGATCCCGTTTTCTCGCGCATAACGGATAAAGTCCCACACAATAAGAAAATAGTCCACATACCCCATGTTTTTAATGGTTTCCAGCTCATATACAAGCCGCCGGCGCACAGTTCCGTCATCCTCCGGATACCGTTCCAGAAAGCCCTGATCAGTTAGTTGACAGAGATAGTCATAAGAAGTCAGGCCATCTGGAACCGTAAACTTTGGCAAATGCAGCTTGCCAAATTCAATTTCCACATTACAGCGTTCTGCAATCTTTACGGTATTGTCAATAGCCTCCGGGACAGCAGAAAACAGCTCTTCCATTTCTTCTTCTGATTTCAGATAAAGCTGATCGCTGGACATTTTCATTCTATCCTCATCATCCACTGTTTTGCCCATCTGAATGCACATCAGCACGTCCTGATATACCGCATCTTCCTGACGCACATAATGAATATCATTGGTAGCCACCAACTGCAGACCAAGTTCCCTTGCCAGCGCAATCAAGCCGCGGTTCAGTTTTTTCTGTTCCAAAATGCCGTGGTCCTGGATTTCAACAAAATAGCGGTCCCGACCAAAAATATCAATAAATTCCAAAGCCCGGCGCTTTGCCTCCTCATAATTATCCGCCAAAATATTTCGTGATAAAACGCCTGCCATACAGGCACTCAAGGCAATGATTCCCTCTTGATACTGACGCAGCACCTCCATATCAATTCTAGGGCGATAATAATATCCATCAATAAAGCCAATGGATACCAGTTTCATCAAATTATGATAACCTACATCATTTTCTGCCAACAAGATCAGATGACAGCTTTGTGCATCATACTCATGCACTTTATCAAATCTAGAACGTGCGGCAACATACACCTCGCAGCCAAGAATAGGCTTGATACCCTGCTTTCGGGCATATTCATAAAAGTCAATAACACCATACATATTACCGTGATCGGTAATTGCCATGGCTGTCTGTCCCAATTCTTTGGCACGGTCAACCAACTTTTCGATGGTTCCTTCTCCATCCAATAGGCTATATGCAGTATGGGTATGCAAATGTACAAAACTCATGTTCTCACCACGTTTCTCATCTGTTTTACTGTTTCTATGCCAATTCCATCAGCTTTTTCAGTCGATGGTTCACACCTGATTTACTCAAAGGCGGGTTCATTAGCATTCCCAACTCGCTTAAGCTGAGTTCTTTATGCTTCAAACGCAGCACCGCAATTTCACGCAAATCATCCGGCAGACTATCCAACCCGCGGGTACGCTGAATTTTCTCAATCGCCTGCACCTGCCTGACAGATGCATTGATCGTTTTTTCTAAATTTGCTGTCTCGCTGTTGGCTGTACGGTTAAAATCGTTCCGGATTTCCTTTTCAATTTTAATATTCAAGAGCTCCATCTGAGCCTGATATGCACCCATATAGGTTAAAAAGTCCGAAATAGCCTCACTATTTTTCAGATACAAAACATATTTGGATTTACGAGTTACCATTTTAAAATCAAAACCGCATTCCAAAAGCAAGCGGTGCATATCCCGGCTCAATCCTAAATAAGGCGTAACCATTTCTAAATTATAATTTTTCTTGGGATCAATAACAGTGCCGCCGCTTAAAAAAGCCCCTCGCACAAAAGCTTTTCGGCAACATTCCTTCTCAGTCAGAAACGGATCTATCCGATAGCGAATCACACCGGTATCGGGATCCAAAAGCCGAAACTGATCCAGTACAGCTGCAATTTGCTCTTCATCCCGCAATTCAGCAGAATACCGGACTGCCTCTGGGGGCTGAAGCAACTTCTGGCGTACCAGCCTTTGATGCTCGCATTGATTCATATACACCGAAAGCACATCGGCATTCTCAGTCACAAACCGTATTTTTTCTTTGGTAATCACTGCACCCAGCAGCAACATTCCGGCAAGCACAGCCTGTCGGCAACATTCCCGGGTATATTCTGCTTTGCACAGTTCTTCCTTTGTCATCTGAGAAAAGGATTTCATGCCTCATGCCTCATTTCCTAATTTTCCGGCTCTGTTTTTTCATGATACTCTCTATGCCGGGGTTGATACAGTACCACGCCCTCATCACTGACGCTGATTCCACGACTGGCCCGGGAATAATTGACCACGTCCAAAATAGCATCCGCCAGTACATCCGTATCGTGCCGAATATAGCGTTCCTGTATAATTCCGACCAATTCCCGCTTAAACAACCGGATAGACGTGCCCGCAAATCGTGCTTCATCCAGCGGAACTGCTTCGGAATCCTGTTCTGTATACTTTGACAACAGCGGTGTATCCACCGGTTGTGTATTGACAATACAATAATCCAGGAAGTCTGGGCAGGTATGATCCAAAATAGCCTGCACGTGGTCAAAGGCAGTATACCCGTCCGTTTCTCCCGGCTGTGTCATAATATTATTGATATAAACCACCGGAACGCCGGATTGTTTAATACATTCCGTTAATTCCTGCACCGCCAGATTGGGCAAAACGCTGGTATACAAGCTTCCAGGGCCCAGGGTAATTAAATCCGCATACCGGATTTCATCCGCAATTTCCGGAACCAGGTGAATCGGCATATTGCCATACTTAGGACGAAGATATACTTTTTTAATCCGGCTTCCAAACCGATGCACACAATGCCCAATTTCCGATTCTCCTGTCACCGTCTGTCCACTTTCCAATTGGGCTACCAATTCCACATCAGTATCCGTCACCGGGAGCACCTTTCCTCGCACCCGAAGGACATCACTCACCTTCTGTACTGCGGTAACAAAATCTCCATCAAAGATCTCGTTCATCGCCGCCAAAAACAGGTTCCCAAAATTCTGCCCTGAAAGGCTTCCCGCTTTAAACCGATACTGCAAAAGCTTCTCCATAACCGGCTCCGTTTTTGCGAGCGCTAAAATACAGCTGCGAATGTCTCCTGGCGGCGGCATATTTAAATCCCGACGCAAAACACCACTGCCGCCGCCGTCATCTGCTACGCTTACAACTGCTGTAATATCCTCGGTGTACATTTTTAATCCTCTCAACATGGTAGAAAGGCCTGTACCCCCGCCAATGGAAACAATTTTTGCCTGCGCCCCCAGTGTTTTATGATTCTGACCCATATTATACACCCTTTTGAATATCCCGGTGAGAAATCAGTACATGATGCCCCGCTTGGGAAATTTTCTTATATAAAGCTTCCGCAATGGTAACACTGCGGTGATGTCCTCCTGTACATCCTATGGCAATCACCAACTGTGACTTTCCTTCTTTAATATAATGAGGAATCAAATACTCTATCATATTATCCAGCTTTTCCAAAAATTCTACACTCTGCGGGAATTCCATCACATAATCCCGTACGCAGGTTTCCAGTCCGGTATGATCCCGAAGTTCTTGAATATAAAATGGATTGGGAAGAAAACGGACGTCAAAGACAAGGTCAGCATCGAGCGGGATACCATATTTAAACCCAAAGGAAATCACGTGTACCATCATTCCTTCAAAATCCTTATCACTGCCATAAATAGAAATAATATGCGCTTTTAGCTGCGCTGTAGAAAGAAATGAAGTGTCAATAATATGGGTAGCCCGATGCCGCAGTTCATCCAGCAAAAGTCTTTCACGCCGAATTCCTTCAATAATACGCCCCTCTCCTGCTAGCGGATGACTTCGCCGCGTTTCCTTGTACCGCTTAATTAAAACTTCATCGGAGGCTTCCAGGAACAGAATTTCATAGTCATATCCAAGCTCTGCAAGCTGTTCTAAACTTCCGGAAAGCTCCTGAAATAATTTTCCGCCCCGAATATCGCATACCAGAGCCGCTTTATCTTGTGGATTTGCTGCCCGGTGATAAATTTCCGCAAATTTGGGAATCAATTCCGGCGGCATATTATCTACACAGTAATAGCCAATGTCTTCCAGAACTTTTACAACCTGAGACTTTCCTGCACCGCTTAATCCAGTGATAATTACGATTTTCAAATCCAATTCACTCCCCTGCTGCAGTTTCTTTTTTTTACAATATGGCTTTCTCCACTATTGTGCGTTAAAATTCTCCAATAAATTTAACTTCAGGCTGGAGTTCAATCTGAAACTTTTCTTTCACCTTTTCTTGAACCAATGCAATCAACTTTCGCACATCTTCCGCCGAAGCTCCCTGGTCATTTACCACAAAACCAGCGTGTTTTTTAGAAACCGATGCACCGCCAACACGCAATCCCATCAGCCCTGCATCCTGAATCAATTTACCCGCAAACGCACCTTCCGGCCGTTTAAAAGTACTTCCCGCACTGGGAAGATTGAGCGGCTGTTTTTCTACACGTTTTGCCGCCAGTTCATCCATTCTGGCACGTATCTTCTCCTTATCACCGTTTTGCAGTTGAATTTCGCATTCCAGAATGACACACTCCGGATGCCGTGCAAAAAAGCTATCACGGTATCCAAAGGCACACTCCTTAGCCGTCATAGTGCCGCGATGTCCCATGGAATCTAAATAAGTTACCTGCCGAACAACATCTTTCATTTCTCCGCCATAGGCACCGGCATTCATATAAACCGCGCCACCCAGCGTTCCGGGAATACCGGCAGCAAATTCCAGGCCAGTCAGGCAGTTGCCTAAAGCAAATCCAGCCAATCGGGAAAGCTTAATTCCCGCCTGGGCCTTCACAACCGTCCCAATTACATCACAGGCTCCAAATTCTTTACCAAGTTTTACAACCACACAGCGAATGCCCTTATCTCCTACTAAAACATTGGAACCATTTCCCAATATCATATACGGTATTTTCATCTGCCGAAGAAGTTTAATCACCGCCTCGGTCTGATTGACATTAGCAGGTTCGACCAATAAATCTGCCGGTCCGCCAATACGAAAGGTTGTATGCCGGCTCATGGGCTCATTGACATATACCATGGAGGCGCCCACTACCTCTGAAATTAATCTAACAATTGCCTCTGTTATCATTTCCATTTTCCTCCTAACCGCGCAATTCCTTTAAATAATCAGTAAACCGCGCCGCCGTAAGGTTCATAATCTGTTCCTCAGGGAAATCCACTTCTTTTAAAAGCTCAAGAGCATGATCAAATACGCCAATTTGAAAACTGTTATGCGCATCCGAGCTAACCACAATTTTTGTCCCAATTTTTTTACACACTTCAGCAATTTTCATACAATTTTCCCGGCTGCCATGTCTAACGCTAAAGGAATGATTATTAATTTCAATACATTTATTGTATTTTTTCGCCGCTTCCGCCACCGTCTCATAATCATAAGGGAAGGATGGATGTCCACTATGTCCCAGAATCGTTACATAGGGATTTTGTAATACATGAAGCCAAGTTTGTGTATGTTCCTCCACCGTTTTAGGCGGATAACAGGGCGCATGAATCGAAGCCACCATTACTTCCATTTGATCCTGCATTGATTCGGGAATATCCAAATGCCCCTGTACATCAAGAATATTTGCTTCCACGCCGAACAGCAATTTTACACCATCCACCTCTCTGGGAAGCTCATGCATGGTTTGAAAATGCCATATATGCGGCGCATCAGGCAATGCCGGGGCATGATCCGTCATGCAAAGCATTTCCAGTCCCCTTTTCTTTGCCATAGCCAGATTTTCCATGATCGTACCAAATGCATGCGTACTGCAATTGGTATGCGTATGTGTATCTACCAAAATTTTCATTTTACTTTATGCCTCCAAAATAAGCTTATCTTAATTTCCAAAACCGCTCATACGCTCGGCAATTCTACGGTTTAACTCCTCAGCCGCATTATAGCCCAACATTTTCTGGCGGTTATTCATAGCCGCTACCTCGAAAATAACAGCCAAATTCCGTCCAGGACGGACAGGTATAGTCAGCGACGGAATATCCAGGCCTAAAATGTTAGTATATTCATCTACCAATCCCAGCCGGTCATACTGTTTTCCGTGCTCCCAGGCCTCCAGATGAATGATCAGATCAATCTTCTCGGAATCCTTTACTGCGCCCATACCAAAAATATTTTTCACATCCACGATACCGATACCGCGAATCTCAATGAAGTGCCGAATCAAATCCGGCGCAAAGCCAACTAGAGACTTTGAAGAAACTTTTTTAATTTCCACAGCATCATCGGCCACAAGCCGGTGTCCGCGCTTAATCAGTTCAACAGCCGCTTCGCTTTTCCCAACGCCGCTATCACCCATAATCAGTACGCCTTGACCATAAACCTCCACAAGCACGCCGTGCCGGGTAATCCGAGGTGCCAACTCCACATTCAAATAAGCATTCAATGTACTGGTAAAATAAGAGGTCGGATGCGAAGAACGCAAAACAGGTGTATCATATTCCTCTGCCAGCTTCATCATTTCTGGCGATGCATTTCCATTTCTGGTCAATACCACCGCGGTCACATTTTTTTCAAACAGCCGCTTTAAACAGTTATATCTCTCCTCTGAGGTCAGCGTCGCTAAATAGGTATTCTCTACCATTCCAAATACTTGAATCCGCCGGGGATCAAAATAATCAAAAAAACCTGTAATCTGTAGTCCAGGGCGGTTCAAATCCGCTGTTTCCACCATAATTTCCCGATCAGGATAGTATAACTTATCCAGTTTCATTTCGTTCACAACCTTGGACAATTCTACGCTAAAATTTTCCATTTGCTCCACCTCTTTATTATACCTTACTTATCTTTCGGTATTTTCAAATGTGTTCTAAAGTATATTATGATACATTATAATATTATACTATGAATTTTTCTGTTTGGCAAGGGAAAATCCCACAGTCCAAGCCAATCAAAAGGGAAACAAAACAACAAAAACCCTATGCATTTTCTAAGGATTTTCGTATAATTTTGCCTACAACAAAAACAGACGAGATAAAAATAAAAAAATTTACAAAAAACGCTTGCATTCTCCATGGCTTTCTGCTATAATAGTTCGAGTTGGATTTAAGTTTTACGGTACTAAGGAGGTGTATCTATATGGCAAAATGCGAAATTTGCGGCAAAGGCGTTACCTTTGGTATTAAGGTATCCCACTCCCACCGGAGAGCAAACAAGGCTTGGAAGCCCAACATAAGACGAGTGAAAGCAATCGTTGACGGCACTCCCAAACGGGTGTATGCTTGCTCCAGATGTTTAAGATCAGGCAAGGTTAACCGCGCTGTATAGTTTTACACGTTTTAAATTATATTTCCACGCCTGGGCAAAACCGGCAATTGTTGTAAACCGTAGATAAAACTGTTAAAAAACTGTTTCCCTATATAGTGGAAACAGTTTTTCCTTTTACTCCTCTTCTTTTTTTCGATTGAGCATCCGTTGCCGCAATATATGTTTTAACTCCTCCAAACGCTCATAACTCCCTGCCCGCTTCAAGTTTGGAAAAGCCTGCATCAATCGCTGTCTACTAACCTCACTTCGGGCAATTAGAGTATAAAGTTCCAAAAGCAAATCCGCTTTATCTTGCAAATGCTTTTCATTTTTCTCAAAGCGGTATGCATCCAATCCAACTCGAAATTCTTCTTTTTTTCGCACCGCAGTGATCACACCGTCCGAAATACTTTCACCCATATCATCTGACAGAGCACGCAGCCGCGCACTCACCGCTGCCGCCATTTTCATAGCACGACGGAACCGTTGTAGATCCATAACAGTCGCTGCAAAATCAATCACCAATGCGCTGAGCAGTGCCGCGACCAAAGTCGCACCCAGCAATCCGGGTATCCAAGCCACCAATTTATACACCGCAGGGTGTAGCAGTTTAAGGATCAAAACACAGGCAACCCCCCAGAGCAGGGAAAATTGGAGACAAATATACCCTCGGAAGTTAAACGGTCGTTTGGAATAATCCCACCAATGCTGATGGTATACCTTTTCAAGTACATACCCCGTAAAATATTCTATCGCAGAAGTTAAAATCACGGATCCCAAAAATAAAAATAAAATATTATCCGCTACAGGAGTCAAGCAAAAGACCACCAAACAAACGCCAAAGCCATAAATTGGACATACCGGTCCATTCAAAAAGCCACGGTTAATAAACTTTCCTGTTTTGACTGCAGCAAATGCTACTTCCGCACACCAGCCCAGGCAGGAATAAATTAAAAAATACCATATATAAGAATACAAAGCAGACAATCTTATCACATCCATTATGTCTAAATCCAAAAACCCGGATTCGGTAACGATCCGGGTTTTTTGCAATCATATCCAAATATGAAACAACCATTAAAAAGCTTTCTTATAAATCTCAAGAATTTCTTCAGGAGAAGTGGGACGCGGATTACCGCCTGTGCAAACATCATTAAACGCCGCAACTGACAAATCCTGCAAATCTTCCTCTTTCACACCGATTTCACCTAACTTCTGCGGAATATCAATAGACAAAGAGAGAGCACGAACCGCATCGATTGCCGCCTTTACCGCTTCATCTTCCGTCATCTTCTCCGTACCTTCAACGCCCATCGCTTTCGCAATCGCGCGATATTTGGGTTTTGCAGGAGATTCCGCATTATATTCCAGTACATAAGGCAAAAGCAAAGCATTTGCTACACCGTGGGGTGTATCATAAAACGCTCCCAACGGATGCGCCATGGAATGCACAATACCAAGACCCACATTAGAAAATCCCATACCAGCAATATACTGCGCCAAAGCCATAGTCTCTCTCGCTTTGGGATCTCCGTTCACACTGTTGTACAAACTCTCATGAATTAACTCAATAGCTCGCAGCTCCACCATGTCAGAAAGCTCCCACGCCCCCGGTGTAATATAACCTTCGATAGCGTGGGTCAGCGCATCCATCCCCGTGGAAGCGCAAAGTCCTTTAGGCATTCCCATCATCAATTCGCTGTCTACAATAGCAACAACCGGAATGTCATGGGGATCTACGCAAACCATTTTCTTTTTATGTACTTCGTCCGTAATAACATAGTTAATGGTAACCTCTGCAGCAGTACCGGAGGTTGTAGGCAGTGCAATCAACGGAACACCTTTATTTTTAGTATCCGCAACACCTTCTAAAGAAACAACATCCGCAAATTCAGGATTTGCAATGATAATGCTGATTGCTTTTGCCGTATCCATAACACTTCCGCCACCGACTGCAATCAAGCCGTCTGCACCACATTCTTTATATTTGGCAACGCCATCCTGCACATTTTTCACTGTAGGATTTGCCTTAATCTCAGAATAAATTTCAAACGCAACGCCGCCTTCTTCCAGACACTGTGTAACCTTAGTTGCTACACCACAGTCCAGCAAAACTTTATCTGTTACAAATAAAATTTTTTTCAGTCCGCGCGCTTTCACTTCTGTAACGGCATTTTCTCTCGCGCCTGCACCAAAATACGATGTTTCATTCAAAATAAAACGATTTGCCATTTTTTATCCTCCTTTGGTTAAAAAATCAAATACAGCCCTTTGGCTTCTTTGTCATTATAACATAAGAAATTTAAAAAATCCAGTATAAAATAGACAAAAACCATCCGTTTTTTTTAGGAAATTAACCAAATTCCATTAAAAAATAATATATCTGTAACAACGCACATTTTATTCTCATTTTTAAGTGCATATTCTCCACCCGCCTCTTGACATTTAGACTAAAACAATGTATAATTGTTACAGAAATATTACAAGATATGAACAATTCAACAACAGAGGTGATTCCAATGGACAGTCAAATCATAAATTCCTCCGATGACAAAAACCTTCAAGCACTGAAACAAGAGGTAGAACAATTGGAGAATATTACTCTAATCGCAATTGAAAATCTGGAGGAAAAGCTCAGTAGTCTTCAGGACATAACCCCTGTATCAGACGATGAAAACTGGTCATCCAGATTAGACTCCATTGAAGTATATGCGATGGAAAAACTGCCTCCTCTTTCTGCCAGCATACGGCAGCTCAGTCCGGAGGAATTCATACACGAATAGCAAGCGATATCATATTTGACCACGCTAGAATCATTTTGGCAGCCGCATACAAACGGCTGCCATTTTCTATGTATTTTTAGGTTCCTATATGATTTCCCTGTTTTTTTAGCTATATTCGATTTCAGCATCTATCAATTTCGGCATCTAGCTCCATTGTAATATTCCACAGCTTTCCGGAAGCATAATCCATCATATAGGCCTTGCCATCCATCCGTTCAAACCGCAGTCGGGCGAGATCCGGTACAATCCCATAGGTACGGCAAAAAACATCATTTTTCATCAGCTGATAGGTTTTATCTTTAAATCCCTTCTCCCGCTGAGGGTGCACAAACGCCGGCAAAGGAACATTTTGATTATAACGGATAAAATCCTCACTTAAAGCTTCCCGAAGCGATTCGCCGTAAACCTCATACAGTATGCTATACAATTCTCGGCGTTTTCGCTTTCCTTTCTTTTCTGCCTGAACCAAAACACCCGCCAAAGTTTCAAAAACAGAGAAAGGACGGTCATCTTCTGACACAAGCTGTTTTACCGTTTTGACAAAAGCTCCGCTATTATAAAACATCTCTACTGCGGCCTCAATCTCCCGAAGTTTGCGCATAGAATCAGGATCCATCCATTTCGTAGAAATTACCTGATAAGGCGGAAACCCCTGCGCCACAATACCATCCATATGGCAAACAGGCGTTCCTGGCAATACTTTTAAAAATCCCAGCTGGAGCATATCTGGCTGCAGATGGTACACAAAATCAAACGATCGTCCAAAAGAAGCGTAGTCCTCATACGGCAAACCCGCAATTAAATCAAGATGAATATGCATGTTTCCATATTGCCGCAAATTCCAAATATTTTCCGCTATTTTTTTTAAATTACAGCTTCTTCCCACAGACTGAAGGGTCTTTTCATTTGCGGATTGAATCCCTATCTCTGCCTGAAATCTATCTTTTGGAGCACTTCCTAAAAGGGCAGTCAATTCCGGTGTCAGAATTTGCGGTTCCAGTTCCATATGAACACAGGTATTTCTGCTCTCTTCTAAAATAAACCGCAGGATTTCCATCGCACGAGAATTGTCATAATTAAAGGTGCGGTCAATCAGCTTTACCAAAGGGACTCCCGCCAAAAACAACATAGAAAGGCCTTTCTTTACATATTCCATAGGGAACGCCCTGACTGTTTTTTCTGCAGCAGAAAGGCAGTAGGCACAATGGAACGGGCAGCCCCTTGATGTCTCAAAATATACAATTTTTCCTTGAAGCAAAGGAAGATCTTCTTCTGTGTAAGGCAGCGGCACAGATGCAAGATCCAACTCTCGCCGAGGTTCAAAAGCCGCTCTTCTATGCATAAGTCCGGGAATCATGGGTAAAGCGTCCGGCAAAATACCATCTGCAAACCTGCCAAGAAGTTCTTTCAGCGTCTGTTCTCCCTCTCCAACCATTACGCCATCTATAAATGGATAAGATTTTAAAATTTCCTCCGCTCGGCATCCTGCCTCTGGACCGCCTAAAAAAACAAACGTATTCGGCACAGCCTTTTTCAACATTTCTGCCAGCTTCAATATGGGCTCCATGTTCCAGATATAACAGGAAAAACCATATACTTCCGCCTTCTCTTTCTCCAAAGAATCAAGCATATGCCAAATATTGTCATTTAAGCTAAATTCCGCAAGACGAATATCAAACTCTGGATTATATTGCTTCAGGTACCGGAGTGCCAAGGAAGAATGTACAAACCGTGCATTTACCGCAGTCAAAACCGTCTTCATTTTTTCTTCCGCTCCTTCAGCATTTGTCGTGAACCGTCAGGACGAATGATCTCAATATTATCCAGCTGTTTTTTCAAATTCCCCCGAAATGCCGCAATGTATTCCTGGCGCAGAGCCTGCTGCTCCTGTTTTTCCTGCTCATTCAGTCCTTCTTCCCGCGCTTTTTTGGCTAATTCGTTAATTCTGTCTATTTTCTTCTGCTCCATACCTTCTCCCTCACAAAATTCATACGGCGGATAACCTAAATGCTATCCGCCGCACTGATATTTTTATTCTCCAAATCCATCCGGATGATGCAGATGCCAGTTCCATGCCGATTCTATAATTGCATGGGCACTGGTATACTGCGGTTTCCAATCCAATTCTTTTTGTGCTTTTTCTGCTGAGGCAACCAAAACAGCCGGATCTCCGCTCCGCCTCTTTGCAATTTCAGCCGGGATCTTACAACCAGTCACCTGCCGCGCTAGTTCAACCATTTCCTTCACAGAAAAGCCATTGCCATTGCCAAGGTTATAAATACCACTTTTCCCGTCTTGGCGCATTTTTTCTAATGCCAAAATATGGGCCTGTGCCAAATCTGTCACATGAATATAATCCCGGACACAAGTGCCGTCCGGCGTTGGATAATCATCACCAAAAATGAATATCTTTTCTCTTTTTCCCAGGGCGGTCTGTAAAATAATCGGTATTAAATGACTTTCCGGGGTATGATCTTCGCCAATTTGTCCACTAGGATGTGCACCTGCCGCATTGAAATACCGCAATGCCGTATACTGAATACCATACGCAGAGGAACACCATTTCAGCATTTTTTCTACCGCCAGTTTCGTTTCCCCATACGGATTCGTAGGTTGGGTCAAATCCGTTTCCATAATAGGAATATTTTGCGGTTCTCCATATGTCGCCGCAGTAGAAGAAAACACGATACGAGAAACATGATATTCCCGCATTTTTTCCAGCAAACTTAACGTAGAAACCACATTATTCTTATAATATTTCAGTGGTTCTTCTACACTTTCCCCCACAAGAGAATCGGCTGCAAACTGCATGACCGCTTCAATGTCATTTTCACGGAATACTGTATCCATAAACGCCGAATCCCGCAAATCACCAATCATAAGCCGTCCGCCAAGCACCGCTTTTTTATGTCCTTTTTGCAAATTATCAACAACCACGACCTCTTCGCCGCGCTGCAGCAGTTCTGCCACAGTATGACTGCCAATATATCCCGCTCCACCGCAAACCAATACCGCCATATTCATTACCTCCTGGTTTTTTTCTTCTATTTCAGTTTACGCCAGAAGGAGATGTCCGTCAATATCAAATATTATACGCCATACCCCAAATTTTTAGCATCAAGACTTTAAAAAGCATTAATTCGCCGGAAATCATCCGGTGTTACCCCCTCCGCTTTTTTAAATACAGCACAGAAATAGCTGGGATCTTTAAACCCCACGGCTGCAGCCACTTCTTTTACCTTCATATTTTTAGGGGAACAGAGATAGTATTTAGCCATATTCAACCGTAAATGGGTGAGATATTTCAGCGGCGTAGTATCATAGACCTGATGAAACAGCCGGCACAAATGATTGGTGGTAACACCGATGGCCTCGGCCATATCATCCAACCCCAAATCTTCCTGATATCTGGTTTTAAGCATTTCTATTACCGGGCTGAGTTTTTCATACTTTTCATTCTGGGACAAACCGCTTGGCTGAGGGGTATTGTTTTTACATTCCCCCATTTTAATCAACAACTTATACATCAGCATTGAAGTTTTGATCTCTTTATCCGGATCATCACACCAAAACATGTCCGATACCGCGCTAACCTGAATATCAAAATCTTCCAAACTGTGAAGATGAAACACCTCGCTTTTACCAAAGCCCATATAATCCACAATGCTCTCTACCGCATTTCCCATAAAGACAATCCATTTCACGCACCAGGGCGCTTCAATGGGATAATACTCGTGGGGCACATCCGGGCGGAAAAAAAATGCATCACCGCGCTGGATGTCATGTTCTTCATTTTCAATTTTAAGAATTCCGCTGCCGCCCATACAGTACAAAACCTGATATCCCTGAAAACCGCAACGGCGGATAATCCGTTCCTGATGTTCATGTCCACCCATTCCAACCACATAAATTGGCAGAAGTCTAGTCCGGTTTAAAAGAATCGGTAAAATCATACCATCACCACATTTTCAAACTTTTTTTCAATTAGTCCTATTATACGACACCCACACAAAATTTTCAAGACTCAATTAAAAAAACTTGTATCTTTCCAAAAATTATGCTATACTAATTAGAAAAAGAATATATATGAATATCTCCCGTTTCTCCGCCCGCAGAGAAACGAATGAAGCCAATGCAGTGCGGGCAGAAAGGCAATGAATCTATTATGAAAGTATTACTCATCAACGGAAGCCCGCGGGAACATGGATGTACCTATACAGCACTGAAAGAAGCCGCTGACGCGCTGGAAGCGGCAGGCATTGAAACCGATTGGATCCAGGTAGGCAAAGAACCCATACGTGGCTGTATCGGCTGCGGAGGCTGTGCAAAATCCGGCAAAGGAGAATGTATATTCCAAGACGACCCTGTCAATACCACAATTCGCAAAGCGGCAGAAGCAGACGGATTTATTGTGGGAACTCCTGTACATTATGCATCTGCATCCGGAGCAATCACCTCTTTAATGGATCGGCTGTGCTATGCTGGAGGTAAAAATCTTGCCTACAAGCCAGCCGCTTGTATCACCAGTTGCCGCCGTGGCGGCGCCAGCGCAGCACTTGATCAGCTGAACAAATACTTTACTATTTTAAATATGCCCATTGTATCTTCCAACTACTGGAATATGGTACACGGTAATACACCAGACGAAGTCAGAAAAGACGAAGAAGGCATGCAGACCATGCGCCAGCTTGGCCGGAATATGGCATGGTTGCTTCATGCTATTGAAGCAGGCCGTGCCGCCGGGATTACACCTCCTACGCAAGAGCCCAAAATCAAAACCAATTTTATCAGATAAGGCTATGGAAACACTGCAGAACGCAATCTACAGTTTAGACTGGCTGATTTTTTCCGGTGTCCAAAAACTACACTGTGATTTTTTGGATGTACTGATGCCCTTTGTTACTATGCTTGGAAACGCAGGGATTTTCTGGATTATGCTGACCATACTGCTTCTTTGCTTTCCAAAGACAAGGCAGTGCGGGACCGCTATGGCTATCATGTTAATTCTCACACTTATATTGGGTAATTTGGTCTTGAAACCACTGATTGCAAGGCCACGGCCTTTTATGCTTCGTCCAGAACTAACCCTTCTGATTTCGGCGCCTACCGATTTTTCCTTTCCATCCGGACATACCTATGCTGGTATTGGTTGCGCTGTCGTACTCATCTATTACTACAAAAAAGCAGGAATTGCCGCTCTTTTTCTTGCGCTTTTCATTGCTTTTTCACGCATGTATTTACAAGTACACTTTTTTACAGATATTATAGGCGGAATATTATTAGGCACATTATGCGCCTTTTTTGCAATTCTTCTTACAAAATGGTTTGCGAAGATGAAAAACAAAAAACCGGATCGGGAATCATAAACTTCCCAATCCGGTTTTCTCATTTTCTACAGACTATGCCTGTACTGCTTCAGAGGCATCTGCAGCATTTTCTTTCTTTTTGCACACAAAGGCATTATTTTCCACCGTCACTACCACACTGTCTCCGGCTTTTACATTTCCTTCCAACATTTCCTCCGCAATCATATCCTCAATTTTACTTTGGATTGCTCTCCGCAAAGGACGGGCACCATAAACAGGATCAAAGCCTTCGTCTGCAATTTTCGAAATGGCTTCCTCTGTAAATTCAGCCTGAATTTTATTATCTGCCAACCGCGATGACAACTGTTTCAGCATCTTTCCAGCAATTTCACGGATATTTTCATTACTGAGTTGATGGAATACAATGATTTCATCAATACGGTTCAAAAATTCCGGACGGAAGGCTTTTTTCACCTCGGCCATCACATCCGCCTTAATTTCCTCATATCCGCGTTCCTCGGCTTCTTCATCAGCGGCTGAAAAGCCCAGACTTTTTCGTTCGGTGATTTGCCGAGCGCCCAAGTTCGATGTCATAATAATCACTGTATTTCGAAAATCAACACGTCTTCCCTGTGCATCAGTCAAAATACCATCATCCAAAATCTGAAGCAGGATATTAAATACATCCGGATGTGCTTTTTCAATTTCATCAAACAATATGACGGAATATGGTTTTCTGCGAACTTTCTCCGTTAACTGTCCACCTTCATCATAACCAACATATCCGGGAGGCGAACCAACCAGACGGGATACCGTGTGTTTTTCCATGTATTCAGACATATCAATTCGAATCATAGCCTCTTCATCGCCAAACATAGCTTCCGCCAAGGCTTTGGAAAGCTCCGTTTTTCCGACACCGGTTGGGCCAAGAAAAATAAAGGAACCTGTTGGACGCTTCGGATCTTTTAATCCCACACGACCTCGCCGAATGGCTTTGGCAACCGCCTTTACCGCTTCTTCCTGTCCAACTACACGCTGGTGCAAGATTTCTTCCAGCTTGAGCAAACGCTCACTTTCGGTTTCCTCCAATGTTTTTACAGGAATACCGGTCCACATGGAGATAATTTCTGCAATTTCATTTTCCGTTACCACAGCCTTGACCGCAGAATTGTTCTTTTCCCAATTTTTCTTCATATCATCAAGCTGTGCTTGTAGCGATTTTTCATCATCCCTCAACTTTGCAGCTTTTTCATATTCCTGAACCGTAATTGCTGCTTCCTTTTCCTGTTTGACCGCAGCAATTTTGTCTTCCAATTCCTTTACATCCGGCGGAGCCGTCAAACTTTTAATTCTAATTCTGGAGGCCGCCTCATCGACAAGGTCAATGGCCTTATCCGGCAAAAACCGGTCAGAAATATATCGAATGGATAAGTTTACAGCCGCCTCTAAAGCTGCATCTGTAATTTTAACACGGTGATGCGCTTCATATTTGTCCCGGATTCCCTTCAGGATCTGAATACTTTCTTCTGCCGTCGGTTCATCCAAGGTAATGGGTTGGAACCGCCGTTCCAAAGCTGCATCCTTTTCTACATATTTGCGGTATTCTTCCAATGTAGTAGCACCGATGACCTGAATCTCGCCTCTGGCAAGCGCCGGTTTTAAAATATTAGCTGCATCAATAGCGCCCTCCGCAGCGCCGGCACCTACAATAGTGTGCAGTTCATCAATAAACAAAATAATATTTCCTGCTTTATTGATCTCCTCCAGCGCCTTCTTCAAACGTTCCTCAAATTCACCACGGTATTTCGCACCTGCAATCATAGAAGACATATCCAGGGCAATTACCTTTTTGTCCTTTAAGATTTCTGGTACCTGTCCGCTGACAATTTTCTCTGCCAATCCTTCTGCAACAGCGGTCTTACCAACGCCGGGCTCACCAATCAAACACGGATTATTTTTTGTTCTCCTGCTTAAGACCTGTACTACCCGTTCAATGGCTTTGTCACGTCCAATGACCGGATCCAGTTTATCTTCCCGTGCCATCTGCGTCAAATCCCGGCCGAACTTCATCAATGTTTGCGTACTTCCGCCCTTTCCGGCACGTCCAGATTTCTCACCGGCTGAACCTGGCAATCCTTCTCCATCATCACCGGCGTTTTCATTAAGCAGACGAAGAATATCATTATACAAAGTCTGCGGCTTAATGCCCAGTTCCAAAAGTATCTGTACCGCTATACTTTCACTTTCACGAAGTAAGGCAATAAGCAAGTGCTCTGTTCCAATATAATTATGTCCCAGCCGTTGTGCTTCTACATAACTGCGTTCAAACACCCGTTTTGTCCGCGGTGTCGCTTCGGGCTGCCCTTCCTCAATTGGCTGCCCCACACCGTCAATTGCTGCAATTCGGTCTATAACCTTGTCATCTGTTAAACCGTTTGCTTCCAGAATTTTGCCAGCAACGCCTTCACCCTCTCGAATCAATCCAACCAGAAGATGCTCCGTGCCAACATAACTTTGACCCAATTCCAAAGCAGCTTCTGCAGCATTGGAAATTGCCATTCTTGCTCTTTCGGTCAATCTATTTTCAAACATTATGAACACATCCTTTCCCTGACAATCTCGGCTCTCTTAAGATCCCGCTCATTCGCATCCGGAAGATTATACTTCAGCATAATATTGGCAGGCAGAATCTCATAAGTTACCTCATTTAACTGTTCCAGCTTAATATTTTTTATAATTCCAAGCTCGATACCCATCCGGACATCAGACAGCCGCTTCATTGCCTCTTCCGATGACAAAAGCACTGCATGGCTCAGAATACCATAAGACCGCATCAACCGATCTTCCAACTTGTATTTGTCTGTGTTATACAGGCGGGTACGCATCTCTCTTTCTTTTCCGATCACACTTTCTACGATCTGTTTAAATTTTTCAAGAATATCTTCTTCGGCCGCACCCAAGGTCAACTGATTGGAAATCTGATAAAGATACCCTGTCGCTTTGGAGCCTTCACCAAAAAGTCCCCGCACAGTGACACCCAACTGACTCAAAGAATCAATCATCTGATTGATGGTCCCGCTGATGGTAAGTCCAGGTAAATGTACCATGACAGAGGCCCGCATTCCGGTCCCCGCATTGGTCGGACAGCAGGTAAGATATCCAATTTGCTCATCAAAGGCATATTCTACCGATTCCTCAATCAAATCATCCACCCGATCTGCCAGGGAAAAGCAGGCATCTAGATCAAATCCAGCTGCCATTGCCTGAATACGAATATGATCTTCCTCGTTAAGCAAAATGCTCAACCGATTGTCATCACTCAGCAATAAGCCACGCTTAATTCGTGAGTCCATCATTTGCGGACTAATTAAATGACGCTCCGCAATGGCCTGTTTTTCATAATCCTGCATAACAGAAAGGTCAATATATTTCACAGTATCCGCAAGTGTGCTTCCACTTTCCAAAACTGCATTTTTACAACGCGTAAGGACTTCCTCCTGCTGTTTTTCGTCCGCTCGGGCTGGAAACGGAATTCCTTTCAGATTCCGCGCCAGCCGTACCCGTGACGACAAAACTACATCACCGTCTTTGCCACATTCTGTATACCACATCATTTACGCCTCCTTATCATCCTTATCTTTCAGTTCCTTAATTTTATCCCGAAGCTCTGCCGCTTTTTCGAATTCCTGCTTCAAAACTGCTGCATTCAATTCCGATTCCAGCTTTGCAAGCTTCCGATCTCGCTTTAAGGCCCCTCCCATTCTGGAAGGCACTTTACCTACATGCTCACAGGTACCATGAATTTGCCGAAGTGGCCGTTCTAACCTGTTTCTAAATGTGCTGTAGCAGTCACCGCATCCTAAGCGTCCATCATTTAAAAAGTCTTCAAACAGCATTCCGCACACCGGACACGCATTATTCTGCAGCGTTGTCTCACCTGCCAGTGTCTTTGGTTTTCCTCCAAAAATTCCACCGAGGAAACCACCGATACCAAAATCCAAACCTGCTTTCATTTCCTGAAACTCCGGCGATTCCGCCGCACATTGTGTACACAGGTGCATCTCCTGTTTTTTCCCATTGATTATTTGAGTAATATGGCTTGTAGCTTCTCTTTCATGACATTTTTGACATTTCATAAATAATTCCTCCTTTTAAACCAAAGCAATTAAAATATTTTTCAGCATTTTTGCTCGCAAAACATCCTGCTCCGGCTGGCGAACCGGAATGGAGCGTTCACTTAAGGCCGCTAGCATAATTTTTGCCTCATTTTGGGTAATCCAATCATACTCGTAACAATTTTGTATTAATGCTTTTGCATCTGCGTATGAAAGATTCTCGCCAATAGCGTTTACCACATGCATGAGTCCGCTGCCTGACTTAGGTGATACACGTGTAATTCTGATGTACCCTCCACCTCCGCGCCGACTTTCTACAATATATCCTCGTTCCGGAGAAAAGCGGGTAGAAATTACGTAATTAATCTGCGACGGCACACAATGAAAACGATTCGCCAATTCGTTTCGTTTTAATTCAATTTCGCCGTCTTGCTCTGACATCATCTCCTTAATCCAAGTTTCAATCAAATTACTCAGCTTCACTTTTCTACCACCTCACCAGAAATTCATTTCCATTCAGCACCAACTTTTACTTTGAACGGATAAGGTCGTTTTTGACTTTGACTATCTTTGACCTTTGATTATATTATAACACGTTTTTTTAATTTGTCAAGACTTTTTTAAAAAAATTTTGTTTTAAAAAACAACGTTATTTCGAGGTTTTTTGCATCTATTCTATATTGTTTACAAAAAGTTAAAATTTTTGTCATAAAGCATTCACAAATTTTAATAGTCAAAAAGTCAAATTTAAACATTTTTCTTGTTTTTTCCAGCTTTTTCGACTATAATGGAAATATGAAAAATAGAAAGGAGGATGCCGCCATGAATGAAAGGGTAATACCGCTTCGCCGTTATACAGCCTTATGGATGATTCTTGGATTTATTCTCGGAATCTGGGCTGGATTGAACAGTCAAGAAGTTTTCGGTATCAAGGTTCATGGTCTGACCGTTTATACCGTTATCTTTACCGCTGGCGTCTCTCTCCTTCTTCTACTTGTCTGCCTTCTCTCGCACACCATTTTTGTAGGGAAGGATTATTTTGCCATAGTTTTAATTATGCTCAGTATCACCGCCGGCATGATTCGCGTTGATGCCTTTGATAACATAGAATCACGTCAGCTAAAAGAACTAGCCGGCACGACATGCACACTTACTGGTGTAATCACAAAGGATCCCGAAGCAAGCAATTCCGGAAAATCGGTTGGTTTTCCTGTTTTGGTTTACTATGCCGAAACTGCTTCCGGAATTTCACTGCTCAATGGGAAAATAATGGTATACATTAAACCAAACAATGTTTCTTTTCGTCGCGGCGATACGGTTTCATTTGAAGCCGCGCTCCAGGAACCGGAGGGAAAGATCTATGACAATTCTTTCAGCGTCCGGGAATATCTGTACCGGCAAAACATCTCCTTTTCAGTTTTTTCCAATAAAATTCAGTACAGTCAAACCACTATTCATCCCCGAAATCCACTTTATTATCTGGAAGGAATGGGACTTGCTTTTCAGAAAAGCGTGCTGCATTCCATCGAACAGAGTTTTGGGGAAAACTCACCTGAATCCGCTTTACTGAAGGGAATACTATTAGGATACCGCGAAGATTTTACTGAAACCCAATACAACCAGTTTGCAGACTCCGGCTTTATCCATATCACAGCTGTTTCAGGAATGCATGTCATGTTTTTGGCCGGATTCCTCACCCTGGTATTTCGGCGCCTACGTCTGCCGCACTGGCTTCTAGATCTTACATTGCTGCCCGCCCTGATTCTCTTTGCCTCTGCTGCCGCCTTTACCCCATCTATCTGCCGTGCAGCCTTGATGCTCGCCCTAATGCGTCTAGCTTACTGGTTCCAGCGCGAGCCAAACTCTCTGCATTCCTTAGCAGCTGCCGCTTTGATCCTTTTACTGATCAATCCTTATACACTAACCAGTTATAGTTTTCTGCTTTCTTTCTCGGCTGTTTTAGGAATTATTACCTTCGCTTCACCACTGCAAAAATTATTATCTATTCCACCTGTCCAGAAACCACGCACAATGCTTGCAGTTAAATTTATAAATACGTTAACTGCTTCTGCCGCTGTATCAACAGCCAGCAGCATTGGTATCGGATTTTTTACAGCAAAATTTTTCGGCCGTGTTTCCTGGGGAAGTATTATCGGAAACATTCCTATTTTATTTCTAGCTTCCTTTGCGTTTATCGGTGGATTTCTGAATTGGCTAATTTATCTTATCCTGCCTTCCGCGGCTGCTTTTCTTGCACAGGGGCCTCTGCGTCTTGTCCTCTGGATTATGAATCAGCTGGCCGCCTTCTTTTCCTTGCCGCTTTTTCGATTTCCCATCCCACGGCCGGCACTGTCTATACTACCCTTTTATATTGCAACCGCCTGGCTGCTGTCCCAATGCTTATCCCTTTTACTACACAAAACAAAAAAATGACGGAAGAAAAATCACCAAAAACAGTAATTTTCTCTTCCGTCTTGTAAAATCAACTAATGTGCAAGCAAAAATCTGCGAAGTTCTTCCACCGTATTAACCAGAAAGTCAGCTCCAGCTTCTTCCAATTCCCCCGGCTCTGCATATCCAAACCGCACTCCCAGCGAAGCGACTCCAAATTCGACCGCACCGGCGATATCCTGTCTTCTATCACCAATCATGAGCCCTTCTTCCAGAGGCGGATCAGAAAACTGTCGAAACACCTCCTTGATTACTTCCGCTTTTTTGCTGCGGCTTCCATCCAGTTCACTGCCCATCACCACATCAAAATAAGAATCAATGTTAAAATTTCTTAATATTTCCGAAGCAAATATCAATGGTTTTGAAGTAGCCAAAGCCACCTTTTTTCCTACGTGTTTCAGTTCATCTAGCATTTCCTCTACGCCCGGATACAGTTTATTTTCATAAATTCCAGTTTGGGCAAACCGTTCCCGGTATTTTTCCACAGCAAATTTTGCCTGTTTCATATCCATTCCATAAAATTCACAAAAAGAATCTATCAGTGGGGGGCCAATAACCCGATTTAAATTTTCCAGTTTCTCCTCAATACCGCAATGACGAAGCGCATACTGAAACGACTTGGTAATCCCTTCCTTGGGATCTGTTAAAGTTCCATCCAAATCAAACAATAAATATTGATACATATTTCTCTCCTTATTAAAGCTGAATAACCGGATTTTCCTTTGATTGTTTGTAAAGCACAAATTTACTTCCAATCATTTGCACAGTCTGCGCTCCTGTTTTCTGTGCCACCGTCTCGGCAGCTTCCCGAACGTCCATCATTGCATTTTCCAGTACATGCACTTTAATCAGTTCCTTCGCTTCCAGAGCAAGATTAAACTGCTCTATCATTGTTTCCGTAATACCGTCTTTTCCTATCTGATAAAGAGCGGGAATTGAATTGGCCATAGCTCTAAGCCGGGCGCGCTGTTTGCTTGTCAACATTTATCATTCCTCCTTCAGTTTTTCTTCCCACTGCGCCTGCTTAAACCCAACAAGCACAAAATTATCTGCCACAATCAAAGGTCTTTTTACTAACATACCATTTTTTGCCAATAAAGCATACTGCTCTTCTTCAGACAAATTGGAAATTTGTTCTTTCAAATTCATAGACCGGTAAAGCATTCCGCTGGTATTAAAGAAATTTTTCAGTGGCAACCCACTTCTTTTATGCCATTCTTTCAATTCCGCAGCAGAAGGATTCTGCTCTACAATATGTCTGTCTTCAAAGGAAATCATATTTTCCTCCAACCATTTTTTTGCCTTAATACATGTACTGCATTTAGGATATTCTACAAATAATACTTTCACAAAACCATCTCCTCATTCTTTTGTTTTCTTCTATTTAAAATCCAAAGTCCTATCAATAACAGCAACGGAAAAACAATGACCGCCAAAAGCCCTGCACGCAAGCCTCCGTCCTGTGTCATTTGAAGTGCTGCAAGCCATTGGGATCCGTTTTTGACAGCATACCCTGAAACAACACCGGCAAATCCTGGGCCGCTTGCACAGCCCATATCTCCGGCCAACGCCAAAAATGCAAACATGGCAGTTCCTGCTTGCGGAAATTGTTTTGCCGCAAGGCTGGTCACACCTGGCCACATTAACCCAACTGTCAGCCCACAAAGCGCACAGCCGGCCAGGGCAAGCATAGGCCAGGGGGAAAAAATTGTCAGTAAATAACAGCAAACACAACAAAATCCGCTGATTTTCAACGCATGATGTAAATCAATCTTATGTCCGTAAATCCCATAAAAAGTTCTACTGATTCCCATACATACAGCAAAAGCACATGGTCCCAGCAAATCACCCAATGTTTTGGAAACATGAAGCCCAGATTCTGCAAACAAAGACGCCCATTGCGCCATAGCCTGCTCTGCCGCTCCGGAACATAGCATTAAACAAAGTATAACCCAGAAAAGATGCTGACGGAACAAACTACGGGCCGGAGCCGGAGAGTTCCCATCTTCTTGCAAGGTACATAAAGGAACAAGCGCAAAAAAGAAAATATTAAACAGAGGGATCAGCGCCCAAAGCATGGGCAAATACCGCCAGCTGCTTGTGCCTATCACTACAAAATATAGCGTGGAAAGTAAAATGACACCCACATGCCCCCAGCAATAAAAGGAATGCAGTAAACTCATGCTAGATGCCTTCCGATCGCCTGGCAGAGATTCTACAATAGGACTGATAATCACTTCTGCCAATCCTCCACCTACTGCATTCATTCCCATGGCAATACACAAACCCATATAGGGACGAGATAAACAGTATGGTAACATTCCCATAGAAATCATGCCGATAAATGCCAATATATGTGATGCAAGAGCTGACACACGATAACCTATTTTATCTATCAGCTTTGCTGCAATCAAATCTGTGACCAGCTGTATACCAAAATTCATGGAAATCAGTGCGGCAATTGCCTCCATGGAAATATGAAATTCCCGTTGAAAGGTCACAAAAAGCAATGGCGGTAAATTATTCACTGCTGCCTGTGTAATATATCCAAGATAGCACGCCTGCCGTGTGTGCTTGTATTTTAATTTTTTCATTTCTGTAATCACCTTTGCCTAACCATAAATTTTACCAGCACATTATAGCAAATCAAAGAAAAAAATACAATGATTTCTTGGGATTATCTTGCATTTTAAAAGAAATATGGTATACTGAGTAAGAAAATTAGCTTTTTAAATTATAAACTTAGCGAGGCAAAAAAATGATTATTGATGCACATGCACATATTTTTCCGCATAAAATCAGCAAGGCCGCAACACAGGGGATCTCTGATTTTTATCAGATACCCATTCCATATGATGGTACTCTGGAAACCTTGCTGCAGCTTGGTAAAGAAGCCGGTGTCAGTAAATTTATTGTCCACTCTGTCGCAACCGTACCGGAACAGGTGCCAAGCATTAACCGATTTCTTGAAGAGTCTATAACCCAGTATCCTGATACATTGATTGGTTTTATGGCCATGCATCCTGATTATTCCGATATAGAGGACGAAATTCTTCGTGCATCGCACAAAGGGCTAAAAGGAATAAAACTGCATCCAGATTTTCAGCAATTTAGGATTGACGATCCTAAAGCATTTCCCATTTACGAAGCGGCCGGAGACCGTTTCCCTATCCTGATCCATATGGGGGATTATCGCTATTCTTACAGTAAACCGGCACAGCTTGCTAAAATTCTTAAACTATTCCCCAAACTGCGGGTCATTGCCGCACATTTCGGTGGCTGGTCAGAATGGGATGATGCAGCGAAATATCTGAAGAATTTTCGGCTTTGGGTAGACACTTCCAGCTCCAGTCACTGGCTTCCGCCAGAACAGTTGATGAAGCTCATCCTTTGCTACGGTACTGATTCGATCCTGTTCGGAACAGATTATCCCATGTGGAATCATAAAGATGAGCTGGCCGTTCTGCGGAAACTTCCGCTTACTCCAGATCAATTAGATAAAATTCTTTATAAAAATGCCAAGGCACTGCTTAATCTGAAATAAGCTCTTCCTTTTCCTTTACAACAAAGGCAATGGCTTTCTGATGACACACAATTCCTGTTTCACAGTAAGACCCTCCAAATTCTCCGTCCAAAGTCCATTTAAGAGGCTCCGGAGAAGAAAATGAGACAGAACTTCCTCGGCAGTAAATCAAATGACGGCTTTCCCGGTTTTGCATTGTAAGGTCAATCAGCGTCTGATTTAAATCTCCCAAACTGGAAGGTGCTTTAACCAAAACCGCTTCGAAAATTCCATCATTGAGGGCAATATGTTCATTCATCATTTTACGAAACCCGCCTACTGAATAGGAGTTTGTCACCATTCCAAATAAAACGTCTCCTTCAAAGGCCGGATTGCCATCTGCCGTTAGCCGCAAAGGATACCGCTTTAAACTGGTAATTCTTTTTGCTCCATCCAAAAAATATGCCATCTTTCCAAGCGCATTTTTGGTGGCCTGAGAGGTTTCATATGCTACCTCGGTAAACGCACCAAAACCGGCAATATAGGTAAAAAAATGTCCATTCATTTCACCAATATCAAAATATGCCGGCACTCCTTCTGCAGCCAATTGCGCAGCACGTAAAATTTGTTTGGGAATGGAAAGGCTGGAAGCAAAATCATTCACCGTGCCAGCAGGAATATAGCCGCAGGGCGGACGCTGTTCTTTAGGAAGGCGCATCAAGCCTTCCGCAAGTTCATGAAGAGTACCATCACCGCCGGCAATCAAAATATAATCAAATTGTTCCGCTTTTTCAGCGACGATTTGAGTAACATCCCCCGCGCCTAAAGTGGGATGCACTGTAATCTCAAAACCATGATGGGCAAAAATTTCAAAAACATCAGACAAACGGGCTTTGATCCTGCCTTTTCCCGCCATAGGATTATATAAAAACAGCATTTGTTTTTTCATATATCTGCCGTCCTTTCTGAGAAAAATCAGCTTTATCATTCCTGCTGGTACCCCCAGGAAGTATCCATATATACAGATGGCAAAGCTTTTTTTCTTAGTATAACTTATGTTGATAAAAGTTGCAAGAGAAAAGCAATATTTAAATCAATGATTTAGAAAACACATAGAAAGGAATAATATCATGAAAAAAATCTGCGTTTTCGATTTAGACGGTACTCTGGTAAATTCCATTGAAGATATTGCTGGTGCAGTCAACCGTGCACTGAAACAAATTGGAAGGGCTCCTTACCCTGTTTCCGACTATCGCCATATGGTCGGAAATGGCATGGAGCTTTTGATGCAGCGCGCACTTAAAGAAGGAACAAGACAAGAGCTTTTGCTTCTAACCGAATTGTACCAAAAAGAATATCTTTCCCACTGCTGTGAAAACACCAAACCATATTCCGGCATTTTAAAACTGCTGAATCAACTAAAACAGCATGGATTTCTTCTTGCCGTACTGTCAAACAAGCCACAGGTCCAGTCCGAAGCCGTGGTTTCCTCGCTCTTTCCTGCCCACACTTTTTTCCGGATTATAGGTCAGCGCGCCGAATTTCCCCGCAAGCCAGCCCCCGACTCTCTCTTTGCGCTTCTGGCTTCTGCGCAGGCTAGCAAAGAGGAGGCATGGTATATTGGCGATTCCGACGTGGATATTCAACTGGGATATAATGCTGGGGTCGACACAATTGGCGTATCTTGGGGTTTCCGCGGCAAAGATGAACTGAAAAATGCAGGAGCAAAACAAATCGTAGACACCCCTTTGGAATTACAGAAACAAATTCTGGAATGAGAAATGAGGCAATCCATAAAAATAAGGATTGCCCCATATATTCTTTAAATATAATAAGAATTAATGAAATTATTTTTCAGTCAGTACTTTTTCACAATATACAAAAGATAACGGCATTCGTTTCCAGATATTTCTTATGCTGTTTCAGCGCCATATTCAATACTTGGTCTGTATATTACATTATTTTCTGCCTTTATATCTTTTCAAACACAGGTATATTTTCTGTCTTTACATGAATCCATCCAGGCTCTACTTCTTTCTTTGTCCAGAAATCCCGCCATCTTCCTTGTGGCAGATACACATCTCTCTCATCGCTCTCATCGGTAAGTGGAGCGACCAGCAGAGTATCACAGAACAGATACGCATCATCTATCTGATACGTCTGCTTGTCGTTTGTATAATCAGCAACCAGCGCACGCACTGGCGGTTTTCCCGTATCCCGGTATTGGTCAAAGGCCGCTTTCAGCATGGGAACCAATGTTTCCCTGGTTTTTAGCAAGCTTCTGACCTCGTCCTCACAATCCAGTTCCTTCCATGGAACTTCTGGACAGTACCATGCATTAATAATACACTGCACAGAAAAGATGTTTGTTTGCAGCCGTCTAATAAAATCTTTTTTTGTTTTGGCATCACGCACCTCTGGCGTCCATAAAATACCCGAAAAACCCGCATTAACCACACCCCGGATAAAGTCCTTATGATTATACAAATCACTGTATAATACGAACGGGTAAGAGGCAGAAAGCGCCCCTGCGTTGCGCACCTGCGACAACGTCTTTCTGCCATCAAGCGCCTTTAGTATTGTCTGCATATAAAGTACGCCAAACATTTGATGATACTGCTCGCCATCCATTCCAGATGGGAACTGCGCACAGTCGGGAAAACTCCAATCGCTTACCGTAAAATCACTGCTGTCACACTCGTCAAGTTTAAAGCCATCAATACCGATTTCAACTAATTGCTTCCGGTGGTAATCCGCAAAAATCTGCTTCGCCGCATCCAGTCCAAAATCCGGCACCAGCCCCTTCCACACCTCAAAATCACCACTTAATTCAAACAACTCTTTATAAATTGGCGAAGAAGAACTAACGAAGGCATGCTCCCAAAGATTCACATGAATTCCTTTACTGCGCAGTTCTGCGATGAGTTCAGCATAGTGTGGAAAATTTTCCTGGTTCCACTCATACGTACATGAATAACTGCCTGAGTGCCAACCTGGTTCAAGTCCTATGATATCGCAGGGGATGTCACTATTTTCAAAATACTTTACCAATGCCTTGACATCGTCTTCACTACTTTTAGCATATGCACGATACAGGACCCCCAGTCCCCACTCGGGCACATCACAGCCGCCGCCCGAAAACCTGTTATATTGTGAAACAATGTCAACTATGGTTTCACCTTCAAATATGTATAAATCAATTCCTTGTGCAGCCGGTATTTTTACCATCATAACAGTGTCTTCGCTATCCTCTGTCTTGGAATAAAGCTGCTGCGTATCGGTACGCACCTCGCTATGAAGCAAATCCTCCCGTTTTCTTTTCTTGACAAAACCGCAGTATGCCTCCATATAGCGCGCAGTATCAAAATAGATACCATAGCCCTTATTTGTCACGAAAAAGGGAACTGGGGCATGAGAATCCCCTGTATTTGCAACAGGATCAGAGTTTACCTTTAAGCAAAGTTTGCTTTTCTTATGATTAAAACCTTTCAGCTGCAATCCAAAGCCAAAAACCTCTTCGTCAGCAGCAAGCGGCATTTTTAAAATGCAGCCCTGCGCTGTAACTGAAAATTCTATTTTACTTATATCAAATTGTATGTCTGTTTCCTCATACAATAAATTCTTGCAGTATTTGGTGGGTACAAAGCTCTCTGGTGTGCCGAATGTTACTTTTTTCATTACAAATCCTCCTCGTAGTTTTCTGCACTGACTGCAGAGATATCTCTATCTTCGCTTCATTTTATATCCATACCAATATAACCCAGAGGTCATCATTTGTCAAGCACTTTTAAAGCATTTATTTTCATATTTCCCTGTAGTGCTGGTCTTAAATTCTGCTGTCACATCATAATCTGCTATAAAAAAACAGAACTAATTCCATTGAGGAACCAGCTCTGCTACTTATTTTTCTATATCTGTCATACTTTTCTCAGCATCAACTTTATGGGCTTAAACACGGATTCCACTGAATTCCTGGGCAATATTTAACGCATGATCTCCAATTCTCTCATAATCTACCAGCAATTCGGAATAAATAATAGCCGTTTCCATAGAACAAATTTCATCTTTCAGCCGTATCAACTGCTGTTTACGGTAATCAGCAACAGCTAGGTCTGTTTCCCTTTCCATTGCATGTACCCGCTCCGACATTTTCTCTGGATCTCTGGGTTCTAAAATAGCGTTTCGCAGTTTCTGGCTAAACTCCTTCATCTCCGTCAATTCTTCCAAAGCAGCATCGCTAAAACCCAAATTCTTTTCCTGAATTAAAACGGCATATCCTGCTATATTTAATGCGTGATCACCTATTCTTTCTGCATTTCCTACAATACTAAATATGTGATTTAGAGTCTGGGCCTCTTCCATTGATTGTCCCAGCGTCATAACTTCTGATATTTTCTTGGAAATTTCCAGATTATATTGATCAATTTTTTCCTCTCGTTCCTTGATTTCACTCTGCATGGAAAGATCATTCTTCAATATGGAAGTAAATCCATCTTCCACATTTTGAAAGGCCATACTCAGCATATCCCGCACATCGTTGAGCAAAGCATTCACCGCAATTGCCGAAGTACCCAAAATATGCTTAGAATCATGCAGTCCTTTCAACCACTGCTCTGAAGCACCGCTTTCCCGGCTGCGTTTATCAGGCAGGATATGTTCCGCCAATTTCGCCAAATATGTTCCAAATGGCAAAAGCAGCAACGTTGTTGTCACATTAAAAATAGTATGGATATTCGCAATCTGCGCTGCCGGATTATTGGGAACCCATGTCTCAATCCAATGGGTAAATGGTACAAGCATGGTTAACGAAACAAAAATAATTGTTCCGATAATATTAAACATCAAATGAATAATCGTTGTCCTTTTCGCATTGCGGTTTGCACCGATTGACGCCAGCAACGCGGTAATACAGGTGCCAATATTCTGTCCAAAAAGAACATAAACTGCACTGTCAAGGCCAATCAAACCGCTAACCGCTAAAGCCTGCAAAATTCCAACAGACGCAGATGATGATTGAATTATAGCTGTAAACAAAGCACCTGCCAAAATTCCCAACACCGGATTAGAAAAGCTTGTCATCAAGTTAATAAAGGTTTCCGATTCACGCAATGGCATCATTGCATCACTCATTAAACTCAAGCCAATAAATAAGATTCCAAGGCCTGCTGCAATACTGCCGATCGCCTGAACATGCTTCTTTTTAGAAAACACCACAACGGCCACACCGGCAAATGCAATTAACGGAGCAATTTTTCCAATATCAAGTGCGACCAGCTGTCCTGTAATGGTCGTACCAATATTTGCCCCCATAATAATCCATACTGCTTGTTGGAGAGTCATCAACCCTGAATTTACAAATCCGACAACCATAACCGTAGTAGCTGATGATGACTGAATGACGGCCGTAATACCAGCGCCAACCAGAACACCAAGAATTCGATTAGAGGTCAGTCGCTCCAGAATCTGCTTCATTCGGGTACCAGCCACAACCTCAAGATTTGCACTCATCATCTGCATACCATACAAAAACAATGCAAGTCCGCCTAACAGCGACAATATCAATTCTACGCCCATAACCCTTCTCCTTTGTATGTTGATTCCGTCTATTATTTCATGATTAATTCATACAAAACATAAAACCGGCTTTTACCTCAGATTGTCTCGACATAATAAAAGCCGCACTCTTTATACGGCCAATTTACCCCTTCCGATTTCAAGCTGGTTTTTGCATATGCACTGCTTTACTCTCAGTTATAGTGTATATTAATTCCAAACCTTTTTTATTTTATCAAAAATAAGTTCCTTTTGTCAATTGTAGTCTTCTCCAAACTCTAAATATTTTTTACGCATATTTTGTCTTTTTTCCGTGCAGAATGACGAAAAATTCTTATCACTTCTTTTTCGTAAAAAAAGGGAAGCATTTTCATGCTCCCCTCAGACTGTCGAAAAAGCTCAGCAAAAGCTGGGCTTTTTGTTTGTTATGTGGTAAAATAAGGTTGGGTGATAAAAATGCTAAGAACAAACAAGAAAGAACGAAATCAAGTAGAAATATTTTCAATAGAAGAA
>NZ_JADCKB010000030.1 GCF_014982785.1 Ructibacterium gallinarum
GGTATAATTTTATCCATGAGATCTTGATCTCCTTTCTCTGATTTTCAGGGAGGTATTCGGGTTTGGGGTAAAACCATTATACCATAAGGAGTTCAAGGTCTCAATTTTCATTTAACTTAACAAAACGCTCTGATTTTTAGGGAGGTAAAACATGAAAATACATCATAAAAAATTTATTTTTTTAGCGGTATTTCTTATTTTTGTTCTTGCATTGGTGCTTTTATTCATTTTGTCGCCCAATAGGGAATTAGAAATCAATGAAATAAAGGCATATTTCAGGGCTACTGTGTCATTGAATTTTCATCCTGATTTTGAGAACGCAGAGAAGATTGTTATAGGCGGGCCGGCAATTCATATGTCTTATTATGATACATTGGAAAATGGGCATGCGATATATCTAACAAAAACGCATATAGAACAAATAACCAATTATTTAAACGGACTAAAACTTGCAAAAGCACAGGAGGACGAATTGCCCAATCAAAGTCCGGATTATTTTATTTATTATTATAATGAAAAAGGTATCATAAAAAGATTTACCGTACACGGAGAAGTTTTCATAAAAGATTTAGAAGAGAAAAAACTTTATAGGATCAAAAATACGAAAATGGGGATCATGGAGGGGTTGGAGAATTTAGAATTTGTGTAGAAAAATAGCAGAACAAAAATGTTTGCAGGCAGGCATGCTAAAAAAAGCAGGGGTCATGGAAACAAGGATATTTTTTTGACATAGATTGATATATATGTTATAATTTATAAGATCATAAAATCCTTAGAGGGTGTGAACATGAAATATATGACGGTGCGGGAAGCTGCGAGAAAATGGGGCGTGACAGAACAACTGGTGCAGGAATATTGCGCACAGGGAAGAATTGAGGGGGCAAACAAAACCAACAAAACCTGGGAAATACCAGAGGGAACGGAAAAGCCAGGCTCTGTACAGAAAGTGGAAGCCGCGGTTCCATTGCAGAATAAACAAAGAGCAGTTCACTATCCAGGGCTGATGCCATTGATGAATACCTCCTTTGAACCGGGACATTGTATGGAATATATTACGCAAATGGAAGAAGGCCAAAAAAAAGAGATTGCACTTGCGGAATATCATTATTTCAGTGGGCAGGCCGAGAAGGCATCGATGGAGACAGAACTGTATTTGACAGCCGAGGATACCGATATTCGGCTTTCTGCCTGCTGGATTTATGCTTATGCAAATCTTTCTTTAGGGCATATTCATAAGGCGCGATATGCGCTTTCTGAGGTAAAAAGCATATTGGCTGCTGATGCAAAAACTTTGCCTGAAGTAAAGGCTGCCCAGGCCTTTGTTGCGGCAGCAGCTGCTGTGCTTTTGCATCTTCCGCTCCCAGATGGATTGCCGCCGGTTCGGGATTATTTATCGTTGCTTCCGCCGGGAGTGCAGATGTTTGCTTTGTATGTACAGGCACATTATACCTATTTGCAGGAAGATTACGGGAGAAGTCTGGGAATTGTGGAGACGGCGCTTGTTTTACAGGCGGAGGATTACCCGATTCCGGCAATTTATCTGCATCTTGTGGCGGTGATGGACTATATGGGTTTGAAGCAGCCCAAACAGGCGCAGGAACATTTGCTTGCAGCTTGGGATTTGGCAAGGCCGGATGATTTGATAGAAGGTTTTGGAGAGCATCATGGCCTGCTTGGCGGCATGTTAGAAGCAGTCATTAAAAAGGACTGGCCAGAGGATTTTAAGCGGATCATAGCAATTACTTATCGGTTTTCTGCCGGTTGGCGTAAAATTCATAATTCGGTCACTGGACATGATGTGGCAGATAATTTGACGACAACAGAATTTGCCGCCGCAATGTTGGCTGCCAGAGGCTGGACGAATCAGGAGATAGGAAATCACATGAATATTTCGCCCAATACCGTCAAGCGGTATATTTCCACGGCACTGCAAAAGCTGAACATCAGCCACCGGCAAGATTTAAAAAAATATATGCTTCGTTAAAAATGTAAAACTGATAAAACCGGTTTTATAAAATTTTTGTTATACGCATCGGCGCAGAGCCGGTGCTTTTTTATTGGCAAAAGGAATCCATATGACCCATTTTTTTGCTAAAACGGGTGATGACAGATTGGTAAATTTCTAATATAATAAAAAATAGGATAGGAGGTCAACCGTAGTAGAAAGGAGGCAAATATGGAAAAGACACGGCGCCATAACATTGAAGGAACAGTACTGGATATTCTTTTGCAGTATGATGAGGATTCGGGAAGATATATGGAAATATATCCTGATTTTATTGAAACGCCAATTTATACACCGGAAGGCTATCCAATTTTGTTTACAGGAGAAGATGCGTGTACATATGCAGAATCTGTGGAAGGAGAACCCTGTATTGATTGCGGCTCCTGTCGATTTTACCGGCAAGCGCCTAATACATTAATCGGGGTATGTGGGCACCCCAAAAAACGATGCAACGAAGAAAAGCAATACAATACGGAATATGAGGAGGAGACAAAATGAAAAGACGATTTATAGCAATGATAGTATGTTTTGCACTGTTGCTGACTACATTGCCAGGCACAGCGCTGGCGGCGGTAAATGATCTGATAGGAAATTCGGCTGGGGAAAATCAGGAAATACTGAACCAGTTGGCAGACTTGACAGGCATGGATGCACAGCAGATAGCGGAGCGGCTGAAAGGGCTTGGACTGCTGGATGAAAACGGTGAAATTAAGACGGATTATACCATCTCCTTAAACGGCGAGGAGTTAACACTGGAAGAAGCAACAACGCTTTTAGAGGATCCGGCAACCGATTTAAGTCAGATCGGGTATGTGGATGGAACTCCTATTGCGTTGGGAGACCTGAAAACTATTATAGAAATTGAAAAGGAACTGGCCAGAATTCAGGAAACCTATTTTTCGGGCAAGACTTTCAGCGGCGAGTCTTTAGAGAATTTGAATGGTTTGATGAATCAGCTTCAGACAGAGGGGATCAGTCTGATGGGTGAGGAAAATATTTCGCTGATGGCGGAGAATGCAGACCTTCCCATATTGGATGTAAGTAATTTTACCGAGCTTAATATCACTGGGGGAGGGACACCGTCTATTTCCTCCGATACATTTGTCATTCCGGCAAAGGAGACGGTTTCTTTTGACGTAAGATTTATACCGGCTTATTCGTGTATGGAATTTAAAAGCATAAGTGTTTATTTGGCAGATGCTCAAAATAACAAATTGGCTAATACGACGTTGACAATGCCCGGTTGGCCTACCGAAGATATTTTAACCGGTTCTTTGGCTTTTGAAAATACCAAAACCGAAGCGTATACAGGAGTGCGCATTGTGGTTTCTGCCGTAATTTACGAGACAGAAAGCCGGATGAGCGGACACATTACAAGCGTGTTGGAATTCTCCAATGCCAAAGGAATTGTGTTTAAAAACAGCGGTGCGTATACAGATAATCATACAATTAAATTAATGAAATATTTTATGCAAAACCTGGAAACGACAGAAACTATAGGTAGAAATGAAAGTACATGGAATGGAACATCTCTTCAGGAGCCAGTCCGTTTTCCGGCTATTCCATCGCAGAGACTCAATAATTTGATTGTTAGTATGCAGTGTGCGGATGGCTATGTTTCAATCGGAAATGGTGATGAAGATATTGCTGTGCACTATCATTTTAAAGGTGAATTTTCACAAACCAACAGTGCAGGTATAGCAACCCGAACGGATACCTATATAAATTACGGCGTTCAGGATTTTCGCAGAATCGAGATACAGCAGGATATTAGCGGAAAAGCGCTTGCGCCCGGAGAAAAATATACACTTGAATTCACGGGCTGGGGAAATAGAATAGCAATTCCACAATCTCTTACACTTGAAAATGCGTTTGACACCAGTGTAGGGGGGCCGGCTTTGAATTGGATTACCGGTGTTTTGGAAGGCGGAACGATTTCCCTGATTGACGATGAAACAAGTCCAGTGCTTCAAAATGTTAAAACAACAGAGGGAACATATTATTTTGGCCAGAGCGTTTATGTTGAACTGGATTTTGACGAAATGGTGAAGATTGACGAAAATGCAATCATAACAGCCAATGGAAAGAATTTTAAGGCATCAGAACTTAGTGCTGCCTTTTCAGGAGACGGTGTATATTTTTGGTACCCCGTGCAGCCAACCGATGGTGAAAAGTTAACAATTTCAATTTCGTCTGGGATTACGGATTTATTTGGTAATGGTGTGGAGATAAGCGGCCAAACAGTTGAAGGGGCAAATTTAAAAGCGGCGCTGATGCGTAATGCGGCAAAAGGAATACAGGGAAGCTATGGAGAAGATGAAAAGGCAAGTTTTACGCTGACATTGGATGAAACGGAAGCGTATAAAACCAAATACGTTGATTACGGGAGCGGAACAAATCCGCAGGAACTGCCGTTCCGCATAGTGCTTTACAAACCAGACGGCAGTGAGTTAACGACCCAGCAGTTTTATGTGAGTGACGACGGGAAGACATACCAGACACAGTCATTCGGGATAGAGAAAGAACTTGATGAAGTGGCCTATACAGCCAGACTGCAGGCAAACGAGGGAACGATTGCAGAGCCTGACTGGGTGGATGTATATTGGGTAAATACAAGCATAACAGTTCCCGCATTTGTTCTGGTAAACAAAGTGACAGTAAAGCCCGAAAGTGAGGAGAAAAACTATACGCTGTCCTTGGGTGAAAGCTATCGTCCCACGCTGAGTGCAGAATGTGCCAATGATTCCGGAAAGACGCCGACTATCACCAGTGGACAGTGGAGCAGCAGCAACCCGGAGGTAGCAGCCATAGATCCCAATACGGGAGCGGTGACGCTGACAGGAACCAGCATAGGAGAGGTGACCTTTACCTTTACGGCGGACAATGGGGGAAAGGCAGAAGCCGTTAGTGGAAGCTCGGCGGTATATACGGTTATTGCGGGTGACTCGATTGCTCTGGTGATCCCAACCGGTTCCTCCACAATCATAAGCCGTCAGAATGCGCCGGCAACCGTGCTTTGGAGTTCCAATGCAAGTTATTTTGTAGAGGATAAAGACTTTAAGTTCCGGATAGACCTCTATGAGGGAAATTACGGAAGTGAAGCAGATTTAGAGAACGTGGCAGCACTCAAGACCTATGAAGCGGAAATGGAAGCAAACAGCATAACGATTGACGAAGGTGTTTTGTCAAAGCTGTCCGAGGAAAATACGCCGGCATATACGGTGCGTGTTTCCATGCCGCATCCCAATGCACAGGACGATAGTGTGCGGCTGAGTGCAATGGTTTGGATTGTGGTGCGCCCGAAACCGGCGGCGGCTAAGCTGGTGCGGCCGGAAAAAACATCGCTGACCGACGAGACAGACAGCATAGAGATACCGTGGATTTTAGAGGATTGGACAGAGGGAAGCGGTCAGACGGCAGAACTCAATATCATCCAGGTGGCGGAAGACAATCGGGTGATTAACACGATTACGGAGCCAATCAGTGCGGCAGAAGGAAGCTATAAGCTCAGTTTGAGTGATTTGGGAGAAGAAGAACTGAAGCATACGTATCAGGTGATGCTGACATTGTATAATGTTGGAGGAGATGCCCCAAGCCAGGACTCCTATCCGCTGTATGTATACAACAGGGAGGCACTGCATCTGGTCAATAGTGAAAATCAGGAAATAGACCACCTGACGATGAATAATATAGGAAAAGTTGACGGAAGCAGCGGGCCGCTGCCGACGGATACGCAGGGGATACAGAAACTGCGGCAGCAGCTGAATCTGATGGATTATGTAGGGATCAATTATCAGGATTACAGCTGGAATGCGTTTAAAGATGGGATATCCTGGGAAAGCGGCAACGATGAAATTGCGGCGATCAACTATAAGCAGGGCGGCTTGTATGAAAATATCAAGAATTTTTCTTACAGCAGCTATTTGCCACAGACCCAGATGGGAATCAGCTCGACGGCCAGCGGTGAAACGACGATAACGGCAACCCATGCTGCAACGGGTATGTCTGCAACACTGACAGTGCAGTCGTCTACATTGAAAGATAAGTTCTATTTCTTCCAGGTCGATCCGGCAATTGAGACTACATTAGAGTATGTAGACGGAGCGGGGAACCAGAGGACATTCAACACCAACGGAGACGGAACGCTGGCGCTGTATGAACCCAATGGGATAGGAAGCGATGTGTGGCTGAGATCCCAGGAAGGGGATACGCTGTATCTGGGAACGATTTATCAGTGGAATATAGCATCCGGAGAAAGAGATGCAGCAAAATTGCAGCTGTATCCAATAAATAATATAAGTCTTCGTGAAGTGGCCAAAGCAAAACTGACATTGAGCAAGCCGGGAGGAGATCCGCTCAGCGATACAGATATTACCATACGCGGGGGTGTATATAAGAACGGATATTACTGCGAAACGGCTAAGCTGGGACCCGATGCGGATTCCTTAAAAGAGGGAGGCATAGGGCAAACCTATCACACGGACGCAAACGGAACGGTGACGGTATACTTTGACAGCAGCCAGTTTTGGTCGAAAGAAAACGGAGAGAACGAACAGGCTGTTTTGGTGTCAACGGATAAAATAGAATACATCTTTGAGATCAGCGAAATAAGCGGCAACCAGTATTATCCGCTGCTGCATACAGCAAATGCAAGCGTTGGCATGATTGAAGGAGTACGCATGGCCGAGGGTGTCATTACGCTTGAGGAGGTAGCGGCAGGAGAACAAAATAAACCGTTTGTAGCGTTTCAGAAGGTGGATTATGGACGGCTGCAGGATGTTCGTAAATTTAATGGAAGAATAGGTCCGAGCAGTTCTTACAAAGAGACAGAACTGCAAACCGTGATGTATTTGTGGGGCGAGACAATGGAAGGAGTCGAATCCTACGAATTGAAGATGGTCGATGAAAATGGATATATACCGGCATCGCAGAGTTTCAGTGTAGAGCCATATCCGTTTTCATCCATACCCATAGTAAGCAATAAGTTAACGCTAACAGAGGAAAGCATGACCAATACCGGATGGATACCGGATGGAACAGATATGGGGCTGAAGACCCGGCTGAGCAAAGGCAAGGATTTGGTACAAGAGCGGGTAATGCCGTTCCGGCTGATCGATTTGTCACGGGTGCCGGAAGTGAATGAGGATGATGATGTTTCTAATGTGCTGGTGACCATGAAGGAAGCAAGCCAGGCAAAGGCTTCTGATTTTGGAGAACAGGGGGGCAGCAGCATTCTGAAGACCCTGAGCGGGAAATTGAGTGATATCAACGGACCGGTAGATTCTTCGGTGTTTAAGATGATTATCTCGCCCAGTGAGGACCCGACGGTATTTAAAGCGCTGATTTGGACAGGGTACAACACCATGGATTTGGATGACATGAACTATGAAGAAAACGGAATAGCGCTGGATACAAATTTCCTTTCTTCCGAAGCAGAAATAGGCGTGCCCGGTGTAGGCGATTTGAGCGAAATGGCGCAGGGGACATATAACCCGGCGGAAACATACCGGCAGAATGCGTCAAAGAGCAGTTTTAAAGGTACAGATCTGAATTTGCAGCTTGAAGGATTCTATGAGGCGGAAATACGGTATAACCTTGCCAAGAAGAAGTGGGAAGTATATACGGTAGCCGGAGGATTTACAGCAGGAGCAGGCATGGCGTTCAACTTTAATATCAACACCATGGTGGGACCTGTGCCGGTGACGGCTTCGTTTGAGGTAGGCGGAGCGATTCAGCTGGACTTCAAGACAGCAGTGCGATATAGCCAGCAGGGAAGTGAACTGGCGTGGAGCGATCCGAATCTGAGCGCAGTGAATGATTATTTGACTACGCTGCGAATCAATGCGTATGCGGAAGCTTTTGGTGGAGTAGGATTTGACTATTCGGTGGTAGCTTTCAAGTTTGGCGTATTTGGGAAATTGACAGTGGATAATCAGAACAAATTCTTGTCCCGCACCTATCTGGCGGATGCCTCCAAGCGGCAGCTGAACGGTCAGGCATTGGGAATCACAGGAGAAGCGGGGATCAAGTTTGTGGCCAAATTCCTGTTTATTTCCTATGATGCAGTGTTGGCTTCCGGGTCATTTGGAGCAACCAAGACGTTTAACAGCTGGGGAGAAATCGATAACTATTGGGGAAGTGCCACATCGGGGCTGTCCCTGATGGAATTGCAGTCAGAGGCGGAAGGAAGCGGCCTGAATGTAGTAAGTGCCTCTGCGACTCTGCAAAGCCGGAATTATTTGGAACAGTATGCCCGCAGTTGGGGAGAAGGAGATCGTGTAGACCTGTTTAGCCTGGATGAAGAGAACCGGCTGGAAAATCTGCAAAGCAATGCGAACCCCGGGGCATATCCGGAAATTAGTGATGATGGAAAAGTGCTGGTGCATATCAGTGATCAAAACAGCACAAGTATTTATGACAGTCAGATACAGTACAGCCGGCTAGAAAATGGAAGCTACAGCGAACCGATGCCGGTTCCGGATCCGTCAGGATTTGAGGGATTTGGGGATAGTGATGCGGATATAGCAGGAGAAGAGAACTTTGCTGCGGCCGCTTGGGTAAGAATGCGGAGTGAGATACCGGAAAAAGATGCAGGAGATGCGGTCAATGCAGAGGAACAACATCTGTTGATGAACAGCAGTGAGGTTGTGGCATCTGTTTATGACGGAACGCAGTGGAAATCTACACAGCTGACCAATAACGGCAGCCCGGATTTGGCGCCGGCAGTTGCGGCAAACAACGGCAAAGCAGTCGTTTTCTGGCGGAATGTATACAGCAGCGGAGAAGAAAATCTGCTCAATTTCAAATCACAGGATGCCATTATGTACAGGAGTTATGATGGAATCCGGTGGAGTGAGGCAAAGCAGCTGTATAACGGAGCCGGAGGCAGTGTCAAGGCGTTGGAGGCAGCCATGCTTCCGGATGGTACGGCGATAGCGGTATATACGCTGGACAAAAGCGAAAATGGGAATACGGATGAATATGAAGTAGGATACACGCTGGTGAAAAATGACGGAAGCTTAGGCACCGCTATGATGCTGACAGCAGACCAGAACCTGGATGAAAATCCTCAGGTGATCAGTGCGCAGTTTGCCGAGGGGGATGACCGGTTTGTGATTGGATGGCACAGTGTGAAGGAAGGAGAAAGCGACATCCAGATGGCGGCAGTCAGTGCGGATGGAGTGATTTCCAATAGTTTCCCTGCATCACTGACAGAACTGACCAGCACAGACAGCGCAAATGTGGGAGCCGATTTCCGGTTTGCAACGCTGAACAGCAGTCATAGAGGCATAGAAAATCTGAGTATACTGTGGAATGAGAATGTAAGCGATGAAACCGACAGTAATGGACTGAGAGTATCAGCGCACAGTGAGATCAAGGCGGCTCGCCTGCGGAGTGACGGCAATGGCGGATATGTGTTGTCAGGTGCATTGGAACTGGCCAAACTCCCGGAGAATAACCTTACGGATCATTTTGCAGGGTATGTGAGCGGAAAGGATGAAGTGAAGGCGGTCATTCAGACGACTGCATATGACAACAAAAATCTGGTGGACATGGGAGGTGTATTTGTACCCGGAGAGAAGGCAATGCTGTATACAGCAACCTCTGGTTTTGCGGACAATGCGGCAGAAGTGGAAAGCATAGGCGTGGAATATCAGCAGTTGAGGCGTAACAGCTGGACGACGCTACAATTCTCAGTGAGAAATACAGGGATCAACGACCTGAGCGGCGTGACGGTAGATTTGGGGAACGGAGAGACCGGAGAATTGAGCGAGAGCCTGCTGCCCAATCAGAGTGCGGTGGTTCCGGTATTGCATAAGATAGGAGAGACGATAGAGGATATCGAATATACAGTAACAGCCAACGAAGGAGCCGTACAACTGAATGGAATCGTGTATCTTGACTATCCGGATATCGGTATTTCGCGGATAGAGGTCCTGAAGGAAGAAGAAGGAAAACGGACGATAGGCATGACCCTGTATAATATGTCAGACGCAGAACTTGCCGGAAAAGACAGGACCGTCAGAATCGACTTTTACACGGATGATATGTATACAGAAAAAGCTAAGATAAGCAGTAATACGGCAGGGGTAACGGTACAGGAGAACAGCTTGCTTATCACAGGAGAAGCGCTTGAGCGGATCGATGAAGATGTGTTTAATGTAGAACTCACTTTTGATGTAAAGGATTATGTGATTAATACATTAAAGGAGACAGAGATTCCGAAAAATGGAATCTATCTGTATGCAGATGTGTGGACAGAAGGAAAGATAGGAAGTCAGAGCGAAAAGGTGCGTTTGCCGGAGTACAGCAGTTCTGACAATCAGAAGGCGGTATTACTGACCGGAGCACTTGGAAGAACCGGAAAGAAGACAGCGCTTGATGTCGAACAGGGATCGGACGCAAATGGAAATACCACGGCAAAGATTACGCTTCAGAATAATTCGCTGCAGGATTATACGGAAGGGATATTGATCGCTAACCTTCTGGATAAGGATGGTCAGGTATTGGAAACGCAAAGAACGGACATATCGGGAACCATGAGCGGAGAGATGAAGAAAACGGATGAAGTAAGCTTCAGCCAGGCAGGGGCCAGAGTAACAGTTGATGTGCTGGAGAGCAACGAGGATATTCTAAGCATAGAGGGCTTGCCGATCACCCTGGATTACTTTGGAGTCGACGAAGAAGGCAACTATGTATGCGATTATACACTGCCGTCTACATATTCAGGGAACAAACAGTTTACAGCGTATGCGGCCGATGGTGGAAAAGTCGTCATTGCGGGCAAGGTGCTGGAGAACGGAGGAAGCTATTCTGTAAAGGTAACCGGAAGAGATCAGGAAATAGAGTTCAGTATTGGCGAGAAAAACTATGTACTGCATTTTATACCGTCGGGCGATGTCAAATATTCCAGTCAGTCGGCAGGCGGGATAGGGACAACATATACCGTCAGCTTTGACAGTCAGGGCGGAAGTGCAGTCAGCAGTCAGCGTATCAGCAAAAACGAGACTGCCAGCAAACCGGAAGATCCAAGCAGGGAAGGATATATATTTGGAGGCTGGTATACAGAGGCAGAATGTATGAATGCTTATGATTTTTCCAGCAAGGTGACAAAGAATATCACGCTGTACGCAAAATGGACAGAGGACATGGAAAGCGTATGGGAAAACCCGTTTGGAGACGTACAGGAGAGCGACTGGTATTATGAAAATGTAAAGTACGCTTACGAGAACCAGCTGTTTGCAGGAATATCGGAAACAGAGTTTGGACCCAATGATGTTATGACAAGAGGAATGCTGGTGACGGTACTTCACCGTGCGGAAGGAGAACCCCAGGGAGAGATGTCAGGATTCAAGGATATTCCGGAAGGGGAATATTATGCAGAAGCGGTTAACTGGGCAGCGGCAAATGGAATTGTCAATGGATATGATGAAAATACGTTTGCTCCGAACGATTCAATTACCCGTGAGCAGATTGCGGCGATTTTGGAGCGCTATGGGGACTTCAAGGGAAGAGCAACGGATGAGACAGGGGATCTGAGCAGATTTATTGATGCGGATCAGGTTTCTGACTGGGCACTTGAGAACGTTAAGTGGGCAGTTGGTGCCGGACTCATCAATGGACATGATGACGGACGTCTGGATCCATTGGGGAATGCCACCCGTGCCGAAGTTGCGGCCATGCTGCAAAGATTCTTAGAGCAGTAACAGCAAATGTCTTGCTTCTGCAGGACAGAAAATATAAACCGTCTGCAAAAGGGATAGCCCTTTTGCAGACGGTTTTCTATGTATTTTGAGGATAAAAACCATTGAAAAGCAGAAATACATATGCTATATTTAGGATAATAGAAAGGAGAGAATGGTCTTGCGAGAAATACAAATAAAAAGGATCTACAAACATTTTAAAGGCGACTATTATTTGGTGGAAGAGCTTGCCAAACATTCGGAAACCGGAGAAGAATATGTAGTGTATCGAAAGCTGTATGAAGACGGCGGCCTGTGGATTCGGCCGCTGGCTATGTTCTTGGAAGAAGTGGATCATACAAAATATCCGGGTGTCAAACAAAAATATCGTTTTGAACTTCAGGAAATTGAAAGCAGAGCACAAAAATAATGAGGGAAAGGGAACGATTTTATGAAAAAATGCAGGATTACTGTGATGAAAAAGGCGTGTTATGAGGATTTGATGGAAAAATACGAAAATCCTATCGAACATGCCTGTGATTTGCAGGAGGGACAAGTTTTCATTGCCAATGGATGGGAAAAACCAAGCGGTATGTGTGACAGTGCTTGGGAAAGTATGTCTGCGTTTGTGATGACCTTAGCCCATGGGGGAGAAAATTTATATAACGGTTGGATGAAAAATAAAAAAGCGGCAATGATTTCATGTAATGATGGATTTCGGCCGGTCAGTTTTTTGATAGAGGCTCTGGAAGAAGAGGCGGAATCTTGTGAATAATACGATGCTGGGCACAGGAGGGATTGCCTTTTTGTGTGGTTTATGTTACAAGCTTTTTTGTAAAATGTAATAGAATATGCGGCAGTCACCCAATTTTATGTTTATATTACTCAAAAAGCCAACAACTATTTAGATTTTTTTCTAAATAGTTGTTGACTGATAAATTGACAGATTGAAATGAAAACGTTAGAGGAAGGAACACAGGTTCCATATGGCAGTTGTAAGCATACAGCATACTACAGCAGTTGCAGAGGGAATAAGGAAGGCAAGGGCGGTCCAGCCCAGACTTCCAGTTTCTTTTTTTATGGTCCATAGTGTAGTTGCACATGGAAAATGCAGCAGAGAAAAGAGCATGACATTGACTGCGGTCAGTACGGTCCATCCGTTTTCAGCAAGAACTGTAGAGAGAGAAGTAATGCTGGCGGTGTCCATAAGCTGTGTTCCGGTAAGATAACCCATCAGAATGATTGGCAAAACAATTTCGTTTGCCGGCAGAGCAAGAAGGAAGGCCAGTAGGATCATGCCATCCAGTCCCATTAGCCGTGCAAAGGGATCCAGTGCCCCGGCGCAGAGATGCAGGAGGCTGGTGCCATTGATGCTCTGATTGGCAAGCAGCCAAATCACGGCGCCTGCTGGTGCAGAAACACGTAAAGCACGGCTCAGAATATGAAGGGTTCTGTCAAGCAGAGAACGGATCAGGGTTTGCGTAATCTGCGGTTTGCGAAACGGAGGAAGCTCTAAGGTAAACGGTGTTTTGACGGCAGAGTGCTGCATCCAGGTGAGTAACCGGGTAAGCAATAGCGTGATTAAAATGCCAAAAACAATCAGCAGCAAAACAAAACCTGCGGCAGCCACAGAGGAAAATGCGTTTGTGCATAAACTTCCAATATAAATGGTGGATAAGGTAATTAGTAAAGAAAAACGTCCGTTGCATGGCATAAAACAATTTGTAATCATGGCCGCCAAGCGTTCCCTGGGGGAGGAAATGATCCTGCACCCTGTAACACCCACTGCATTGCACCCTAACCCCATGCACATGGTAAGTGCCTGTTTTCCGCAGGATCCTGCCTTCTGAAAGAAACGGTCCAGGTTAAAGGCCAGGCGGGGCAGATATCCCAAATCTTCCAATAAGGTGAATAAGGGAAAGAAGATCATCATGGGCGGCAGCATGACAGATGTTACCCATGCTGCTGTATAGTATATCCCATCAATAAACAATGAATTTGCTGCTGAAGGAATATGTAGTACACTTAGCACTTGGCTAAGATATGGTTTTAGCCAGCTAAAAAACTTCATAAGCAACTGTGATGGATAGTTTGCTCCCGCTATGGTAATCCATAAAAGTAGGGCCAGAAAGCCAAGTATAATCGGAATGCCAAAGAGCCGCGAGGTTAATATTTGATCCGCGCGAATGCTGCGATTGTTTGGAATAGGAGCCTGCGCAGAACAATTAGCGTAAATTCGACAGGAGGTTCGGCCGCAGGCAGCAGTCAGTTCCGCTTGCAGCTGGTGGGGAGTAATTCCTTCCTCTTTTAGTTTGTTGCGTATTTTTTCTGTCTCAAAAATGATTCTTGCTCGCTGTGCCGAGGTTAATGCAAAAGTGTCAAGCAGTTGTCCAGACAACGTGTTGCCCTCCAAGATTTTTACAGCAGTAAAACGCTGGCTGAAAGTTTGGAATGGAAGGCCTGAAATGGATTTGGATATGCTGGTAATGGCCTTTTCTACCGAATTAGAATATTCGATAGGAACAGGAGAAGTCTGTTCTGGGTATCTAATTTGTTTTTCAATAAAGCATTTCAGACGACGAATATCCTTTTTTTGTCTTGCTGAAATTCCAATAACCGGAATACCTAAGTGTTCCTGCAGTGCAGTGAGGTTAATGGAAATAGATTTACGCTTTGCTTCATCCAAAAGATTAATACATAAGGCAGTATGCGGGGTTAGTTCTGCAATTTGCAATATAAGATTCAAGTTGCGTTCCAGGCAGGTGGCGTCGGCAATAACTAATACTAAATCGGTGGGACTAAAGCAAATGGCATCCCGCGCAATTTTTTCCTCTGGTGAATCGGAAAGTATGGAGTAAGTACCTGGAAGATCTTGAACCAGAAAATGATTCCCGTTTTGCCGAAAAGAACCGTGGGCTAAATCAACTGTTTTTCCGGCCCAGTTACCAGTATGCTGTTTTAAACCGGTTAATGCGTTAAATATAGTGCTTTTTCCGACATTTGGATTGCCGGCTAACAGAATGCGATAGGAATCAGGCATTGTATCATTTCCTTTCTGCCCACATAGTTTAGGATTCAGCGCAGCCTTGTGGGCAAAAGTACGCAGTCAATATTTAAAGGGGTAATACTAGAATTTGTCCGGCTTCTTCACAGCGCAGTGCAATCACACTTCCCATAATCCAGTAAGCAACAGGATCGTGAAAGGGACTGCGGTATAGAGGGGTTACATAATTACCCGGGAAAAATCCTAATTCTAGTAATCGGCGGTGTAATTCATGTCCTGTATTTAAAGATACTATATTTGCCGTCTGTCCCAGCGGAAGCTGGGAAAGTGGTTTTACTTTCATGTTTTCACTCCTTTGGACAGTGAGATGTCTATATATAATATATGACAAAAGGGATAGAAGGTGCGTATTGGTTGACAATCCCTGGGGGACATGATATATTATGAGAAAAAGAATATGTTATATCATAAGAAGGAAGGGAGATGGTTGAAGTGCCGCCGGTAACGCTGTTAATCAAGCCGGTTTCGGGTTTGTGCAATTTGCGCTGCAAATATTGTTTTTATGCAGATGTGATGGAGCAAAGAGAGATGTTTTCTTACGGGAAAATGGATCTGGAGACTTTGGAACTTCTCGTCCAAAATGCGCTGGAATATGCAGAAGATTTTGTCAGTTTTGGGTTTCAAGGCGGAGAACCAACCTTGGCGGGACTGGATTTTTATGAGCATTTGGTTGCGTTTGAAAGAAAATATAATACCAAAGGCGTTAAAATCCAAAATTCTATCCAGACCAACGGTTATGCAATCGATAAAGATTGGGCACAGTTTTTACATGACCATCAATTTTTAGCTGGATTATCTATGGATGGCACTGCGGAAATTCATGACAGCCTGCGGCTGGATGTTGCGGGAAATCCAACTTATCAAAAAGCCGCACAGGCGGCAGAGCTATTTGAAGAATATAAGGTAGAATATAATATCTTATGCGTTGTAACCAATTTTACGGCTCGTTATCCCAGGCGGGTATTTTCAAATCTAAAACCCCGCCGTTTTCTGCAGTTTATCCCTTGTTTAGACTCTTTTGACGGAGAAAGAGAGAAATATTCGCTGGCACCAAAACGATATGGGGAATTTTTGAAACAAACTTTTGATGAATATTATCGTTGCCTGATGCAGGGGGAATATGTCAGTGTACGAAACTTTGACAATTATATTCAAATGCTATTGGGAAATGCACCGGAAAACTGCGCGATGAACGGAAAATGCGCATCTTATTTTCTGATAGAAGGAGATGGCAGTGTTTTTCCATGTGATTTTTATGTACTGGATCAATGGAAAATGGGTAATATAAAAGAAAATTCTTTCCAACAGTTATATTTATCGGAAACGGCAGCTGTGTTTCGGAAAAGTTCTGAACCGGTTCATGACAAATGTCAGGTTTGCAAATGGTATCCTTTATGCCGCGGCGGCTGCCGGAGAGACCGAGAACCTTTTGTCCATGGTAAGCCAGGGTTAAATCGTTTATGCGAAAGCTATTTGGAATTTTTCCCTTATGCTTATCCAAAAATGGAGAGAATTGCAAAAATGCTGAAATGAAAATGATAATAAACAGGAGGGAAGATAATGAGGAGACATTTATGGTATAGCTTAATAAGCGTTGTGATTCTTTTATTATGCATGACAGGAATTGTCTGTGCGGCAGAATCAGAAATAACGGTTTGGGTCAACGGGGATAAATTGATGTTTGATGTACAGCCATTTTTAGACGAACGATATGATCGCACTATGGTACCTTTGCGGGGTATTTTTGAAGCGTTGGGGGCAAAGGTGGAATGGGATGATGCGACACAGACTGCTTTTGCGAATAAGGAGAATATTTCTCTTAGCATTACGATCAATGATGATAAACTTTATAAGAATGGGCAGGCAATAGCGCTTGACGCACCTGCTTAATTGATTCAGGACAGCAGAACGATGGTTCCGGTCCGAGCGATTGCGGAAGGCTTGGAAGCCAGTGTGGATTGGGATGAAGCAGAGCAAAAAGTGCTGATTACTACGTCAGCAGCAGCGCAATCTGAAGAAGAGAATACTGCACAGCCGGAGATAACCGACCGCCCAGAGGGAATGGATGATGCCCGGGCGGCTCTGAGCAAATCCGCTTCTGTGATTTTGAAGGATGATGGAACACTTTGGAGTATGGGAGGAAACGAATACGGACAGCTGGGATATTCTTTCAACTACAAAAAGAGTATGCCTAAAACCGAAGAATGGGCACAGATCGAAGGAATTGAAGGACAAGTCGCTGCTGTTTACTGCGGAGAAAATACATATTATGCTTTATGTACGGATGGAAGTGTTTGGAGCTGGGGAAGCAATGCCAACTGCCTACTTGGAGCTGACAAGCTGCCAAGCGAATTAGGCAGTCGCTGTGTTCCAGAGAAAATTGAAGGATTGACAGATGTTCGAAAGATATCCTGTGGTGAGCATTATACCTTAGCATTAAAAGCAGATGGAACGGTTTGGGGTTGGGGTTCAACCGAAAATTGGGTCAGCGGATTGAGTGAAGAACAGAAGTTACAGGACGCCCGAGAAGAAGAGGAGGGTATTCTGGACGATGAGCGTCTGGATGCACTCAAACAGGAAGTGTGGGGAGAGATTTATGCGTGGTATAAAGTGCCTACACAAGTGTCTGTGGTGAAAAATGTATGTGATATTGCAATGGGGAAAACTTTTGCTTTGGCGTTAAGAAATGATGGACTGGTTTATGCCTGGGGCAATGGATCTTACTCGGAAAGCGAGAAGCGGGTATTAGGACAGTCTGCTCCAAAATATTATTCCGTTCCTCGCCTCATCTTTTCAGACAAAATGTTTCCAGAACGTCTGACCGATATAAAGGCGGTTGCGGTAGGAGATTCCCATGCAGTTGCCTTGGCAAAAGACGGTGTTGTTTCAGCGTGGGAAAGAAATGCATTGGGCGTTTTGGGAAATGCTCTTGCGGCAAATGATGCCGGAACTTTGGCACATCCGCTCATATCAAACGGTTATAAAAATGATTTGGGCTTTCCTATTATGAGCGGAGCAAAGCCAATGGAAGATGTTATAGCCCTAAGCGCATCGGCTTATTATACGGTAGCTTTGAAAAAAGACGGCACCCTTTATGTTTGGGGTGAAAGTCCGCTTTTGCCGTATCGAGAAGGTGGATATCGGGAAGATCAATGGTACGGAATTACAGTGCATGCTGTGGAGGACGTTTCCGATGTAAAACGAGTATATACGACATATCAGCGTGTAGATGATTATTATACACGTTATGAAGGGGAAATGAAGAAAAAAACCTGGGTGGAAATCCCGCTGCCCAAACTAATTGTGGAAAAAGAAGACGGCACGCTTTGGGAAATTAATTTTTCAGGGAATAAGCAAATTGCGGATTTAAAGGTATAAAAGAAAGGATGAAACTATGCTGCAACTGGGATGGATGGGGCTGATATTATTTATTGGTATATGTATCTGGCTTTGGTATGGGAACAACAAGCTTCAGCTGACAGTTATTCCTGTTCAGCATAAAAAAATTCCATTAGTGTTTGACGGGTTTCGTATTGTTCAGGTTTCGGATTTGCATAATAAACGTTTTGGGGCGGATCAAAGATGTCTGATGAATAAAATTCGGCTTGCGCAACCTAATATGATAGTGATTACAGGAGATCTTATATACAGTGCACATTTTAAGCGTTTTCGGAAAATTTGCCACATGCGATATGCTTTGCAGTTTGTTAGAGGAGCGGTAAAGATTGCACCGGTATACTATGTTCCCGGCAATCATGAAGGGAGGAATTTAAGTTATTTTAAATTAAGGCAACAGCTTTTGCAAGCGGGAGTTCATGTTTTAGAAAAAGGGAAAGCAGAGGTTGTGCGTGGAAAAGAAAAAATTGTTTTGCTGGGAAGCAAAGCATTAGATAATTCTCAGCCGGCTGAGATAAACGCAAAGGATGCGGCTCAAATGATTGCGGAAGTACAGCAAACGGCAGCGTGCTGTAAGGCGGATTACCGCATTTTATTGGCACATCATCCGGAATTTTTTGATGCATATGATAAAACGGGAGTAGAGCTGATTTTTGCGGGTCATGCACATGGCGGTCAGGTACGCATTCCTGGAACGGGAGCGGTCATTGCGCCAGGGCAGGGGTTTTGGCCGCAGTATACAGAAGGAAGCTATAAAGGAACATATGGAACCATGGTTGTAAGCCGAGGTTTAGGCAAAAGCATGTTTCCTTTTCGTATTTTTAATAGGCCCGAATTGGTTTGTGCAGTCTTGCATTCTGTGCCGTAATAGCATAAAAACAGGTTCTCTGCAAAAGAAATTTTCTTTTGCAGAGGACCTGTGTGTTTTAACCAACAGATTTTTTGAACCAAAGCGGGGGTAATGCGGGAATGGCATGTGCTTTGGTTAATGCAAATCCTACTACGCAGGCAATTACATAATCGATGATGTCATGAAGCAGAGTTCCAATTCCGGTAGTATAAAAAGCGATACTGACAAAAGATGAATTGCTTGCTTGCATCAGACCAAGCGCAAGAAATAAATATACGGTAAGGGCTTCAAATACGGCATGTAACAGTGCAGTAACAATACCTACCAGAATAAGATTACAATGCTTTTTAATCATGAAGGCGCCAACCATTGCAAAAATAATATGGGATCCTGCCCGAGCTGTTACCACTGGATCGAGCCCGGAAAAAGCAAAGCCGAGTGTGGTTCCGATGGCGGTAAATAAAGCAGACCAAGGTGAAATGAACATGGCGATAAAAATGGGAACGTGTGCCATTAGAGTGGCACTAAATGCGCCCGGCGGAAGTACAATCCGCAAAAAGCCAAAATAAATTGGTATAATGATACCGATTGCGATCAAAAGTGCAGTGAGCACCATATCTTTGGTTTTGATACCAGTTTTCAAAGAAAACCCTCCCAGATATTATGTAATTTCAGCATCAAACATTTTAAAATTTACGTATATATATTATGGATAAATTTTAACCGGAAAATGTTTCAGCCTGCTATGAAATATAGCATAAAACTGGGATTCTGTCAAGATGAAACCGGACATAAGGTAGAAAAGAATGACAAAATACCTCCCAGCATATATACGCCATTGCTATGGAGGTATTTTGTATTAAAGTTTTTAATTTTTTGTCTCTGAGGCTAAACCGGGACAAAAACCCTGTAGTGCAGGAGTATTCTGCAACTGATCAAGCGCTTCACCGAAACGCTGAAAATGAACAATTTCACGCGCGCGTAAAAATTTAATTACATCATTGACGTCAGGGTCATCAGACATTCTTAAAATATTATCATATACCGCACGTGCTTTTTGTTCTGCGGCCAAATCCTCGGTCAAATCCGCAATAGGATCTCCAGATACGGCGATGCTGCCAGCGTTAAATGGAACACCGGTAGAGTCTGCCGGGAATACCCCGCGTCCATGATTCATAAAATAGGCGCCATAGGAACTGTTTTCGATTTCACTTGTGGTAGCGTTTTTGGTCAACTGACGAACTAACGTTCCAACAATTTCCAAATGTGCTAGTTCTTCAGTCCCTACATCGTGTTCAAAATGCTCCTCTGCCATCGGAAACCTTGATTTTAGACGAAATCCCGCTGTTTTACCGCACGTCCAAATATGGAACGGACGTTGATTTTGTACCGAAAAAAGAAGGCGATATTCCTAAAATGTTCATCCGTATCGGATTGACAGCTTAAAAGTATGACTGACATGCACTATATTTAATAAAAAGAAGCATAACGGAGGGTGCTTATAGCGCTCTCCTTTTTGCATATCAACATAAAAAAATAATCGCAAAAGGAGGTGCAGATGATGCCATTTGAATATTTTTACGGCAGTGAATCAGAACAGTTCAGTTTTTACCGGATACCTAAAATACTGTTTAAAGACAAAGCTTTTAAGGGTATTTCTGCGGAAGCAAAAATTCTGTACGGCTTAATGCTTGACCGCATGAGCCTGTCTGTGAAAAATAAATGGTTTGACGAGGAAAACCGGGTATATATTATTTATACTCTCGATGATATTATTGAGGACTTCGGATGTGCCAGGCAGAAAGCGGCAAAATTACTCGACGAGTTGGATAAAGAGATTGGTTTGATTGAAAGAAAGCGGCAGGGGCTTGGGAGACCTAACATTATTTATGTGAAAAATTTTGTTGCCGGGCAGGAAGATACTGATCAATCTGAAAGCAGGAAGACAGAACGGCCAGAAGTATGGAATTCAAACTTACAGAAGTATGAAAATCATACTTCAAGAAATATGATTTTGGAACCTCAAGAAGTTCCGAAATCATACGCTAATTATACTGATAATAACAATACTGAGTGGAACGATACTGAAATCATATCTTATCCTATCACCCAGCAAAGTGCTGTTCTGTTTCCGCCGGTTATGCAACAGCCAAAGGATGAGATACGATGGACGCAGCATCGGCAGGAATATGAGGAGATAATCAAAGAAAATATTGATTATGACAGTATTGTAGATGATTACGGCGCAGGGTGGCTTAACGAGATTGTCACGCTGATGGTTGACGTTGTTTGCACCACAGAGACGACCATCCGTATCAACAAGCAGGCATACCCCCGTGAGGTTGTAAAGAGCCGGTTTTTGAAAATCGACTCGTCGCATATCGAATACATCTACCTGTCGCTGAAAGAAAATACATCCAAAGTCCGTAATATACGGGCTTTTTTAATTACCACGATATATCGAGCCTTTGAAACAGCGGATAACTGGTTTTCTGCAAAAGTGAAATATGATATGGCGCATGGAGGATTTTAAGTTATGAGTAAAGTCATCATAATCGCAAATTAGAAAGGCGGCGTTGGAAAAACGACTTACCGGCGAAAGGATTGGAACAGCTTATCACAACAGTCGGCAAGGTCAAACGGCAAATCAACCCGAATTTGAAAATCAGCGGAATATTGCTGACCATGGTGGACAGGCGAACCAATTACGCAAAGGACATCTCCAGAGTAATCGGCGGAATCTATTCCCGCTTTGTCACCATATACAAGACGGAAATTTCGCTGTCTATTAAGGCGGCCGAAACCTCGGCGGTCGGCAAGAGTATTTATGCCTATGACAAAAACGGGAAAGCAGCGGACGCATATAAAGAATTTACCAAGGAGGTGCTGGATGGTGGCAAACAACGGAATAAACATAAGTCTGAACTCATACGATGATTTATTCAAGACAGATGAAGGGCGCAAAACTGAAGAAATCAAGCCGATTTCCATATCGGAACTAAAGCCCTTTGAACGCCAGCCGTTCAAGGTGCAGCTTGACGAAAGCATGGACGAGCTTGTGGAAAGCATAAAACAAAGCGGTGTACTAGCTCCGATTGTAGCAAGACCGCATAAAAACGGCGGATATGAAATACTTTCAGGACACAGGCGTGTGAAAGCTTGTGAAATAGCAGGGATAACAGAAGTCCCAGTAGTAGTAAAAAATCTTGATGATGATACTGCAACCATTCTCCTCGTAGACAGCAATCTGCAAAGGGAAAATATTCTGCCGAGCGAAAAAGCCTTTGCCTATCAGCTAAAGTTGGAGGCAATGAAGCGAAAAGCCGGGCGACCAGAGCGTGATAATTATTCCCAAATTGGGAATAATTACGACCCCTCAACCTCAAGTGAAGAATTTTCAAAACAAATTGGTGAAAGCAAGAATCAAATTTTTCGATATATCCGTCTGACAAATCTGGTTGACCCCCTGCTTACCATGGTAGATGAAAAGAAAATGGCCCTAAATGCTGCGGTTGAGCTTTCCTATCTCGGCTCAAAGGAACAATCGGAGGTGCTGGAAGCGATTGAAAAGGAAGCCGGCGCTCCCTCTATTGCACAGGCGGCAAAAATGCGGAAATTTTCACAGCAGGGCAATCTCAATTCTGCTGTGATTGACTCGATAATGATGGAGCAAAAACCGGAAAAATTAAAAATTACCATCAGCGAAGATAAAATAAAAAAGTTTTTTCCGAAAAGCTATTCCAAACAGCAGATTGAGGATACTGTTATGAAACTGATTGAAGGCTGGTATCGGAAAAGGCAGCAGGAAATGGAGCGATAATTATGGTATGGATTTTATTGTTCTTTGCGCTTGGCACACTGTTTAGATTGGGATTTATCTGCTGCTGTATGCTTGCAGGGCGTGAGGATACGATACTTAATAATCCAATCAAAGATAAGAACGATGTTTCTTCATTGGAAAGAAGCGTTGGTTATTTTTCAATAAGGGGCTTTTTCCCGTTATTCAACGTGGCAAGGTATGGCTTTAGCCGTGCAGAATGTCAGGAACTTGACATTCTAAATGTTCCACGCTGCTTAAATAGGCGCGGAACATCTTGCCTAAGTTTTATATGGAGGTTTTAATAACAATGGGCTGGAGAAAAAACGCAGGATACATCATCACAAATCAAATTACCATCGGCGAAAGCGAAATCGTGCTTGGCGTTCACGAAAGCCACCCCAATATGTTCGTGACTTGGGAGTGTAACAACAAAACCGATTATTATTGGGGGCATTACCACACCAGCTTGCTTGCGGCGCAAAAGGATTTTTGTGAGCGCGGCGCTGATAAAGCGCGGTTTTATGAAAAAGCAGAGCATAAACCGAAAGAGAAAGAATTGGAACGGTGATTTTTAATGACAAACCACAGAAATGAAAAATATAACGAAAGCGGCTGTGCGGATAAAACAGCGTATGAAGCAATCCGCAACATTCGCCGGGAGGAACGCCGCAATTTGATTTTTGAATTAAAAGCGTTTGCCAATAAGCGCGGGTACAAAATTGTCAGTACCATCAGATTAAAGGAAATGGACGGTGAGGATTGGTGATACAAAGAGACTGTTTTGCTTACGGTACGGATAAACGATGTAATATTTTGAAAGAGGTTGTGTGCATTGCTGGCAACTGTAAGTTTTATAAGACCAAAGAACAGCACCGACAGGATTTTAAAAAATATCCGCCTTTGCAAAGGCAGAAAGATAAGGAGAGTAAATCAGAATGGAACAGGAAGAAATCAGGAAAGCCGGTGATTATACGATTATCAATTCATATCGGCGACTGCGAGCTGATACTCGGCGAAATGGAAAATGCGCCGCAGGATTAGACCTATTTAGTCGCCTATTGCAATAGAACAGAACTTTGGGATCGATATGAGAAATGTTTGGTCAGCAATGATTTTATAGAGGTAACCGAAATATATGCGGACCGATTGAAGGAACAGGTGCGGCAAGTGGAAGATGCACACAATAAAACGCCGGAGGATAAATATGTTTATTGTATGAGTGAAAAGGATCGGGATAATTTTCTCAAGCGCATAGAAAGCGAAACCATCAAAACAATCAACAAAGGTTTAGGAGCTGCCAAAAAGCGCAGAAAGGAGCGCATCGATAAATTTGTGCAAATAAACTTTTACATATTTTACAAAACAAAAATCGTCCGAAACTCTTGATTTTTTCGTGCGAATAGCATATAATATAAATGCAAAACCCGTGCGAAAGGAGATGCTAAAATGTCTATTACTGCTACTGAATTAAAACAAAATCTCGGAAAATATCTTTTGTTGGCAGCAACCGAAGATGTATTTATTACCAAAAACGGAAAAACGATTGCAAAATTGTCCAATCCCAATCAAGACAAAGTGAATATGGCAAAATCTCTTTTTGGTATTCTTCCGCAGGATATTACACTTGAAGATGCTAAGAAAGAGAGGCTCAATCATATATGAGAGCATTCATTGATACTTGCGTCATTATAGATGTCTTGCAAAACCGGGAGCCGTTTGCAGATGATGCGAAAAAAATCTTTCTCGCCGTTGCCAATGAACAGTTTGACGGCTATGTTTCCGCAAAATCCATAACGGATATATACTACCTCACCCATCGTTTGACACACAGCGATGAGCAAACAAGGCAAATCTTAAAAACATTGCTTGGTCTTTTCGGCATTCTTGATACAACGGCACTGGATTGCAGAAAAGCGTTATCTTCTGATATTTCAGATTATGAGGACGCTGTTATGTGCGAAACTGCGGAAAGATGCGAGATTGACTGCATTGTCACAAGAAATGAAAAAGACTATGCAAAAGCAAAGGTATCTGTATATACGCCTGATAAATTCATAAAGATTTTAGAGAACACAATCGAATAATTTGGTTAATAAGCAGATTTAGGGCATTGAGTATTTCAATGCTCTTTTTTTATTTGTGGAGGTGAAGCAAAATTGGCAAATAAAACGCAGCAAATATTTGAACTGTCGAAGGAAACGGCGCAGAAGCTGTCCGGCATAGATAACTGGACAGCTTTTTTACGTTCGGCGGCATGGCAATATAAATATCCGTTTGAAGATCAGCTTTTAATCTATGCCCAGCGCCCCGACGCAACAGCCTGTGCAAGCCTTGCGGTATGGAACAATAAATTGCGCCGCTGGATTAACAAAGGCGCAAAAGGAATTGCCCTGCTCCGTGAAAACGAGCGCGGCCATTACCTTGACTATGTGTTTGATATTTCCGATACCAACAGCTTTTACGGGAATGAAGTGAAGCTGTGGAACTATCGCAGAAGATATGATGCTGAAATCGTTGAAACGCTTGAGAATACCTTCGGTGATTTGGAAACAAAGGGATTGATAGCCGATGCGGTAATCTCTGCGGCACATAATGCCGTTACTGATAACAAACCGGACTATTTGGACGAATTGCAATACGCAAAGGAAAGCAGTTTTTTATACGGCTATGACGAATTGAACCTTGATGTAAAATTTCAAAGATTGGCGGAAACCTCCGTTGCATATATGATACTATGCCGTATGGGACTTGGTACAGACGTGGATTTTGAGCGGGAGGATTTTCAGGATATTATTGACTTTAATACGCCTGAAACGCTCTCTGTTTTGGGCAATGCCGTCAGCAGTATTTCCGAACAGGCGCTTAGGGAAATTTCCGACACTATCCGCAAGGCGGAACGGGCAGAAAAAAACAAGTCAAAATTTTTTGCGGTCGATGAAAAAGCGGTATATAATGAAAGCAACGAAAATATAGAAAAGGAAAGGACTGAGGAAAATGACGGAACTGACATACACGCAGAACGGGGATTATCTGATGCCGGATCTGACAGCAGAGGTGCAGAGCCAGCGGATCGGCAAATACGGGATGATACGGTTGAAATTTCTGAAGAACAACCGCCGGAGCCTGTACTCGGCAATGAAAATCAAGGGGACTTTGATGGAACACCTGACCGAGATGGACAAAATAGCGAGGGAGCAAGTGGAAGGGATGGTTTCGCAGATGGCACAAGCGGAGAGCGTAACCGAACAGATGAAAGCGGACAATCCGCTGGAATGGACAAGACGCATGAACAACTTCAAACACAGCGCAGAAGAAATCGTAATCAGCAGCCTTTTGCACAGCTAAGCTTGTTTGACCTGCTTCCTACCGAGGAAGAACAACAGAATATCATTAGAGAAGCAGCCCGAAATACATTCGAAGCTGCTTTTTCTATGCCCCAACAGATTATTGATGAGGTTTTATGCGACGGTACAAATGAAAAGGACAGTGTGCTTCGCACTTGCATAGCGTTTAGCAAAAATAAATCTATCAGCGAAAAAGCGGAATATTTGAAAAGTGAATACGGCGCAGACGGCAAAGGTTTTCTTTTAAACGGCAGCAAGGTATCCGCACTATGGGATAAAGACGGTATTCGTGTTTCCTACGGAACCTCCGCCAAGAACGCCAACACCGTTCTTTCGTGGAAGGACGCTGCAAAGCGGATTGACAAGCTTTTGGATATTGGCAGATTTGCACCGACCGACATCCTTTTGCAGATGCAGGACTATGAGCGCAAGTATGTGTCAAAAGTATTTTGGAATCAGTATTCCAACCTTGATTTTGAGAAATATCCCGAAATAAGCAATCTTTTTGATGATGAACTGACAAAAGGCGGCTACCCGGAACGTGAGGAACGGACAGCAAATGCACTGAAAACGCCGGAAGGAATTGCAAAGCTGCAAGGGATCGCACACAGGCTGTCAGAAATGTATATCGAAAATCCCGCTATTATGCGGTATAGAGTGGTACAAACTCCAATAAACGTAGATACCCTTTTGTCGGATTTGAGCTTGGAAAGAAAAATATACACGGCAGAGAACGCCATACGCACACCCCCGGACCGATATATTACCGATGATGAAATCAACCGGCTTTTATGCGGCGGCAGCGGCGTTTCCGGCGGCAAGCTGAGAATTTATCGATTTTTTACCGAAAATGTAGATAAAAAAGAACGCATTGCTTTTTTGAAAGATGAATACGGTTGGGGCGGCAGATACGACGGCATATCAAATGAAAATCATGACAGCAATGGCATTGCATACAGCCATGGGGATATGTCAGAGCCGTATGCGAAAATCCATTTGAAATGGAATGAAGTGGAAAAGCGTATTGACAAGCTGATAGCTAACGAACAGTATCTAAACGAAGCCGATCTTGTCAATCTGCAAACGCAGGAACTCGATGAAATGCAGTCGGCACAGGAGCAGCCGGAAGCACCGGAACCCAATTTGCCGGAGGAACCGCAAAGGATAGATATATCGGGAGAAACCCTGACCGAGCAATCCTTTGAAGAATTTTTCAATCAAATCCATTCCGAGGATAATGGCAAAACGGTTGCTCTGTTCCCTGTCGGGGATTTTTACGAAGCCTTTGGCGAAGATGCGGAACAGGCCGCTGTAACGCTGGATATTCACCAGACAAACAAAGTGATTGACGGCACGGTATACCAAACGACAGGCTTTCCCAAACACGTTTTGGAGAAGAATGTAAATATGCTGAATGAGAATGGTTTTGATGTCGTTTTGGTTGATGAAGACAGGAAAACGTATAAGGTTTTGTCAAATGACAAGGTGCTGGGAAAAGATAAGCCGGAAGTTTCCAATGCTCTTGAAGAATTGCAGCCGGAGCAGCCGGTTTTACTCGGCAGGAAGGTTACCATTGATGAACGCAAATTTGTAGTTGACAGCGTAAACGCCGATACAAATACGGCATCCCTCAAAGACGTTACCTTTCAAAACAGCACAGGATTTCCCATCTTCCGCAGCGAAAGCATTGATTTTGTAAATGCCACGCTTTCTATGCAGGAACAGCCGCGGCTTGCAGTGCCGAAAATAGAAAAAACGGCAAAGGCTGCAAACACGGTGATTTATCCCGATATCCCCATGGCGGAACGCACCAACTTTGTCATTACAAATGATGAACTCGGTTATGGTACACCAAAGGAAAAGTTTAGAAGAAATATGGAAGCAATCAAGGTTTTGAAAGAGTGTGAATTTGCTCACAGGCTGGCTACACCCGAAGAACAGGAGGTTTTATCGCAGTATGTCGGCTGGGGCGGTCTTGCCGATGCGTTTGACGAAACAAAAACCGCTTGGGCGGATGAATTTACAGAACTCTATACAACGCTTTCTCCCGAAGAATACGAAAGTGCAAGAGCGTCCACCCTTACTTCACACTTTACACCGCCTGTTGTCATTAAGGCAATGTATCAAGCGCTCTCCAATATGGGCTTTACACAGGGCAACATCTTAGAGCCGTCCTGCGGTATCGGCAATTTTATGGGGCTTGTGCCGGAACGTATGGGCGAAAGTAAAATCTATGGCATTGAGCTGGACAGTATCACGGGAAGGATTGCGCAGCAGCTCTATCAAAAAAACAGCGTTGCTATACAAGGCTATGAGGATACCACGCTTCCCGACAGCTTTTTCGATGTGGCAATCGGCAATGTCCCATTTGGGGACTACAAGCTGATAGATCAGAAATATAACAAACATAATTTTCTCATCCACGATTACTTTTTTGCGAAAACACTGGACAAGGTGCGTCCGGGCGGTGTAATTGCCTTTATCACTTCCTCCGGCACGATGGATAAGCAAAACAGCAAGGCACGGCGATATATTGCGCAAAGAGCCGATTTAATCGGCGCGATCCGCTTGCCCAACAACACCTTTAAGAAGAACGCCGGAACAGAAGTAACGGCAGATATTCTCTTTTTACAAAAGCGTGAGAGAATGACGGATATGATGCCCGATTGGGTTAACATCGGACAGCACGAAACAGGGCAACCTGTAAATCAATACTTTTTGGACAACCCGGATATGGTTATGGGCGAATTAAAGGAGGTTAGCGGCCCGTTTGGTCCGACGCTCACCTGTATGCCGGATGAAAGCACAGGGCTTGCCGAACAGCTTGACAGCGCAATACAAAATATCCATGCACAGATCACGGAATATGACTTTGACGACATTTCAAACGACGAAGAAATCACCATCCCAGCCGATCCGAGTGTTAAAAATTTCAGTTATACGGTTGTGGACGGCGATATATATTTCCGTGAAAACAGCATGATGCGCAAGGTTGAATTAAACGCAACGGCTGAAAACCGCATCAAGGGGCTAATCGAAATTCGTGATTGTGTGCGTACCCTCATTGAGTACCAGACCGAAGGTTATGCCGATTCTGATATTACCGCACAGCAGGCAAAACTAAATACGCTGTACGATCGCTTTACCCCAAAATATGGGCTTATCAATTCCCGCGGCAACAACATGGCGTTTTCCGATGACAGTAGTTATTTCCTGCTTTGCTCGTTGGAAATCCTTGATGAAAACGGCGAGCTGGAGCGCAAGGCGGATATGTTCACCAAGCGCACAATCGGCGCAAAAAAGGAAATTACACAGGTTGACACGGCAGACGAAGCACTTGCCGTATCGCTTGGTGAAAAAGCAAAGATTGATATGGACTTCATGCAGCAGCTTACGGGCAAATCCGAAGAGGAACTGTGTGCCGGCCTGAAAAATGTGATCTTCCTTAATCCCGAATATGAGGAGGAAAACGGGTATTTCCCAAAGTATGTGACAGCCGATGAATATTTATCCGGGAACGTCCGGGAAAAACTCCGTCTTGCGGAAAGTGCTGCGGCAAATGACGTGGCTTTTGAAAGCAATGTGGAAGCCTTAAAGCAAGTGCAGCCAAAGGATTTATCCGCAAGTGAAATTACAGTAAGACTTGGTTCTACTTGGATACCGCAAAAAGATATACAGGATTTTGTTTTTGAAATTCTTGACACAGGCTGGTATGCCAGAAATAGAATTGAAGTCCAATACTCAAATATTACAGGTGAATGGACAATCAGTAACAAAAATTATGACAAGGGTGTAAAGGCTACAAATACATTTGGAACACAAAGAATCAATGCGTACAAAATTATCGAGGAATCACTAAACCTCAAAGATGTACGCATTTTTGATTATGTAGAAAATGAAAACGGAAGTAAAGTTGCAGTTTTAAATAAAAAGGAAACTACAATAGCACAGCAAAAACAAGACCTGATTAAAGCAGAGTTTGATAACTGGATTTGGAAAGATCTAAACAGACGAGAAAGACTGACAAAGCTGTATAATGAACGGTTTAACTCTACCAGACCTCGTGAGTATGACGGCAGTCATATTACGTTTAGCGGTATAAACCCTGAAATTGAACTTCGCAAACATCAAAAAAATGCAGTTGCAAGGATAATGTACGGCGGAAATTCCCTTCTCGGTCATGTGGTCGGTGCAGGAAAAACTTGGACAATGGTTGCAGCAGCAATGGAAAGTAAAAGACTTGGACTTTGCAATAAATCACTTTTTGTTGTGCCTAATCATTTAACCGAACAATGGGCATCGGAATTTTTACAGCTTTACCCGGCAGCAAATATCTTAGTTGCTACAAAGAAAGATTTTGAAACGAAAAACCGAAAAAAGTTTTGCGGCAGGATTGCAACAGGCGATTATGACGCGGTGATTATCGGGCATTCACAGTTTGAAAAAATACCCATGTCCTTGCAGCGGCAGCATCAGTTGTTGCAGCGGCAGCGGGAGGAGATTATGGACGGTATTATGGAGGCAAAGGCGCATAATGCCGAGCGCTTTACCGTAAAGCAGCTTGAGCGGACAAAAAAAGGCATTGAAAACAAAATGGCAAAGCTGAACGACCAAAGCCGCAAGGATGATGTTGTAACCTTTGAAGAATTAGGCGTTGACAGGATTTTTGTAGATGAGGCACATTACTACAAAAATCTTTTTTTATTTTCTAAAATGCGCAATGTGGGCGGCATTTCCCAAACGGAAGCACAGAAATCGTCCGACCTGTTTATGAAAACGCAATACCTTGATGAAATCACAGGCGGTAAGGGCGTTATTTTTGCAACGGGCACACCGATTTCAAACAGCATGGTGGAACTTTATACCATGCAGCGGTATTTACAGTACCATGCACTTGAAGAAAAGAACTTACAGCATTTTGACGCATGGGCTTCCACCTTTGGTGAAACAATAACCGCTATTGAGCTTGCACCGGAAGGCACAGGATACAGAGCAAAAACAAGATTTGCAAAATTCTTTAATCTGCCTGAGCTGATGGCAATGTTTAAAGATGTAGCAGATATTCAAACTGCTGATATGCTTCATCTTCCAACTCCTACTCCGCATTATAAAACAATAGCTGTTGAACCTACTGAAATTCAAAAAGAAATGGTATCAGAGCTTGCCGACAGAGCCGAAAAAGTCAGAAATAAAATGGTTGATCCGTCAGAGGACAACATGCTGAAAATAGTGCGCTGCTACGCGCAAAAGTGTATCTCCCCCGCAGGGGGACATTATTAAAAGTGAATAATGGGAACGACCAACCTACCTGGCGAGGAAACTCAAAGGGGACAATCGCATGTTG
>NZ_JADCKB010000031.1 GCF_014982785.1 Ructibacterium gallinarum
CTCACAAGTGCGTTTTGCCTCAATCACTGCAAGAGGCTTCTGCATATCATCGTATAATACATAATCGGCATAGCCTGTTTCCGCTTGGTTGGGCATACCCAAAAGTTCAACTTCATTGATCCAGTCTCTCCCCTCTGTCCAGCCGCTGTCTTGCAGCATGGTATCTATGTAAAGCTTTCTCGTTTTATATTCTGTTATGTCAAGAGGTTTTGGAACATAAGACTGTTTTTGTTCACTGCGGCGTGCGGTCAGTTCTTCTTTTAAAGCTTTGTTTTCTGCAATTAATTTTTCAAAGTCAAGGTCTTTTTGTGTATCAGTAACAGGCTCGCCACTCTTGTCAAGCAGTGTCTTATCAAAGGCTTTTTCTGTATAATCTGTTCCATAGCAATAAGCAACAAAATCTAAAAATATGTAAAGATTTTCTAAGCACAGCTTTGCTTGATCCATAGAAATTTTCTTTGCGCCGTGAGCGGCAATATTGCCTGCTTTTCGGATAAAATTCATGCGTTTGTATAAATTGTTGTCAATGATAGACCGAAATTCTTCGGCGTTCATAAGACAGGCAAGGGTGTCATCATACGGCATGCTTAAATCTTTGTCAACAGAATACATCCATTTTACGGCAAACTCCATGGCTCGGCGGCAATTCAGCACAGATGCCGCCGTATCAATATTTAATATTTTTTCAGCAGATATTGCCACGTCGGAAAAGGCATCAAACTGAGGATCTGATTTTAAAAAATCAAAGTTTGTCATGGCGGGTCACCTCGCATAATTATATCCATTTATAAGTTAAATAGTTATAATAAAAATTCATTCCATCATTTTCACCATAAATAATTATTTTTAAATCTTTATTTGACTCAATATCAATTACCATATATTCATCTTCATCTAATTTCCCTATATTAATAATTTCATGGTCTTTATTTTGATTTGTTTCTACAGCTATTCTAAATTCATTTTGATATGAATACCTTTCTTTTTTGTAAAAACAATAATCAAGATCATTATATGATGTATCAGAAGAAATATATGGTTTGTAATTAATAAAACCATATTGAAAAACTTTATAATTTTTTCTGAAATTATATATTTTATCTAATGTCTTTTTTGTATTTTTTAAAATAAATAATTTTAAATTACGCTCTTTAAAACTATTAAAAAATTCTTTATGTACAATATGTTTAATTGTGTTATTATCAAATTCAGAATTACCATCATATATTCCATATGTACAGTATATATACACATTTTTATTAGGGTATAATGTTCCAGGAAACCTATGATACTTCCCATCAGCACACTTCATAAAGTATCCGAAATTATCTGCTATTTTCCCTTCATTTTTGTCACCAACCACATCATTTTTATCTCTCCGCTCCAAATTTCTATAAAAAGATAATGAATTCATATATATAGTTCCTTTTTCGATGGTTTGGCTTATATATTGCTTTTCACTTTGTTTTAATAATAATATCGGGTATAGCATATGATACTCCTTTTAAAGAATGAATTTTATCACCCAAAATATTTTTGCATTAGTGCTTTTTTTAATGTTTCAGCTTGTTCAAGGCTTTTCTGTACTTGTGTTTTTGTTTTTTCAATTTGTTTCACAAAGTCAGCAAATTGGTTTTGCAGTTCGATTGGCGGAACAATCTGCTTATATGATTTCATGATTGCAGTGTTTAAATTCGGCTGAGTACCAGACGGAGCTATACTTCGAAAATACTCTGTCATACAATTCAACGATTTAAGTAAAAAAATCTTATTTAAATTCTCATCAATATTTTCAAATGATAGCCAACCATCGTGTATACATCCGTCAAAAGTAATAATTCTTGCAAATCCTAAAGAAACTCCACAATTTGCAAAAATAAGACTCCCACTTTTAACAAGTCTACTTTTTTTTATGCCTATTTCTAATATTTTTTCTTTTGTTTTCGTTAGGTAAATATCATCTCCATCTGTTGCATCACCAATTTTAATCCACGGAATAGTTCCGCATAAATATTGTTCAATCGGTCTTGGTGAACCTCCTCTTGAAATATCACATAAATTACCAAGTGGTTCTATATGCCAATTTTTATCGTTATTTGTAACATCCCCAAACATTTCCACAAATCTTGCTTTTACAAGCTCGCCCAGTTTTTCAAGTTGCTTTTTGTGTTTGTAGATTAAAACTGTTACTTTGTCTAAAGTATCGGCAATTTGTTTTTGTTCTGCTATCGTATAGTCAGGAAGTGTTTCTTTGCAATAGTCCTTGAAGTAAATATGTGGAATTGTTGCACCCGAATAATACTTTGCTAAATTCATATTTTCCATAGCATATGCAAGATATGAAATATTAATATTATCATTTGGTATGATGTATTGCATAGTTCCTATTATTGATGATTTAGCAGGAAGCTTCATGACCCTACCAACTCCTGCACCATCTTTCACAACTGCAATATAGGGCTTTTCCTGTTTATAAAAATCAACATTTTTAATAAATCCACTTGCTCCAAATATCGGATATTGGCCATTATGAAATTCCAAATCTTTTATAGCAATATTGGATGATTGATTTGAACATATTTTTTTTAAACTAATCACATCATCCCCTCCAATTCTAAAAGGTCTTTTGCAATTTCTGCTTGCAGGTCTTTTATTTCCGCCAAAATCTCGCTTGTTGGGGGATATTCCACAGGAATATATTCAATTTTTTTATATTTATTGATGGAAAGGTCATAGTCATTTTCTGCAATTTCCTGTTTTGGAACAAAGAAAGATTTTTCCGTTCTTTCTCTGTCTGTTTCTTTATCTAAGTTATGAAAACGCTCTATAATATCGGGAATATCATTTTCAGAAATCGCACTTCTTTTATCGTCAAGAGAAAAACCGTCGGCCTGCATATCATAAAACCAAACGGTATCCGTTCCGCCGTGGCCTGTTTTTGTAAAAATCAAAACCGCGGTGGATACGCCTGCGTATGGCTTAAACACACCCGACGGCATGGAAATTACCGCCTCAAGTCTGTTATTTTCTATGATTTCTTTTCTTATATCCTTATGTGCTTTTGACGAGCCGAAAAGCACGCCGTCAGGGACAATGCAGGCACATCTTCCGCCAAGTTTCAGCATACGAAGAAACAGGGCAAGAAACAAAAGCTCTGTTTTCTTTGTTTTACACATTTTCAGTAAATCCGCTGACACGATATCATAATCCAAGCTGCCTTTAAACGGTGGATTTGCAAGAATAAGAGAATACTTATCTCTGTCTGCATTCTGGTCTGATAAACTGTCACGATATTCAATAAAAGGGCTGTCAATGCCGTGTGTCATCATATTCATTGCACCGATACGGAGCATGGTTCTGTCCATATCATAGCCGTAAAACATTGCGTTCATATAATGGTCTTTTTTCTGCTTATCATAGAAAATCTCTTGTTTATAGTTTTCTTTCAGGTATTCTCCCGCCGCAACCAAAAATCCGCTCGTTCCGCAGGCGGGGTCACAGATTACATCATCAGGTTTAGGGGCTAACATTTCCACCATCATTTTTATAATATGCCTTGGTGTTCTGAACTGGCCGTTTAAACCGGATGACGCAATTTTATTCAAAAGGTATTCATATACATCGCCCCGGACATCTATGCCGTTTGTATTTTTCATCATGTCATAAATTCCATCCAGGCTTGTCACTACCTTATCAAGAACCAAAGGAGTGGGTATTTTAAAAATGGCATCGTCCATAAATTTTGTATAGGCACTGTCTTTATCAGCATGCAAGTTCTTGATAAACGGAAACACCCATTCTTGTATGGTAGAATACATTTTCCCTGCGGGAAAATCACGAAATACCGACCATTTCAGCTGATTGCCGTCAACAGTACGGCCGCCTATTGTAACTGCATCTGCAAAAATGCTTTGGTGCGGAATCCCCAGCATTGCGCTTTCCTTTGCACGGATATTATCTGTGTCATCAAGATCATGGATAAACATCAGATATGTAATCTGCTCAATGACATCAAGAGGATTTACCAAGCCCCCGGACGCAAATATATCCCATAAACTATCTATTTTGTTTTTTAGTTCCCCTGTAACCATAATTGATTCGTCCTCCCTGTTCCAAAGATAAGATATATATCTTTCCGCCGTTGATTTTGATGACACGATGTTGCTTTCATACGTCTGCTAAAGTCCATTGCGCTGTTGCGGGTTTTTCCATATTTTCAGGCGCTTATCCCGCAGAAAGAAAATAAGCGGCCGCAAAGGAAGTGTTTTTCAAAATCTGTGGCTGTGGCAACCTTCCTTTTTTATACTGACCACCCCAGTTGACTGCACTGTATTTATACAAATCTTTACAAAATCACACTGTAGTATACCATATTTTTCTAATTTCGTCAAGGCAACCTTGGAGTTTACGAATTTTAAATTAATTCAAAAATTTTGTACCCATTATAGCATTGGGGCAAATATTGGGACAGACTGGTATCGTTCCGGCAAGGGCAGATGGCAGGTTAAGATGAGGAAAATCTTGTTTTAACTTTACGAAAGGTTGATAGTCGAAAATGGAGGGCTTTTATTGTATAGTTGCACATTTTTATAATTATGATATAATTATTTTAGAGTTTTAAAGGCATTTGATGATACTCTTGCAACGAATTTAACGGAAATTAAGGTGATAAAATATGAAAGAAATCCTTTGCTATAAAGAAGAACAAATCAAGAGCAGTGACCCGTTTCCAGTACAAATTTTTATAAGGGATAGCGAGTTGGAAGATATTTCAACATCTTCGCATTTTCACGACTGTTTTGAAATTCTTTATATGCTAAGCGGCTGCGCCTGTCAAATCATTAATGGTAAAGAATTTTTTCTAAAAGAAAATGATACGATAATTATAAAAAACGGTGATATTCATTCCATAACTGCAAAGTAAATAATAAATAATGCGTATATTCATCTACATCTGTTTTACTATAATATTTTATATTAAAATATTTTTAAAAGGTGCATTTATATGTTTCATCATTTTGTTCCAGATTATAAAATTTAGTTGATTCAGCTTATAATAGAAAGCCACAACGAATCCCAATTTACGAGCATAATATATCGGACAAGATAATGGAAAAGAAGATAATGCAAACAAAATTTAGAGGTTTGATTAACAGTGATATAAATGCTTATTTTAAATATTATAATACATTCTTTAAAAATATGGATACGATACCGTGACATTTGAGGGATGTGTAACCAGTATTTTACCCGGCGGCGGTGCATTGCCAGGTTGTTTCGTTCTTTGCCAAAACATCATGTCCGCTGAAACTCGTGGTCAAGCGAACCGTAGAATAAATGCGACCACTTCTATGAAAACAAAAGAATTATTAGGATTCATTCCGTTTTTAAAGTTTTTTACTGTCTATTTTTTCTGGGAGGACACATTATTTATCCAGATCTTTTTTGTATACAGAAGGTGAGACACCTTCTAATTTTTTAAATGTTTTACTGAAATGCTGCAAAGATTTAAATCCAACGAGCTCGGAAATAATAGTCATAGAATTGTCGGAATCCTGCATCATTTTTTTTGCAGCCCGAATTCTGCGGTCGGTTATTAGTTCGATCGTTGTCATGGATAAAGCCAACTGTATAATTCTATTTAATTGCCTGGTGCTGATGTGAAGACTATTTGCAATGTCGTTAACAGTTACGTTGGAGATGTTATCGTTAATGTAGTTGATTGCTAATCGAACTCTTGTCGTATTTGTAATATTATAGTTTTGTTCGCTTTTTAAAGTACTGTTTTTTAGAATATTTTGAAGAATTTCAATAAATATGCAAGATAATTGATTTTCGATGGCAACGCCGTATCCTACGTATTCTTGTAGAGTATTTTTGAGAATGTTGTCAATCAATGTATAGATATAGGTATTCGCTTCGGCAAAATAATAGTGATGGATGTTTTTTGTCAAAAGTTTTTGCAATTCAAGTGTTTCTGCAATTCCAAATCCGAAAACAAATTCGGAAAAGTTATCTGAAACTTCAATTAAGTGATGAGTTTGATGCGGAGGTATCAAAAGTAGAGTTCCCTTTGATGCGATTATTTCATTACCATTTATTATGTATTTAGCATAATCGGACGTTGGAATGTGCAGTTCAAAAAAAGAATGACCATGCTCTTTAAAATTCCAAAAAGCATTTTTAGAAAAAGCAATACGGCACCAAAATATTTCAAGTGTAAATATATCGTTTGAAATTTTAGGATAAATATTATTTAATTTTTTAGATGCCAAATAAAGTTGATTTTCAGTTATATTAAAAATCATAGCTCGCTCCATATACGATCGTTATAATCATCTGATATAAAATATGTCTGATTTTTTCAATAGAATTATAGCACAAGCTAGAAAATAATGCAAGAAAGAATAAAAAACAATGAAAAACTATTACTCCTAAATAATAGCCAACAGGGATACCGAAGAAAAAATTATGGATATGTCTGAAAATAACAAAATTATGGCTTATATATATATTGCACCATCAATCTTATCAATAGTATAATATATACAAAAATAAAAGTAATTGAAGTTAAGGTAGTGTAAAGTAAAAATGAAAGAATAGAATAATGATTTCACAAAGAAATGTAGAGTTTCGCAGAAAAGCTTTTAAATGCTTGTCTTTAATTTGTCAAGGGTAAAGTGAACGTGCAAAAGCACGCCCTATGACAAATCACAGAGTGACCATTTATATTAACCAAAGTGAAAATCAACAAACGAGCAGCAAAGAATTTCGCTGCTTGTCTGAACATTTAAAACCGGCAACCTGTGCCGGGGTTAAACCGGACAGCGAGCAGTGAGGTCTTATGATGTTGTACAAGAAAACAAACATCATAATCATACAGTTATCACTTTCAAAAGAGTTAAAGCCATAACGTGTTTTGCACCAATATTTGAATTGCTTGTTAAAGGCTTCAATGGCATTGTTGGATATATCATTTTTGAAGCTTGTGACACGGATATGTTTAACATCAAAGATAGCCTTTGTAGGCACTTTGTAAGCAGAATAACGGTCAGAAACAATTGCGTTAGGTTTTTCGTAGTTTTTAACGCTATTAAATAAAGAGAAAGCTTGAGGTGAATCTCTATGAGGAGATAGGTGAAAGCCTAAAACAAAACGGGTTTCGCTGTCAATGATGAACCAGATATAATGCTTCACGCCTTTGATTTTAACGACAGTTTTGTCTGTGTGCCATTCATCGGAGCTAAAATCTAAGGAAGGTATGAGAGTGAGCATTTTGGTATGAAATATTGGAGTAAACTTTTTGCACCCATCGCTGATAGTGATATGAGAGATTTTGATATTATACAAAAGTTTAAGGATTAAAGCAATCTTACGAAAAGAAGTGCTGCCTATGTAAAACATTACAAGAGCAGTGATAACAAGATGAATACTATGTCGCATACGTTTAAAATCATCTTTGCCGAAAATGTTAGGATATAGAGGGTGGAGTTTTCTCCGTAGGCTTTGCTTGGAAGAAAGAATGATTACATTTTTTATCAGAACAATGATAATTTGAATAATCGTTGTAATCGTGATGAAAAAATGAAGACTTGCCCCCAAACAGGGCAAGAAGGATATTTGCAAGGTTTATCAGCTTTTTGATAGGACAGTGCAAATTGGTGTTTGCAAATATGGCATTGATACTTTTGATTACCGAATTTATCTTTGCCATATTTATAAAGTGAATGAGAGTTGCACCGAGGGCAACGATGTGGTATAATTTTATCCATGAGATCTTAATCTCCTTTCTCGAAATTTCGGGAGGTATTTGGTTTTGTGGTAAAACCATTATACCATAAGGAGTTTAAGGTCTCAATTTTCATTTAACTTAATAAAAATGTAATTTGACTAGAGGAGGAAATAAAATGGTAAGAATATATAAGAGATTTTTGGGATGCTTGGTAATTGTTTTATTTTTAATTGGTATGAGCATATTGGGAAATGTTTTAACTGTATTTGCAGCAGGAATCTTTGTAGATGAGTTTTCTTCGGCCAATTCTACAAAAGCGTCTTTGGCATTTGCATCTGATAATGTGCGAGAAGTTAACTCCTCTAACATATATTTTGGTGATAGCACGCGGTTAACACGGTTGCGAGCCGACAGCGATGGCTATGTGATCTATAAAGCCGAGGATATTTCTTATATATTTGTTAATTCTATTACACATACTTCCCGCGTAAAGAACGGACCTCAATATAGTTATTCTTGCGATAATCAATCCTGGACGGAAATAGAACCGTTTTATAAATACAATAAAGGCTATGTTGACAATAACAATTATGTTGTCTATGACAATTATTTCAAGGGATTCCCAAGCGGAACTATTTATTTTAGAATTTTGATTCCACAGGATGCTGAAAACGGTGTTATGGAATATGATATGAATTTTGGCAGTGTTAAGATTGAAAGCAATGGTGCCTCGTTACTAGATGGAGTTGAAGAAGATGTTAGAATATTTGCTCTATCTGAAGATGAACAGGTTATGAAAACGACAGAAGCTTCACCGTATACCGAGGAATTAAGGCTTTTGTGCGGTTTGGGCATATTTGAAGCAAATTTATTAAACAGCAGTGAAAATTTGAACGTCCGTGTCACACGCGGAGAATTTGCAAAAATGCTTGTAGAACTAAGCGGTTTTTCTAATATTGGATTTGAAAAGAAAGCGCAGTTTTCGGATGTACCAGTGTCTGACGAAATAAGTGAAAGTATTGCGGTGGTGACAAGTCTGAATTATATGAGCGGAATGCAGGATGGAAGCTTTCGCCCTCATCAGGAGGTTTCGTATGAAACTGCGCTGCGTGCAGTTTTAAAGATATTGGGATATGAAGCTGTCATAGTAAACAATGATATTTATGATTTGTCAAGGAAACTTGATATTGATCTCGACAAACAGAAAGACGATACAATAACTGTAGAAGAGATGGGGCGTTTTTTATTTCGTGTAATAAAAGCTAAGCCGGCGGTAATGTCAGATGTTGATTCTTATAGACCAGATTCTATAGACTATATGACAAAAAGGTGGAACCTGGTAAGAAAGCAAGGACAAATTACGGCGACAAGATACGGTAATATTACAACGAATCCGGCGCCGGAATACGATGAGGTGACTGTAGGATTGAAACAATATCAAGTAATGAGCAATTCTCTGCAGGAAATGCTGGGAGAATATATTTATTATTATGCGATAGAGCAAGATACGGAAAATCGCATCATTGCATGGTGGACGAATTCATCTCAAGCAAGAGCAGATATAGAGACAGAAGATATTTGTAAACTTTCCGAAGATTGCAAACAACTGTCTTACTACTTAGATAACGGGAAGACAAAAAATCTTGCTTTATCGGATGTTGTATTGATAAAAAATGGGGAACGACTCTCTTCTTTTACTGTAAATGATATTTTAGACAGTGAGCAGCTAACCATAACTGACCGTGACCAGGATGGTGTTTTGGACACAATACTCGTATGGAAATCAAAAGAGTACGTTGTACAAAGCGTGGCGACATCCTCTTTTATGTTAACAGATCAAATTTCTGGCGAAACACTTGAAGTGGATCCTGAAGATAGCGAACGTATCAATTATTTTTTGAACGATAATATGGCCACCATTGACAGTATTTCTAAGGATTGCGTCTTGTCCATTTATATGGGCAATGAAAAACAGTATGTCAGCATTTATATCAACAATACAACCAGCAGAGGTATTGTGAATGAAATAAATATGAATGATGGGGAAGTCAGAGTAGATGGTATAACTCACCCTCTGTCCAAACAACTGCAGACAAAGATAGAGACAGGCGCAGTCAGTGAGATGAGGACTGGTGATACATATTTGTTATATATGAATTATAGAGGGGAGATCGCATGGTTTCGGACGGATGGTGCAGCAAGCAGATATGCTTATATGATGCGTGCCCAGTTGGAAAGTGGGCTGGACGAGTCTATTCTCATTAGTGTGTTGGATGCAGATGGCACTATAAGAGAATGTAAAACCGAAACGCGCATAAGTGTGTTCATAGGGAATAACGGTAAGAAATATACGTCGAGAGAGGCATTTGAGATTCTGAAGAACAATTGTGATAATGTGAAAGAAGATCTTGTTGAGGGAATTATAAAATATCGAATGAACAGTAGTGGGCGGATAACAGCTATATATTTGCCGGTTTTAGATAGTCAATCAGAGGATGAGTTCTCTCTGGTTCTTGATAATTCATTAAACGATAAAGATGACGCAGGGAATATGGTGGAGGTATCAAAACGATATATCTCTTATGTTAATGCAGCAGGAAACAGTGCTGATATAATCAACGATAAGTATATTTTTAATGAAGCGCAGTTGTTTGTTGTGCCGTTTGACAGAGAACTGGCGGACTATAGGACAACATACAGTTTTGCCAGAGGTGATTACAGAAGCGGACAGCCGAAGTATCATTTGCATTTGTTCGATATGAATTCAAATTACAGTGTTGGTGCTGTGGTCATTTACGAGAGTGAGGTACCAGAAAGCAATAAAGATGTGATGTATACTTCTCTTGTGACGGTACAAAATGTTGTGAAACTATATGATGAAGCGAGTGAGGAGGTAAAGCCTGCTTTAGAAATTGTTGATAGAACGGGTACTGCAAATACTTACAAAATTAACGAAAATTTAAAACAATCCAGCAACAATATAAATGGAAGACGCGTATTGATTGAAGAACTGAATGCCGGTGATGTTTTGCAAATTGGGTTGAATACGGAGAATGAGCTGATTAAGTTTAATGTTATTTATAAAAACAATTTAGATTGGCTTTACGGAGCATCGGGAGGAGGAACCGCATGTTCAACTTACTCCGAATACTATTTTTTATATGGAACAGTGAAGATCAATAACGCTCCATATTTACTAATTGAAGGTAATGGATACGAAAAAATGTTGAAGGTTACATCAGCGAAGTTTACGATATATGATATAGATTCTCAAAGTATTGAGGCGGCATCAATTAATGATCTGTATCCAGGTGACAAAGTTATTGTAAGAAGTCAGAGGACAACTGCACAGGATGTAGTCATCATACGAAATTCATAAAAGAGGTGAGAAAATGCGAAAAAGAATATTTTGTATTATAGTATGTATTAGTTTGGCGGTATCTTGTCTGACTGTGGTGGCAAATACGCAGATAGGTATGCTGACAGCGCCCGGTACATATGAGTTGGGAGATGTAATCCGCTTAGAGTGCAGAACAGCGATTTCTGAATACGCTGATTTTTATACATCTGAAGGAAAACTGAATTCGCAGAGTATAGAGGTTGATCCCAATACGTTAATTGCTTTTTACGATTGGACTCCAACTGTTGCAGGAGTATACACGGTTTATGCAATATCTGGCGAAGCTGAATCTGAACCAGTTCGATTGTGGATTGTTGATACCTATACCGAAAAAGAAGACGTGAACATCCAAAATGCAGACGCTATATCGCAAGATGGCTATCAGTCTGCAACAGATGCGATGAGCTCTGGTATTGTAACCTATGCGGACGGGGTCGTAGCATTGGATTCCAATCCGAGAGGCACTTTAAGTGGCAGTACAAAAAATGAACCTGTTATCTCGTTTGCGGGCAATGAAGCAAAGGGACTGCTGAAAATAGCTTATGACATTTCAATATCAGTTCAAACGGAGATCAATGAAGAATTTTTGACTTTAATATATTTTGGAACTGATTGGAGGAACTACTTTCGAGGAGTTGCTTTTAAAGCGGTGTCGCAGGAGGAACGCCAAATTGGTTATTATAACGGCAGCACATTTGAAGCATTTGAAGATGCAGAAGGAAACGCGGTTACGTATGAGCCAGGGCGCCGATACAGGGTTGTCACCTATGTGGATATTACAACAGGGCTGGGAGACGTATTTGTGAATGGTCGAAAATTAACACCTGCCAAAGTAGATTTTTCTTCTTCAGTATATGGCGGGCAGTTATCTGAAAACGTCAGCCTTAACAAAATTAATTTGCGAAATACAAACTTGTGGAATGCGGACAGTATTACTCAAATTTATCGGTTCAGTATAGAAACTGCCGAAATTTATACAGGTGAAGGCAGCGACTTTGCAGTTGCTACCGAGGATTGGCTTTACAGGGATATGTATGGTGCACCGTATACAGACATTGATTTGTCGCAAATTTTAGATGCGGTAAACGCAAATTACGCAAAAGGTTTCAGCAATGGATATCAAACGTCTGAAGGTGTTCTGCCGGAAAACGTGTTTATGATACAGGAAGATCCAAAAGAGCAATTTTTTGTTTCAATTAACTCTGATAATTATACTGAACTCTCAAGGCATCTTGTGGCTGCAATCGATAGCACGTCTTCGTTAGCATATAGTATATTTCGTGTTTTTATAGGAGAACCGCAAGACACAAAAACAGATGGATATTTCTTCTTTGAGCTTGGTAATTCTGATGTTAAAATAAAAGCTGGGGTATTGCGATCCGGTGATGCGACACTTTTGCCATATCTGGAATGTGGTACAGCAGAACAGGTGTCAGAGCGTGCTTTGATGGCCAATCAATGGTATACCGGTGTTTTAAAACTGGATTATGCGCAAAATCAGCTTGCATTAAAATTCTATAGTGATGCAGAACTGCCGGGGATGGTATATGACGTTGTATTAGACGATATCGAGCCGATTTCAATAGATGCAGTTGGATTTACTGTAGATGCCTTTAAGACGGATCCGATTTATATGGGTGCATATACGGTTGTTCTTTGCAATGAAGCCTATGGTTTGGCTGAAACGAAATTAAATGATGCCATCCGTGTTGTTCAAGAGGGCGGAATGGATGCACAGGACGAAATTGATGCACTTACACAGGCAATTGAGGAATTAGAGGATAGTGCTGTCAAGCAGCAGTTTCAGAAAGAACTGCAGACTCTGATTAAATATGCACCTATGTATAATACGATTATCAGTCTTGTACGAAACGGTAGTGTTGCAGAACTGGTTGCTATGCGGGACGAAATTGACAAGCTGGAAGATCAGGCACAAAAATATATATTGCTACCGCTTCTCAACAGTGCGGAAGAATCGATTGCCTATCGGCAAAGAATTTCAGATTTGACTGCAATCACGATAGAATCTATCAATGCAGCGGAGTTGTACCAACAAGCGATGATTCTCTCCAAAGAGATACAGGACTCCAATTTGGATGCCGTGGTTAAAGAACTTCTTTTAAGTGAATTGGAGGAGTACAAGAAAGGTTTTGCATCCTATCCGCTGGAGATCAGTCGGCGCACCCTTGAATTTCCATATTCAGACGGAACCGTTCTCCGGGATATTGATGGATGGTATGGAGATTTTACGCTTCAAACGCCGCCTGATGAAACGGCTGTTATAAAAGAGCGTGCACTTGTTGTGCCGCAGGACAAAGCAGTGTACACTAAATTGGATCGAGAGATTGATTTCACAGCTGCGGACGAATACTGGATTAAGTATGACTTTGCATTCAGCGAGGACACAGATGGATTTTCAGGATTGGCTATCGGAGAAAATTATCGTTTTGGTATTTTGGGTGAATCGGGCGTTGTGCACCCTTATATTGCAGCGGAAGCACCCCAGGATGCAAAGTATGAAACAATATTTGATGATTTTATTTCAAATGATATCAAGTATATTTCCTCATATCATGTGAACTATGTAGCTTCAGCTACAGCTGAATTTGATGGAACTCGGCTACGACGCGTCAATAAAGATGATGAAGGGTATGTGATTTATGCTGTCAATCAGGTAGAATCTGTGAGAGCTACTATGCTTCAACAGGCCAATGTGGCAACTAGAGCAAAAATTTATTATTCTACAAATCAGGTTATCTGGACAGAGGCTGAAACTTCCCATGAACAAGGATTTTCTGGATCGTGGATTCAATGGGATTCTGTGGCAACAAACATACCGGATGATGCTGCATTTATTAAAATTGTAATTCCTTATGCTACAACTACCAGTGGAGGCGATGCAGATATTTGGAACGATTTATGTTCAGTGGAAATTAAACAGGCAAAAGCTACTCCTGCAGCAATATCGGCTGTGGATGAAAAAATTTTGGAAGCAGGGAAAACTTATACAGCTGTTATTAGAGCAGACCAAGGATCCAACCAGATTAAGATGATGGTGTTTCCGGCTGATGAGGCCCCAGCTGGAGAGTGGTTGTTTGAATTTGATGACATTGTGCCGGATGATGTCTATAGCGTTATTGGGCTGCTTTGCAAAGCAGGTGGTTTTTGTGTTGAGCGAATTGTAATTGAGTCAGCAGATTCAGTGTATTTTTCGGATGTAACTGAAAAAATACAAAAAATGGAAGAGACAAAAGCATATGCCGATATAAAGCAGGCACAGCAGGCAGTCAGCAGTCTGTCAAATGGGTTAGCCCGTGAAATATATGAGAATATTGTGGATAGGTACCTGCAGGAAAATAAAACGCAATTGCCAGTTATAGATTACATATCAATTGATGGTTCCGGCCGGGAGCAGGAATTGGTAAAAGCCAATGTTTCGGTTACAGATAACGGGGGGAATCTAAATGAAATTTTATACACCTGGACATTGGACGGTAAGGTAATTTCCAATACAAGCGCAGTTACTGTCCCCGGAAACAGTGCCGGCAATACACTGATGCTTTCTGCAATTCCTGTGACGATTGAGGGATTACAAGGGGAAGAAAAATCAACCAGTATTAAAATTACAGGAAACAGTATGGGAGGAACTTATTACGGAACGGGTGGTGGAGGAATTGGTAGCAGCGGTAACAGCGGTTCATTGATTTCTTCAACAGAACCTACAGAACAGCCGGGAACAAAGCCGGCTACCCCATCGCCTTTTTCGGACATAGAAGGGCACTGGGCTTATGACACAATTATGTCTATGTATCGTACTAATATTGTAAAGGGGTATGGCGATGGCACTTTTTGCCCGGAACAGACCATTACACGGGCTGAATTCGCTGAGATTTGTTTTGGCCTTTTTACATATTTAGAAGAAGATACGGATGTTGCAAACGCAATGCATTTTCAAGATGTCAAAGAGAGTGACTGGTTTTATAAAAGTGTCAGTGCTATGAGTGCGCTCGAGATCATACAAGGGTATGATAATATGTTTGAACCAGAACGCTTGATTAGCAGGGAAGAAATGGCAAAAGTTATATACGGTTTGTATGAACATGTTGTCGGATTTTCAAGCTATACAAGCAGACAATTTAGTGACGAAGCAGAAATCAGTGATTGGGCAGTTGCATATGTACGGGCTTGTGGTGGATTGGGTTTGTTGAACGGAATGGAGAATGGGAATTTTGCCCCGCGGGAAGCTGTAACAAGAGCACAGGCCGCGACGGCAATCTATAATCTACTTGCCATCAGCAACAAAACGATAAAATTTTAAAGGAGGAAGAAGTATGAAAAAGAGAATTGTGGCAATATGGACTTTGCTTACTTTCCTATTTGTAGGAACAGGCCAGGTGTTGGCAGAGGAGACGCAAAGTCTGGAAATGATAATGGGAAATGCGGATGGCGTATATGAATTCGGGGAAACAATAGAATTGATTTGCACAATGTCGTCTATCATTGAAAACGCAGATTTTTATGTTGATGGAGAAAAAATAAATAATGATCCAGTTCTTCCTGTAAACCGAAGGGTTAGTTGTGCCTGGACGCCAAGCGAGAGCCGTATTTATAATGTGTATGTGATCGGTAATAACAATTGGGGTAGTTTTGTCTCTGATACGGTTACGATTGCAGTTTCGGCGGATGCGTATTCTGTTACAGATGATGTGGATACAAAAAATGCAAATGGAATGCAGGAAAACGGATATACCAATGCGACGTCTGCTAACGCAAAAGGTTCGGCTGTGTATCAGGGAGATGAGCAGAGCGTGCGTTTGCAGTATGCGGTAAACCCATCAAATACTGGAAATAATCAGGCCAATATTCAACTTTCCAATTTGAATGCGGCAGATATGGTTAAAATTGAATATACCGTTGCTATTACTGGCCAGGGAGTTGGTGATGAAGAGTTTGTAAATTACAATTATTATGCAACAGGAACCTCGTTTTTCAAGGGTGTCAGTTTTACATACAATCATGCTGCGGATACAAGACTGATTGGATACTACACAGGGCAGACGGCGTTTACTCCTTTTAAAAATCAAGATGGGAGCAATATGAGTTATTTGCCCGGCGCAAAATATAAGATATCGGAGTATATCAATCTTGCGACTGGTATGGGTGACGTGTATATTAATGGTCAAAAGGCCAATAGCGATAAAGTTGATTTTTATGCAAGTAAATACGGCGATAGCCCAATTAGTCAAATTATAACAGTTGATCTGCGCAACAACAATAAAAGCGCAGCGGTAGGTGCGGCTACTATTTATGACATGGCGGTATATCAAGCTACAGAGAATACAACAGAGTACAGTAACTTGTCTTCTGTGAATGCAGATAACGCAGATCATATGGTAGAAGGTGCTTATACCTTGGAGATGCAGGATAATTACAAGGGTGCGGTAACCTATCAACAAGAGAAGCAGAGAGTTAGGTTGCAGTATGGTGCAAATCCGGGCAATGGTGGTGAAAACCGGGCAGGGATTTCTGTACCGGTGAACCATGGGGGAATTTTAAAATGTGATTTTGATATTACCCTTTTGCATTATAGCTATGATGAGGAATTTCAGTTGTACTATTATTACGGCAGCGGAAGCAGAGATTATTTTAAAGGGATTACCTTCCGCCACACAGCTGCCGGAGTGAATACGATAGGGTATTATGCTGATGGGACTAATGAGTCCTATACTCCTTTTCAGACTGAAGTAAACACACCGGTCACGTATACTGGATCAACACGCTATCAGGTTACTATGTACGTCGATATGCAGACCGGCTTGGGGGATGTCTTCTTAGATGGAGAGAAACTAAACACAACGCCGATTAATTTCTTTGCATCCAAATCTTCTATGGCAGAGGCCGAACTGCAGACGGATAGCACGATTCAGAAAATAGAGTTTAGAAATAACAATAAGACGGGGGCCACTGGAAGCTGTTTTATCTGGAGAGTAGACATTCAGGAAGCGGAAAAGGTATATGGCTACACTGCTTCCGCAATTTATGATGCTCAAAATATACAAGTAGAGGATGTTTTAAGAACACCGATTTCACTCAGCAAAATCACTGTCGCATCACCTGAAAACATGGAAATGACATTGCGCTTAACAAATATGGAAGGCACGGAAATTCATAACGAGACCGTGACATCACTAGACGGCATATATACGATGAATCTTTCGTCTGTACCGCTGTCATATGGTACTACTTATATAATGTACGCAGATGGTGTAAAGGTGGCTTGGTTTCGGACAGTGACAGAAGATTTATTTGTAAAAGAGTTGTGCCATACAGATGTATCAGATGGGGTTAGTGCCAGTGATGTATTGAAAGGAAAGGCAATGGTTGAGAATTATTCTGGAAAGTTTGCAGCGCCTTATTTAATTGCTGCGATTTACAGTGATGATGGAACATTGAAAACGGTTTCGCACAAAAAAAGTATGAGTTATAGTAATCAAATTACCGGCATATGTACGACGGATGTAGCTGTGCCAGAGGATTATACTGTTGGAAATTATATCATGTGTGTATTTTGTTGGGATGATTTTACTACTATGCAGCCATGTTATACCGACAATGTATCAGTTGTGTTCTAAATTTTTAATGTGTAAAAAAGAAAGAGAGGTAGAACATATGAGATGTAAGGGGATAGCAAGATGGTGCAGAATATGGCCTGTAACGTTGGCAATTTTGATGGCATGTAATATTTGCGGAGCTGTCTTTGCAGAGCCTATACCCGCAGATGTTTCAGCAAACGATGCATTGTCAACTACAGGTGCGTGGGTTGATGAGCTTGAAAACTTGGATCTTGTATATGAAAGTAAAAATATACAAGTTACCAATCGTCAAAATGAAAAATATGATGATGTATCCCGTGCGTACCCACAGGTTAAAAATACAGAGGCATACCTGGTTTATAAAATAGAGGACATATCCGTGATTAAAATGACGGCGTTTGTCAGTGGTTATGAATATATTTTTAGAATTAATGAAAGCAATAAAAACCCTTTTACCTTTCAGATTTCCGAGGATGGAAACAATTGGACGTCTATACAGGGAGAATCCAGCGTAACTTTTGAACATAGCTGGAGAAAGTATATTTATAGTGTGGATAACATTCCCGCTGAAACTAAATACTTCAAGGTAAATATTTCAACAATTTGGTGGAGTAGTATGTACATTGGCCCGGATGAATGTCAGATTGGTTCCATTGCTTTTTTTCCTGCTGGTGAAACATCTGATATTCCTTTGACCATTTCAAGAAATAGCGGTACAGTTTCAGCTTTTGCAGATGACTTTGACAAATTGAACAGTAGTTGGACTGTAGCCGACCAGCATACGGATTTTGTTAGTATTGCAACGGTAGATGGTCGGTCATGTCTGGATATACATACGTCTGCTGAGTTGTCTTCAGCTGGAGCTGCAGACCCCTATATCACACTGGGCGGGTTAAATTTGTCAGGAGATGTATATAGTATTAGCCTGGATATAATGTGTGACAATATGGCCTTTGACCGTTATTTAATGATTGGCGCCAATACATCGGGCGGAGTCGGCCAGTATATCTATCCACTTTGCTTTGGAACAAATGGTACGATTGGGTATAGAAATGCAAACAATGTTTTTTGTAACTTTGATACGCCGGTAACATATGAGCCGGGAAAATGGTATACCATTACGGCGGTCGTGGATATGGCTAATGCAAAACTGGTCGTGTATGTGGACGGTAAAAAGTTAAGTACGCAGGAGACGGTATTGCTTAGCGGTACTGAAGGAGGAATCAATGAAATTAGGATAGTGAATAACTATGCGGCTACATCTGGACATACCTATGTTGATCGGATTGAAATTAACCGAGAACTAAACTTTCAAGCCGCTACGCATGCAGATGAGAATCAAATAGTAACATTTCTTGATTCTTATAATAGTTGGGCAAAAAAATATATTGTACAACTTACAGCTTTGGGCATAATGAACGGATATGGAGACGGCACATTTCGCCCTGATGAAAATATTACGGTAGAAGAATTTGTAAAATGTGCTTTAAACGCGAGTGGTATATTTGTAACAGGTGTGGACTGGTCTGAGGCATATATGCAAAAGGCGAAAGAGCTTGGTGTTATCCGTAACGGTGAGTTTGACAACAGTGAAAGGGACATACAACGTCAGGAAGCCGCAAGAATTTTGGTACGTCTTTTCGCAAAGCAGATAGATCAAACTAAGTTGGCATTCTATCAGGACACAATTCAGGATTGGACTAGTATTGACCAATCTTTTCAGGAAGAAGTATTGGCGGCATATGCCAACGGATTTTTGACAGGGGACCAGAATGGTGCATTTCGTTCGACTGATGCTATTAGCCGTGCAGAAACGGCCGCAATTATTGTAAGAGCTATGGACGAATCGGTTCGGGATTATGGCCTCTATACCGTAGGAATTTATGCGGATGAAAGCTACAGAGCAATAGCAAACGATTTGAAAAGCATCTTAGAAAGCAGTGGGTTTGAGGTTCAATTGCTGCAATATGATGATATGTATAATTATCATGCATTAGATGCAGAAAGACTAGATTGTTTGGTCTGCCTGAATGCGGTAGAAGAGGAGTTTGTCAATGTGTTTAGAGGCTATTTGGAAAATGGCGGAGATTTGGTGGTTGCAGGTCCTGAATTTTTTAACCTATTAAATACCAAAGAGTTCGTGATACCTATTTTTGAGGGGATGGATTACGAACCGTATCTTTTAGAAGGCGTAAGACACATTAATGTAAATCAAGATCAGAACATTGTTTCATTAGATTGTGATATTACAGGAAATTACAGCGGAAGTTCTGCTGTTGGATTTCCGTTTCCAGATAGTGGCGAATACATACCGCTGCTGGAGGCAACCGATGAGTATGGGCACAATCTGGGACATGCAGCCGGAATTTTGACCAACTATGATGGACGCTATATTGGAAGCGATTGGTTGTTCTATGGAATTGCAGAGAAAGATTTCTATAGCCATCCGGATTTTATAAATTCCGTAGCCAAAACAATGGAGACTTTTCGTTCTAGAACACTGGATACTGTTTATACCAAAGAAAAGCTGCTGGAAAAGAATTTGCAGGATCTAAATACATACGAAATAACAGAGGAAAAACCGCCAGCAGGGGTAACTGTCAGCGCAGATGGAAAGACGCTGGTTGATCCATGGGGTGAAGAATTGTTTTTGATCGGTGCCAGTGTTTTTGGCCCGATGGAATATTATAATTTTGTCGGACACCCCACTTATGGAACATACAGTGTAGAAAAATTGGAAACCCTTTTCAGGGAGGCAAATGAAATTGGGGTTAACTGTTTCAGGTTTTGGAATATTCCTACGGACGAACAACCTGCCAAGGTCATTAAAAATCTTGCACGAAAATATAAAATATATATTTATCCATGTATTCAGGAAGGGTTCAAAGATAACCGAAAGGAAGAACTTGAAACGATAGAAAAGATTGCAAAAGCGTATGGAGATGAGCCTATGGTGATAGGCTATGATTTATGGAATGAGCCGTACCTTCCTCAGTTGTTGTTTAGATTTGGTGGCAACGATGCTTCTAATCCGATGCTGAAGTATGATTTTGTAGGAAATGAAATTATGAATACGATACCACCCGGGAAAACCTCGACAATTCAGAGTACCTATAATTATTATCTTTCAGAATATACAAAAAGCGGAGGTAGATTATCAGCAGTTGCAAATTCTTCTTATCCAGGACTGCTGAACAATATTGTCGCAGCAGAATCTATTGCATGGTACTATCTGATGACTGGATCGATTTGGAGCTATGATATGCACGAAAGCTTATACGATCCTGCACAAAATGGTTCGTTTGAGATTGTCAATCAGTTGGATGATGCAATTAATGAAACAATCACAAAAGGAATTGACGAACGGCGTGATTTGATACGTATGTATGATTCCGATGCGTTAATTACCATTGGTTATATGAGCAATGTTGCACTATATCAAGCAAATGTTGAGGAGCTGGATTGGTGGAATCACCATCTGTATACTTATCCAAACAGTTATGAGGATGTCTACAATTCTTTGCATACATTCGATGTTCTGCAAAATACCGGTGCTGAAATCCCCGTTATTTTAGGAGAATTCGGTGTCAATGCGGGACAGGAATTAGACAGCGGCGAAGCGCTGGAATATGACCAGACAAATCAGTTTAATTTTGCGCATTGGTTGTATGCTTATGCCAATGGATATGGCGGCGCTGTCAACTGGGAACTGTACACTAAGCGAACCTCTACACGCCGATACTTTTTTACCACACCTGTGGGAAAAGGTGAAACAGCATTGACAGCAAAGGAACATCACGGGCTTTTGCTGGATGACGGAAATACAGGAAAAGAAATGCCGATTGCAATGGCTCTAAAATTTTTCAAAGACTATATTGATAGGCACAACATTGGTGATGGTGAATTTACCCTGTTGGAGTCCGGAGGTCAAAGTGAAGCGGGCTGGTCGTTTAAGGATATAGATGTAGAGTATGCTGCCGCTACGGAATACCAATCGGATAAGCTTAAATTTTCGGCTGCAGATGAAGATGTACCGATTGTTATGCTTGATTGGTCCGGAGAAACTATAAAGGCAATGTCTACAAAGAGACAAACAGTTTATATCAATACCGCGCTAAAAACAGATAATGTTAACGATAGTGATGTCAAAATATCGGGTCTGCACGGAGAGACGAATTTGCAGAACGGATGGCTTGAAATTACACTTTTACCAAATGAAATAGTAAATATCGCGGTATCAAATCAAATGGTGTGCACAAAATTTTAAATTTCAAAAATACGGAGAGAAAAATATGATGAACAGTGGTATTTATCCCACAATGATTACGCCGTTTGGATACCGTCGTGAAATAGATTATGATGCGGTTGTTCAAATGGTAAAATGGTATAATGCGAAACGATGTAATGGTATTTTTGCAGTTTGTCAGTCCAGTGAGATGTTTCATTTGTCTCTTGTAGAACGAATACGACTGGCTGCAGAAGTGGTTACTGCGGCGAAAAACATTGGTAGCAATATGAGTATTGTTGCATCCGGGCATGTGTCGGCATCTCTCGAAGCTCAAGTTGAAGAGGTGTGTGCGATGGCGGAAACGGGTATCGAAAGCGTTGTTTTAGTTAGCAATCGTCTGGATCTACACCAAGAGAGCGACAGTGTTTGGATAAACAATGCGGAGTATCTGCTTAGCCATATTCCATCTAGTATCAAGTTGGGAATTTATGAATGTCCTTATCCATATAAGCGGCTGTTGTCGGAGGAAATTTTAAACTGGTGTGTGGATACGAAACGATTTTATTTTTTAAAAGACACTTGTTGTGATCCTCTGATGTTAAAAAAACGACTTAAATTGTTACAAGGAAGCCAAATTAAATTATTTAATGCAAATGCACAGACTCTGCTTTTGTCTTTACAAAATGGGGCCTCCGGATATTCCGGTGTAATGGCCAATTTTCATCCCGAGCTATATGGATGGTTGTGTGCAAACTATGATAAGAATGCGTACCTCGCACAACATGTACAGGGTTTTTTATCCCTCAGCGCATTTACAGAAAGTATGGCATATCCAGTGACTGCAAAATATCATATGAATAAGTATGCGGTAAAAATGGATTTGTATAGTCGCAGTAAAGATGAGAGAGAATTAACGGAATATCAAAAAAGTGTAATTGACCAGATGCATTTGGAAGCAGAGACAATAATGCAGAGATGGTTGGCAATTTCTAAGAAAGGTGCTGTGTGATGAGCATGGAGCGTATGTGGAGTTATCGTCCGTATATCCCGGTCGATGAAGATCTGACACAAAAATATCCATATATTTGCCGATTATCCCCATTGCGGGATGGAGTGCAGCTGGAATGGATTAATAACCAAAAAGGTGAAATTTGCCTAGTTCATGTAAAAGAACGGCAAGACCGGTATAAAGCACAATTTGCGGCTTCTTCTTGCGCTATTACTATAACAGGACTGAAAGAGCGCTGCGATTATGAGGTGTGGATTGAAGGGAAACACCAAACTGGAGAAAAAAGGTTATTTAGGACAGGTGAAGTGCCGGGCACTGTTATTCATTATTTACATCCAGAGGATCGGAGCTATTACTTTTCGGGAAATTATCTATGCAGTCCAAGTATTGTCCGGAGCCCTGACGGCAGTTTGCTTGCTTCATTGGACTATTTTGGAAGAGATAGACCACAGAACTTAACGTCGCTGTTCCGTTCGACAGATGACGGAAAATCATGGAAGTATGTGACGGATCTATTCCCTTGCTTTTGGGGTAAGCTGTTTGTTCATCGAGAGAAGTTGTATATGCTTGCGTTGTCAACGGAATATGGGGATTTGTTGATAGGGTGTAGTGAAGATAACGGTGAGACCTGGCGCCCTCCCGCCGTTATAGCGCGAGGCTCGTGTTCGCCTTATGAAAAAGGATTCCATCGAGCACCCTGCCAAATAATTACCGAGTCTGGACGACTGTGGACATCTTTGGAATATGGAAGCTGGAAGCAGGGATTTTCCAATGCGGTAATATCTATTGATAAAGATGCAGATTTGTGCAAGGCAGAAAACTGGATCATTAGCGAGTGGGTGAGACCGACAAACAAAAATTGTGCAATAGAGGGTAGTCTTGTTATGGACCCAAAAGGAAGATTGCTCAATGTGTTGCGGTACCAGGATAACAGAGCATTGATTTTAAAGGCAGATTTGCAACATCCGGATAAGGCGTTGCAGCTGCTTGGAGAAATGTCGTTTCCTATGGCGCATAGTAAATTTGAAATTTTACATCAAACCAAAGGGGGGTATATTTCCGTGGGTAATCGGTATCCGATGAGAAATGTATTGTCCGTATATACTTCGATGGACCTAAAAACGTGGAAGTTGGATGGCGAAATTGTTAATGCCAGTGATACAGACAGTAGCATCACTGGGTTTCAGTATCCGTCTTGTCTCCTAGAAGGCAGCAGTATGTATGTGGCTGTACGAACAGCTTTCAACGGTGCGCATAACTACCATGACAATAATTATTGCACATTTTATAAATACAACTTAACTATTTAATTTAAGATATCAGAGGAGGAAAAATAATGAAAAATAAGAGATTTGTATCGGTGGCGGTTATGGCCTCTCTTATGTTAGCAACACTCGCCGGCTGCGGAAATTCAGAATCTGCACAAGAGACTGAGCGGGTAAAGCTGACGTATTGGGCGGCGCTTCCAACCAATGTGTCACAGTTTGCTGTTGATATGGGTGAGCTTGATTTTTATAAAGAGTTAGAGAAAAGAACGAATGTAGAAATCGAATTTATACATCCTTCTTCTGCTAATGTTAGTGAGCAGTTTAATGTAATGCTTGCATCTGGAGACTATCCGGACATTATTGAAAGAGACTGGTCAAGTTATACGGGAGGAGAAGAACAGGCTAACAAAGATGGAATTTTGATGGATTTAACTGATCTAGTTAAAGAAAATATGCCAAACATGCTGAATTATATTGATACGGTAATTCCAGAATCAAAAAAATGGGTTACCACCAATGGCAGATTTTACACAATCCCAAATTTATCCGACAACGAAAAATATACGGTTATGCATGGCCCGATTATCAGAAAGGATTTGCTTGACAAATGTGGATTGGAAATCCCGAAGACGATTGCAGATTGGGAAAACGTGCTCAGAGCCTTTAAAAATGAGGGGATAGCCTCTCCGTTGGTTTTCTTTGATACAGACAGTTATTCCGTTGTTAAATCGTTTGCACAGTTTATTGGTGCATATGGGATTGCCAGAAACTTTTTTGTGGATCCTGTTGACGGCAAGGTAAAACATGGGTTTACAGATGAAAGAATTAAAGAGTTCATCAGTACAATGAGAAGCTGGATTGATGAGGGATTGTTGGATCCTGATATCACGACGATAGATAGTAAAGGATTAGAAGGAAAAATTTATAACGGAGAGGCCGGTGCATGGACAGACAATGTGAGTACTCTTCGGACAAGAGAAGCAGAATTAAAACGAGTTTTGCCGGAAGCTGAGTTGGCAATTTGTCCGTATCCGACATTAAATGAAGGTGATGTCTGCCCAATCGTGCCTTTTGATAGAATGGATGGTTATACATATGCCGGAATGGTTGGTGTTTCTACAGCAAATAAAAATCCTGAAAGAACATTGCAATGGTTGGACTATGCCTTTTCGGAGGAAGGGCATATGCTGTATAATTTTGGTATAGAAGGTACGAGCTATACAATGGAAAATGGTACTCCTGTTTATACAGAGTTAATTACAAATAATCCAGATGGATATGATTTGAACACAGCGCTTGCAAACTATGCCCGTCCAAATGCAACTGGATATTTGGACGAGGCGTATTTAGCACAGTACTATAACAGCGAATTACAGCAGCAGGCGTTGCAGACTTGGTCAGCAGATGGCGCGAAGACACAGCCTTCCATGATCTGGAGAGCATGCTATAAGTTTAATGCGGAAGAAACGGAAGAATATAATGCTCTTGTCTCTCAGATCAACACCTATGTGGAAGAGAAATATGCAAGGTTGATTTCGGGTATTGATTCCTTGGATCAATACGATAAATTTGTAGAGGAACTAAAAACTATGCAGATTGACAGAGTCTGTGAATTAATACAAACTGCATATGATCGTGCCTTAGCTCAGTAAATCAGGGGGGAATAGAATGTTAAAAAAAGAAGTTTCTCTCAAAGGAAACTCTTTTGCGGTAAGGGTAAAAAAGGATTTTCTTCGGAATAAATATGTGTATCTAATGGCGATACCTGTCCTATTATATTATATTGCATTTTGTTATATGCCGATGTATGGTGCAATTATCGCGTTTAAGAACTATAAAATTGTGGACGGCATCTTGGGAAGCGAATGGGTAGGACTTCAATGGTTTATCAAATTTATCAATGACTATTCATTTGTCCGGGTGTTAAAGAATACGGTTTTGTTGAGTTTTTTCAGCATCTTATGGACATTCCCTGCGCCTATTATATTTGCGTTGTTTCTAAACGAAATTAGAAGTAACAAATATAAAAGAGTAGTGCAGACGCTTACCTATTTGCCACACTTTATATCTTTAGTTGTCATATGCGGCTTGATTGTACAGTTTGTAGGACGTGATGGTATGATTACATCCATTCTTGTCAATGTTTTCGGAATGGAGCGGACCAATCTGCTTGCAGATCCGGCTAAATTTAGAACCATCTATATTTTGAGCGAACTGTGGCAGGGAATTGGGTGGAATAGTATCATTTATCTGTCTGCTTTATCGGCCATTGATCTGCAGCTGTATGAAGCAGCTGAACTGGATGGTGCCGGCAGATGGAGGAAAATGTTTCATATAACAATACCGAGCATTGTACCAACCATTATCATTATGCTAATTTTAAAGCTGGGGCATTTCATGACGATTGGATATGAAAAAGTTATGTTGCTCTATTCTCCTAATATATACGAGACTGCTGATATTATCTCTACATATGTGTATCGCATAGGTCTGTTAGAAGGAGCACAGTACAGTTATAGTACCGCAATTGGACTATTTAATTCAATTATCAATGTAATGATTCTTATCATTGCAAATAAAATCAGTAATAAGGTAACTGGACAAGGGCTATGGTAAGGAGGAAGTAAAGTGAGAAAGAGTAGGACACTGGGAGAAATTGTATTTGACATATTTTTGTATGTGATCATGACAGGAATGATCCTTATCATGGTTTTACCGATGGTACATGTTATTATGGCCTCTTTTAGCAATTCGACGGAAGTGCTCAGGGCAAATGGCCTAATATTATTTCCCAAAGATTTTAATATAGCTGCTTATGAGATGGTTGCAAAAAATCCAAATATTTTTAGTGGATATAGAACTACATTAGTGGTTGTACTTTGCGGGACGTTTTTGAGTATTATTATTACTTCGCTAGGCGCGTATGTGTTGTCGAGAAGAAACCTCATGTGGGGAAATACAATTTTAGGAATTGTTATGTTTACAATGTTTTTTTCGGGCGGTATGATACCATTTTATTTAATTGTAAACAACACCTTGCATTTGGGAAATTCGATTTGGGCATTGATTCTTCCGTCTTGTTTATCCACTTGGAATCTGATTGTAATGAGAACATCGTTTTGTCAAATTCCGGACAGTTTGATAGAATCGGCACAAATTGATGGGGCCAATGATTTTATAATACTTTTTAGAATTGTAATTCCGGCGTCAATGGCAATTGTTGCGGTTATGATTTTATTTTATGGGGTATCATACTGGAACTCTTGGTTTAATGCAGTGTTGTTTATAAAATCCAGAACGAAATATCCACTCCAATTGATTTTGCGCGAGATCTTGGTGAATAACAATACGGATGAAATGATGACCAGTGTGGCACTTGCGGAACGAGATTCTATTGGTGAAAGTATTAAATATGCAACAGTAGTTGTCTCTACATTGCCTATTTTATGTGTCTATCCGTTTTTGCAAAAGTATTTTGTAAAAGGTGTTATGGTTGGAGCGGTGAAGGGCTGACCATTATTTTATCAAAACTAAAAGGGGAAAGAATATGGGTAAATATTCAATAGGAATAGACTTTGGGACCTTGTCAGCAAGGGCAGTCGTGGTGGATATAGCCAATGGAGAGGTGCTTGCCGTGTCAGAAATGAAATACAGTCACGGAGTTATGTCCGAACTCTTTTTAAATAATGAAAAGCTGCCGAAAAATTTTGCGCTTCAGCACCCGCAGGATTATCTTGACACAATGAGATTTGTTGTAAAGGATGCGATAAGATCTGCCAAAATTAGGGGCGAAGAAATTGTTGGTGTGGGGGTAGATTTTACCGCCTCGACCATTATGCCGGTGACAGAAGATGGAACGCCTTTATGTTTCCTTAAAAAATTTAAAAACAGACCGCATAGCTATGTAAAACTATGGAAACACCATGCGGCACAGAAGGAGGCAGATGAAATTAATGTGCTTGCAAAGAATATGAACGAAAGCTGGCTGAACCGGTATGGGGGATCGATTTCAAGTGAATGGATGTTTCCCAAAATTTATCAAATTTTAAAAGAGGATGAAGAGATATATGAGTATACCGGGCGGTTTATAGAAGCTGCGGATTGGATCATATGGCAGCTGACAGGAGAGGAAACACATTCTGTGTGTACTGCCGGATTTAAGGCTATGTGGAGCAAGAAAGAGGGTTATCCGCGAAGGATGTTTTTCCGTAGGCTGGACGGAAGGCTGGAACATATAATTGGGGACAAGGTATCTGAACATATTATCGGAATGGATAAGCCGGCAGGAAGAATAAGTAAGAAAGGATCAGAGTTGCTTGGAATAAAGGAGGGAACTCCTGTTGCCCCGGCAATTATTGACGCACATGCCGCCCTGCCATCAGTTGGCGTTGTGGAGCCAGGCAGTTTGCTGATTATAATCGGAACATCGTCCTGCCATATTTTGCTCGGTGAACGTGAAGTAGTTATTCCTGGCATTTCCGGTGTCGTTAAAGATGGGATTATGGAAGGGTATTATGCATATGAAGCTGGGCAAGCTTGTATAGGAGATTGCTTTCATTGGTTTATAAAAAACTGTGTTCCATATTCATATATGGCAGAGGCAGATAAAAATAAAGAAAACATCCATACAATTCTTCGAAAAAAGGCCGAGAAAGTGTCCCCTGGTTCAAATGGCCTGTTGGCGCTTGATTGGTGGAACGGAAACAGAACACCATATGGCAATGCGGATCTTAAAGGCATAATTTATGGCCTTACGATCAATACAAAGCCTGAGGAAATATATAGAGCTTTGATAGAGGCTACCGCATACGGTACAAGGCAGATTATTGAACTATATGAAACAAACGGAGTGCCGGTTAAACAAATTTTTGCAGCCGGTGGTATTGCTGAAAAAGACCCTTTGCTTTTGCAAATATATGCAGATGTTACAGGAAGAGAAATACGGACGGCAGGTACAGCCCAAACTTGTGCCCATGGAAGTGCTATTTTTGGTGCAGTTTCCGAAAGGGGATATAACAGCCTTGCGGAAGCTGCAAAAACTATGGCGAAGACGAAAAATACCGTTTATAAGCCAAATATGAAGAATTTTTTATTATATACAAAATTGTATGAAGCGTATAAAGAGTTGTCGTGCTATTTTGTAGATAGATTGAACGAATGAGTATTTTAAGTATTTTGTATGGAAAGCAGGAGCGAGATGGGATGGAAAAGATAAAATATGAGAAACAAATAGATGTCCGATTTGATACAGATGTATGTGTGGTTGGCGGCGGCCCGGCCGGGGTGGCAGCTGCTGTTGCCGCGGCACGGTGTGGAGCAAAGGTGTGTTTGTTTGAAAAAGAACAATGCTTTGGCGGTGCAGCAACAAATGCAAAAGTACCAGCTTTTATGCGGTTTTCAGATGGTGTTCATTTTCTTGCAGGGGGTATTGGAAGGGAAATTTTTGACAAATTGTATGGGAACATAGATTACACGCAAATTGAGTTTTCAATTGATACTGAAACGTTGAAGCAGGTATACGATGATATGGTAAAGAAATCCGGCGTTATATTTTTGTTTGAGACCAATTTGCTGGATGTTATAACGGAGCACGGTATTGTCAATTATGCAATTTTTAAGGGAAAAGAACGATTGTTTGCAGTAAGGGCCAACTGCTTTGTTGACGCAACGGGCGATGGCTTTTTGGCTGTGGGTGCAGGTGCAAAGTTTTCTCTGGGAGATGGAAAAGGACATATGATGCCTGCAACCTTATGCAGTCTTTGGGGAGATATTGACTGGAATAGAGCTATTGTTGAATTGGGGAAAGATCCAGATAATAGGTTTTTGAAGCAGGCGTTTGCGGACGGCGTATTTACAGTGGAGGATCCCAGCCTCCCTGGTATGTGGAAATTAGACAGGCATTATGGTGGCGGAAATATAGGGCATGTATTTGGTGTTGATGGTACAGATGAAACATCCATTACGGAAGCTATTGTACAAATGCGCAAGCGGATACGAGAATATGAACGATATTATAAGGAGTATCTCGATGGGTATGAAAACGCAAAATTGTTATTAACGGCAGACGTTCTGGGAATTAGAGAAACACGCAGAATCCATTGTGATTATATGGCACGGCAAGAGGATTATATGACGCAGGCGGTATTTCCAGATGAAATTGGAAGATATGCTTATCCAATTGATATTCATTCCTATCAGATTGGTGTTGATGAAGGATTGGGAGATGTATATGCAAAGGGTTATGAAAAAGGAAAAAGTTATGGTATTTCTTATCGCTCTTTGCTTCCAATGGGGTTGGATAATGTCTTGGTAGCCGGTAGATGCATTGGAGCAGACCGCGCTATGTTAGGTTCCGTACGAGTGATGCCGTGCTGCTTCATAACGGGTATGGCAGCTGGGATCGCTGCAGCAATTGCATCTTGGAAACAGCAAACTGTGCGCCATATCGATTCCAAGGAATTGCAAAACAAACTTATAGCCATGGGCGCTTATCTTCCTTTTGTTGATAAATGAAAAATGAAAAAGATTTAGTTTAGTGTTTATTGGATTTTTGGAAGATAAGATATTGTGTACAAGCCCCCAATTTAGTAAAGTATATTTTTATGGAGGATAAAATGCGGGAAAAATTATTGTTT
>NZ_JADCKB010000032.1 GCF_014982785.1 Ructibacterium gallinarum
GGAAAATTTTTTTGGAAGATTAAAAGTCGAAATGTTTTATGGTGAAAAATTTGAAAGTGTTAACACTTTCATAGACGAATTAAAAAAGTATATTGATTACTATAACAACGAGAGAATTTCATTAAAAGCCTCACACCGCCGAAAAATCAAATTTACAGAAAAAGCCTCACACCGCCTTTTCGGCTCGTTTTAATTTATGCTCGCGTTTAAGAACCGAAAAGGTCCCTTCGCTCCAAATTGACCGCAATATTTTCGGTGCTTGTATTCGTTAGTTAAACAACGCTTGCGATTCCTGTGCATGGTACCATAATGCGAACTTGCATTCATTCTGATTCTTCCATAATCAACAGCACAATGCTGTAAATTCTCACAGTCAATACACTCCTGTCTGTAGTAATGAAAGGTACCTTTCTTAAATATCAATTTATTAAAAGCAAGTTCTTTTCCCATCCGGCAAACAAAACAATCTTTAGCGCTATCATATTCAAATCCTTTTTTCAATGCGTTGTTATGAAATTTTATGGACGAACAGCATCCGATAATATCTAATAATTCTAAGCCCCTGTGTACGGCGCCTACATCATATCCACTGTCAAGAGTGAGATGTTTTATGTCCAGCTCTAATGTCTCTTGCTGCTTTTGGAGATGTTTTAATATGATATTACTTTCCCGACGATTCGCTCCAAAACAGTCTACTCCAGTGATAATGCCATTGCTGGTATCTACCGTCATCTCGCATAGATAACCCAGTCCTTTTTTGCGCGGCTGTTTCACATAGCAGCAGTCAGGGTCGGTATGACTTTTTAGCAGTTTCTTTTCTTCTATTACCATAGGCGGCTTCTTATATCCGCTTGTATTTTCCAGTTCTTTTTTCAATATATCCAGATAATCCACGGTGCTTTTTTGAATTGTCTCTGTAACTTCATACCTGCTGTCCCATGCTACATTTGCCGGAATGAAGGTTCCATCGCTTACCATATTTTCTCCGGTAACCAGTTTCTTTTTCATGCATTCTATTACAATTTGATTGAATATATCCTGAAATATTTTACTGTCCGTAAAGCACCTTCTGCGATTTTGGCTAAAGAGAGAATGTTCCGGAATTTTATCCTCTATATTGAATCCACAGAACCATCTGTAACCTATATTCAAATGTATTTCTTCTACCAAGCGGCGCTCTGATTTTATGCCATACAAATATCCGATTAACATCATTTTTACCATAAAAACGGGATCTACAGATTTACGTCCCATTTCTGAATAATACGGGCGTGCTAAGTCATATATGAAATTAAAATCAATATATTTGTCTATCTTTTTATGCAAATAGTTTTCGGGCACCAATTCGCCTATACCAATTATGCATATCTTTATTTGACCGCTCTTCTGTCCCATCATAGAAACCGCCTCCCTATGGTTCTATTTTACCATAAAAAGCCGGTTTCGTCTACTTTGTAAACAGCTCCAAAATCTCACACCTCCTGTTTTTGCGGTAAGAACTTGGCCATCATCGACCAGGGCAGTGGAATATTGTTTTATCCATTTGCCTAAAGCGGATTGGGAAACGCCGTATTCTTTACAAAGTTGGGTCTGGGTTTTCCTGTTTTGATGGAGTGAGACAAGTGATTTTTTAAAATTTTTGTCATATTTTGTATAATTGTTTGTACCCATAGTATCTCTCCTTTTTTTATGTCTTTTTTAATATATCATATATTGCATCTTTGTGTCTACTTTTTTAGCGTTGATCCAGCCTGATGGCCGGAGAGCAGAAACACCGTATCTGTCACTTTGTACATGGCATAGTTCTCCAGCGTGACCTCTGCATAGCGGGTTACCTCGCTGGGCAACCGCCATACCGCACCGGGGTGTAATTATACAAATACCCCAGGCAGGTTTCTATCCCATTGGTTGCCCGCCATTTTTCATCCTCAGTAAGGGAAGTCCACTGGCTGGCCGTTTTCATAACAGACAGTTCGTCTGTGGTGAAGTTATCCGAATGCAGAAAGCCCTTTTCCTTGTCATAAGTAAGAAGGGCATAGCCGCTCCTTTACTGGTTTAGTGGGTTGTTCTGCGGCCAGACCAGCTGCCCCGCATCCACACTGGGGTTCAGCCAGGTGCGCAGGTTGGATACCTCCCAAAGACTGTTGCTGTAAGGATAATATGCAGGTGAATCAAAAGCTTTGTAGCAGAGAATTTTGTCGCTGAGCATCAGGAGGCCGTGCTCCGCCTCAATATCCACGCACTTTCGCAGGATCGGTTCCTTCCAGTACTGGCCCAGCTGAATTTACTGCTCGACCTAAATTGGGGTAGTCGCATCTTCTGCGCCGACCGACGCACACGGCGCCGCCAGCAGGATACCAATCATGAACATACTCCATATTTTATTCATCCTAATCATCCCATCCTTGGAAAATAGTTTGATACCAGGACGGATTCCAGTCCGGTGAGAAGACCATCGGTTCCGGCTGGTCTACTACAACGCGCTGCAGGTTCTCTACATACACTATCTTGGCATCCAAAGCTTCTGATACGGCTCGGAGCGGCACCAGTGTCCGGTCGCCTATGAGCCGCGCAGGTGCTTCCAGCTCAACTTCTGCTTCGTTAACCACCATCGTTGCATTGTCTATCTCCAGCTGAACTGTTGTACCCTCTTTCACTGCGGTTACCTGATTTGCCGCTTCATCCCAGTTTACCTCCGCACCCAGAGATTCAAAAACTGCCCGCACCGGCACCAGCAGCCGTCCGTTTTCTTCCACGGGCGCCTGATCTAGCGCCAGCTGACTGCCCTGGCTGAAGACGGCTACACCGGTTTGGACGCTATTGCCGTCTATCACATAGGGATCGGTTTCTGTTCCGCTCCCCGACTTGATGATCACATTATCCGTATTCAGATAGAATGCCGGCCGGATGCCTAGTTCTTTAGCATTGGTTGAAGCCGCCATATAGCTGTTTTCCCCTTGTATTGTGGTAAGACCGCGTGAGTCAGACCAATAATCAAAAGGCCTGTCGAGCGCCGGCGTGCGCAGCCAATACTCGGAGTATTCATCTACACTCACCTCATCTGCTGCCGGCTGCCGATACTTGGCATACTTACTGTCAACAACCTCGCTCTCCACCCACGCCGCGGTGTCTGTCCGCTTTGCACCGGCAATGCCGAAGTTCTGCCACATGGCGTAGACCTGCGCTTCATTCAACAGAAACATGGTATCCGTAACCCTGTACATGGCACCGCGGAAGGCGTCTCCAAACTCAGAGACCGTGTTGTGGTGCAGGGTGTAGGGGTCACGGTCACTTCCTGTTGTATAGCTTGCCAGATATGGCCGCGTCTGCCCGTTCTCTGACAGTTCCAGCTTGTATTCTGGCAAAGCCTGCCATTGACTGACTGTCTTCATGACAGCCAGCTCGCTGGCTGTAAAGTTCCCTTCTGATAAGAAGCCCGCCTCGTCCGCATAAGGATATTTACTTCGAAAGATGCGATCTGCCTCCGGCGGATACCCCCTTGGCCAGACCACCTCGCCGGCAGGCGCTGTGGAGTTCAGCCAGGCACGGATATTCGTTTCTTCCCAAAAATTTGTGTTCAAAATTGCACCGCTTGGAGCAAAATAGCCTGTTTCTCCTACATCCGCAGCTTTGTAGCAGAGTATTTTATCGCTTACCAGCAAAACACCGTTTTCGTCGGTGTTGTCTATGCACTTCCATACAATTGGCGCATCCAAATAGCTGCCCAGCTGATAGTAGGTGCCAATATCATACGTCAATTCTTCCTCGGCGACCGCCGCACACGGCGCCGTCACCAGGAAACCCATCAATAGCATACTCCATATTTTTTTCATCCTAATCATCCCATTCTTGGAAAATAGTTTGATACCAGGACGGATTCCAGTCCGGTGAGAAGACCATCGGTTCCGGCTGGTCTACTACAACGCGCTGCAGGTTCTCTACATACACTATCTTGGCATCCAAAGCTTCTGATACGGCTCGGAGTGGCACCAGTGTCCGATCGCCTATGAGCCGCGCAGGTGCTTCCAGCTCAACTTCTGCTTCGTTAACCACCATCGTTGCATTGTCTATCTCCAGCTGAACTGTTGTACCCTCTTTCACTGCGGTTACCTGATTTGCCGCTTCATCCCAGTTTACCTCCGCACCCAGAGATTCAAAAACTGCCCGCACCGGCACCAGCAGCCGTCCGTTTTCTTCCACGGGCGCCTGATCTAGCGCCAGCTGCCTGCCCTGGCTGAAGACGGCTACACCAGTTTGGACGCTTTTGCCGTCTATCACATAGGGGTCGGTTTCTGTTCCGCTCCCCGACTTGATGATCACATTATCCGTGTTCAGATAGAATGCTGGACGGATGCCCAATTCTTTAGCATTGGTTGAAGCTTCTGTATAAATGTTTTCACCTTGTATCGTGGTAAGGCAACGTGAGTGAGACCAATAACTAAAGGGCCTGTCAAGTGCCGGAGTGCGCAGCCAATACTCGGAGTATTCATTTACGCTCACCTCATCTGCTGCCGGCGGCCAATACTTGGCAGCTTCACTGTCAACGGCTTCAGCCCATGCGGCAGTGTCTGTCCGCTTTGCACCAACAATTCCAAAATTCTGCCACATGGCGTAGACCTGTGCTTCATTCAACAGAAACATGGTGTCCGTAACCCTGTACATGGCACCGCGGAAGGCGTCTCCAAACTCAGAGACCGTGTTGTGGTGCAGGGTGTAGGGGTCACGGTCACTTCCTGTTGTATAGGTTGATAAATATGGCCGCGTCTGCCCGTTCTCTGACAGTTCCAGCTTGTATTCTGGCAAAGCCTGCCATTGACTGACTGTCTTCATGACAGCCAGCTCGCTGGCTGTAAAGTTCCCTTCTGATAAGAAGCCCGCCTCGTCCGCATAAGGATATTTACTTCGAAAGATGCGATCTGCCTCCGGCGGATACCCCCTTGGCCAGACCACCTCGCCGGCAGGCGCTGTGGAGTTCAGCCAGGCACGGATATTCGTTTCTTCCCAAAAATTTGTGTTCAAAATTGCACCGCTTGGAGCAAAATAGCCTGTTTCTCCTACATCCGCAGCTTTGTAGCAGAGTATTTTATCGCTTACCAGCAAAACACCGTTTTCGTCGGTGTTGTCTATGCACTTCCATACAATTGGCGCATCCAAATAGCTGCCCAGCTGATAGTAGGTGCCAATATCATACGTCAATTCTTCCTCGGCGACCGCCGCACACGGCGCCGCCAGCAGGATACCAATCATGAACATACTCCATATTTTATTCATCCTAATCATCCCATCCTTGGAAAATAGTTTGGTACCAAGACGGATTCCAGTCCGGTGAGAAGACCATCGGTTCCGGCTGGTCTACTACAACGCGCTGCAGGTTCTCTACATACACTATCTTGGCATCCAAAGCTTCTGATACGGCTCGGAGCGGCACCAGTGTCCGGTCGCCTATGAGCCGCGCGGGTGCTTCCAGCGCAACTTCTGCTTCGTTAACCACCATCGTTGCATTGTCTATCTCCAGCTGAACTGTTGTGCCCTCTTTCACTGCGGTTACCTGATTTGCCGCTTCATCCCAGTTTACCTCCGCACCCAGAGATTCAAAAACTGCCCGCACCGGCACCAGCAGCCGTCCGTTTTCTTCCACGGGAAGCTGGTCGAGATACAGCTGACTGCCCTGGCTGAAGACGGCTACACCGGTTTGGACGCTATTGCCGTCTATCACATAGGGATCGGTTTCTGTTCCGCTCCCCGACTTGATGATCACATTATCCGTATTCAGATAGAATGCCGGCCGGATGCCCAATTCTTTAGCATTGGTAGCAGCTGACATATAGCCGTTTTCGCCTTGTATCGTGGTAAGACCACTTGAATCAGACCAATAATCAAAAGGCCTGTTGAGCGCCGGCGTGCGCAGCCAATACTCGGAGTATTCATTTACACTCACCTTATCTGCTGCCGGCGGCCAATACTTGGCATATTCGTTATCAGCGCCCCATGCGGCAGTGTCTGTCCGTTTTGCACCGGCAATGCCGAAGTTCTGCCACATGGCGTAGACCTGTGCTTCATTTAACAGAAACATGGTGTCTGTAACCCTGTACATAGCACCGCGGAAGGCGTCTCCAAACTCAGAGACCGTGTTGTGATGCAGGGTGTAGGGGTCACGGTCACTTCCTGTTGTATAGGTTGCCAGATATGGCCGCGTCTGCTCGTTTTCTGACAGGTCCAGCTTGTATTCTGGCAAAGCCTGCCATTGGCTGACTGTCTTCATGACAGCCAGCTCACTGGCCGTAAAATTCTCTTCCGATAAGAATCCAGCTTCGGCTGCATAGGGATATTTGCTGTTTTTGATTCGATCTGCCTCCGGCGGATACCCCCTTGGCCAGACCACCTCTCCGGCGGGCGCTGTGGAGTTCAGCCAGGCACGGATATCCGTTTCCTCCCAAAAGTTTGTGTTACAAAATGAAGCATAATAGACAGTTTCTCCTGCATCTGCAGCTTTGTAGCAGAGTATTTTATCGCTTACCAGCAAAACACCGTTTTCGTCGGTGTTGTCTATGCACTTCCATACAATCGGCGCATTCAAATAGCTGCCCAGCTGATAATAGGTACCAATATCATACGTCAATTCTTCCTCGGCGACCGCCGCACAGGGCGCCGTCAGCAGAAAACCCATCAATAGTATACTCCATATTTTTTTCATCCTAATCATCCCATCCTTGGAAAATAGTTTGGTACCAAGACGGATTCCAGTCCGGTGAGAAGACCATCGGTTCCGGCTGGTCTACTACAACGCGCTGCAGGTTCTCTACATATACTACCTTGGCATCCAAAGCTTCTGATACGGCTCGAAGCGGCACCAGTGTCCGGTCGCCTATGAGCCGCGCGGGTGCTTCCAGCGCAACTTCTGCTTCGTTAACCACCATCGTTGCATTGTCTATCTCCAGCTGAACTGTTGTGCCCTCTTTCACTGCGGTTACCTGATTTGCCGCTTCATCCCAGTTTACCTCCGCACCCAGAGATTCAAAAACTGCCCGCACCGGCACCAGCAGCCGTCCGTTTTCTTCCACGGGAAGCTGGTCGAGATACAGCTGACTGCCCTGGCTGAAGACGGCTACACCGGTTTGGACGCTATTGCCGTCTATCACATAGGGATCGGTTTCTGTTCCGCTCCCCGACTTGATGATCACATTATCCGTATTCAGATAGAATGCCGGCCGGATTCCCAGTTCTTTGTCATTGGTTGATGCCGACATATAGCTGTTTTCTCCGCGTATCGTTGTAAGACCACGTGAATATGAATAATTATTGGACGGACGATCCAAGGCCGGCGTACGCAGCCAATACTCGGAGTATTCATCTACACTCACTTCATCTGCTGCCGGCTGCCGATACTTGGCAGCTTCACTGTCAACGGCTTCAGCCCATGCGGCAGTGTCTGTCCGTTTTGCACCAACAATTCCAAAATTCTGCCACATGGCGTAGACCTGTGCTTCATTCAACAGAAACATGGTGTCCGTAATTCTGTACATCGCACCGCGGAAGGCGTCTCCAAATTCAGAGATAGTGTTGTGATGCAGGGTATTAGGATCACGACCGCTGCCTGTCGTATAGCTTGACAGATATGGCTGCGTCTGCCCGTTCTCTGACAGTTCCAGCTTGTATTCTGGCAATGCCTGCCATTGACTGACTGTCTTCATGACAGCCAGCTCGCTGGCTGTAAAGTTCCCTTCTGATAAGAAGCCCGCCTCGTCCGCATAAGGATATTTACTTCGAAAGATGCGATCCGCCTCCGGCGGATACCCCCTTGGCCAGACCACCTCTCCGGCGGGCGCTGTGGAGTTCAGCCAGGCACGGATATTCGTTTCTTCCCAAAAATTTGTGTTCAAAATTGCACCGCTTGGAGCAAAATAGCCTGTTTCTCCTACATCCGCAGCTTTGTAGCAGAGTATTTTATCGCTTACCAGCAAAATACCGTTTTCGTCGGTGTTGTCTATGCACTTCCATACAATCGGCGCATTCAAATAGCTGCCCAGCTGATAATAGGTACCAATATCATACGTCAATTCTTCCTCGGCGACCGCCGCACAGGGCGCCGTCAGCAGAAAACCCATCAATAGTATACTCCATATTTTTTTCATCCTAATCATCCCATCCTTGGAAAATAGTTTGGTACCAAGACGGATTCCAGTCCGGTGAGAAGACCATCGGTTCCGGCTGGTCTACTACAACGCGCTGCAGGTTCTCTACATACACTATCTTGGCATCCAAAGCTTCTGATACGGCTCGGAGCGGCACCAGTGTCCGGTCGCCTATGAGCCGCGCAGGTGCTTCCAGCTCAACTTCTGCTTCGTTAACCACCATCGTTGCATTGTCTATCTCCAGCTGAACTGTTGTACCCTCTTTCACTGCGGTTACCTGATTTGCCGCTTCATCCCAGTTTACCTCCGCACCCAGAGATTCAAAAACTGCCCGCACCGGCACCAGCAGCCGTCCGTTTTCTTCCACGGGCGCCTGGTCTAACGTCAGCTGCCTGCCCTGGCTGAAGACGGCTACACCAGTTTGGACGCTTTTGCCGTCTATCACATAGGGGTCGGTTTCTGTTCCGCTCCCCGACTTGATGATCACATTATCCGTATTCAGATAGAATGCCGGCCGGATTCCCAGTTCTTTATCATTAACTAAAGCTGACATATAACCGTTTTCGCCTTGTATCGTGGTAAGACCACTTGAATCAGACCAATAATCAAAAGGCCTGTTGAGCGCCGGTGTACGCAGCCAATACTCGGAGTATTCATCTGCACTCACTTCATCTGCTGCCGGCTGCCGATACTTGGCAGCTTCACTGTCAACGGCTTCAGCTTCAGCCCATGCGGCAGTGTCTGTCCGTTTTGCACCAACAATTCCAAAATTCTGCCACATGGCATAGACCTGTGTTTCATTTAACAGAAACATGGTGTCCGTAACCCTGTACATGGCACCGCGGAAGGCGTCTCCAAACTCAGAGACCGTGTTGTGGTGCAGGGTGTAGGGGTCACGGTCACTTCCTGTTGTATAGGTTGCCAGATATGGCCGCGTCTGCTCGTTTTCTGACAGGTCCAGCTTGTATTCGGGCAATGCCTGCCATTGAATGACTGTCTTCATGACAGCCAGCTCGCTGGCTGTAAAGTTTCCTTCCGATAAGAATCCCGCCTCGTCCGCATAGGGATATTTGCTTAGGAAGATACGATTTGCCTCCGGCGGATACCCCCTTGGCCAGGCCACCTCGCCGGCGGGTGCTGTGGAGTTCAGCCAGGCACGGATATCCGTTTCCTCCCAGAAATTAGAACCGGCAATTACATATCCATTTGTAAGATAGTTGGATTTTCCTACATCTGCGGCTTTGTAGCAGATAATTTTATCGCTTACCAGCAAAACACCGTTTTCGTCGGTGTTGTCTATGCACTTCCATACAATTGGCGCATCCAAATAGCTGCCCAGTTGATAGTAGGTGCCAATATCATACGTCAATTCTTCCTCGGCGACCGCCGCACACGGCGCCGTCACCAGGAAACCCATCAATAGCATACTCCATATTTTTTTCATCCTAATCATCCCATCCTTGGAAAATAGTTTGATACCAGGACGGATTCCAGTCCGGTGAGAAGACCATCGGTTCCGGCTGGTCTACTACAACGCGCTGCAGGTTCTCTACATACACTATCTTGGCATCCAAAGCTTCTGATACGGCTCGGAGCGGCACCAGTGTCCGGTCGCCTATGAGCCGCGCGGGTGCTTCCAGCGCAACTTCTGCTTCGTTAACCACCATCGTTGCATTGTCTATCTCCAGCTGAACTGTTGTGCCCTCTTTCACTGCGGTTACCTGATTTGCCGCTTCATCCCAGTTTACCTCCGCACCCAGAGATTCAAAAACTGCCCGCACCGGCACCAGCAGCCGTCCGTTTTCTTCCACGGGCGCCTGGTCTAACGTCAGCTGCCTGCCCTGGCTGAAGACGGCTACACCGGTTTGGACGCTATTGCCGTCTATCACATAGGGATCGGTTTCTGTTCCGCTCCCCGACTTGATGATCACATTATCCGTATTCAGATAGAATGCTGGACGGATGCCCAATTCTTTAGCATTTGTTGAAGCTTCTGTATAAATGTTTTCACCTTGTATCGTGGTAAGGCAACGTGAGTGAGACCAATAACTAAAGGGCCTGTCAAGTGCCGGCGTGCGCAGCCAATACTCGGAGTATTCATCTACGCTCACCTCATCTGCTGCCGGCGGCCAATACTTGGCAGCTTCACTGTCAACGGCTCCAGCCCATGCGGCAGTGTCTGTCCGCTTTGCACCGGCAATGCCGAAGTTCTGCCACATGGCGTAGACCTGTGCTTCATTTAACAGAAACATGGTGTCTGTAACCCTGTACATGGCGCCGCGGAAGGCGTCTCCAAACTCAGAAACCGTGTTGTGATGCAGGGTGTAGGGGTCACGGTCACTTCCTGTTGTATAGGTTGCCAGATATGGCCGCGTCTGCCCGTTTTCTGACAGTTCTAGCTTGTATTCTGGCAATGCCTGCCATTGGCTGACTGTCTTCATGACAGCCAGCTCACTGGCCGTAAAGTTTTCTGCCGATAAGAATCCAGCTTCGTCTACATAGGGATATTTGCTGAGAAAGATACGGTTTGCCTCCGGCGGATACCCCCTTGGCCAGACTACATCGCCGGCGGGTGCTGTGGAGTTCAGCCAGGCACGGATATCCGTTTCCTCCCAGAAATTTGTGTTTAAAATTGCACCGCTTGAAGCAAAATAGCCTGTTTCTCCTACATCCGCAGCTTTGTAGCAGAGTATTTTATCGCTTACCAGCAAAATACCGTTTTCGTCGGTGTTGTCTATGCACTTCCATACAATCGGCGCATCCAAATAGCTGCCCAGTTGATAGTAGGTACCAATATCATACGTCAATTCTTCCTCGGCGACCGTCGCACAGGGCGCCGTCAGCAGAAAACCCATCAATAGTATACTCCATATTTTATTCATCCTAATCATCCCATCCTTGGAAAATAGTTTGGTACCAAGACGGATTCCAGTCCGGTGAGAAGACCATCGGTTCCGGCTGGTCTACTACAACGCGCTGCAGGTTCTCTACATATACTACCTTGGCATCCAAAGCTTCTGATACGGCTCGAAGCGGCACCAGTGTCCGGTCGCCTATGAGCCGCGCGGGTGCTTCCAGCGCAACTTCTGCTTCGTTAACCACCATCGTTGCATTGTCTATCTCCAGCTGAACTGTTGTACCCTCTTTCACTGCGGTTACCTGATTTGCCGTTTCATCCCAGTTTACCTCCGCACCCAGAGATTCAAAAACTGCCCGCACCGGCACCAGCAGCCGTCCGTTTTCTTCCACGGGCGCCTGGTCTAACGTCAGCTGCCTGCCCTGGCTGAAGACGGCTACACCGGTTTGGACGCTATTGCCGTCTATCACATAGGGATCGGTTTCTGTTCCGCTCCCCGACTTGATGATCACATTATCCGTATTCAGATAGAATGCCGGCCGGATTCCCAGTTCTTTATCATTAGAGATGGCTGACATATAGCTATTTTCGCCTCGAATTGAAGATATACTCTTTGAGTGAGACCAAGAACTAAAAGGTCGGCCGAGTGACGGTGTGCGCAGCCAATACTCGGAGTATTCATCTGCACTCACCTCATCTGCTGCCGGCTGCAGATAATTGGCATACTTACTGTCAACAACCTCGCTCTCCACCCACGCCGCGGTGTCTGTCCGCTTTGCACCAACAATTCCAAAATTCTGCCACATGGCGTAGACCTGTGCTTCATTCAACAGAAACATGGTGTCCGTAACCCTGTACATAGCACCGCGGAAGGCGTCTCCAAACTCAGAGACCGTGTTGTGGTGCAGGGTGTAGGGGTCACGGTCACTTCCTGTTGTATAGCTTGCCAGATATGGCCGTGTCTGCCCGTTCTCTGACAGCTCCAGCTTGTATTCTGGCAAAGCCTGCCATTGGCTGACTGTTTTCATGGCAGCAAGCTCGCTGGCCGTAAAGTTCCCTTCTGATAAGAAGCCCGCCTCGTCCGCATAAGGATATTTACTTCGAAAGATGCGATCTGCCTCCGGCGGATACCCCCTTGGCCAGATTACCTCTCCGGCGGGCGCTGTGGAGTTCAGCCAGGCGCGAATATCCGTTTCCTCCCAGAAATTAGATCCGGCTTCAACGCCTTGCGGTCCGAAATATGAGGTTGCTCCCACATCGAATGCCTTATAACATAAAATTCTATCACTTACTAATAGGACGTCGTTTTCATCTGTGTTGTCTATGCACTTCCATACAATCGGCGCATCCAAATAGCTGCCCAGCTGATAATAGGTACCAATATCATACGTCAATTCTTCCTCGGCGACCGTCGCACAGGGCGCCGTCAGCAGAAAACCCATCAATAGTATACTCCATATTTTTTTCATCCTAATCATCCCATCCTTGGAAAATAGTTTGGTACCAAGACGGATTCCAGTCCGGTGAGAAGACCATCGGTTCCGGCTGGTCTACTACAACGCGCTGCAGGTTCTCTACATATACTACCTTGGCATCCAAAGCTTCTGATACGGCTCGAAGCGGCACCAGTGTCCGGTCGCCTATGAGCCGCGCGGGTGCTTCCAGCGCAACTTCTGCTTCGTTAACCACCATCGTTGCATTGTCTATCTCCAGCTGAACTGTTGTGTCCTCTTTCACTGCGGTTACCTGATTTGCCGCTTCATCCCAGTTTACCTCCGCACCCAGAGATTCAAAAACTGCCCGCACCGGCACCAGCAGCCGTCCGTTTTCTTCCACGGGCGCCTGGTCTAACGTCAGCTGCCTGCCCTGGCTGAAGACGGCTACACCGGTTTGGACGCTATTGCCGTCTATCACATAGGGATCGGTTTCTGTTCCGCTCCCCGACTTGATGATCACATTATCCGTATTCAGATAGAATGCCGGCCGGATTCCCAGTTCTTTATCATTAACTAAAGCTGACATATAACCGTTTTCGCCTTGTATTGTGGTAAGACCACTTGAATCAGACCAATAATCAAAAGGCCTGTTGAGCGCCGGTGTACGCAGCCAATACTCGGAGTATTCATCTACACTCACCTCATCTGCTGCCGGCGGCCAATACTTGGCAGCTTCACTGTCAACGGCTCCAGCCCATGCGGCAGTGTCTGTCCGCTTTGCACCGGCAATGCCAAAATTCTGCCACATGGCGTAGACCTGTGCTTCATTCAACAGAAACATGGTGTCTGTAACCCTGTACATGGCACCGCGGAAGGCGTCTCCAAACTCAGAGACCGTGTTGTGATGCAGGGTGTAGGGGTCACGGTCACTTCCTGTTGTATAGGTTGCCAGATATGGCCGCGTCTGCCCGTTTTCTGACAGTTCCAGCTTGTATTCTGGCAAAGCCTGCCATTGACTGACTGTCTTCATGACAGCCAGCTCGCTGGCTGTAAAGTTCCCTTCTGATAAGAATCCCGCCTCGTCCGCATAGGGATATTTACTTCGAAAGATTCGATCTGCCTCCGGCGGATACCCCCTTGGCCAGACTACATCGCCGGCGGGCGCTGTGGAGTTCAGCCAGGCGCGAATATCCGTTTCTTCCCAAAAATTAGATCCGGCAATTACATATCCATTTGTAAGATAGTTGGATTTTCCTACATCTGCGGCTTTGTAGCAGAGTATTTTATCGCTTACCAGCAAAACACCGTTTTCATCTGTGTTGTCTATGCACTTCCATACAATTGGCGCATCCAAATAGCTGCCCAGTTGATAGTAGGTACCAATATCATACGTCTGCTCTCCTTCGGCAAATGCTGTGCCTATTCGTGAGAATGTTATCAAAAAACATGTTATAAAAATGCAAATTAGTTTTTTGTGTTTCATTGTGCCACATCCTTTCTTTAATTAAAATCTGTATCCTCTGTCACGTTTAAAAATTGCTTGACTGCCGGCGTCCAGATTTGATTCAGAACGCCATTAGTAATGTCATACAGCAAGGCGTCATTGTAGGTGGCATAATATTGATTCCCTCCTGCATCAATGTTTATAGTGTTGTAAAACGTATTGTATGCATCTCCATCTGTAGGATCGCTCCAAATTTTTCGGCCAGCTGCATCCCTTACATATGTACCGAAAACAGAGGGGTGGTTAATCAAATTATGGCGGTTGGTGTTATCCCCGGTCCACGCGGCCTTTCCGTAATCCAGCTCATTGGGGCCGCCGGCATAAATGCCGTAGGACACGGAAGGATCTTGAATCAAGTCTTTAAAGTACTTATAGGTCCTTACAAAGTTATCGGCCTTTTGCATAGAATATATCTTTACAGTATCATCATCCCCATGCATTCTACCAGTCACCAGCGAGATATCATACTCCATCTCAAATGTAATCAAGGTATCCGTTAGCTTTTCTGTCCCAATCACGTTGCTGCCGTCCAGCATGGTTTGTGCCTGCGTACTGGCGTGAAGGTTAATCACCTTGGCCGGCAGATTATTGAGATCACCGGCCAAAGCGGAGTAGAATAACCCCGGCTGTATCATCACCTTGTCAAAGACATCGTGCAGTCTGCCATCCTGGCCAATAAAACTGCCGGTATTTACAATCTCACCGATTTGATCCCAATGTGTATCATTGATACAATACGGGCTCCAGAACAGTTTTAGGCCTTTCTCATGTGCAAATTGGGAGATAGACTGCATGTTTTTATAGGAGGTGCTCAGGTTGCCGAATTCATCCCGCATGGGATCAGGATCTTCCCGTCCATAATAGATGCCGGTTATGATGTCTTTTCCAACTGTTCTGCTTACAATGTTATAAATCTCCTCTGAAACGTGACGATACTTTCTTATTAGCTCATTCTCTGCATCGGCGCCATCTGCCGCCTCTACTGTACCATGATAGGTGTGCGGTGTACCGAGATAGATGTCCGGCATTGCAATTTTGTCTGTCCTGTCCGTGTTAGCCAGTTCCAGACCGTCTTTCATATTATTGATTACATTTACCATCTTTTCTGAAACAGCATCAATCACATTGTTTTGTCTGGTCTCGTCAATGTCCGGCAGGTATTTGTAATCATAGAGATTATGGCCTGTCACATCGGAATCAAAGTCGGCATCCCGTACAGAGAGGATAAACGCAACTTTTTGATCCCCGGTAAGTGTCAGATAGCGTTCAAAGAATGCAGGCGTATAGTTATAGTCGTTATCATTTGTGTCTCTGTAGCGGCTGACGCTCTGAGATGTTTCTCCAAACTGTGCAATGGCAGAATCATACAGGATAAAATAGACGGTTTTCTCGGGTTCAGCCTCTATCTGAGAAAGCATGATCGTATATGACTGACTAGACGCACCAGACAGTGACACCAAAATCTCTTGTCCGCCTTCTATATGATAGGTCATTGCAGGATAGCCGCCTTTTTCCAGGATTCGCTGCTGATTTGCACCATAGAGCATTGCTTCAATACCGTTGTCTAAAGTAAGTTGATAAAGGCCGGTACTGGGTATGGTGCAGCGATAGGTCTGGCCGCTGGCCACATTTGTGTTTCCCGTTGTCGGCATCCCAACTGTCAGAATCGGGAAGTCGTCTATAATATAGTCTGGTTCTGGATTGTTTATGACCTGGCTGTCTTCTACTGAATAGAGGCAAGAGGAAAGCACTTTACACATCTCGCCGCGTTTGATAGAGTTTTTAGGAAGAATCGGAATGCTGCCATCCGGCTGCGGTGAACCTTCAAAAACGGCATTCATATAGAGTTGAAACATAGCATTTTCATGCTCTGGCGTAATCTGCCCTTGGTCAGGGAATTTATTATTATTCCAATCCAATACCCTTTGGTTCAGTACAGTTTGGGCATTCCGCTGATAGTTAAAAAGCTGGTGTACTATCCGGCAGTCGTCTGACATAAAGACCTTCCAGATAATATCCGCTGCCTCTTCACGGGAAATGGCCAGATGCGAATTGATTACCTGTGTGGCCGTAATCCAATTCTTTTGATATGCCAGTTTCAGATTTGGGACAGCCCAAATACTTTCTATATTTACCTGGTTATAGGGATAGTTGGTTAAATCCGGATTGGTATCATCTCCGTTGGGTTGTGCAATTTCAACCGCACGAAGCGTCATAACCAGGAACTGATCCAATGTGACCGGATCTTCGGGATCAAAAAGCCCCGTGTCATGCCCCATGACGATTTCACGATTGCTCATATCAAATATGTATCGCGTATACCAGGCACTGGGGTCAACATCCGGATAAATTTTTATCACAAAATTTTGTGTGGCATTATAACAGTTTGGCAGATATCCACTAAAGTCTACTTTAATATTTGCAGTCAGTTTGGCATCCATATCTGCACCAATTTTCACACAGCCAGCAGCAAATGAAGCCCAAGGTGTACCCGTCCCCTCTGTAAGTGCAAGAGCCACTGAGCCTTCGACGTAGTTGGCTGGAAGCGTGATTTTTAACTTTGCGTCCTCATTTGATAAATGACTGCTTTCCAGATAAAAGCCATTTTCTTTGATTGCAAGGAAGTATGCCGCCGAGTCCAAAACTTCGACAGTTCCGGTTATTTCAGCCGGGTTGAGCTGTACGCCATTCGAGGTTTCCAGGCTGACGGCTGCATCGGTTTCAGACCAGCTGGTGACCAGGTAGAAGGTACTGTTGTGGCGTACCAGAACCGGAATTCGTTTGCGCAGGTTATTGCGAATGGTGCTTTGCAGTTGTATGAGGCCGCCCGTACTCCGTTTAAGATACGGCTCTTCAGAATTAAAAATAGCAGTGGCTTTATCATTCCAAAACTCCAAAAATGTATCTCTGTCGTCTGTGCTTTGAAAACTTACTTCGCTGCTGTTTCCCTTTCCTAGAGCCTTGCAGGATGTTGCACCGGCAAGGGATAGCAGATTATATGCCTGCGTATAGGCGGGAAGATGATAATACATATTTAACAGTTCTGAAAAGTATACGCCCCCAAGGTTAGTGCTGACTGAAAAGCTATAACTATGTTTCTCAGCACGATACGCACTGTCATATCTTACCACATTATTAGATAATGAGCCGGCTGCTCTTGTTCCCGTCTGCGGCCGATTTTTAAAGTCAACCAAAGCTGCATATAAATCAGACATATTAAAGCCGATCTCCTGAACATTACGGCAAATTATGACTGAATCATCATATTGTTTTGCGAGTGCAGCAGAGGAGGTATCTGTCTCTAATGCGATCCAGGCCACAGCAATTCCTTTTTCCCGCAGGGCATCAAGCTGCCTGCTGGTTGTACTGTAATTATAGCACGAAGCGGTGGTAAATACAAGCATTTTACGGCGACCAGAATCTTCGCCTAAAGCGGCTTCTCCTGCGCTTAACAAGTCAGAATATGCGGGCGCTCCTACATACGGAGGCATTTGAAATAATTTCTCTTGTGCCTGCTGTGCATCGCCGAGTGTGCAGAGGTTTGCACTGGTTACCACACCAAATCTTGATCCCTCCGGCGCCTGCTCCATTAAACCCACATAAGCGTCTAACCAGCCTTTGTCTATGTCAAAATCATAATTATTCATATAAGCATTTGTGTCCATAACAAAGACAATATCAAAAGCGTCTGTTTCTGCAGCGCTTGTATAGAGCGGGTTTGTGGAGATAGATGTGACAGTTCCCTGTGCAAATCCCTGCATAATACACTGGGTGCTTACCAGCATACAGATGAGAAATGCGGCCAAAAGACAGTGATGCTTCATTCTGTGTTTCACTTAGTTCACCTCCTGAAACAAGTCATTGCCCTTAAGGCGCAGTGTTTTATAATTCGTCTGTCCAAGACAATCCCCCAGTCCGACCATAATTCTGACTTGTGTATCTCTCGTTCCTGGGTCGGCTTGAAATGTTACGCTGCGGTAGTTTTCTGACACTTCTGTAAACGTACCCTGCGTTGTCCGCCAAAAGAAAAATGGTGTTCCCCGGCTGTCTATAGTAAAGTCTGTATCCTGAATTTCTAATCGGTAAATACCTTTTAGATGATTCAAAACTGTGATATGGACACTATTTATTTCTGGCGCTGATAAATTGGAGGCTGTGGATGGTGATTGCTCATACTCATGTCCAACTGTCCGAACCTCAAAAAGCTGCGCTACGTAGACAAACTCGGTATAGACAAAGTCGGCCTCATGCTGAGCCTTGGCATATACCTTATACAGACCTTCTTTGATATGTGTTAGCGTAAAGGTTAGGCTGAAAGTTTCGTCTGTCACCGCAGTATTGCCGGTATACTCTAAATAGTCGTCAGGGGATATAACATAACAGGTAACCCAGGTACTGCCGTCCGCAACTTCACCATAAATGGTAACCTGGTTGGTGGCGTAGTCAACAGACGTGTGTACAGTTGGATTTTGTGTTGCAAATACGCTCATGCCACTGAGTAAAACTGTACATAACAGAATAATATAACCAAATTTTCGATACATATCCGTCCCTCCTTTCACTGGCTATGTATCTATTGCAAGACCCATTCACTGCCGAGCAGGTTCATGGTCAGCATACTGTCCCATAACTGAATCACAATTTTGTAGTCTTGTCCGCTTCCTGGAACATTAAAGCCTACGGTCATATACTCTGATCCGCCGCCACCCAGCATCTTATCCACTACTGTATGATTTACATAAGCATTAGTGCTTTTTTTCACAAGTGCTACCAGAACAGAAACACGTTTATTTACTATATATTCATTTATAATATTGATTTTGGCACGAACATATCCCGTTTGTAGATGCTCTAATTCTGTCTCCCCAGTGGTACCTTCCAGCAGGCTTGCATCGGCAATATATAGTGTATTGGTGGGTTGAATTATGGTGTAGCTGTATGCATTGACTGGCCCGGTTACTTTGATGTAATATGTTTTGTTTGGTACTAAATGAAAAGCCGTTGGGCCAAATGTACAAATTGGTTCATAGTTCTCATTATAAATAGTTGGAACAATAATGCCTGTGCTTTTAAATAAATAACCATCTTCAAATGGTACACTGAATTTAAAGCAATCAACATCCGTAGCATAGTTGATCTCACCTAAAATGGTTCGATTAACTAAAATTTCTGTAGCATTTATAAAATCATTACCATAATCATCATATAGAATGTATTTTGTAAAAGCACGAACAGGGACTGAGGTGCGATTATTGTTGGTGTCTATTCCAAATTCTCCGTATCGATTGTATCCGGAAGCATAAATTTTACCGTCGCCCTTGATTAGTATGACCATATGGTCACCTGCCGAAACATAACGGATATCTTCCATACCACTCAGCCCATCTGTATCATAAACCTGTACCGGAGTCGAGGAATTGGTTGTAGTTGTGTCACCGAACTGCCCAAACTCATTATTACCCCAGACCCAGACGGTTCCATCAGATTTTTTGGCATAGACGGTTGCCATATTTGCACTGATGTCTGCCACATCCGTCAGAAATCCATTACCATTTTCACCCTTAACTTGGGTGGGAGTTTCTGCGTGAGTGGTACTGCCGTCGCCAATCTGGCCAAAGGCGTTGTATCCCCAGGCCCAGACTGTGCCATCTGCCTTTAAAGCATAGCTGGCATCTCGTCCGGCTGCTACAGCCACCACGTCAGTTAGAGTCCCTGTGCCGTTCGAACCGGTCACCTGGACAGGGGTATAGGATTCCATATCCGAATGGTCGCCAAGCTGCCAATATTGATTATCCCCCCAAGTCCAGACGGTGCCATCTGATTTAACAGCAATGGCGTGTTTTTCGCCGGCGGCCATGTCAGTTATATCGGTTAAATAGCCTGTCCCGTCTACGCCTTTGACCTGCGTGGGCAGATTATGGCTGTTAACGGTTCCATCGCCCAGTTGTCCCTGGTCATTCAATCCCCAGCTCCACAGGGTACCATCTGCCTTGAGCGCCAGGCTGTAATCGGCATTTGCCGCAATCGCAATTACATCTTCAAGATAAGCCTCCCCATCATCATCTAAGACCTGTACAGGGGCAGAGGCATTGGCGCTGGATTGGTTCCCCAACTGACCGTAGGTGTTTTTACCCCAAGCCCATACAGAACCGTCATTTTTCAAAGCCAAGGTGTGATTATCCCCTGCAGCAACAGCAATGACTGCACCTAAATTATTGATCTGTACAGCTTCAGACGAATCTGTAGTAGTACCAATTCCCAGCTGCCCGTACTGGTTGCGGCCAGCAGCCCATACTGTGCCATCGCTGTTTAAGATCACCGTATGATATGTGCCGCTGGCTGAAGCAATGCTTCCGCTGGTTGGAGTGTGTACGCGTATCCACTCAAGAGAAGATCTTACATATACACCGTCCGCTAACTGCCCATCTGAATTACTGCCCCATGTCCAGGCAATACCATCATTATCTATTGCAATAGAATGATCTTCTGAACATGAAATAAATTTAATATTTGATAACGTGCCTATCCCATTAGGCCCAAGTATCGGAGTGGGAGCTTGAGTAGAGTATGTAGAACCATTTCCTAACGCCCCATTGAAATTATATCCACCCCAGCTTAGCGGAGTGCCATCGGATTTCAATGCCAGGCTGTTATCTCCTGCTTCAATTGCAATTATATTTTCTTCTGCGCTTAAAATCTGCTGCGGTGTGGTATAAGAAGAGTTTCCAGGTCCAAGGTTATGGTAGCTATTATTTCCTACACCCCAAACGCTGCCATCTGTTTTTAAGGCCATACAATATCCGTTGCCTAAAGAAAATGATGCAACAGAGGTAAGAGAGGAAATACCAGATAACTGTCCATAAGAATCGTTGCCTTTCCACCAAAATGTTCCATCGGATTTGACTGCTAATACGCCTTCTCCATTTTGTGTTGCATCTACAACATTTGTAACTTCAAATTGTATTGGGGTCTTCACACAATATTCATATGTATCATCTCCAAGTAAATCAGATCTGTTTTCTCCCCAGCCCCACAAAGTACCGTCTGCTTTAATGGCAATACAAGTCATGTCGTAGGCTATAAGTTTTATCACATTTGTAAGATATCCTTCTCCATTTTCACCTTTTACCTGCACAGGCACATTGCTTTGAAATTCTGAGGATCCAGTGCCTAACTCACCATAATAATTGTTTCCCCACGCCCAAACGGTACCATTTTCCTTCAAAATATATGCTGTTGTATCACATGCAGCCACTTGTTTCACATCGGATAATGGTGTTTGGCCATCGGCTTCATAAACCTGAATGGGTATGCTAGTGTTTAGAGCCCCCGGTACTCCTAACTGGCCTGCATTATTATCTCCGTAAGTCCAAACGGTCCCATCCTCTTTTAATAATATGGAAAAATTAAATCCTGCCGATGCACTTTGTACATCATCTATGGATAATACTCTTTGCGGGGTAAGTCCATACCAGCCTTTTCCAACTCCAAAAAAGAAATGCTGATTATTTCCAACAGCCCATAGACTTCCATCTTCTTTTAATACAATAGTAGCATCTTCTCCCATGGAAACAAATAGAATAGCTCCAATGGAAGAAACACATACGGGTGTTGTCCTGTCAAGGGTATCTCCTGTTCCAAGTTGGCCATAATCATTTTTTCCCCAAGTCCATAATTGTCCCTCTGTATCTACGGCTGCGCTCCCATATATACCAGCAGAAATTTGTACGATGTTTGACAAACCTGATACTTGTACGGGAGTGGTCTGCTGTGTTGTTGTTCCATTTCCTATTTGGCCATATGTATTATATCCCCAGGTCCATACTGTGCCGTCTGCTTTAAGCGCCATGGTGTGGTCACCCCGAGCAGAAATGGCAATAACATCTTCTATTCCTGAAACAATTGCAGGAAGCGTATGGGATGTAGTTGTACCATCACCTAATTGACCATATGTGTTATCTCCCCATGTCCAAACTGATCCATCACTGGTCACGGCTACACTATGGTTATTTCCTGCTGCAACGGCAATTACAGACTGTAGAGATGGAACCTGGACGGGTGTAGAAGCCTTATTAGGAGAATCAACACCTAACTGTTTTTTATCATTATCTCCCCAAGCATATACCGTTCCTCCGTTGCTTAGTGCCAGACAATGTGTATACCCTATTGCAATATCTGTAATATGCGATAAACCGGTAACCTGAGTTGGCTCAAGTGAATTGCCAATTCCATAGGTTGCGCTGTTTCCCCAAAGCCAAACCGTTCCATCAGAACGAAGTGCAACAAAATCATAGTTACCTACAGCAACTTTAATTATCGAATCAATTTCTTCTATTATAGTAGGCGTTACTATTGATGAAGGCAGAGCATCGTCATCGCCCCAAGTATATACTTTACCTTCTGCATTTAAATAAATGGCTTGGGTCCTATGGCAATCAATCATTGGCACACTGTTTTGATGCAGAGAAGTTGTGTTGTTTGCTTGCACACGCAGCGGCCCTGCTGTAACTTCCGCTTCTTCATCTGCAGCTGTATCATCTATCAATGGTATTTGCGCAAATTCTTCTTCTGTCATACCTTCTAAATTCTGCAATAAATTTGGAGTGATTGTTAAAGCTTCCTGGGTAGATAATCCAGTAATTTCCAAGTTGGCCTCTATGGCTGAAGCTCGTACTCCGGTAAATAATATAAAAAGACATAAAAATCCTGAGAATATTTTCATTTTCATATATTTTTCTTCCTTTCTTTTGTTTAAGTGTTTTAAAAACTATTTTTCAGCCACACCGAATTCACCCCCTAATAATTCTTTACACAAAAAAAGCACAACCTAATAAAGCTGTGCTTTTGCGCATCCGTCAATATTCATTTTTCTCCCTATATAACTTCCATAATCTAACAACATAACAACACAACCCTTTAATAAAAATTGGTATTTCATTGTTTTGTTCTCTCATAATTATATATCATATTACACAAAATTACAAGTGTTTATTCCATATTATTTGTAAAATTATACTTGAAAAAGTGTGCCGTAAATTGTTTTTTATATATAACTATTTTTTGTAAATTTTTGTCAATATTTATTGCAAAATTTAATAACATTTTAAATTCAAAAAAAAATTGCGAGGAATCAAACATTCTAATTTAGTATACCAGAAATAAAACAAAATCGTTAAAAATACTTGAAAAAAATGAAAATAATATATATAATATATGTGATGATAATAGAACAAACTAATCTTGGAAGTGGTATTGTCTATATCGTTAAATTATGGGGGTTATATAGGGAGAAAAAATGAATATTGACGGATGCGCAAAAACACAGCTTTGTTAGGTTGTGCTTTTTATGTCAAAGAATATATCGAGGGGAGTAAATTCAGTGGAAATAACCAATGCTACATCCGGTTTTGCAGAAATATGCCATGCGATAACTTTCCTGGAAAACTGATCCATTACAATACAAAGATAATACCATTTTCTGTCGGCCTTGATATAGGTAATATCACTGGCCCATACGAGGCTTAGTGCTTTCTGCTGGAACTGCTGCTGCAAGAGGTTTAAGCAGGAAGGGTCATGGGAAGCCACACGGTGAACAGTAGGTTTATCGGTAGACATTTTGGGTAACTGCAAAGATTTCATCAGGCGGTACACTCTGCCGACACTGATACGAATGCCATAATCACGCTGCAGAACAACAGCAGTTTTATATGCGCCAAGCCGTTTATGGTAGTCAGCATAAATATGGAGGATCAAAGAAGCAATGTGTTGATTCTCCTTTACACGGGGAGCAGGGGCGGTGGAGAAATGCTTATAGTAAGTACTTCTGTTAACCTGCAGAACCCGGCAAAGGGCGGGGATTTTGGGATCCCGCAAGTGCTTTAACTATCCGCTTTAAATTCAGTGCCAAAGCCGAAAAGAGGCATTCTTCATGAACCCTGTGAATGCCTCTTTTTTCGGCTCGTTTTAATTTATGCTCGCGTTTAAGAACCGCAAAGGTCCCTTCGCTCCAAATTGACCGCAATATTTTCGGTGCTTGTATTCGTCAGTGAAACAACGCTTGCGATTCCTGTGCATGGCACCATAATGCGAACTTGCATTCATTCTGATTCTGCCATAATCAACAGCACAATGCTTTAAATTCTCGCAGTCAATACACTCCTGTCTGTAGTAATGAAAGGTACCTTTCTTAAATATCAATTTATTAAAAGCAAGTTCTTTTCCCATCCGGCAAACAAAACAATCTTTAGCGCTATCATATTCAAATCCTTTTTTCAATGCGTTGTTATGAAATTTTATGGACGAACAGCATCCGATAATATCTAATAATTCTAAGCCCCTGTGTACGGCGCCTACATCATATCCACTGTCAAGAGTGAGATGTTTTATGTCCAGCTCCAATATCTCTTGCTGCTTTTGGAGATGTTTTAATATGATATCACTTTCCCGACGATTCGCTCCAAAACAGTCTACTCCAGTGATAATGCCATTGCTGGTATCTACCGTCATCTCGCATAGATAACCCAGTCCTTTTTTGCGCGGCTGTTTCACATAGCAGCAGTCAGGGTCGGTATGACTTTTTAGCAGTTTCTTTTCTTCTATTACCATAGGCGGCTCCTTATATCCGCTTGTATTTTCCAGTTCTTTTTTCAATATATCCAGATAATCCACGGTGCTTTTTTGAATTGCCTATGTAACTTCATACCTGCTGTCCCATGCTACATTTGCCGGAATAAATGTTCCATCGCTTACCATATTTTCTCCGGTAACCAGTTTCTTTTTCATGCATTCTATTACAATTTGATTGAATATATCCTGAAATATTTTACTGTCCGTAAAGCGCCTTCTGCGATTTTGGCTAAAGAGAGAATGTTCCGGAATTTTATCCTCTATATTGAATCCACAGAACCATCTGTAACCTATATTCAAATGTATTTCTTCAACCAAGCGGCGCTCTAATTTTATGCCATACAAATATCCGATTAACAGCATTTTTACCATAACAACGGGATCTACAGACTTACGTCCCATTTCTGAATAATACGGACGTGCTAAGTCATATATGAAATTAAAATCAATATATTTGTCTATCTTTTTATGCAAATAGTTTTCGGGCACCAATTCGCCTATACCAATTATGCATATCTTTATTTGACCGCTCTTCTGTCCCATCATAGAAACCGCCTCCCTATGGTTCTATTTTACCATAAAAAGCCGGTTTCGTCTACTTTGTAAACAGCTCCAAAATCTCACACCTCCTGTTTTTGCGGTAAGAACTTGGCCATCATCGACCAGGGCAGTGGAATATTGTTTTATCCATTTGCCTAAAGCGGATTGGGAAACGCCGTATTCTTTACAAAGTTGGGTCTGGGTTTTCCTGTTTTGATGGAGTGAGACAAGTGATTTTTTAAAATTTTTGTCATATTTTGTATAATTGTTTGTACCCATAGTATCTCTCCTTTTTTTATGTCTTTTTTAATATATCATATATTGTATCTTTGTGTTTACTTTTTAGCGTTAATCCAGATACAGATATCGGTACATATAGCCGGGCAGGGTATATGGATGAAATCGAATGGGCAGACCGGGTGTATCTGGCCAGATCCAATCCATATGATTCTGGTAAATCTGGCAGAGTGTTAGAGCAGTTTGGGTATCTTTATATTCTTGACAGGGACTTTCAGCTGATTAAAAAAATTTAATTTGATTGGTATGTGAGAGAGATGTCTTATATAGATGGGGTATATTATGTTAGGATTTGGAATGAACGATGTTTAAGGGCGAACCACCCCGGGTATCCCCCGGAGGCAGTTGTTGATCTGGTCTATTCTTCCCGGGATCTGGAAAACTGGGAGATAGAGAGCGAGTTGCAGCATGTACCGGTGACAAATGGAAGTACCATACTTACCTTAAAGGATGAGAAACTTTACACCTTTGTAGATGGAAAAATTGGAAATCAAATTGTATATGAGGAAGCAAAGGTTGAAGAAGTGTATTCTTCGTATTTTGCAGAAGCTGAGCAAGTTATAAACGTGTTTGGAGAATATTATTATCTAGTAGACAATAATGGAAAAGTCTATAGTGGATGGCTTTCCAAGGATGGAATTTACTTTACAAAATTTTATTTTGACACCCTCGATATAGTAAATGGCGTAGGTGCATTTGTTGGAAAATATCGTGATTTCTATGTTCCGAAGAGCACGTTGGATCAATGCTTGAAACAGGGTGACACCTATGTGCAGGTCAACGGCCAGGTGCTTGGATTTGAAACACCGCCGGTGACAGAGAGCGACCGGACACTGGTGCCCATGCGGTTTTTGTTTGAGCAGCTGGGAGCGGAAGTTACCTGGGACGAGGGGACGCAGACCGCAACAGCCGCCATAGCGGCAGAACCCGATACGCAGATCCCGGTACAGTCCAAGAGTGTGTCCTTTGCCATAGATAACACCACCGCCACAGTCAACGGCGCAGAAGCCGTTATGGATGTGCCGGCACGGCTTGTCAATGACAAAACTATGGTACCCCTGCGGTTCTTGTCAGAGAACCTGGGGTATCTAGTCAGCTGGAATGAAGAGACCAATACAGCTACAGTCATTGACCCGGCAGAGTTTTCTGCGGACAAAACAGAACATCCGGAACTTTCAGAAACCACCCAGCAGCATTATGTGATCTACCAGGAGGGATATCGAAACGGCAGGATAGAGCTTGCGATGTTTGACATAGCAGACGGCAGTGCCCAAAGTCTGGTAAAACGCGACAAAGCGCTGGAACTGACGGATAACAGCAAATATCAGAATGATTCCAAATGGTATTGGGAGGATGGAAAGTGGATTCCCTTTGAGGAAGGGTATGAGCGTATCAGCAACAATGCAGTAGCGGTGATTGCCTCCGACCTGCCCGTAGCGGAATAAGAAAACATGTCATGTGTTTTGTAGGGGCGATTCACAGATCGCCCCTGCTTCACAAAGGGAGGGAAAACAATGAAAAAGAAATATAAGATACTAACAGGTCTGGTGGCTATGCTCAGCTGTGCCGTGTGTGTCTCGGCGGCGGATGTCAATGATATCGGTCAGGGAACTTATGTACAGTTTGGAAAATACCAGGGAGACCCCATTGTGTGGAAATGTATCAACACAGAGGATGAAAACGGCATTCTTTTGCTCAGTGACAAAATTTTGACGCTAAAGGCCTTTGATGCCCCCAGTTCTGATGAAAATACAAAACATTTTGAATATGGGTATAGTTTTTGGGAGGATTCCACCTTGCGTGCATGGCTGAATGCCACAGCGGCAGGCGAGGAGATCCAGTGGCCCGGTGGCAATTCGCCAATGGGATTCATTGATATGCCAAATGGATGGAAAACTGAATTACTGAATCCCTACGATCAAGAGGATGGCTTTTTGTCAGACACCAACTTTACTCCAACTGAGCGGAGTCTGATGAAAACGGTTAGCCAATGGCAAACCTTGGCAGAAAGAGAAGTGAGCCGTTCAATCAACGGAATAGATCATTGCTTTCAGTGCAGTTATATACCTACGATGCCTATTGTACAGTTGCTATTGCCGCCGGATATCAACAAGCTATACCAAACGGATGTGAATCATGTGGCTATGTATCGTGTGACGGATACGGTATTCCTTCTGGATGCGTGGCAGCTGGACGCCATGTGGCAGGCTTTTGGAAATGTGGAGGCAGAGGCAACGGAAAAAGCCTGGGCTACCTTCCAGCCCAGCGACTACCAGGGAAATATAAAGATTTGGCTTTTGCGGTCACCGTATGGAAGCACCTGTGTGAATGCTATATCCTGTGTGAATGCTATATATGGTACAGATAAATTCTCTTTTGTAGGAACCGAAAAAGGGAATTCGGGAGTACGTCCGGCGGTGTATTTGAATCCGGATCAGACAGTTGTCCTGTCCGGAAGCGGTACGCAGGAAGAGTCGTATGTGCTGGATGGCAACGAGCAGTATGGCACAATGGTGTTCAGTCAGGGCAAGCAGCTGTACCTCGACCAGCTTCCCGTGGAAGAAAACGGCCGTCTGTTGGTGCCGGTACGGGCAATTTTTGAATCTCTGGGTGCGGAAGTAAACTGGGACGAAGAGGCAAATCAGGTAACTGCGGTGAAAGATGGCACAACAGTTCAGCTGGAGATAGATAACGCAACTATGGTTGTCAACGAATCGGAAGTAGAGTTGGAAGCACCTGCACGGTTGGTGGGAGACCGGACACTGGTACCGCTCCGAGCCGTATCAGAAGCTTTGGATGCCCAGGTAAACTATATGGAGAATCTAAACCGTGTGGTTATTGACAAACCTACCCTGACCTATGAATTCAAGGAAATGGAATGGTGGAAGATGTGGGAGAACAGACGTGAATATCTGGAACAATCGGCCAGTCACAGACAAAAAACGGAGTAAATACATCTTTATGTCTATTGGCGACGGTTCCTTACTCGCTTGTGACAGTCCCTCGATATTTTGTTTAAATCGCATTATATTTTGGAGTTTACACAAAACTTGGGATTCCCGGGCGTGCGGACATAATCTTGGACAGTTTATATAGCTAATCCAAGATTATGTCCGCATCCCCGTCTCAAGGATTTCGCAAGTTGTAAAAGCGAAACCCTTATTTTTTATATTTGATGTATTTCTTAAAATATAATTTCAAGATAAAAATCTATGCTGGAACACTATTATTATATAGATATTCAGGAGATATATCAATCTCACCATCATTCCATACTGGAATTCCATAATCTATATATACGGTAACAAAAATATCTTTATTTTTTAATGGAGAAAAAGCAGGTGAATCAAGTTCCGGTTTAAAATCAAAAATTTTTGTTTCTCCGTTATTAAATCTTAACCACAATTTATAATTATCCAATGGACGAACTCCGCTTATTTTGATTAAAGGTTTTTCTTCTCCTGCATAAGCTATTCCGTTTTTAATATACATATTTGTCACTCCTTTATCTTAAAGGCTCTATTTTGTTAAATGGAATATTTCTTACAGCATTATTCCAAGCTTCATAAAGCTCATCTTCATGTATAACAGCCCATGCCTGAACAAGTTTGAGTTGTTTGATAGGTAAACTTCCTGCCAGTAATTCTCCATCTATTCCTACTGAAGCTTCATATTCAGCATAAAAAACATGAAAGTGTGGTTTATGATGTTGATCGTTGTCACTATAAAGCATTTTTATTATAATATTAAAAAATCTACATAATTCTGGCATGATTCCATCTCCTATTATATCTAATTTTATTATAACATATTTATTATAATACATCAACAATAAAATTAACTTTATAACCCATTTATTATAATATTTTTTATCTCCTGTTACCGCCGAAGCATAAACAATATAACCCAAATGTAAAACATATTGCAAAAAGAGCTGCCATAAATAATGCCCTC
>NZ_JADCKB010000033.1 GCF_014982785.1 Ructibacterium gallinarum
TTTACCAGGTTGTCCCTCTGGGGGAACAGCTTGACTATTATACCATCTTTATTTCCCTTTGTCAAGCCTTTTTTTCACTTTTTTCGGATTTTTTTCGTGGCCTTTTTCTGACCCTTCCCTTAAATCCCCTGTTGCTCTCGCAGCAACTTTCTTATCCTACCACATCTTTCCTACTTTGTCAATACCTTTTTCCCTTGTTTTTTAAATTGTTGTTGCCGCCGAAGCGCAGTACACGGCCGCCGCCTCAGCTTCCTTTAACATCTTAGCGCATTCCAGAAAAGTGGCACGAGTCGTGCAAATGTCATCCACCAATAAAACAACCTTGCCAGCTATTTCTTCGGGTTTCCTCACTACATAGTTTCCTTTCACATTTTTCATGCGGGCCGCACGCCCAAGACCGCTTTGCTTTGCACGCTTTTCTTTCTGCCGCATAACAGACTCAAGATATGTAACATTCATTCTGCCGGCCAATTCCTTTGCAAGACATCTCGCCTGATCATATCCTTCTTTTTTCATACGTTCCGGGCGCGGTGGAACCGAAATCACCACATCAAATTTCACATTTGTACAGTCATATTCTACAACCGCTTTTAAATATTCCGCAAACTCTTGCGCATATCCCTGATATCTTTCTCTTTTAAAACGTTTTAACGCTTCTTTCGCTTTTCCTTCATAAACATAAGCCGAACAAATTCGCTCAAATGGCAAATTGGGATAAACACGGCAAAAATCACACTTTTTCATTTCCTCATCTATAGGTTTTCCGCAGCTTATACATCTTTGATAAGACATGCAATATGTTATTTCATTTCTACATGCAGTGCACACTCTATCCGATGAAGTCAATGGCATCCATCTTCTGCAAAAAACACAGCGGGGCGGAAACAAAACATTTAATAACAAATGAAAAATATTCTCATAATACATTTTTCCACTCCCTTTTGTTGATGCTTTTTATATATTTTATCATAATTTGGAAAAAAAAGAAAGATTTTTTTGAATGGAAATAATTGGGAAATATTTATTTTATGTTATGATGGTATGGTAACCTATAGATCCATAACCAAGAGCAAGGAGGAAAAAAACAGGTATGCGTATGGAATATATTGGTACCACGTTGGTGGTAAAACTGGAAGGAGAAATCGATCAAAGCTGTGCAGCAGAAATCCGCACCGATATTGATCGAGCGATTTTGCTTAAGAATGCCAAAAACCTTATTTTAGACTTTGCCGGCGTAAGTTTTATGGACAGTTCAGGCATTGGTGTAATTATTGGACGATATAAACAGATGAAAGCCCGCGGAGGTAAGACCATGATTATTCGGACTCAGCCTCAGGTAGATAAAATATTAGAATTATCCGGTCTGAAAAAGATCATGGACTGCGGTTAAGGAGGAATTAAAAATGGAGAATTATATGAAACTGGAATTTCCCAGCAAAAGTCAAAATGAAGCCTTCGCCCGTGCAGCGGTAGGCGCTTTTGCCGCACAGCTGGATTTAACCTGTGAAGAGTTAGCGGATATTAAAACAGCAGTATCCGAAGCGGTAACAAATGCTATTGTTCACGGATATCCTTTAAAAAGAGGAATGGTGGAAATAGAATGTAGAATTTCAGGAAATCAAATCGAAATTACTGTAACCGATCAAGGAAAAGGGATTGAAGACATCGAGCTTGCCATGCAACCACTGTATTCTGGATCTCCCGACGAAGACCGAAGCGGAATGGGGTTTACTGTAATGGAAAGCTTTATGGATACACTGCAAGTACAATCGGCAGTAGACCAAGGTACCGCCGTAACCATGACCAAACGTATAGGGATGGATACCTATGTTTGATTATACTCAAAATAATGAGACACTGTTGAAAAAAGCAATGCAAGGCGATCGGGAAGCTCAGGATATGCTGGTGACCTTAAATACTGGCTTAGTACATAGTATTGTAAAAAGATTTTCCGGCCGAGGCTTTGAAACCGAAGATTTATTTCAAATCGGCTGTATCGGTTTGATCAAAGCAATTCAAAGATTTGACAGCAGTTACGGTGTAAAATTCTCCACCTATGCTGTTCCAATGATTCTGGGTGAGATCAAACGTTTTATACGAGATGACGGCATGATTAAGGTAAGCAGAAGTCTGAAAGAAACCGCCATTAAAGCCAAGGCTGTCAAGGAACAGCTGACAGCACAAAATGGAGCAGAACCAACTTTAAAAGAAATTGCCGATAAACTATCCGTAACGCCCGCTGAATTGGCCGCCGCTATGGAAGCAGGAATACACCCCGAATCTCTATATGCAGTCGCCGATGATGGCAGCCGGGAAAACCGGCCTCTGATTGAACGTCTGGAGAGCAATAGGGATTATGAATCGGAAATTATTAATAAACTGGTTTTACGTAAACTGCTTTCCGAATTCAGCGAACGGGATCAAAAGATTATTCTCATGCGGTATTTTAAACAGAAAACGCAGACACAAATTGCGCAAATGCTTGGCATTTCCCAGGTACAGGTATCACGAATCGAGAAAAAAGTACTGCTGAAAATGCGGGAAAAATTGACCGAAACGGACGCAGGAGGTTAGAAAATAACCCCGTAATTTTTTGCTACAATAAAAAAATATGAAATTGAATCAGGAACAACAACTCGGCAATGGTAAACAGCAATCCCAAAGGAATACAGACACGAAAGAGCCATTTTGCACTTTTATGATGAAATAATATCATTCCCCAAGCCGCACCGATACCACCCAAAAAAAATGCCGGAACGAGCAAAACACTTTCCCGGATTCGCCAACGATTTTTTACAGCCTCCAACTTATCCAGACCGTATGCGCCAAATACAAAAACATTCCATAATACAACAATACTAATCCATACAGCTGTTTTTATAATCATTCTTCTCACCTCAGAGAATTTCTGTCTCAAAAATAGACTGCCATTTTAAAACAGCAGTCTATTTCTTTTTAATTTTATCCCAGTATTCTTTCGCCGCTTGCTCTTGTTTATTATTTCCAGGTACATAATAAATTTTATCCCGGATTTTATCCGGCAGATATTGCTGCGGCACATAATGATTCGGATAATCATGCGGATACAGATAATTCTGTCCCTTTTCCACGTTCCCTTCACCGTCATAATGCTTATTCTGAAGTTGACGTGGAATCGTACCAGTATCAATATGCTCAAGATCATAAAGAGCCGAATTAATGGCCATATAAGATGCGTTCGACTTTGGAGCCGTAGCCAACAGGATTACCGCCTGTGCAAGAGGGATTCTTGCTTCAGGAAAGCCCAACATCAAGGCGCTGTCCACACAGGCTTTCACAATTGTAATAGCCGATGGATAAGCCAGCCCCACATCTTCACAGGCAATCACCATCAATCGCCGGCAAATGGACTGAATATCATCGGCGGCAATCAAGCGCGCCAGATAATGTACCGCCGCATCCGGATCACTGCCACGAATAGATTTTTGAAACGCGCTTAAAATATCATAATGGCTATCTCCGTCTTTGTCATATTGGAATACTTTTTTCTGCGTACATTGCTGCGCCGTTTCCATTGTTAAACAGATTTGGTTTTTTTCATCCGGTATGGTATAATTTGCCGCAAGTTCCAATGCGTTCAGCGCTTTACGCAAGTCTCCGCCGGATTTTTCCGCCATATGCCTCAAAACACCGTCTTCAACAATAAGCTTGTTTTTTGGAAAATCTTCTTTTTGCAAAATGTCAAGTGCTCTTTTTAATGCATGCTCAATATCCTCCGGCAGCAAAGCCTTAAATTCAAAAACCGTACTGCGGCTTAAAATTGCATTATATACACAAAAATACGGATTTTCAGTTGTACTTGCGATCAAAGTAATTCGTCCATTTTCCGTATATTCCAACAAGGATTGCTGCTGTTTTTTGTTAAAGTTTTGAATTTCATCTAAATACAGCAACACGCCATCCTGCCCAAGCAGTCCTTCACTTTCTTTCACAATTGCCTTCACGTCTGCAACAGATGCATTGGTCGCATTAAGCCGATATAAGGCTTTATGACTGGTATTTGCAGCGATATTTGCCACAGTTGTTTTTCCCGTACCGGAAAGTCCGTAAAAAATCATATTCGGAATTTTTCCGCTTTCAATAATGTTGCGCAAAATTTTGCCTTTGCCCAAAATATGCTGTTGACCCACGACGTCATCAATCGTCGTGGGTCGAATCCTATCCGCTAACGGTTTATTCATAAAGCGGATGCTTTTTACAAAGCGCCTGCACCCGCTTTGCAACTTCCTCTTTATTATTTTCAAAATCATCAATCACCATGAAAATGAGTTTTGCGACTTCACGCATATCTTCCTCCACAAAGCCGCGGGTGGTGACTGCCGGTGTTCCCAAACGGATACCACTGGTCACAAAAGGACTCTTGGGATCATTGGGAATGGTGTTTTTATTGCAGGTAATTCCCACTTCATCCAGATTATGTTCCACTTCTTTACCGGTTTTATCCTGTTTCAGCAGGCTGACCAGCATCAAATGGTTGTCCGTTCCGCCCGAAATAATATCAATGCCCTGATCCATCAAAGCCTGGGCAAGGCAGGCCGCATTTTTCTTGACCTGGGTTTGATACGCTTTAAATTCAGGAGAAAGCGCTTCTTTTAAACACACAGCTTTTGCGGCAATCACATGCATCAAAGGTCCTCCCTGATTGCCCGGGAATACTGCTTTGTTAATAGCAGCTCCATATTTTTCCTTACAAAGGATCAATCCACCTCTCGGGCCGCGCAGTGTTTTATGTGTAGTTGTGGTAACAAAATCAGCATAAGGAACCGGATTGGGATGAAGGCCAGCCGCGACCAAACCGGCAATATGTGCCATATCTACCATTAGATATGCACCGACCTCATCGGCAATCTCACGGAATTTGGCAAAATCAATTTCCCTTGCATAAGCACTTGCGCCCGCCAAGATCAACTTCGGTTTATTCTCCACGGCCAGTTTATGCAAAGCATCGTAATCAATACGGTGTGTTTCGTCATCCACACCATAAGGAACCACATTAAAATATTTTCCGGAAATGTTAACGGGCGAACCATGACTTAAATGCCCGCCGTGAGCCAGGTTCATTCCAAGGAATGTATCTCCCGGCTCCATTGCAGCAAAAAATACAGCCAAATTAGCTGAAGCCCCAGAATGAGGCTGTACATTGGCAAATTCAGCGCCAAACAATTCTTTTGCCCTCTCCCTTGCCAAATCTTCCACTATATCCACATATTCGCATCCACCGTAATAGCGCTTACCTGGGTAACCTTCCGCATATTTATTGGTCAAAGGTGTCCCCATTGCCTCCATCACAGCCGGGCTGACAAAATTCTCAGAAGCAATCAGTTCTATCTTATTCCGCTGCCGATTAATTTCCTGTTGAATGGCCGCAGCCACCTCTGGATCTGTTTTCTTTACTTGTTCCAATTCAAACATTGTTTTCCTCCAAATCGTATATGTATTTCCAATATTCTTTCACAAAAACAAAATACTGTCAAAAATAGACAGGAATAAAAAGGATTTTTTATCAAAAAAACACTCTTGAACAAACCCTTGCTTTATATTATAATCATAACAACAAAAATTTGCAAGGGGGAATTTTATATGTATGAAAATCTGGATAAAAAACGGCAGCGAGTTATATCTATAATTGATATTTTTAATCAGGTTTACTGCGATGCCGACTGTACTCTGCACTATGACAATGCCCTCCAACTGTTGATTGCCACGCAGCTTGCAGCACAATGCACCGATGCCCGTGTCAATCTTGTAACGCCCGCACTGTTCCAAAAATATCCGGATGTTTACGCCTTTGCAAACGCAGATGAGCTGGAACTCCAAGAAGCAATTCGCTCCACCGGTTTTTTCCGGAACAAAGCAAAGAACATCATCGCCTGCTGTCAAATGCTTGTAAAAGATTTTGGCGGAGAAGTTCCCGGCACTATGGAAGAATTGTTAAAGCTTCCAGGTGTAGGCAGAAAGACAGCTAATTTAGTTCTAGGGGATTTTTTCGGTATTCCAGGTATCGTCGTTGATACCCATGCCACCCGGCTTTCCAATCGGCTAGGACTTACTTCGCAAAAGGATCCCTATAAAATTGAACTGGATCTTGAAAAAGTTGTTCCCCGGGAAAATTGGAGTAGTTTCTGTCATCAACTGGTTTATCACGGACGGGCATTTTGTACCGCACGCTCTCCTAAATGCAGCACATGCCCTATCTCTCATTTATGTCCGCAAAAAATATAGATATACAATTTCACAATGAAAAGCGGCGGTGTTAGCTGAGTGCTATTACCGCCGCTTAACCATGCATTTTTATCTCTTTATCCTTGGCATAAAATCCAAAAATTTGTATTTAATCGCAAATCCCAAAAACATTCACGATAAATATCCTCTTATTCTGCTGAACTTGTCCCGGCAGCGGCACTCAATGTACCGAACAGTTCATTCAGCGTTGTCTTTAAAACTGTTAAACGAGTTCCTGTGCTGCGCTCAGCCACATAATACCGTTCATCATATTCATAATACTTCATAGTATCGCTATGGCCATCCTTAAATTGATAGGTCACCGTCATAAAGGGCTCACCCTGCACCACAAAGTTACCTTGCTCAACAAACATAATGCCGATTACCTGCTGATAAATCTTTTTAAAATCATCTGCCTTAGTTACCGCACCGTTAATTTTATACTTATCTGGATTTTCTTCCTCTTCCCCATCACCAATTTCCATGGTATAGGTGTTGCCATCCTTTGTGATAGTCACTGCCGCCATATCCTCTATATTAGCAATGTGAACAAATTTCTCCACATAAAGCATAGGATCCATCCCGGAAACGGCGCTCAAATATGCCGCATCACCCAAATATACAGAAATTCCATCATTCCACTGCATGTACACACCATCTTCCGCTGCTTTTCCTAACCGAAGAGTATAGCTTCCTTCCTCTGTCGTAAACGATACGGTATATGCATCGCTTCCCAGTCCATAGGTATTAAGATCTGCAGGATGGTCATCTACAAACTCCAGAATACTAATACTTTGAAAATTCTCAATCAACTTACCGATACGATCCTCACTGGCACCTTCCCCGGGACACGGTGTCTCCAAAATCCAGCTGGCCCCAAAGGTATTCTGCGGATTTTCACCTTCTTCGACCGGACGTATTGCTAACAGTTTTTCACTTCCATGGCTTACAGAAAAATGGCTGATAGTGGCACCTTCTAAAGAAAGTAAATTTGTATTCCGGTATTCATTGGTGGATTTAAATAAGGAGCTGGCCTTATAAGACGGCAGAGTATAAACTGAACTGCCGCCGTCCTCCATAAAATAGTACGTTGTTTCTCCTGGCAGGGAATCTCCGACAATAAACTGACGGACTGTCCCATCTTTCAGGGTCACCGTAAACGATACATCCCGGCGGTTTAGGCCAAATTCCGCCACGCGCTGCATATCTGTGGTAATTTCCTTTTCTGCTGAAATACTTGAAAAACCTGAGAGTGCACTTTTCAAGCTCATCTGCTCAAATTCAATATCCGGGATTTCCGGAATACTCACATTGCCCTCATCATCCTGTAGCAGTGTATAGGTCTGATCCAAATTTTGAATTTTGACTGAACGCACTTCATCCGTTTTAGCATTCAAAAGCTCTATGCTGCTGGATGTAGATGCAGTAGTATCTGATGTTTCCTCCGCAGGCTGCCATTTTACGGCAAAGTAGTATCCACCGGCTAAAATTCCCAGGGCTGCCACCGCAATCACGCTGTTGCGGATAAGTTTGCCTTTCGCTGTCATTTACAGATACCTCCTTCTCAGCCATACCACCAGCCCAACAAGTAAAATCAAAAGCGGCAAAATGTACTGAAGCACCATAGCAATGACTTTCACCTGAGTTTCTGTCATGGTCAAACTTTCTGGACTAATGACTTTGGCACGGATATTCAGCGCATCGCCCTTATCTGTCAAATAAGAAAACGTGTTCAGCATGAAATCTCCATTGCTATAACTTGCATTATCCAAAATTCCCTGCGTCTCTACCGCCTGCAAAGAACCGATAGCGAAAATAGCTCCGCCGCTTCCATCGCTCTTCTCTGAAATAACAGCCAAATCCAGCGGGCCGTTGATATCGTTTTCGGACTTGTCAAAACTTTCCCGTGCCAGATCCGTAATTCCCCAGGAATTTTTAGAGGTCTTAAGCAGCGAAGTGATATAAGTATGCTGCAGATTATTTTCATTTAAAGTAAAGGAACAGGAGGCCGGTGCAATAAAGGAAATATCGCTGGCAATTAGCTTTTCAGTAATACTGTGCTCCTGCATTTCAGGGGCAGGAACCGGTACACCGTAATTGGTACGGTACGCCTTGCTGGTATCACCTTCATACGCAAAATCAGAATTGACGGTAATGCCCCACTCTTCCAAATAACTGTTTAATCGTTCCATCGCAGGATTTCCAGCAGTAAACACAAAAGCTGCCTTGCCGCCGTTCATCAAATAAGCATCCAGAGCATCCCTTTCTTCGGCCGTAAAATCTACAGACGGCGCCATAGAAATCAATACAGATGCATCTTCCGGTATACTTGAAGTGGAAAGATTCAGTGTTTCTACTGTATACCCTTCATTGGTAAGCGCTGCCTTTAATTCTGTGCTGGAATACTCATCATGTCCTTCAATCAAGTACGCCTTAACTTCCTGACCAGTACCCGAAACATAGCGTATTGCACTGGTCATCTGTTTTTCCAGATCAATAGACACTTCTCCAGTAATGGAACTTTCCCGGTAAAGCTGATTAAGCGGAATTACTCTGTATTTTTCGCCCTTTTGAATCACCACAGAACCTACACCTACATCATCACCGTATTTACGGGCAAAAGCGGGATCTGAATAAGGATCGACATAAGTAATTTTGAGCTTATCGCTCATTTGTTCATACATTTTCAAATATTCCTTTACCGCTGTTACCAATTCACCTTCTACACCATCAGGATACAGCGCGTATACTTCAATATCGGAATCCAATGCCCCCATGACCTCCTTGGTCTGGTCAGAAAACTCATAGACTTTGTCTCGGGTCATATCCACTTTCATGGGCATCTTATCACCAATCGTTGTCACAATACCATTGACAAGAATAATTCCAACGATGACCGCAGCGGTCACCAAAGTATTATTAAGGCGGAATTTAGTATCGCTGTATTGCCTGCGCCGAATTACCTGTACCGTCAGCAGCAGGAAAATACCAATAAAGCTCAGATAGTATACAATGTTTACTACATTTAAAATTCCACTTTGGAATTCATCATACCGGCTCATCAACGAGAACCACTGCACGATTTTTTGCAAAGTCGCATTCGTGATATTCGCTGCAATCCAATCCATATAATAAACCAACAACAACACACCAAAAGTTACAACTGCTGCAATCATCTGACTTTCAGTCAACGCAGAAATAAACAGACCGATAGAAATGAAAGCACCCCACAGCAAAACAAAGCCGATATAAGAACCCAGCATTTCGCTTCCGCTGGGATGTCCAAATATAGACAGAATCAGCGGGAAAATCAAAGAAACCACTAATGTCACACCAAAAGTAGCAAGCGCCGCCAAATATTTACCTACTACTACCTCGGTCACGCTGACCGGAGCCGTCAACAGTAGCTGATCCGTCCGCCGGCTTCTTTCCAACGAAAACAGTCCCATCGTCAAAATGGAAACCAAAAACAAATATACTACATTGATGTTGGCAAACATAGAACTCAAGTCTGCACTCTGATACATCAAAGAGCCGGTCACAAAAAACATTGCGCAGAGCGCAAGAAAAATTCCGGAAAAAATATAACCAATTGGAGACTGAAAATATCCTTTCCATTCTTTCATTAAAATTGCTTTCATTCTTCAGCGGCCTCCTCTTCCTGGTAATCTTGTTCCGTTTTCACATCTCCAGCTTCGGATACAGATTCCATTTCGGGAATACTTCCGCCGCCCGGCATTTGAAGATCCGTTTCGTCCATTTCGGATTCCTTCTCCTCTGCTTGTGTATCATCTGCACTGATAATCTGCATAAACAGTTCTTCTAAAGTAGGCGTTGCAGATTCAAAAGCCAAAAGCGCTTTACCACTTTGTGCAAATTTTTGAAAAATCGCTTCCCGAATATCGGTCTGCGGCAGTGCTGTCACCAAAACATCTACTGTTCCCTCTTCCGTGCAACCTGCATCTTCTGCACTTTGAAGTCCGTCAATCCCCTCCAGGATTCGGTATGCATCTTCTACCGTCCCCTTAATCTTAAGCAAATAGCGTTCGCTTCCAGCTTCCTGATCCAATTCATCCATTCGGCCTGATGCAACAATTTTTCCATGATTGATAATGGTATAGCTGTCACATACTGCACTGACTTCTTGCAAAATATGCGTACTCAAAATAACCGTTCTATTTTTTCCAAGTTCGCTTATTACTTCCCGAATTTCCAAAATTTGTTTAGGGTCAAGTCCTACTGTAGGCTCGTCCAGCACTAATACCTCAGGATCACCAATCAGTGCCTGTGCTAATCCCACACGCTGTTTGTATCCTTTGGAAAGATTGCGAATCAGCCTGCCTTTCACTTCGGTAACCCGCACCTTTTCCATAACTTTGCGTAAATGCGCTCCTTTGTCTGCTTTTTTGATTCCTTTCAAATCGTAGACAAAATTCAGATATTCTTTTACCGTCATATCGGTATAAAGGGGCGGGAATTCAGGCAAATAACCAATCTTCCGTCGGGTTTCAGCAGGATTTTCGGAAATATCCGTTCCATCAATCCGCACCTTGCCACTGCTGGGTGCCAGATATCCAGTCAAAATATTCATGGTAGTGGATTTTCCTGCACCGTTCGGCCCTAAAAATCCCATAATTTCTCCCTTTTTTACAGAAAAACTGATGTGATCCAAGGCCTTATTTGTTCCGTAGTTTTTGGTCAGCCCATCAATTTCGATAGCCGGGCAAATCTCAACCGACTCCGTCTCCTGCGACGTTTGCTCAGCACTGATTTCCGGCTGCGCTTCCGGTTCTATTCCGGAATTGGGCTGCGCTGCTTCCATTGTCATCTCCTGTCACTCCTCTTTATAAAATTACTGCTTTTACTATAGCACGATTTCACCATGATGTCAAAAGGATTTCATTTATAAATTGTAAACATATTGTTAACTTATCGCAGATCTTTCCATAAACCGTTTGTAAAGCCTCATATACCATTTAAAACATACCCCTTTTCTCATCCGTAACATACAAAAAACCCGCCTATAAAAGGCGGGTTCAGACTGTCGAAAAAGTCGTTATACCGCAATCTTCGTCGCGGCCAGCTTTTTGGTTTGCCGCATTTTTTTGAAAATACGGCTTCACGTTATCAGCTGCCGCTCCTCTTTCCCGCAAAACCAGCGGTTTTGCGGGAGCCCTGTACCCGAAGGCTCTCCGGGCATTTATGTTGACCGCAAAATTGCTTTTCCTTTCCGCAAAAATGACGCCGGATTCATCGAGAAACCGGCGTCATTGCTTGCTTTTTCCGCAATCGCTCTCTACCGTACCTTTGTACGCCGACGAAAGCGATTACGAAAAATCTAACTTCCTTTTTCAACATCTGTCAGCGTGTCGATACTTTATCGACACGCTGAACCCGCCTATAAAAGGCGGGTTTTCATTTTGCACTTACGCTTCAACTGAAATAACTTCCTTACCCTTATAACTGCCGCAAGCCTTGCAAACTCTGTGAGGCATTTTTAATTCACCACAACTGGGGCAAGCTACCATACCCGGAACACTCAGTTTCCAGTTGGCTCTTCTTTTATCTCTTCTGGCTTTAGAAGTCTTTCTCTTTGGAACTGCCATATCATTACACCTCTTTCCATATCATCTGAAATATCAAGGAATTTCTTCCCAAACAAAGCAAAAACTTTGCATATTCTACAAAAGCTGATCCAAAATATCAAACCTGGGATCGGTTGTCTGCGTATCACAGGAACAGGATTCCAAATTCAAATTCTTTCCACATGTCGGACATAATCCTTTGCAATCCTCCTTACAAAGCATCTTGGCTGGCAAGCTCATAAACAAGCTACCGTATACCAATTCATCCAATTCAATCCCATTTCCTTTAAAAATCACAAATTCCGGATCTTCCTCATGAACCATAGGATCTTCTTTTTTCAAACGTTCTTCTACCGAAAAAACAATCTCCCGCTCAAAATTCTCTGCACACCGGTCACAGGTTAAAGAAATTTTTGCCGTTCCCTGTGCAGACAATTCAAGGCAGCCACCCACATTCATGACCTGGCCCTGCAGCTTCACAGGTGATAGAAACCGAAAGACATCTCCCGGATAATTCTTCATCTCCAATGTCACATCAATAGGCATTTTTCTGCCTTCAAAGTTTAAAATCGGAAGCAAATTCAGTTCCATTCGCCTCCTCCTCTCTGCATCAAAACAAACAGACGGCAATTATTATATCGAATTACCGTCTGTTTGTCAAGTGTTTTTTTCTTTTTTATCTAATACAAAACGCTTTATTTATTTGGAAGCCAGATAAGCATTAATTTTTTCTACCAACTCATCTGCATCCACACCATGTACCTGACAAGCCTGCTCCACACTTTCACCGCTGGAAGACGGGCAGCCTAGACAATGCATTCCGATACTGAAAAAGAACTCTGCTGTACCGGGATCCATACGCAAAACATCCATAATGATCATATCTTTTGTTATCTTCTGCATATCAAAACATCCTTTCCCATTTGTTGTTTCTAATGGATACTTAGTAGTATACCTCATTCATCAAAAAAAATCAAGTATTTTATATGAATCAACTGTAAAAATGTGTTTTTATTCTTGCAAAATAAATACCAGTATATTATAACGAAATTGCGTTAATATAAAAATAACGTTTGGATTATAAACTGTTTTTATACCATTAATGTTTTTTACATCTTCTGTCAGCTAGGTTTTTTATTATGCATTTTTTTATAATAGTGTGATCCTTCGATTCTGTAGTGTACTCCCGATATTTGACTACCTTCAGTTGAAGGTTAGCCAGATTGCTTGATTAATCGGCGCACGTCTTGCATCCCAACCAATACCACTGAAAAAATACAGAAATGGTTTGAGGGTATAAACCATCTCTGCGCTTTCAATAAAAATAACAAGGGAGAGTGTAACAATGAATGCAAAAAAGTTCTCAGTTCGCTATTAACCGTGTTTCTTTATAGAGGCATGATTACTTGTCCAGTCCGCGCAGGAACCGAAATCAAGGTATTGCTAAACGGCACTAAACTTATTTTTGCCGTCCCGCCTCCGCTAGGTAAATATACTTTTACAATCTATTCAGCAGACTGCATTAGCAGAAAAACTATCGACAACTCTTTTGATGTAAATTTTACTGATTATCAATACCAAAAGCAAGAATTTCAATCCATGGATGACTTCATGTCCTTTATTTTCCTATATGGTATCCTTCCTCAGCCGGATCGCATGATTGATGCCGTCATCTATGCAGAAAAAAACCTCTTAACTTCCCTCATGATTTTATCTGCATTAGTAGAAATTATGGCCACCCCCTATCTGGCACAGGTGCTTGTGAAGCGTTTACCGCAGAATACAACAATGCCATTTCCAAAATTCTGCAACAGTTTATTAATACAGTCAGCAGCTACATTAATATTATGCAGACCAATTACTCATTTTCCTCCACTTTTGTTGCGCTGCCAGAATCCATTGACAGCAACCCCGCGGTATTTGAATCCTGTGCAGGCCTTTATATTGTAACCGGTTCTTATGCGGCAGCAAAACTTTTGGCAACCGCTCTTGCGAATGAGACCATTTCTGTCACTCCGGAAGAAAAGGAATGGACTTTGCTGCTGGACGAATTGCTTGATAGCAAAAGGGGCACAGCCGAATCGGCTGTGCCCTCATTGCATTTTCGCTTTCTCTTTGCATTTATTCGTTCAAATACTGATAAACGCCCCAAATCATCTTTGCAGCCTCTGCACGGGTAGCCGTTCCTCTGGGCTGAAAGCTTCCATCTTCATATCCATTAATAATGCCCAGTCCCACAAGTTCTGCAATAGCATCATGCGCATAAGGCGCAATGGCATCTGTATCCGTAAAATCTAAAACTGCCTGACTGTTATTATCCCCCAATGCGCGGTACAGAATTGTCGCCATATCCTGGCGCATAATAGATTCTCCAATTCCAAAGTATTCTTCGGACTGTCCCTGAATGTATCCCGCCTGAAGAGCCGCTGTGATATAAGGAGCATACCACGCATTCGAATCTACATCAACAAAAGAAGTGCTAGTGTTACCTGTGGCCACACCAAACAGCTGAACCACCATCTTAGAAAACTGTTCTCTGGTCACCTGTCCCGCCGGGTTAAATACTCCTTCTTCCATACCGTTAATAATACCGGCAAAATATAATCCTTCAATTGCTTCTTTTGCCCAATCATATCCTGTCAAATCACCAAAAAGCTCATCTGCTCCACTGCCCAGCTCATTTTCATCGTCATTCTCTTCTGTATCATCCGGAAACACTGTTCCGCCGCTGCCGCCAGGAAGTCCACTGCCGCTGTTGCCGCCGCTATCGCTAGGAATACCAGGAGCCGGATTATTGGATGCAATCTGCACACACTGATATTCTTTAGAATCAATAGGGAACTCCGCACCATCAAGTGTATAAATGGATGACACTGTAATCATTGCATTAGGAGCATACCCATCAGACGCACTCAAAGAAATAGACAGTGTTTTTTCATCATTGGGAAATTCCTCAGTAATCTTGTCGATTTCTTCTCCGTCTTCATTCGTTACCACAACCGTAATAGATGATTTCTGTGAATCCGCCAAAGTCTTCTTCCGAGTGAATGTAATGGTATAAATTCTCTTGTAAAGTATCTCTTTTAAAGACATAGTAGGAATATCATCTACACCTTTTTCAATTAATTCCACTTTTTCTGCCGCTTCATTCAGCAGTTCCAGCAAAGTCTCCTTGTTTCTGCCATCGTAATTGTCAGTAATATCTTTGTCCAAAGTCGCAATCTGCGTCTTTAAATCTTCAAGATAATCCGCATAATATATATGCCGGCTAAGCCCTTGAATTACGTCAATCTGATCTTCACAAGCATACACCAAGGTTTCATAGTCATCTGCCTCTGAGGCAGCATTAAATGCAGCGTCTATAGTATCGCTTGCAGTCTGAAGCACCTCTAATGTTTGTTCACACTCTTGATAAGCTTTGTATTCCGCAGGCAGACCCACCAAGCTGACGGACTCTTTTTTCTCGTCAAACACAGTCGCAAGAAATTGATAGTTGAGAGCTGTTTCTTCTGTCATATCTTTTAAAACATATGCAATCTGTAAAATTCCCTCTGCGTTTTTCATAGCATTTAAAACAGGTTCAAACTCATCCAGTGCACTGGTAGACAAACCATTAAATTCCAGCACCTGTTCTACATTTGCCTTCTCTGCTTTTGACAACTTGTCATACAAATCCTGAGCCTGTGTAAACTGAGCAGAAATATCTGCAACGGAAATCAGCGCACCATCTTCTTGATAAAAAGACAATTCTGCCAATGCGGGAAGAGCGGCAATACTATCATAAGCCGCCTGTTCCTCTTGGCCAAGTTCCGGCACAATCGGACCTTCTGCTAAACTAATTTTCGGCGTCACAGAAATTTCTCCTTCTTCTGTCGTCAAGGTAAAATCCGTAACCGTCAGCGTTTCCGCCGTAGGTGCGGCATCTGCCGAAACTTCCACTTCACAAAGTCTCGTCTTTGCCGGAATTGCCATGGCCTCTTTCCGACTAACAGGGAACACAGCATAGTCTTTGCCTCTTACTACTTCATCCGCTGCGCCATTTAACACCTTTTCATCAAATGCCGCAGTCGCAATAGAAGCGCCGGAAAAAGTAACCCGAAATTCCATTGCTGTATGCGCTGGGATTTCATCCATTGTCGTGAACACAATTTGGTATTCACCTTCTGTTTCCGTGGTGTAGTAGTTTGCGCTAAGAGCCAATTCGACTGTTTCCGGCTGCTGAGACACTTCTGCCTCGGTTTTTTGTCCGCCGTCTATTGTCTGTGTCCCAGGCGTTGTCTGTGTCTCGACTGCCCAGGTCGGGCACCCATAAGTGCCAAGCATTGCAGTGGCCAACAATGCCCCTAGTGCAGCTTTTAGTTTTTTCATCTTCATTATGTACTCCTCCTGAAAGTAATTCTCTTTTTCGCCAACCTATAGATATTATAACATTGCGAAACAGAAAGTCCATAAAATTTATGTAACATTTTTGTTACAACTGGAATGAATTTATTCCCTTTTGCCCAAAACATAGGAGAAATAGAAAAATTTTCAGGAACAATCTGTCCTTTAGCGGCTTCTTTAACAGGATATTTTTAATATTTTCCTTGCCAAATATAAGAAAAAGTGGTACAATGAAAGTTAAGAATGTTATTTTGCCGGCAGATGCGGGCGAAATACAATTTGGGAGGTAAAAAAATGTCTGTCAAGAGCGTGATTGAAAAAATAATCGGCACCTACAGTGACCGGGAACTTAAAAAAATCTATCCGATTCGGGATCAGGTACTAGCTCTGGAAGATACCATGGCAGCAAAAACCGATGCGGAACTTCGTGCCATGACGGATACCCTAAAGCAGCGGCTTTCCGACGGTGAAACCACAGACGATATTCTTCCGGAGGCTTTTGCGGTCTGCCGTGAAGCAGCATGGCGCGTTCTGGGAATGAAACATTTCCCCGTACAGGTTGTAGGTGGTATTGTTTTGCATCAGGGGCGAATTGCAGAAATGAAAACTGGTGAAGGTAAAACATTAGTTGCCACTCTTCCCGCTTATTTAAACGCTTTAACCGGAAACGGTGTGCACATTGTAACTGTCAATGACTATCTAGCCAAACGTGACAGTGAGTGGATGGGAAAACTTTATAATTTCCTCGGACTTTCTGTCGGCCTGGTCATTCACGAAAAGGACAACGCCGCCCGCAAACAAGCCTATGCGGCGGACATCACCTATGGTACCAACAACGAGATGGGATTTGACTATCTTCGTGATAACATGGTCATCTACAAAGAAAATAAGGTACAACGCGGACACGCTTATGCCATTGTGGATGAGGTGGACAGCATCTTGATTGACGAGGCGCGGACACCACTTATTATTTCCGGCATGGGTGACAAATCCACCGATCTTTATGTGCAGGCAGACCGTTTTGCCAAAACACTGAAGTATAAAAAGGTGGTAGAAACTGACTCCAAGGTAGAAGTGGAAGACGAAGATGAATTCAAAGATTATGATTATATTGTAGACGAAAAAGCACATACCGCCATGCTTACCCCTCAGGGTGTGAAAAAAGCAGAGGAAGCGTTTCATATCGAAAATTTGACCGATCCCTCCAATATGACCCTTTCCCACCATATCAATCAGGCGATCAAGGCGATCGGCGTCATGAAACGGGATAAAGACTATGTTGTCAAAGACGGTGAAGTAATCATTGTTGACGAGTTTACCGGACGTATGATGTTCGGGCGCCGTTACAGCGACGGATTGCATCAGGCAATCGAAGCCAAAGAAGGCGTTACGGTAGAAAACGAGAGTAAAACGCTGGCTACCATCACCTTCCAGAATTTCTTCCGGCTTTATAAAAAACTGGCCGGCATGACCGGTACTGCCCAAACTGAAGAAGACGAATTCCAGGAAATCTACAAGCTGGACGTAATTGTGATTCCTACCAACCGTCCTCTTGCTCGTATTGATGCTTCTGACAGCATTTATAAGACGGAGCTTGCCAAATTTAATGCGGTCATTGATGAAGTCGTTGCCGCCCATGAAAAAAACCAGCCCGTTTTGATTGGTACGGTCTCGATTGAAAAATCAGAGCTGCTTAGCAAGCTATTACGCAAACGCGGCATTAAGCACAACGTCCTGAACGCCAAATTCCACGACAAAGAAGCGGAAATTGTTGCCCAGGCTGGAAAAGCTGGCGCAGTGACCATTGCCACCAATATGGCAGGTCGTGGAACAGATATTGTATTGGGTGGAAATGCGGAATTTATGGCAAAAGATGAGATGCGCAAACAAGGCTTTGAAGAAGAAATGATTGTGCAGGCAACAGGCTTTGCCGAAACGGACGATGAGGAAATTCTTGCTGCCCGGAAAACCTACCAAGAATTTTATAATAAGTTTAAGCAGGAAATCGAACCCGAACAGGAAAAAGTTCGCCAAGCCGGCGGTTTATATATTATTGGCACCGAACGCCATGAAAGCCGCAGAATCGATAACCAGCTGCGTGGGCGTGCAGGACGTCAGGGTGACCCAGGTGCTTCTAAGTTCTATCTTTCTTTGGAAGATGACCTGATGCGTCTGTTTGCTCCTGAACGCATTAACCGGGTAATGAATACCTTCGGCATGGAAGACGATGAAGCCATTGAAAGCAAAATGCTCAGCGGTGCCATTGAAACCGCGCAGCAACGAGTAGAAGGCAGAAACTTTGATATCAGAAAACACGTACTCCAGTACGATGACGTAAACAACCAGCAGCGTGAAATGATTTATGAACAACGCGATCGGGTACTGGATGGCGAAGATATGAAAAACTACATTATTAATATGATGAATGACACCACCTCGGGAATCATATCCTTATACGTTGGCGATAAACAAGCACCTGAGGAATGGGACTGGGAAGGTATGAAAGACCATATGACCACGGTTTTCGGTACGCTTCCTGAAGAAACTTTTGATTTCAGCGAACATGAACTGGATCATATGACACAGGAAAGTCTGAAAGAACACTTCATGGAATACATTCTTCAGAAATACGCTGAAAAAGAAGCCCAGTTCGGCGATATGATGCGGGAAGTAGAACGCATTCTTCTGCTTCGTGTAGTAGACCAGAAATGGATGGATCATATCGATAATATGGAACAACTCCGGCAGGGCATTAATCTGCGCGCCTATGCACAGCGTGATCCTGTTGTAGAATACAAGTTTGAAGCGATGGATATGTTTGAAGAAATGATCGCCTCCATCAAAGAAGATACGGTTCGGCATCTCTTCCATGTGGTGCCGCAGACCCGCATTGAACGCACCCAGGTGGCAAAGCCCATAGCTGAAAACCATGGCGATGACGGAACTGTAAAAAAACAGCCCATCCGCCGAAAAGTTAACATTGGCCGCAACGATCCCTGCCCCTGCGGCAGCGGAAAGAAATATAAACACTGCTGTATGGAAAAAGACCAGCAACAGAATGCATAAACTATTTTTGAAGGATGTGAAAATGTGATAGCTTTTGACGAGTACAAACTGGGCCTTGACGGCATGGAAAAAGATATAACAGAACTGAGGGATTCACTTTAACATTGAAAAAACACAACAACAGGTAGCAGAGCTGGAAGAACAGACCATGGCTCCGGATTTTTATAATGACATGGAAGCGGCCGGAAAACTTTTACAAAAAATAAAAGGGCTGCGTGACAAAATAAGCCGTTATGAAAATCTGAAAAGCACATGGGAAGATCTTGTTACCCTGGTTTCCCTTGCCATTGAAGAAGAGGACGAAAGCGTCCTAGACGAAGTAAAAACCGGTTACCGGCAGCTAAAAGAAAAACTTGAAAATATGAAACTGGAAACACTGCTTTCCGGTAAATATGACAAAAATAATGCGATTCTTACCCTCCACGCTGGTGCGGGGGGCACGGAAGCGCAGGACTGGTGCGAAATGCTGTTTCGGATGTATTCCCGCTGGGCAGAACGCCGAGGTTTTACTACTGAAACCCTGGATTATCTGGCAGGGGAAGAGGCCGGTATCAAAAGTGTTACTTTACTCATTTCCGGTCTGAATGCATATGGCTATGCCAAATGCGAAAAAGGCGTGCACCGGCTGGTACGGATTTCACCGTTTGACTCCGCCGCAAGACGTCACACCTCCTTTGCATCAGTTGAAGTAATGCCGGAAATTGACGATGATATTGATGTGCAGATCAATACCGAAGACCTGCGTATTGACACCTATCGCTCCAGCGGTGCAGGCGGCCAACATATCAATAAAACGGAATCTGCCATTCGGATTACCCACCTTCCCACCGGTGTCGTTGTAACCTGTCAGAATGAACGTTCCCAGCACAAAAACCGCGAAACCGCTATGAAAATGCTGAAATCCAAGCTGATTGAAATTGCGGAACGGGAACAAAAAGAAAAGATTGAAGACCTGAAGGGGGTCCAGCTTGACATTGGTTGGGGCAGTCAGATTCGCTCCTACGTTTTTCATCCGTACAGTATGGTTAAAGATCACCGCACCAATTATGAAGTGGGAAATACGGGAGCAGTCATGGACGGAGATATTGATGGCTTTATCAACGCCTATCTGATTGCAAAATCCAAGGGCGAATTGTAAACCTGCACAGGCAAAGGAGTTTAATATGTTTGAAAAACTTTCATTTATTGAAAAACAATTTGATGAATTAGCACAAAAAATCAGCGATCCAGCCGTGATTGCTGATCAGGAAACTTGGCGCAAACTCTGCAAAGAACACGCAGATTTAACCCCCATTGTAGAAAAATACAAAGAATACAAACAAAATCAGGCAACCATTGAGGATGCCAAAGCCATGATGAATGATCCGGAAACCGACAAAGAATTTAAGGAAATGCTGGTGGAAGAAACCAAGCAGGCCAAAGAAAACATTACAAAAATCGAAGAAGAATTAAAAATCCTGCTACTTCCCAAAGACCCGAACGATGATAAAAATGTCATTATGGAAATCCGGGGCGGTGCCGGCGGTGATGAAGCCGCACTGTTTGCGGGAGATTTATTCCGTATGTATTCCATGTACGCGGATTCCAAACACTGGAAAATTGAAGTGCTGAATCTGAATGAAATTGGCATTGGTGGTATTAAAGAAGTCACCTTTATGATCGAAGGAGAAGGCGCTTACAGCCGGTTAAAATTTGAAAGCGGCGTTCACCGGGTCCAGCGAGTTCCGGAAACCGAATCCGGCGGCCGGATTCATACTTCGACCGTCACCGTTGCCGTTTTACCCGAAGTAGATGATGTAGAAGTAGAAATCAATCCGGAAGATTTGCAGATTGACACCTACCGTTCCAGTGGGGCAGGCGGCCAGCACGTAAATAAAACAGAATCTGCCATTCGGATTACGCATATTCCCACTGGAATTGTTGTGGCCTGTCAGGACGAGCGCTCCCAACACAAAAACCGGGAAGCAGCTATGAAAATGCTGCGTTCCCGCCTGTATGACAAAATGGAACAAGAGCGTAATGCCTCCATTGCCGCAGACAGAAAAAGCCAGGTTGGGACCGGTGACCGCAGCGAACGGATCCGAACCTATAACTTCCCCCAGGGGCGTATGACAGACCACCGAATCGGGCTGACCCTTTATAAACTGGACCAAATTATGAACGGGGATCTAGATGAAATTATTGATGCCTTGATCACCACCGATCAAAGTGAAAAATTAAAAGCGCAGGCAGAACAGCTTTAATACCGACCTGCAAGAAAAAGCCACCGGTGCTGTCTGCTAAAAGCACCTGTGGTTTTCCTTTTTCAAAGGAATATGAAAAGAGGCGAAGAACATGGAAAAAAAGGATACAAAATACTTGACGCCCTCACCTGCGGACTTAGAAACCGCGGCGGAAATACTTCGTCAGGGGGGCACCGTCATTTTTCCGACCGAGACTGTCTATGGATTAGGAGCAAATGCGCTTTCTGCCGATGCGGTAAAAAAAATCTTTGCCGCAAAGGGGCGCCCCACTGACAACCCTTTGATTGTACATATTGCAGATGTCACAGAACTATCTAAACTGACTGCGGATATTTCACCTGCGGCACAAAAGCTGATAGACGCATTTTGGCCAGGTCCGCTGACTTTGATTTTTAAAAAATCACCGCAAATTCCTTCGGCAGTAACCGGAGGTCTAAACACGGTTGCCATCCGCATGCCGTCTTCTGAAATCGCCCGAAAACTTCTGCAAATAACCAAGCTTCCCATTGCAGCGCCCAGCGCCAACCTTTCCGGAAAACCAAGTCCCACATCTTTTCGGTATGTAAAAACCGATATGGATGGACGTGTGGATGCCATTATTGACGGCGGGGATTGTCCTGTGGGTGTAGAATCTACCGTCCTGGATGTCAGTGGAGAAACTCCTATTCTGTTTCGGCCGGGTAAAGTGACCAGAGAACAAATCGAAAACCTGATTGGCCCGATAAAAACTGTCAGTCATGTTCAAGAAGGAGAGACTCCAAAATCCCCCGGCTTAAAATACAAACACTATGCTCCCAATGCCAAAGTCCTGATTCTGCACGGATCTTTGGAACAGGTTCAAGACTATATTAACCACCAGAAAAATCTGCGAGTTGGAATGTTGGTATTTGACGAATTTCCGCCGCTATACGGAATCGCCGCCAAACGTTCGCTAGGCAGTCGCAGCAAGCCGCAGGAAGCGGCGCACCGGCTGTTCACCGCCCTGCGGGAATTGGACGACGAAAAAGCTGATGTCATTCTGGCGCCTGAAATTCCCGATTCCGGCATTTTCAGCGCAGTACGGAACCGACTTTACCGCGCAGCAGGCGGAGTGATTCTGGATTTAACCAAACAAAATCAAAAAATATTATTTGTGTGCACCGGGAACACATGCCGCAGTCCCATGGCAGAGGGTTTGTTGCGCAGTCAAAATAGTACGTTTTCCGTTTCCTCAGCTGGACTGTTTGCAGATGGTTCGCCGGTTTCTGACCACGCAGTATCTGCGCTAGCAGAGCTTGGAATTGACATCAGCGGCCATCGTTCCAGGCAGCTGACGCCTGCCATGGCAGAAGAAGCGGATTTGATTTTAACCATGACAAATGCCCACCGTAAAATGCTGGAAACCACTATACCACAAGCGGCATCTAAAACTCTTACGCTTTCCCAATGGGCTGGCGAAACCGGCGATGTATCCGATCCTTTCGGTGGAAGCCAGGAAGACTACAATATCTGCCGGGATCAGATTTTAACGCTTATTCAGAAAGGATTGAGCCTGCATCCGTGATCCAGATAGAACCCTTCAGCGAAGCTGCCCTACCAGCAGTATACGAATTAGAACACGTTTGTTTTCCAAAAGATCCATGGAGCATGACAGCTTTCCGCCAGGAACTGACCAATCCCCTTTCTGTCTTTCTGGTAGCAACCGATACAGACACCGGCCGCATTGCTGGCTACGGAGGGGTATGGCTGATGTATGATGCAGGCAATATCACTAACATAGCTGTACATCCGGACTTTCGCCGCAAAAAAGTTGGAACCGCCTTGCTCCGCCGCTTAATCCATATTTGCCAAGAGCGCGGCATGAACAGTGTCACCTTAGAAGTCCGGGCAGGAAATAGGGGCGCCATTGCCTTATACGAAACTGCCGGATTCCAAATCTGCGGCCTTCGAAAACGCTATTACCAGGACAGAGAAGACGCCTTGATTATGACTTTAGAACGAAACAGGGAGGAAACAACCAATGAAGATTCTGGCCATTGAAAGCTCTTGTGATGAAACCGCTGCTGCGGTCGTGCAGGACGGCACGCAAATTTTATCTAATGTAATTTATACCCAAATTGCACTGCACCAGCAGTATGGTGGTGTGGTTCCAGAAATTGCTTCCCGAAAGCACATTGAAAATATCAGCGCGGTCATTGACCGGGCTGTTTCAGAAAGCAAAACAACCCTTGCCGATATGGACGCCATCGCAGTAACTTATGGCCCCGGCCTGGTAGGCGCTTTGTTGGTAGGCGTTTCGACCGCAAAAGCATTGGCTTTCGCATTAGAAAAACCACTAGTTCCGGTACATCATATCAAAGGGCATATCTGTGCCAATTATCTGGAAAACCCCGACTTCAAACCACCTTTTCTTTGTCTGGTGGCCTCCGGGGGACATAGCCACATTGTTCTAGTCAAAGATTATACCGATTATCAGGTACTGGCCAGAACCCGTGACGATGCGGCAGGAGAAGCTTTTGACAAAGTTTCCCGCGTTTTGGGTCTGGGCTATCCAGGCGGCCCAGCCATTCAGAAAAAAGCCAAAGAAGGCAATCCTAATGCCATTCATTTTCCCAGAGTCAATATGGGCGAACATGGTTTTGATTTTAGCTTCAGCGGCGTCAAAACCGCTGTCATTAACTATCTGCACAATGCAGAACAAAAAAACCTTGCAATCAATCCAGCAGATGTAGCCGCTTCTTTTCAGGAAGCAGTGGTGGACGTATTATCAGAACATTTGCTGTGTTGTGCCAAAGAGCAGGGGGTTTCCCGCATTGCACTTGCCGGTGGAGTCGCAGCCAATCAAGCACTTCGTGAGCGAATCAGCGAAAAAGCAAGGGCCAATCATATGAAATTTCAATATCCTCGACCCGAATTATGTACGGATAACGCCGCTATGATCGGCTGTGCTGCTTATTTTGAATATCAAAATGGCGTACGAGCCGATATGAGTTTAAACGCTGTGGCCTCTGTGTCTCTTATTTAACCTCAATAAACCCCCACACCGTTGTGAACAGGTCCAGTAAAAACGGACAATAGAAAAAATCGCCCTCCTATGGTATAATAAAAACTATCAAAGGGGGGCATTGTTATGCCAAGAAAATACATAAAAATAAGGCAACACGAAGAAGAATT
>NZ_JADCKB010000034.1 GCF_014982785.1 Ructibacterium gallinarum
GGATTTTCTTCTTATCTCTGCGGCTGCGGGCAGGAACTTTGTCTTTTCCTCAAATTCGCTCGGCAGTGGTGAAGCGCGTGCGCTTCTGGGAAGGAGGAGAAGCAAGGCAGCGGACGTAGTTTTGCCGCCTTTGGGCAAAACGGAATTGAGCGAACTTTGTAGGCGGCCGGGAACTTCGGCCGCAAAGGGCTTCCGAAAGGTGACCGGGCTAACGCCGGCAGAAGCTTGTGCAGGATTTTCTTCTTATCTCTGCGGCTGCGGGCAGGAACTTTGTCTTTTCCTCAAATTCGCTCGGCAGTGGTGAAGCGCGTGCGCTTCTGGGAAGGAGGAGAAGCAAGGCAGCGGACGTAGTTTTGCCGTTTTTCGACAAAACGGAGTAGAGCGAACTTTGCTTCTCCGACAATTTGATAGCAAACTGTAATATTACGACAAAAATATTTGTGTTATAATGGATATGTGAAAGTATGCACAATTTTCATTGCATCCGGGTTTTTCTCATAACACCGGATTTTTTGTGCTTGTATCTGATAATTACGGTCAAGAGAAGGAGATGTTTTCGTTTATGGCGCAGAAAAAGGGCGGCAAGGCAACCGCCGCTTCCAAATCCAAAAAACCGGCGGCCAAAAAACCGGCGGCCAAGGCGTCCGCCAAAACTGCGTCCAAGGCCGCAGGCGGCAGCGGGCGGCAGACGAATTCCGGGCGGACAGGCTCCGGTCGGCAGAATACTGCACGGCAAGGGTTGCCTCAGGAAAAAGGCGGCAGGAAAAAAACCCTTTCCAACGAAATCAAAGGGATTTTGATTATTGCCTGCGGCATCTTTCTGGCGTTTGCCTTTCTCACCTCCACCACCGGCGCAGTGGGGGCGGGGCTTCGCAATGTTTTTTATGGCCTGCTGGGCGTTTCCAGCGCGGTCAGTTGTATCTTTGTGGTTTTGACCGGCTTTAACGTATTTATGAACCACAGCCGGGGCAATGGTACGCGGATGCTGCTGCTTGCGGCCATGATTTTAAGCACCTCCGTTCTGGCGGCGCTGATCTCCAAGGATACGGCGCCGGTGCCGGGAGGCTTTATCGACCAGGTGGTCTCCCTGTACCAAAACGGCGTAGACAGCCACGGCGGCGGCGTTTTGGGCGGCGGGATCTGCAAGCTTTTGGTATTGCTCATCGGGGTCAGCGGCACCTGGGTGGTGGCCCTTGCGGCAGAGCTGATCTTTGGTATTTTGCTCACCGGCATCTCCTTAGAATCCCTGCTGCGCCGGGTGGCATTGGCTCTGCGCCGGAGTACGGAGAAGGTACGGCAGTACGCCCAGACAGAGGTAGAAACGGAAATGCTTCCCCAAGAGACAGAGGACAGCGAAAAACGCGGCGGACGGTTCCTTAGACGGCAGAAGGAAACGCCGGAGGAACCCAACGCGGCGCCCCACCGCACCAAATTTTTTGACGGCTATTTTTCGGGTCAGGAGACCATACCGGACCGGCAGGCGCCGCCGCCGGATTCCAGCCTGAAAGAACAGAGCCCGTCCGGGGAAACAGAACTTCTCCGGCGGTTTGAATTAAAAGAGGACGACGCTTTGTTTGACCAGATCCTGCCGCCGGAGGAAACGGCGGAGCTTTCCACAAAGCCCCTGCCCTTCCGGCTGGATAATATGAAAACCGGGGTTTTGAGCGAACTTCCGGAAACAGACCAAGACGGAAACGTCACTCCTGTGGAAAATCCGGAGGACGAAGACCCGGTATTTACCCCGCCCAGCCAGGCCCAGCTGGAGGATCAGCTGGACTCTGCCACCAAGGCGGCTTTGGAGGCGGGCATGCCCCTTGACCGGGCGGTTACCGCCGGAAAACGAATGGCAGCCGAATCCGGAACGGAAGAAGAAAATCCCATTGAAGAACAGATTACCGCGGCGGCCGCCGAACGGAACCGGATCACCACCTATTACATGCCCACCTTAGATCTGCTGGATCCCCCCAAGCCCCGCACCCGAACCCGGCAGGAAATTCGCTATGAATTAGAGGAAAAGGCCAACCGCCTGCTGGAAACCCTGCACAGCTTCAAGGTGGAGGCCACCATTATCAATATCACCCAAGGGCCGTCGGTTACCCGGTTTGAGCTTCAGCCCGGGTTTGGGGTAAAGGTCTCCAAGATTACCGGGCTGACCGACGACATTGCCCTGAGCCTTGCGGCGCCGGGGGTAAGAATCGAAGCCCCCATTCCGGGCAAGTCCGCCATTGGCATTGAGATCCCCAACAAGGATCCCAGCCCGGTTCCCATTCGGGAAGTGCTGGAGAGCGACAAGTTCCAGAACTTCCCCTCAAAGACCGCCTTTGCTCTGGGCAAGGACATTGCGGGCAGCTGTGTGGTGGCCGATATTGCCCGGTTCCCCCATATGCTGATTGCGGGGCAGACCGGCTCGGGTAAAAGCGTCTGTATCAACTCCCTGATTTTAAGTATTTTATTCAAGGCCCGTCCTGACGAGGTCAAGCTGATCATGGTAGACCCCAAGATGGTAGAGCTGGGGGTCTATAACGGGATTCCGCATCTGTTGATTCCGGTGGTAACCGATCCGCGGCACGCCGCCGGCGCCCTCAACTGGGCGGTAGGGGAGATGCAGAACCGCTATTCCCTGCTCAAGGACAACAATGTGCGAAACCTCAAGGGCTATAACGCCCTGATGGAGGAAAAAGGCGAGCCGGAATCCAAACTGCCGGAAATCGTCATTATCATCGACGAGTTTGCGGATCTAATGATGGCCGCCCGCAGTGAGGTGGAGGACGCCATTAACCGGCTGGCGGCGCTGGCCCGGGCGGCGGGAATGTATCTTATTATTGCCACCCAGCGGCCTACGGTCAATGTCATCACCGGCGTAATCAAGGCCAACATTCCCTCCCGTATCGCCTTTAACGTGGCGTCCCAGATTGACAGCCGCACCATTTTGGACGGTCCCGGCGCGGACAAGCTGCTGGGCCGGGGGGATATGCTCTATAGCCCCAGCGGATCCATGAAGCCCCAGCGAATCCAGGGCAACTTTGTCTCCGATCACGAAATCGAGCGGGTGGTGGAATTTGTCAAGGGTCAGTACGAGGCGGACTATGACGAGGAGATCATGGAAAACATTCAAAAGGAACAGGAAAAGGTAAACGCCAGCCTGGACGGCGCCGATACCGGAGACGACCAGCCCATGACCCGCGGCGGGAGCGATACCAAGGACGAGCTGTTTTTCCAGGCAGTGGAAATGGTATTGGACAATGGCCAAGCATCGGTGGCCATGTTCCAGCGGCGGTTTAAGATTGGTTACCAGCGGGCGGCACGGCTGATTGACCAGATGGAAGAACGGCGGATTATCGGCCCTTATGAGGGAACCAAGCCCCGGCAGGTGCTGATTACGCGGCAGGAATTTCTGGAAATGCAGATGAACGAGGGCCGCTGATTTCCTCAGCCTTGCCCTTGTTTCAAGGATAAAACGGCTCTTTTCCGTGAAAAAACAACAAAAAAATCGGCGGAAAGGATAGCGCAAACCCCGAAAAATTGTGCAAGTATACAAATTTTAGGCAATTTAAAAAAATATCTGGTATTTTTTTTGGTTTTATAGTACAATGTATGCAGTAAAATTATTTTGTTTTACGTATCATTATTTTTAAAGGAGATATGGAGAAATGAACAAACAAGAATTGGTTTCGGCTATCGCTGAAAAAGCAAACCTGTCCAAGAAGGACGCAGAAGCCGCTCTGGCCGCATTCATCAGCTCTGTTGAAGAGACCTTGAAGAAAGGCGAGAGAGTACAGTTAGTTGGTTTTGGCAGCTTTGAGGTAAGAGACAGAGCCGCAAGAGTGGGCAGAAACCCGCAGACTGGTGCGGAAATGAAAATCGAGGCCGCAAAGGTTCCTACCTTCAAGGCAGGCAGCAGTTTAAAAGAATTGATCAACAAATAAATGACGACCTCAGCCGTTTGGAGCAGCGCTCCAAACGGCTTTTTTTATTTGAAATTTTTCATTCAGAAAAATTTTTCTGAATGATTTTAGAAAAACAACACATAATAAAAACAGATATTTTTAAATATCGAGTCTTTCCATAGTCAAAAGACGAAAAGAAAGGAGAACATTATGGACACATTGGCACTCATACTGGTGATCATCGGAGCGCTGAACTGGGGAAGCATCGGCCTTTTTGGTCTTGACCTGGTGGGCGCGCTGTTCGGGGGCCAGCTTTCGGTGGTATCCCGGATCATCTTTACCATTGTGGCTCTGGGCGGTTTATGGGCCATTACCTTTTTCTTTAAGCAGAACGTGCTTGGAAAGGCAAAGGATTAACAGAGCAAAAAAGGGGACGGAGCCAAATGGCTCCGTCCTTCAGACTGTCGAAAAAGTCGTTATACCGCAAGCGAGATGATAAAAGCAAAATGCGCTTCCTTTTCATAAACTTTATGTTGTCGTATAAAATGACGCCGGATTCATCGAGAAACCGGCGTCATTGCTTGCTTTTCCCGCAATCGCTCTCTACCGTACCTTTGTACGCCGACGAAAGCGATTGCGGAAAATCTAACTTCCTTTTTCGGCATCTGCCAGCGTGTCGATACTTTATCGACACGCTGAAGGACGGAGCCAAATGGCTCCGTCCTTTTGATTAAATTTCTGCAGTTTTTGCCGCATCGTACTGCGTTGCCACATCATCAGGGAGTTTGGTCAAAAGGCTGAACACCACAATGGCAATGCAGGAGAGCAGGAAGGCGGGCACCAGTTCGTATACATCAAAAATGCCGCCCTGTGCAAAATACCAGATCAGATCCGAAATACCGCCCACCAGGACGCCGGCAATGGCGCCTTGGACGGTCATTCTCCGCCAGTACAGGGAGAAAAGAATGCACGGGCCAAAGGCCGCACCAAAGCCGCCCCATGCCATGGACACCAGCTCGAACACCGAGCTTTCGGGCTTCATGGCCAGCAGCATGGCAATCAGCGAAACGACAATGACCGCACCCCGGCTGATCCAGACCATCTTTTTCTGTGACGGTTCTTTCTTTGCCACCGAACAGTAGAAGTCCTCAGTGATGGACGAAGCGGTGACCAGAAGCTGGGAATCCGCCGTGCTCATGATAGCCGCCAGAATGGCGGTGAGGAATACGCCGCAGAGAATAATGCTGATCACATTATTGGAGGCGCCGAAAATACTCTGGATCAGCACCATAAAGATCTTTTCCTTATCCCCTGCCACCAGGTTGGCAAGATCGCCGGCCATACCGGCATGGACATACAGACAGCCCAGTGCGCCGATGATAACGGCACAGGCCAGGGTCAGCACCACCCAAACGGTGGCGATCACCCGTGCGGGCTGGATCTCTTTGGAAGACCGAATGGCCATAAACCGGGTGAGAATATGGGGCTGGCCAAAATACCCAAGCCCCCAGCCAATGCTGGAGATCAGCAAAAGTACATTCACCGTGCCGCCCGTGTCCCGGGGCAGCCAGGAGAATACCTCGCCGGTGACGGCCGCCATTCCCTTAAACTGAATGGCGGTCTGCTCCCAGCCGCCTAACTTGAAAATCAGCAGAAACGGCATAACCACGATCACGCAGAACATGATAATCCCCTGCACCAGATCGGTCCAGGCCACCGCTTTGAACCCGCCCAAAAAGGTATAGCCGATAATAATCACACCGCCGATCAGCAGGCCGATGTGATAAGGCACGCCGAAAGCGGCTTCAAACAGCTTGGCGCCGGCGGCGAACTGGGATGCGGTGTAAACCAGGAAAAATACCATGATAAACACAGACGACGCAATCCGCAGGATTTTTGTTTTATCTTTGAACCGGTTTTCAAAATACACCGGCAGGGTGATGGAATCGTTTGAGACCTGGGTTTGTTTCCGCAGCCGCTTTGCCACGAACAGCCAGTTTAAATATGTACCGATCAAAAGTCCGATGGCGGTCCAGGCCGCCTCGGTGGTCCCGGTAAACAGGGCATAGGCCGTGCCGGGCAGACCCAAAAGGAGCCATCCGCTCATATCGGAGGCCTGGGCGGACATAGCCGCCACCCATTTGTTGAGGCTTCTGCCGCCCAGGAAATAGTCGGCCATATCCTCGTTCTTCTTATAAAATCCCAGACCGATCAGCAGCATAATAATGAGATAGACTGCCAGAACGGCAAACTGGATCACAAGCTTGTAGTTCATTTTTTCTCCCTCTCTCTTTGGTAAAAATCAAATTACGGGCGCCCAAAGCCCGGCCGCCGAACGACTATTCCGCCCGGCTGAGTACTACGGCATAGTTTCCGGCTTTCACGGTCAAGGTATCCTCGGTAACGGTCACCGGAATCTTCTCAAAGGCCTGCGGCAGAACCCCGCCGCTGATTTTGATGGTGGTGTCCGAATCAAAGGCATATTCCGCCGACAAAAAGCTTATCTTGATCTTTCCGGCCTCGGTAAACTCCAGGGTGGTACCGGAAGACAGCGCTTTTTGCAACAGGCCGGTAACGCTGGCGTCCGATGCCTGGATCTGGCTGACATCGATTTTGTTCCCGTTTCCGTCCTCGGCGTGGTCAAAAGCCCATTTTCCCACAATCAGTTCCTGTGGGGTTTTGGGAACCGGCGTGGCAGAAGGCTCGGTCACATAGACCGCTGTTGGGCCGTCCGCACCGCCGATTTTGCTGACCGCGTTCCAAAGGGAACAGCCGCTCAGCAGGGCAGCGGAAACCGTCACTGCCGCACACAGGGCAATTATTTTCTTTTTCATAGTTTCACATCCTCGCACATAAGATAAGACGATTTTACCACAATCCCCGCCGTTTGTAAAGCACAAAAGAAGCGCACGCGCAGGGCTCCCGCAAAAGCGAAGCTTTTGTGGGAAAGAGGAGGAATGACGAAGCGCAGGAGCTTTCGGCGTTCTTTGCCGAAACGACAAGAGCGCAGTACATTCCAACGAGCCGAACAAATTTGAGGAAAAGACAAAGTTCCTGCCCGCAGCCACGGGATAAAGCGGAAATCTGGTCATTTTTTGATATGCTTGTCAGCTAATATTTTCCTTTGTTTACTCTTCAATTTCAATATTATCTATTGAATTTTCTAATAATATATTTATAAGTTCATTTCTTGAATGATTACTCTCAGCAGAAATATGATCAATTTTTTTCAAAATATTTTCTTTTATTCTGATAGATATGATTTTATATCCATCATCTCCGCGTTTTTTAATTTTTATTATATTTTTCATTCTGGTTGCGGTATCACGACTTTTTCGACAGTCTGCGGCTCAGGTGAAGCATTTACTCTTCCCGAAGGAACAGGTGGCGGGGCAGACCGCCCACCATAAAGGGTGCCAGTTCGCCGATGATCAGCGGCCGGCTGTATTCCAAAAACGCATCGGTAACCCCGGTGCCGTCCTGGGTAATCCAGGCGTCAGGAACTGTTTTTTCTGTATTTGCAATTTTATACACATCACAGGTCTCCATCAAAATCTGATAGGGCTCGTTAGAAACCCGGCGGAAAATCACCATTTCCCCGGAATGTCCTTTGAGGGCGGCGCGCATGGCCTGAGAACCTGCCATAAAGGCCTCTGTCATATCCCGGCGGGACACCAGATGGGAGGCACAGCGCTGCAGCGTGTTAAACACGATCCCCCTTGCCTTGATCCCCAACCGCCGGCGCACCAGATCGGACAGGTACAGGGCAGAACCGGTAATAATTTTATGTCCAAAGGCATCGGCAGGGCTTACATCCCCTTCGCAGACATAACGGCCATCTTTATCCCGCAGGGCTTCCGATACGGCAGCGATAACCGTCTTCTTCTCCTTGCGCAGTTTCTCGATCCGCTCTAAAAACAATTCGGCATCAAAAGGCCGCTCCGGCAGGCAGATAAGATCCGGGCCAGCGCAGTCCTCTCCTTTTGATAAGGCGGAGGCTGCAGTCAGCCAGCCGGCATTCCTGCCCATAATCTCCACAATGGTCACCGATTCCATATTATATACGTCACTGTCACAAATGATCTCCTTCATGGCAGAGGCCACATACTTGGCGGCACTGCCATAGCCGGGCGTATGATCGGTTTCGGCAAGGTCGTTGTCAATGGTTTTGGGAACCCCCATAAACCGGATTTCACTCTTAATGCTAAGGGCATAGGCGGACAGCTTCATGATGGTATCCATAGAGTCGTTGCCGCCGATATAGATGACATATTTCACATTCAGCTTGTCCAAAATGGCAAACAGCCGGCGGTAAGGCTTTTCATCCTGCCGCATATCAGGAAGCTTGAATCGGCAGCTGCCCAAAAACGAAGACGGCGTCCGCTTGAGAAGCTCGATGTCAAGGTCACTGGTAATGTGTTTGCCAAGATCCACATATTCCTCCTTTAAAAGGCCTTCAATGCCGTTGCGCATACCGTAAACCGTAGTAACGCCGGCTTCTCTTGCCGCCTGAAATACCCCAACCAGGCTGGCGTTGATAACCGACGTGGGGCCGCCGGACTGTCCTACCATTACATTTCCCTGTATCATAATCTGCTCCATTCCGCCCGCAGTTTTGGTAAAAATCGAAGCAAAACCCCAGCGGCGGGCCCGCCGAATTTTGCATATCGTATCTATTATACTCAATTTTTCAGTTTTTTTCAACTCTTTTCTTTTTTTGCAAACCCATGCGCCCTGGTCGGAGCAAGAAAGCGGACGAATGTTTTGCCGCCTTTGGGCAAAACGGAGCCAAGCGAACTTTGCAGGCGGGCGGGCTCTTCGGCCGCAGGGCTCCCGAAAAGTGACGGCCGGTGGCCGCACTTTTTGGGAAAGAGGAGAAGCAAGGAAGCGGACGTAGTTTTGCCGCCTTTGGGCAAAACGGAGTTAAGCGAACTTTGCTTCGACGAGGACGCAGGGCAAAACACAAATACCGCAGTTTGTAGGCGCAGTTTGTAGGCGGCCGGGTCCTTCGGCCGCAGGGCTCCCGAAAAGTGACGGCCGGTGGCCGCACTTTTTGGGAAAGAGGAGAAGCAAGGAAGCGGACGTAGTTTTGCCGCCTTTGGGCAAAACGGAGTTAAGCGAACTTTGCAGGCGGCCGGGTTCTTCGGCCGCAGGGCTCCCGAAAAGTGACGGCCGATGGCCGCACTTTTTGGGAAAGAGGAGACGGTTTGCCAAAAAAGCGCTGTAAAAATAGCGCTCGGTTTTTGAGCGCAAAGGGCTCCCGAAAAGTGACGGCCGATGGCCGCACTTTTTGGGAAAGAGGAGACGGTTTGCCAAAAAAGCGCTGTCCCGGCCAAAAGCCGGGCGAGCAAATGGCAAACCGGCGACGTGGCAGCACATGACAGACAAAATATAGTATACTCCATGTAGACGAAAAAACAGCAAAGGAGTGATAGCCATGTCATTATGGTACGACAAAAAGGGCAAGGAGTATGCCACAAAAGGCCCAACCAGCTGGATCAAGTATTATGCAGAGTATTTGGTCAGCAACCTCAGGGACCAAATGGACGCCCGGCTGACCCGGCACTATGATGGGACAGAGGGCCGGCACAGAGCGGAGGACATTGACTTTGACGAAAGCGCGACCGTGAAAGAAATGCTGGAAACCGAAACCTCCCAGCGCAAGGCGGAAGACGCGCTGATCCGCGGCTCGCTTCAAACAGAATCTCAGACCCGGGCGTCCGAGGACGCAAGGCTGGCGGCCCAGATCGCATCGGGAGAAGAGCTGACCCAGGCGGCGCTTGACAAAAAGGTGGACAAAATTGAAGGCAAAGGCCTTTCTGCAAACGATTATACCGATGCAGAAAAATCCAAACTTTCGGGTATTGAAGCAGGCGCCCAGGTGAACAGCGTGACCAGCGTGGCGGGCCGCATCGGCGCGGTGACCCTCAGCAAAGGGGACGTGGGCCTTTCCAATGTAGACAACACCGCAGACCTTGCCAAGCCGATCTCCACTGCCACACAAGCGGCACTTAATCAAAAGGCGGACACCGCTTATGTGGACAGCACGGCGGCAGGCCTCGCCCAAAAAAGTGAGGTTCTGACCAAAACCAATACCGAAGCCTTTGCCCCCACCGGTGCTTATCAACCTGCCACCAAGAAATATGTGGACGATTCGGTCAGTGCGGCCGGCGGCGGCGATATGCTAAAGAGCGTATACGACCAGGACGGGGACGATGTTGTGGACAACGCCAAAGCCCTGGAAGGGCACAACGCCTCTTATTTTGCGGCGGCCAGCGCCCTTGACGGCTATGCGCAAAAGAACCATTCCGCTCAAACTACTGATTATGGTATAGGCAACACTGCTTATTACGGACATGTAAAACTTTGTGCAACCCTTACGCAGGCAAGTTATACTCCCGGCTATGCCCTTGCGGCCAGCCTGGGAAAAGTCCTTTCCGACCGGATCGCTGTATTGGAAAACGCCAAGCCACAGCCGCCTGCCCTCACCGCAGTCACCCCGGACGGAACGCAGATCGGCACTGCCGGCTGGACAGGCACGGGGTTTTTCTGCACCGCTTCCGGAACCAAATATACCGCCGGCAGCGAAATATCTGCCGCCATTTCCGGCTTCCAGCGGTTCTGCCTGCGTTTTGCAGACGCTGACAGCCGTGCCTGGACATTCTGGACGCCATACTTAGACGTAAACGGCAAGGCCTATCCGTTCTTCTATTCTGAAACCCGGGGTCTGTATGACGGCTTGATTCCGGCCACAACGCAGACGGCAGAGCAGGTGGTATCGGCCATTCGCTGGGAGAACACCACGCCGGTTACCATTCGATATGGTTTGTTGTCAAACGCCGTGATTTATGAATCGGAAAAGGACACCCAAACCGGAGAAACAACAAAAACCTATGTTTTGATGCGTGATACTGCGTCACTGATCAATAACGGCGGCGCATATTCGGAAAAGGACACCGGAATCCTGGAGGGAATCTACAAAGCAAACATTGATTTTTCTGCCATTGAGAATACGGCAATATTATGCAAACTGATGCTGACAGCGGATACCACCGGCGAAGGGAACATCACAATGATATCTGTCACCAGAATGATGCAGAAAATGTTAAACGGCAGCCCCTTGCCCATTGAAACGATAGACAACTTTACGGCATAAGGAGGCGACGAGCATGAATGAGATACAACAGCTGCAAAGCGTGTTTGAGGGTTTTGAGCTCAACGCCAACCTCCTGACCTGGGGGGTACTTTTAGGAATTCTGGCAGATTTCGCTACTGGAATTGCCAAGGGATATAAGGCGGACGGAAAGATCTCCTCGTCCAAACTGCGGGACGGCGGCTTTAAAAAAGCGGGTATGATGCTGGTGGTATTTTTGTCCTACGGCCTGTCCCTGCTGTTTAACGACAGCCGGCACATTATTTTTAACAGTGTGCAGGCGTATTACATCTACACAGAGCTTGTGAGCCTGATCGAAAACCTGATTTGTTTGGGGGTAGACGTGCCATGGATTCTCAGGAAGATTATCGGCGACAAAAAGGAGGACAAGCATGAAGATTTATCTTGATCCGGGCCACAATTACAGCGGCTTTGACACGGGGGCGGCGGCAAACGGCCTAAAGGAGCAGGAAATTACGTTTTTGATTGCCGAAAAGATAAAAGACCGCCTGGCGGCGGCAGGAGCAGAGGTGAAAATGAGCCGCAGTCAGATGACGGATAATTTAGGCGTCCGCTCGGTGGCTTCCAGCCTTTCCGCCCGAAGCGACGGCGCCAACCGCTGGGGGGCAGACCTGTTTGTCTCCATCCACTGTAACGCAGGGGGCGGCACCGGTTCGGAAACCTATGCCTACGCCGGCGGAATCACCGCCGGATACCGTCTGGCAGAAAACATCCAAACCGCCTTAAACGAGATAAACGGCCTGCCTGGCAGAGGGGTAAAGATCAATCCTGCCCTTGCGGTGCTGAAAAATACCAAAATGCCGGCGGCGCTGGTGGAAACGGCATTTATCGACCACGCGGCAGATGCGGCTCTGCTGAAAAGCGAAAACGGGCGGGAACGCATAGCACAGGCCATCTCAGAAGGCATTTGCCGCTATGCGGGACTACCCTGTCAAAAGGAGGAATTCACTGTGACACAGTATGAGGAATTAAAAACGGAAATCACGGCGCTCCGGCAGAGTCTGGAATCCGTGAAAGAGACGCTGGACAGTCTGAAATATCCGGCGCTTTGGAATTACATTGACCAAAACCTCCCGGTCTGGGCGGCGCCCACCGTGGAGAAGCTAACCAGCCGCGGCCTTCTGCAGGGCGATGAAAACGGCCTGGGACTGAGCGAGGAAATGCTGCGAATCCTGGTCATCTGCGACCGCTCCGGCGTATTTGATTAATAAGGAAAAGGGCTTGCGTATGTATCAGCTAAGGCCATCCCATGAATATAAAAGGAGGCTGCCGCTTGTGCTTTTTGCACTTGCGACAGCCCCTTATCAAACTGCCTATCGCAGAATCAAAGATACATCATCCAGATCCAAAGAATGGTTGTGCTCAGTCTGTGCCGAGAATGCCACTTCCGCCCAGAGGGTATCGGAAGGCGAAGGCACCGTAATTCCCCGATAATAGCTATATCCATAAGGAACAGACTGCTTGCCCAGCTGAACGTGCAGCGCAGGAGTACGAACGCCTTTGTCATTGATAAAGGTAACATTTGCATCCAATCCGGAAATGCATCCTTCCCCTCTTGTAAAGAAAGAGAAATCATAGCTGCGGTTCGGTTTTGCGGGCGCAATCTGCGCCAGCATAGCGCCGTTTTGCAGATTCACGGCGGAAGAACCAGAATGCACTCTGTTTGGCTTCTGCACCTGCGATACCGTACTGGGATCCGCAGCCGCCCAGCCATTGGGAACCCCCGCGGTAAACGCCTCCATGTTTCCATTGGTAAGCGCTTCTGTACTAACTGTATCCTCTCCATCAGATCCAGTTGCTCCAGTCGGGCCAGTCGGGCCTGTGGGGCCAGTTGCTCCCGTTACGCCGGTTACGCCAGTCGGGCCTGTGGGGCCTGTGGGGCCAGTTGCTCCCGTTACGCCAGTTACGCCAGTTGGGCCTGTCGGACCTGTGGGGCCCGTTACTCCCGTTACACCGGTTACACCAGTCGGGCCAGTTGGGCCGGTGGGGCCAGTTGCTCCGGTTACGCCGGTCGGGCCTGTGGGGCCGGTTGCTCCCGTTACACCAGTTACGCCAGTCGGGCCTGTGGGGCCGGTTGCTCCCGTTACACCGGTTACACCAGTCGGCCCAGTTGGGCCAATCGGACCTGTGGGGCCGGTGGGGCCGGTGGGGCCGGTTGCTCCCGTTACGCCGGTTACGCCAGTTGGGCCTGTCGGACCTGTGGGGCCGGTTGCTCCCGTTACACCGGTTACACCAGTCGGGCCAGTTGGGCCGGTGGGGCCAGTTGCTCCGGTTACGCCAGTGGGGCCAGTTGGGCCGGCGGGGCCAATCGGACCTGTGGGGCCGGTGGGGCCGGTGAGGCCGGTGGCTCCCGTTACGCCAGTTACACCAGTCGGCCCGGTGGGGCCAGTTGCTCCCGTTACACCGGTTACACCAGTCGGGCCTGTGGGGCCAGTTGCTCCCGTTACACCGGTTACACCAGTCGGCCCAGTCGAACCCGTGGGGCCGGTTGCTCCCGTTACACCGGTTACGCCAGTCGGGCCGGTGGGGCCAGTTGCTCCCGTTACGCCGGTTACACCAGTCGGCCCAGTTGGGCCTGTCGGACCTGTGGGGCCGGTCGCTCCCGTTGCGCCGGTTACACCAGTCGGGCCTGTGGGGCCGGCGGCTCCCGTTACACCGGTTACGCCAGTCGGCCCTGTGGGGCCGGTGGGGCCAGTTGCTCCGGATAATCCCGTGGGGCCGGTGGCTCCCTTAAGGCCCATAGGGCCAGTCGGGCCGGTGGCTCCGGTTGCTCCCCTGAACCCCATGGGGCCCATGGGGCCGGTGGGACCTATGGGGCCGGTGGGACCGGTAGGACCTGTAGGGCCGATGAGGCAGCCGCAACGGCGGCATCTTCTTTCTTTGCAGGAGCCTGAGCATCTGGATTTTTGGCCTGCGGCCAATTGATTTAACAAATAACTAATTTCATCTTGATAACTCATACCTGTCACTCCTTTTTAGCGGAATCTCCGTCATGGCGGAGACGGTCGAAATATACTTTATTAGCCTGATAAGCCTGGGAATCGGGCTGATATTTCCCAGCCAGTTCGTTATAAGCCTCTGCGCGTTTGGTATCGCCCAGGCGGTCATAACAGACGCAAAGTTGAATGCTGGGCAGATAACCATAGCATTCGGTACGGATAAATCCGCCGCGGTCGGCTTGATAGGGACAGCCAAGGGCGGTTTCGTACCAATAGGCAGCCAGTCGGAACTGGTTATCCTCCATAAACAGCCGGCCCAGTTCGCAGCAGATTTCAGCCCGTGGGGTATCCAGCATAAAACTGCGAAACAGAACACGGAAAGCCATTTCCCGCTGACCCATCATATGGTAACAATAGGACAGGATTCTGCAAGCATCGATTTTATTCTCGATCCAGCCGCCGCTGTCTCTCCAAAAGGCTTCCAAGGCGCCGACAGCTTCAGGATAGCGGCCGTGCTCGTAGAGTTCGCGGCCGTAATAAAATCGGGTACGAGGGGAAATGTCGCCGGGATCGTTCATCATTTTTTCCAGGATACGCAGGTTACGGTCAGGATCAGAGGGGCGCAGTTTAAAATGGGAGACTGCGGCGCTGCCGTAAATCACGTTACCGATTGGGACGATAGCCTCATGGACACGGCCCTGCCAGCGGTAATCGGGGGAATTTTTAACAATACGTTCCCTATAATACCAAAAGCTTGGGGTGTTATCCGGATGAAAAGCGATATGATAGGGAAGCATAATTACATCCACGCTGGGGTCAAGATCCTCTTTCAGGCGAAGGAACCGGGTTCGGTCGGCTGGAAGAATCACATCATCGGCATCCAGCCACAGACAATACTGCATACTGGCCTTGGAAAAGGAAAAATTACGCGCGGCGGCAAAATCGTCCTGCCAGGGAAAAGAAAACACCTTATCGGTATAGCGGCGGGCAATATCGGCGGTAGCGTCCTGAGACCCGGTATCGACGATAATAATTTCGTCCGCGACAGGTGCGGCAGAGGCCAGACAGCGGTCTAAGACCTCCTCTTCATTTTTGACAATCATACATAAGCTAATGGTAACAGCCATGCCGTTCACCCCTTCTGCTGCTGAATTAAGCCGGGGATTCCGGCTCAGTAACATCATATGCAGACAGGCTGAAAAGGTTCCGGGCCTGTACAAAAAACATACTTTGCTTATTGGCGCCAGAGGAAAGAGAAATTTTTATCTGCCGGGAATTGACTTTTAATGAAGAATGTGCTATACTATACTTTGTTCATTGTGCAGAACGGTGTGCGTTTCCTGTTCTGCCCTATCTCTTGGGCTTGTAGCTTAGCTGGGAAAGCGCCGCGTTCGCAACGCGGAGACCGAGGGTTCGAATCCCTTCAGGTCCACCAGAAACGGGACGGATAATATCCGTCCCGTCAGACTGTCGAAAAAGTCGTTATACCGCAAGCGAGATGATAAAACCAAATACGCTTCTTTTTCATAAGTTTGATATTTTTGCAGAAAATGACGCCGGATTCATCGAGAAACCGGCGTCATTGCTTGCTTTTTCCGCAATCGCTCTCTACCGTACTTTTGTACGCCGACGAAAGCGATTACGAAAAATCTAACTTCCTTTTTCGGCATCTGCCAGCGTGTCGATACTTTATCGACACGCTGACGGGACGGATAATATCCGTCCCGTTTTTTTTGTATAAAAAAGCCGCCGGACAAATGCCGGCGGCGAAATATTTAACGATATTGCATAGGCGCAGAAGAGTCAGGCGTCTCGGTCCATTCATCAAAGATACCGGGAAGCTGGTCATGATTCCGGGGTGTGTGCATATATCCGGAAGCAAAATGAATGATCAGAACCAGTACGGTAACAGCAACCATAATTCCCACCGAAGCCAGGGCGCCGATGAGAACCACAGGCAGTCTGCGCCGAAGAACCTTTTCATTTTTAAGGAATAGAATTGTAAAGATCAGGTTAACGGCAAACACAGCCAGCGTCAGGCCCGGGACGGCTGTCAAGGAAATATTATCCTGCATCAGGTTTAAATTGGACGCCAGCACAATGGTATAAATCTGCAAAACAAGGGTCAGTACCATTCCAAGAACACTGCCTGCAATGCCCAAGGCGGCAAGCACAGTATTTTTTCTCCACGCGCCAATCCACGCGGCCGTGATCAGCCCTATGGCAAGAATCATACCGGTGAGTACAAAAACAAAGAGGACAGAAATGGAACCGTTGTTTAAAAGTCCCAGTTGTGCCAGTGCCTCGCTGACGTCGCCGATTTCAAACAAAGAAAAGGAAATCACGCCCTGCACAAAGAAGGTTCCAAAAGGGATACTGATCCATGGCAGGAACATCAAAAGGACAACCACCAGTGCGCTGACAGTCATGCCAATGGTTTCCAGTTTTTCTTTTTTGGGTTTTGTTTCCTGTACAATATAGGGAGGAACAAACCCGCCGCCATAGTTCTGGCTATAGCCCTGCTGGCCGGCTTCCTGGGTATAACCCTGCTGACCCGCTTCCTGGGTATAGCCCTGCTGGCCGGCTTCCGGCGTATAGCCCTGCTGGCCGGCTTCCGGGGTAACGTTTTGCTGGAATTCCTGCTGTGTATTTTCCGAAGCGGCAAACTCTTTGACAGGGGCGCCGCAGTGACCGCAGAACCGTGCGTCATCGGGGAGTTTGCTGCCGCATTTTCTACAAAACATAATCATTCACCTCGCCTATACTATAGCACGAATTTTGGGTATCGTCAACCATTTTTTACCTATAGTATAACGCTGTGGCAGAAAAAATCCGTCCTGCCCAGTTCCGCATACTCGCTTACCGTGTTTGGGCAACAGCGCGGAGTACAATTACAGTCATATCGTCGTCAGCCTGACCGCCTTTAAGGGTAACGGCTTTATCCATGATCCGGTCTGCCAGTTCACGGACGGGGACATCGCCGCCGGCGTTTTCCACGGTCTGGCGGATCCAGCCGTCCTTGCCGTCGCCGCGGACCTCAAGGCCGTCGCTGACCATGACAATGGTATCTCCCGGGTTGAGGGTATGGGCAAAGGTTTCAATTTCCACATCCGAAATGATACCCACGGGCAAAGAAGCGGCCCGAATGGTTTCGGTTTTTCCGCCGCACTTGATATAGCTGGGTTCGGCGCCGTTTTTAATAAATTCAGCCTCACCGGTATAGAGGTCAATCATGCACATATCGACGGTGGCAAAAGCCTCGCCGGCGGACTTCATGACCATGGCGGAATTAATCAGCCGGACAGCAACCGTTTTATCAAAACCGGCGTCCATAAACTCCTCGAGGAGATGGACAATGGCGCCGCTTTCCCTTCCGGCACGGCGGCCGGTGCCCATGCCATCACTGAGGGTGGCAATAAACTTACCGCCCCGGAGGGTATTGAGCATATGGGAATCGCCGGATTCTCCGTCCTCTCCGGGTTTTCCAGCGCAGGCAAAACCGGCGCTGATGGAGAGCCGGGGCGCTTCCTGAAACCGGAGGGTAACGGAATCGGTATTTTCAGAAGGGGTGGCGCCGGCAAACACAAAGGCAGTCCCCAGCACACTTTTTAGGACAGCAGGGGCGCCCAGACGGGCCGCTTTGAGGTGCTGTGCCGTGATGGACATACGTACCGATTTTTTTCCTTCGGGCGTGCGCATGACACTGACATGGAGAACAGGAATTTCCTTGGCTTTCATCCGGCACCGCAGCTCCTCGGCCGCCAGCTGGTCAAAGACGGCGTCCTGGGCGAGTTCTTCGGAAATAGAGGTAAAAATCCGGCTGACGCCGCGGAACTGCTGGCTGACGAGTTCGCGGTTTTCGCAGAGCTTGGTTTTCCAGACCTGATTGATTTTGTAAACTTCAAACAGACGGTTCATCTCCCGGATCATGGTTTCGGCATGAAGGCATTTGGCGGTAAATCTGGAATCCGCGTCAGCGGCAGTCAGGCTGCCTTTTCGCTCCATGATCTCGAGGAACCGAAAAAGGGTTTTATAACTGTCATTAAAGTTTCGATCCCAGCAATCGGAGGCACGAGGGCAGGATCTGCAGACCCGGTTGACAGCGGTATCGAACAAAACAGCGATTTCGTGCTGATCGGCCTGATCCTGGGTATCGGAAAGCTGAACAAAGGTGTCCGCCAGGGATTGAAAAGAAGCGGCGGCCAGAGCCAGTTTTGCCTGTACGTGCTCTTTATAGGGTTGGTCAGCATCAGAACCCGAAAGCGGAAATCCGGTAAACCTGCGCAAAACCGCAAAGACCTGATCCGGCAGAAGCGCAAGAATTCCGGCGGCTGCTGCGGCTTCGTAAATATGTACCACAGGATACGGATCTGAAAGGGTATAATAAAGGGTAAGGCAAATGCCGGAAGCGGCCAGGCCGGCGGCGGCAGGATATTTGCCTTTTTTTGCGCAAAAGCCGGAAACCATGGAACAAACGCTGAAAACAGCAAGGTAAGGAAACAGGCCGCCCTGGATTCCCAAAAGCAGTCCGGTGCCCATGCCCAAAACAGCGGCGCTGAGCACACCGCCGGAAACCGCGGCCGCACCGGCAAGAAGCAGCCCCAGCACGTTTGCAGCGGAAAAATAGCCGGCAAAGGGCAGATTTTGAAAGCTTAAAAGGAGAATGCCCGCCAAAACACAAAGGCTGAGCTTTTCCTCGTTATCGGGAACCCGGGTAAGAATATTCTTGCCGGAAAGAATGCTCCGGCCCCGGTCAAAGGCCAGCACACTCATGGCAGTAATACCTAAATCCAACGCCGCCAGGATGAACCCGCTGGCGGAAAACCCAGTCCAAAGCATCATGCCCAAATCTACCAAAACCACCAGAGCGGCGGCAGAAAACAAAGCAGAGCGAAGGGACAATTCTTCTTTCCGGTCCAGGAAAAACAGAAACACTTCATAAATGAGACAAGCGCCGGCGTACCGGGCCATCTGCCAGCCGCCAGCGGAAAGACTGCCCAAAACCACCATCAGAGCGGCCAGCAGGCTTTGCAGAGAAAACCGCCGCTGCATGGTTAAAAACGCCAGTCCAAAAGGGGCAATGCCCGGCAAAGGGACTGCCCTTGCCGCCAAAAATCCCACCGCGTCAATACAGACGTCTGTCAAAGACAGGTCCGGCCGGGGCGGAACAGACCGACTCTTTTTTTCCCGCGGCATTAATGTCATTTCCATAAATTTCATCTGATTTGTATTTTTGATTTCTTTTGTTTCTTTCACACCAACCACCTCCGTAAAATACATGGGTATTATAACCATAATTTTCCATTTAATATGTCGAAAGCAGGAGGTGAGAGTAAAAAATTTCAAAATTTTTCCAAAATGAAGGAAAAAAGGTTGGTAAAAAGGTAGGCAACGGAGAAGAAAGCGGCAACTGCGCCGAAAACGGAGAGGCAGCGGAACAGAATTTTTAAACGGCGGGAAGGTTTTTTATGGAGCTGGGCGCGGGACAGCGGGGAACTGAGGGTTTTGGAATAGGCGTCAATGATGTTTTGGGCATCGGTAACAATGCGGTAGCCGGAGTCCTGGAGTGCGGAGGGGGATCCGGCGCCGCGGAGAATAAAGATGGCCTGTTCGATGGTATCGGACTCAATATCGCGGATAATGACAACGTTTTTAGACTTTTTTTCTTTCATAGGGATCGCCTTTCTGCCGCTGTATTCGGCTGAAGATTGGATATATCCTCCCGGCGGGGAGGATAGGCTATGGCGAGCCGCCGGCAAAAGGGCAGCCGGTATGGCGGCATGCCGATTGGGCCTGCGCCATAGCGCCTTTGCTTTTGGCGGTACGTCAGTCCACAGGGCCAACGCCCGTACATCATACCGCCGGAAGCCGGAGGGGGGAGGTTTTGGCGTGCAGGTCCGCCATAGATAATAGAAGTATGGTCCAGAAATGGTAAGAATATACAGAAAGAAAAAAATTTTTAAAAAATGAAAAGAAAAGCTTGCAATTTTAAAAAAACGTGGTATAATAAATAGGTGACTTTTCGAGAGCACCTAAAAATGGAGAGGTGGTCGAGATGGTTTAAGGCGCAGCATTGGAAATGCTGTGTACGTTAATAGCGTACCGTGGGTTCGAATCCCATCCTCTCCTCCACGTCGGAGCAAAGTTCGCTTTGCTCCGTTTTTTTATGCAGAAAAACAGCCGCCCATCGCTTACTTTAACCAGATTTAAATTTTTCGTCTCCTCTTTCCCAAAAAGCAGCATCTTTTCACGGTAAAAATCAAATGCCCCGACGGCGGTACTCGGTGGGGCTCATGCCGGTTTTTTTCCGAAACAGGCCGGAAAAATAGTGCTCGTCCGAAAACCCCAGCGCCTTTGCCGCCGCCTTGACACTCATGCCCGTCCCTTTCAGAAAAAGCCGGGCCCGCTCCATCTTTTGCTCCAGCAGGTATTCATAGGGCGTTTTTCCATAAGCCGCCTTAAAAATCCGGATGGTTTGAGATACGCTTTTGGAAATCACCTCCGCCATCTCACTGGTGCTGACATTTTCCATCACCTTTTTGTCAAGATACGCCCGCAGGATTCCGGCCTCCCCCTCCTCCGGGACGGCCGCTGTACTTTTTGCCAGAAACTGTACCAGTCCCAGCAGCTCCCCCGCACAGGCGGTTTGGATTTCATAGGGGGTCAGATCATCCCTTTGGCAGATCTGATGCATATGCCGGATATACGAACTGCCGTCGCAGGCCGGAAACAGCACCTTCCGGCTGAGCCCATACAGCCTAAGAAGCTGAAGGGCCAGCTCCCCGGTGCAGTTAACCCAGATTTTTACCCAGGGGTTCTCCCCGTCTGACGCGTAATCGTGCTTCTCTCCCTCCGGCAAAAGATACATATCCCCCCCTTGGGGATAGACAGTCTGACTGCCGCAGTGCACCGTACCGCAGCCGGACACCACATATTCAATACAGGTCACATCCGATACCGCACGGTGTATATGATAACTTCCATCACAGTATGACGTCCCCGTCATCAGAACACAAAAAGGAAGCCCCTCCCAAAACGGCGGGGATATAATTTCCTCTCGCATGCGCATATTCCTCACTTTATAATAATATTTTCCGCTTTACATGGCTATATTATAGCACTATAATATAAGTATGTAAATACTTTTGAAGGAGTGAGAAAAATGAAATGTCCAAGAGCAGAACATCCAAACCCCCAGTGGGAAAGAGAAAACTGGCTGTGTCTGAACGGCCAGTGGGAATTTGACTTTGACTTTGGCAAATCGGCCTTAGACCGAAAATTATATGAAGGCGGACCGCTTTCCAAAACCATTACGGTGCCCTTCTGCCCCGAAAGCAAGCTGTCCGGCATTGGCTATACCGACTTTATCCCGGCGGTGGTCTACCGCAAAACGGTGACCCTGACCGAAGAACAGGCATCTGGCCGGGTTCTGCTTCACTTTGGCGCAGTGGACTATGAAACCTGGGTTTATGTCAACGGGAAATCCGTCTGCCGCCATCGAGGCGGCTACACCCCCTTTGAGGCGGACATCACCGAGGTGGTCAAAGCCGGTGAAAATACCATTTTTGTCTATGCAGAAGACGATATCCGCAGCGGAAAACAGTGCGGCGGCAAGCAGAGCCACAAATTTCAGTCCCACGGCTGTTTTTATACCCGGGTTACCGGCATTTGGCAGACCGTATGGCTGGAGTTTGTGCCCAAGGCCTATATCCTTTCTGCCAAGTATGAAACCCACCCGGACAGCGCCTCTATCACGGTCCGGGGAAAAACCAGCGGAAGCGGCATGGTTACCTTAAAGACCAGCTTTGAAGGCGAAGAGACCGGCAGCGCAGAGGTATACAGCACCGGTGATTTTTCAGCAGTGATTCCGCTTTCCCGCACAGAGCTTTGGGAGCTTGGAAACGGCCGGCTGTATGACCTGACCCTCTCCATGGGCGATGATACCGTACACAGCTATTTTGGCCTGCGCAGTGTTGGGCTTGAGGGCATGAAGTTTGTGCTGAATAAAAAGACCGTATTTCAGCGGCTGGTACTGGATCAGGGATATTATCCCGACGGCATCTATACCGCACCTGATGAGGCGGCCCTTGTGAAGGACATTGCCATCTCCATGGAGCTTGGTTTTAACGGCGCACGGCTGCACCAAAAACTGTTTGAGCCCCGGTTCCTGTACCACTGTGACAAAATGGGATATATGGTATGGGATGAGTATGGCAACTGGAACTTTGACTGTGCCGCACCGGATGCGCTGAACCGTTTCCTAAAAGCATGGCTGGAAGTCCTTGACCGTGACGGCAACCACCCCTCGGTCATTGGCTGGTGTCCTTTTAACGAAACCTGGGATTACGCAGAAAACGAGCATAAAAACGAATTGCTCTCCTCCATCTATGAGGTGACCAAAGCGGTGGATCCTACCCGGCCCTGCATTGACGCAAGCGGTCTGTATCACGCAAAGACGGATATTTTTGACGTACACGACTATACGGGAGACCCAGAGACCTTTGCCGGATATTTTGCCGGGATTGCCGACGGAGTTCTGCTTGACCAAATCGAGCGAAACCCAAATTGGAAAAGCAGACAGCACTATAACGGCGAGCCGGTATTTGTCAGCGAGTACGGCGGCATCCAGTGGAGCGGCAAGCAGGAAGGCGACGCCTGGGGCTATGGGGATGCGCCCAAAACCCCGGAAGAATTTATAAAGCGCTACCAGGGCGTGACCGATGTTTTGCTGCAGCATCCCCTGATCATGGGCTTTTGCTATACCCAGCTTTATGATGTGGAGCAGGAGCAAAACGGGCTTTATACCTATGAACGCCAGCCCAAGTTTGATCCGGAGATTTTCAGAAAGATCAATCAGCAGCCTGCGGCAATTGAGGAATAAAAAACAGGGATGGGTTTATAAGCCCGTCCCTGTTTCTGTATCTGTTAGATGCTCGCCTTGCGCTTCCAGGGCACAAGGCAGTGCGCTATGCCGAAAGCCGGGTCAACCCCGTTCGATATTCATCACTTGCTATTGAGTATTCATATCCACCTTTTTAGCTAAATCCTCCTAGGCTATTTCTTTTCCTATTTTTTAACCTGATTAAAAGTTTAAAAATTTATTTTTTCCAATGATATTAATTTTTTAATAATAGTAAAGACTTGCATTTTTCTTTTATTTATTATAAAATATAAATATAAAATTTATATACTTTCATCAATAGCCTTTTTTGCCTAGCCTGCAGCTGTATTTCTTAAAAATTTTTTAAAAGCCTCTGTCTGCAAAAACACTTTCTTCGCTTTAATTCTCTTTTCATACTGAAAAATATTTGTTTTGTCATAGTTAAATAGTGGACAAAAGAATCCAAATATTAACTTTGACAAAACGCCAAGAATATTTTATGAATAAAAGGAAGATAAATAATACAAATGATACACATTGGACTGCCCCAATTTGTGCGGACAGTACAAAAACGCCCTTGATGGTAGGATAAATTAAAGATTTAAGCAATATACTGACTTCGTTTTTCAAGCGGAGTCAGTATTGTTTTTATTTGTATTCTTTCG
>NZ_JADCKB010000035.1 GCF_014982785.1 Ructibacterium gallinarum
CTATCGCCCCATTTTGCCATTTGCTGTAATGCGTGTCATCTCTGGATGTTTCAGCAAGATTCTCTGGTTTGCTATTAAATTGTTCAGTATATGCACGGGTATACCCCGCTTCTTCTGTATCAAAGGGTATCGTCTCCGCTGCCATACCCGTAATATTTACCATCTGCAGCAATATTCCCAATACCAGAAACAGACAAATCCGAACTATTCTTTTTTGGCTTTTCACCATGCTTCCTGCCTTCATTCTTGTTCCTCCTCTTTTTTTATTGATTATAATTGTAAACCACGGCCTCATATACAGTATTATTTTGTGCTCGCAGCATAATATAAGACGCTTCATTATCACCTGGATAATGTTCCTTTGCATAAATATCGCCTACATCACCAATAAAAAGTTGGTCACTTGCTACATTATAAACATAAATAGTAGCGCTAGTCAGACGAAAAATCAATTTAGGTTGTGTATTACCGTCAATTACTCTAACACCCAAATTTACACCATTTCGTTCCTCGACTTCACCAAAAGTAAGTTCATTGTATGCTCCATGACTGCTTGTAAAAGCCGCAGGCGGTACCGTCATAACACCGTCCGGCGTTTTTGGAAGATGTTTAGCTATTGCGCCAATTTCACCATTTTCATCCAAAGCAATACGCACTACATCACCTTTATGAAAATGCTTAGAAACATCCAGCTCGATCTTTGCATCAGAAGAGCTATAAGTCCACGTATATGCTTGCACAGTATCACTGCACACAAAGAGCGTTTGTGCTCCATTATACAACAATTCAAATCCGACCGTTGTATTACCAGCCTGATTAATGGACTGGGTCACTGAACGAATTACCCCAATAGGGTCATTATTTGCACTGATATTCGTGCCTGGACTTACCACAGCTACAACATACGGGCAGGTATATGTTTCGTCAATGTCATAGCCTTCTATTGTATAACTACTTTCTCCCATAAACACACTCATTCTTGACACGCCAAATTGTTTTTCGGCAGAAGCAACACCGGAGTATGTACTTGGAATCGTAAAGACTATTGTGTCTTTATCAATATAAAATTCACGATAGGAAGGATCCACGCTGCGATCTGTACATTCAAATTTACTTTCCGCTGTATTAAAAATTCTGGATGTTTTGTAAGATTGAAGCTGAGGCCTATCCTCATCCGGTTCCTCTCCTGCATTTTCCTCTGCATATGGATCATAGGAACTGGCAAGCATAACTAAAACTCCGTTGCCGTTGGTTCGATAACGAACTAATTGTTGTTTTGCTTTTCCATCTACCGTAATTTGTTGATATGCAGCAGCTGCCGGATAATCCTTTTGACCGTTGAAAATGAGTTTAGCGTTACTTTTTAGTGTCAAGAGCTCTCCCTCCTGACTCATAATAAGTACCTGAAGTGTATCGCTGTCAAATCCATTGCCCATTGCCGCTTCTATCAAATAACCTGTCTTTTTGTGCGAAGCACTTGTGTTTTCCTGCACTGCAATAACTTTTCCTTCAATGTTCAAAATAAAGGAACCACTCATACCAACTTCTATGTTTTTGGATAAATACGCTGCATCCTCCACATTCTCCCCATAATCAAAGGTAAGTTTATATGGAGCGCCGTCTATCATCACTTCATCTTCACTCATTTGCGTCACCACACCGCTGACCGAAGTCACATCTGGAATGCGTACCTGTAGCAACTTTCCATCATCACTGACCATTAGACCTACCGCTTGCCACGCTTGAATGCTTGACAATGATGTAACTTGCCCACCCTTTGCAATCAATGGTGGCTGATCTACCCCATCTTTCCAGCTTACCACTTGTCCATTTAGCATATTTCTCATTCGATAGGACTGGGCATTTACTTCTTCTACTAAAAAGTTTTGATAATCTTCAACAATAACTATATCATATTTTCCATTACAATCCTGATCAATGATCGTAACATAACCTGTCTGCGGTAAAAGTGTTTCATATGTAAAAGTATGTATTTTTCTACCTGTATATCGGCCATTTCGAATCACATTAGCCAACTGATCAATACCATATTTCTTACTCTTTCCATTGTCACTTTCTGCTTCAATTTGATTGTCTTGCAGCCCTATTATTTCATCAGCAGTAAGCCGTATAGATTTGCTGATGCTGTCATCCTGCCAAAGATAAATCAATTCGTTTTCCCGATAATAATATAATACACGATAGCCGAGCAGTTGAGAAAATTCATATTGTTTTTGTGCTGAAATCGACTTCATGGAGTATTCTTTTCCATCAATATAAATTGCCTCCAATCCACGTTCCGGCTGACCGTCTATAGAACCATATGCAGTAGCCTCCACAATACCTTTGTTCTGCATAATGTTGAAATATTCTTCCAAAAGCGATCCACCAATGCGATATACCTTTTCCTCTCCTAATCGATCCTGCTTTAACACATCAGCGGATAATAAATGATACATACAAACTACAAAATCTATTTTAGAAATCGTATCCGCATTCTCCTGGCATTTCAGTCCCCGAATCAAATCATAGCGATTTCCAACTTTATAATAGGCTGTTTCATCTCCTCCTTCCGCAAGAGCATAGGGCCGATACCCCATTAATTCGACCACCGCTCTAACTGCATCATTATATACAAGAGTTTCGTCAGAACGAAAGCTTCCATCCGAATACGGGAGCATTACTTTCTTTGTAATCACATATCCAACTGCCTCAGCATTGCCTCCAACATCATCATAGTCTTTAGCCATATCCGCATATCCTGCATCCGTTTCTCCAGACATTGCATAAAGTAATTCTGCCGCTTCACTTCTCTTGATGGGTTCGTTGGCGGTCACGGCAAATGCTGATTCGTTTGATATAAGTCCTAGTCCAGCTAACGTGGACAGTGCTCGTCTCTGCTCCTCATCCTCAATTTGATTAACCCCTGATGTATTTGTACTGTTTTCCAGCCATGGATTCACAGGACTTGCCCAAGTATATGTGCTCATTATCAACAATAAAATCAGCAACATGCATCCTCCGCATTTTGTCCTTATCCTCATGTTATTTCCCCCTTTAATATTTTTCACCGCCTGCCAAATTGTAGTGTAAATACCCGACAGGTTGGCTAAACTGTTATTTTTATTTTAACATGCCTATTATCTTAAAAACAATCGTATTGTTCGTTTTCTTATAGTAATTTACAATAATTTTAAGGCGGATAACACAAAAGTATTATCCGCCTTAATTTGTATCATTTGTATATTCAGCAACAGGTTTGCAACTATTTCATTCTTGATGTGCGTCACGAAACATCTTGGGTGTAATGCCTTCATATTTTTTGAAAATCCGGATAAAATAATAGGAATAATTAAACCCCAGCTGTTCTGAAATTGCTTCTACAGACTCCTCGGTATCCAATAAAAGGAGCTTTGCCAAAGCAATGCGCTTTTTATTAATAAATTCCGGAAAAGAGTCACCTGTATTTTCTTTTATGCATTTTGACAAATATGCTTTCTTCATACCCAGACTTTCAGCTAAATAATCCAAACAAAAATCTGCTTGTGTAAAATTACGTTCAATTTCAAAAAGCACCTGTTCCCATACTGAACTTTGTCCAGTATTATTTAACTCATTTACAGCATCACACACACTTTCCACAAAATTCTTTAATTCAGAACGTAATTTTTCTGCAGGCAGATGCGTTTCCTCTGGAAAAGGTAAAGATAAAAAATTTGCCCCGCGTAAAATGGCATTTTCCAATCTATAAACTACACTCACTACAAGATTATCTTCAATCATCGAAGAATGCATCGCATCAAAAATTTGTTCAAGACATTGCATGGCTCCTTCCTTATCTCCAGTTATTACATGATTTACCAACTTTGTTTCCAGTTCATGGTCATATTGGAAAGGTTTTGCATTTGCAATCCTTTCCCATTCTATCACATGATGATTAGCACAAAATTTATACTTTAAGGCTTCTGACGCTTCTATAAAAGCAGCTTGCAAAGAGGTAACATGATTTTTTCTTTCACTCACGCCTATCCATGCCCCAGGCTCCTCTTTCAAAAGTTCCCGACAAATTTCTTCGCTTGCTTCAGGCTTTCTTAAAATCACAGCATACTGATCTTTTCCCATACATGCCACGCGGATATCAGATCGCTCCTGCGGTTTCACTTTTTCTGTAACCAAAACCACATAATTTGTCTTTTCTAAAACAAAAGCTTGTCGCCGCATCTCTGCAAACGCTTCTTGATCAATCGCAATACCTCCTGTCAATATTCTATTCCAAAAATCACGTGCATAATGCTCTGATACCATCTGAAGAGGACGCGTTAAATACCCAATTACCAGCATTGTTGCTCCAATGCTTGTACCCAATAGTAATAACGAAATAAATAGATACACACTATTGTTACGATTTAAAAAAGGAAATTTTGTTTTCGGCGTTTGTAGTACAAATCTCCAATCTAAAATATTGGATGCTGTTTCCGCATATAAAAAATTTTTTTTATTAGGTTCAAATATTTTATTATAAGGATAAATCACCTGTCCTTTTTTGTCTAAAATATAGATTTCATTATGCCCTTCCATTGTAATTTCTTTATCTAATACATATTGACTAACCGCCTCTATATCAATTTTTCCACATAAAATGCCATAAAAAATATTGTTAATATATACCTTTATACTTTGCGTTAGAAATGCTTTTTCATTCTGCTTTTGCAGATCTAAAGAAGTTTGAATTGTATCATTTTCCCTTTCTTGAAAAAGAGGAATTTCATTAAAATTCTTCGTCTTCTCAATACCATTATGTGTTGTTCCTGCCATATAAACGGTGTCACCACCAGATGGCCAAAAAGACACTTCACATAAGAAATTACTCCGCGATAAAATTTGTTCCAGTGCCTTTACCATTTCCATTTGTCCTACTGCATTATTTCCTGGATTCTCCGCAATCTGCAAAAACTTGAAATCATAAGCCACCGTTTCTTTGATTACATTTTCCGCGTGGCTAATTAAAGTTTCATAAGATTTTTCCACCTGAGAAATGGCGCCGCTATATGACAGTTGCAACGTTTCGTTGTAACTGTCTCGCATATAAATATAGTATAGAAAAATATTTGAAAAAATTAAAAATAGACAAAGTACAAAATTAAATAATATTAAATTTTTTTTCATTTTATGCCAATGAATCCGATGTATCATTTTGTACCCTCCCAATTTTTTTTTTCATTGTATCATCTCTCCAAAAACTTGTCAATGCAAAAACTCTTCCAGTTTTTATTCGAAAACAAAAGTATTATAGAATAAATTAATTACTATTTACTTTTAATTTACAGATATAGTATGATAAAATTAAAAAAAGATTTAGAAAAGTGAGGAGACTATTTTTATGTGTCTAAAAAAATGTCAGGCTATTGGCTGTAACATAACCAATACCGCTAATATCCTGTCTATTATCGCAAATCGTTATACAGCAGATAATCCGCCTATACCTTTTTCCTTTCGAGGTTTTTCTGAAGCCGGACAGGTTCAATGCAGTCAAAACGGTAGCTATCATATTGATTTTTCATTACAATTTCCTGATGCTCCCCGAGGAGCATATGCATATGTCGCTACACGTATTTATGCTAAACAGAATGGCCCTCATGGCATACTCTTAACTAGTCCTGGCGGAACCGAATTATACGTGGACGGCAATCTTCTTTATCGGTCCAGCGTCCAAGATGAACAAGCAATGGGAAGACAAAATCATGTTGAAATGGAGCTAAAGCAAGGTTGGCATGACCTATTTTTCAAATGCAAAAATGTATGCCGCGGACAATTTTGGGTTACTATAAGCGGCAACAGTCCAAAATGGGCTCCTATGCTATTTTATGCTCCTTTTCAAGAACGAATGGAACAATGCGGTTTTGCCTCCACCACTTGTTTTGAATCTGACATATTTGAAGTTATTCCGTCCCTTTCAGAACAAGAAATACAAAACCCATCCGTTATCTGGTATCCAGTACAAACCTGGGATAAGGAGCAATTACAATTTTCTCCATCTTATAGACTTTTTGGCCATAGTAGCGCTATGGCCTGGGCAAAGTTACAGGCAAACTATGCTGAAAATATTTATTTTTCTGTTCACGCAGATGATAAGATCCTTTTGTATACAGGAGGCCAAATATATACTGCAGAAAACGGTTCTTTGGAGATCAATATAACACTATCGCCAGGAGAACATGACGTGTTGATTTATGGTAAAAACTTTTCCATAGGAACCAATGCCTCCCTTAAACTACCACCGAGTGTACAAGGCGTCCCAGCTCCATGGCTTTATTTAGGTCCTTTATCCGACAACCTTGACCTGTCTAATCCTATAGAATTCTGTACACTTTATCGGCTTTTTGACGGTCAAGACGGTCCAACCTACTGGAGAGCAGATTTGCCCCACATGGTCATTCGCCCATGCCTGGAAAATACCGGCTTTGGAAAATGGAGTTACCCTTATGGTGTAACACTCTACGGATTATTAGAAGCAGCACGTATGCTAAAAAGACAGGATTTGATTGATTATACTAAGGCACACGCAAACCAATGTGTTCAGCTATACGCATACTCCCGCTGGGATAAAGAAACTTATGGCTATCCCAATATCAATCAACAACTTCTCTGGTTTTCTGCTCTGGATGACGTGGGTTCCTTTGGCTCCTTCGTGCTTGAATCAACAGATGGGAAGATTTCAGAGGCCATTCATCTGCTATCAAAAAACATTGCTGATTATATACAAACCAAGGTAGAGCGTACACCAGAAGGTGCTTTTTTCCGATTGAATTCCTCCTGTGCCCAAACAATGTGGGCTGATGACCTGTATATGAGCGTGCCTTTTCTCGTACGTTACGCCACTCTGTTTCAAGACACAGCTGCTCTGGATGATGCCGCCAAGCAATTTTTACTTTATCGTAAGTATCTATATATGGAAAATGAACATCTTTTTTCGCATGTATATGACTTTCGCCGAAAGGCACAATCTTATGTGCCCTGGGGGCGCGGTAACGGATGGGCTCTCTTTTCGCTTTCAGAGCTGCTTCTCCATCTTGAAAAAACACACCCTCTTTATGCAGATCTCATTGACTTGTTTCAAGAATTTTCCGATGGCATCCTAACTCGCCAAGGTACACATGGCTTATGGCATCAAGTCATAAACGATGCTTCCACTTATGAAGAAACCTCTTGTACCGCTATGATTATCTGCGCTTTTTCCCGCGGAATCCGTCTTGGTATTTTAGATGCTCAAAAATATGCAAAAGCTGTGTTTCGCGCATGGGAGGGATTGACGTTATACGCAATTGACACATATGGCAATGTGCATGGTGTTTGCCGAGGTTCATTTTATTCCTTTGATCCGGAATACTATCGTGATCTAAATCCTATCACAAACGACCCCCATGGTGTAGGCATTGTTCTGCTTTCCGGAGTTGAAGTCCTGCGATTGCAAGATACATTAAAACAAAAAAAGGGATAAAAATGCTTTGCTGTTTAACAGCTCAGCTTGCATAATTAAACTCTAAGTGCTGTGTATATGACACAGTCTTATATTCCAATTTTATGTACCATAAATTTTAATTGAAAACACGCTTAAAAGAGTTTGGTACTGATTTTTTCTATATTAATAAAAACAGTACTTCTCTTAAAAATTATTTTATAATAAAAAAGCTGCATGGCATTTATTCTAATTTTTTGCAGCAGAATGGAGATTAAAATGGGAAAAGTATACCCTGAATTACAAACAGCAAAAATTATCAAAAAATATGATGGAAATCCTATTTTGACAGCCACTGATGTCCCTTATGATGTATCGCTTGTTTTTAACGCAGGCGTTGTAAAATATAAGGGGAAATATGTCATGATTTTTCGAAATGATTATGGCAGCTCCGAAGCAGATTATTTAGAAAAAGGATTACCGGGAACCAACTTAGGCCTTGCATATAGCAATGATGGCATCCACTGGGAAGTTGAAAAGCAACCATTTCTTTCACAGGAAACAGTAAAGACTGAAGAAGTTTCCAGATTTTATGACCCAAGACTCACCGTCATTGACGGGGAATTGTATATTTGTTTTGCCGTGGATACACGACATGGGATACGCGGAGGGATTGGAAAAATTCATGATCTCAAAGAAATTGAAGTATTGTGTATGACTGCTCCCGATAATCGCAACATGGTTTTATTCCCTGAAAAAATAGGAGGCCTGTTCACACGCCTTGAAAGGCCATCTCCCGTATATGGAAGAGGAGGGAAGGATCGCTTTGATATCTGGTGTTCTCAATCTCCTGATTTAAAATTTTGGGGCAAGGAAACACTTGTTCTCGGCGTAGAAGATGTGCCCTTTGCTAACGATAAAATTGGTCCCGCCGCTCCGCCGATTAAAACCCAAAAGGGATGGCTGACCACTTTTCATGCTGTAGATCGAGACAATACGAGAGGAAAAAATGGTTGGGAAAATAAATGGACAAAACGATACACAGCCGGTATTATGCTATTGGATTTAGAGAACCCTTCCAAAATAATTGGCATATCACGTGATCCATTAATTGCCCCTGAACTGCCTTATGAAACGGATAAAGGATTTCGCCAAAATGTAATTTTCCCTGGCGGTATGATTTTAGAAGAAAACGGTGAAGTAAAAATTTACTATGGGGCAGCAGATACCGTAGAATGTCTAGCCACAGCATATATTGATGATCTTTTAAACCTTTGTTTATAGAATACAGCACATAAGAAAAAACCTAAAATTTAAGGGAAATGCGGACAAATTCTTGGACTGTTCGTATAGCGAATCCAAGACTATGTCTGGTACCCCTTTGTTGACAAAGTTCGTATTTTATGAATTTAAACGACCCCTAATACATAAATTTGATGGGATATATACGCCTATGCTATTGCAAAATATGGATTTGGGACTCCCGCAACACTATAAATTCAGTGCCAAAGCCGAAAAGAGGCATTCTTCATGAACCCTGTAAATGCCTCTTTTTTCGGCTCGTTTTAATTTATGCTCTTGTTTAAAAACCACAAAGGTCCTTTCGCTCCAAATTGACCCCAAAATTTTTCGGCGCTTGTATTTATCAGTGAAACAAGGCCCGCGATTCCTGTGCATGGCACTGCGAACTTACATTAATTCTGATTTTGCCATAATCAACAACACAATGCTGTAAATTCTTGCAGTCAATACACTCCTGCCGGGGTTAGTCATACATTAGTTGTAATAGCTTGTGGCTGTCCCGGTCTTTTGCGCAATCAGCTTAGACGCACGGTAGTATTTTGCCTTTGCAGCACCGCCCCCGTCTGTCTCATAAACCATGTTGTCCCCATCCCATATATGCCGGGTGGTCTCTCCATTCACCGTTTTGCTCTGTCTGCATCCGGTTACATCATAGGTATACACGGCGGACAATCCGCTGTCTGTCTCCACTTCTGTCAGTTCACCATATCCGTTATACGTATAGTATACCGCCATGGCGTCTTCTATGCTCCCGTCCGCCGTGCTGTTCATCACCTCTGCGCTGATCTCTTCCGTTTCACTCCCTACCTATGTATATTCCTCTGTCCCCTTGAAAATCAGATTTCCATTGTCGTCATAGCTGTACTGCACCTCGGCTTTGTCTGTATTCACCTTGGTTACCTGGCCCATCAGATTGTATTCAGACACAGTAAAGCCGTTACTGATATAATGATAGTGTCAATATTTCCATACAAAAACCATAATTACAAAACACCTTTTGAGGCACGCTATGAAGCTGTATCAGTTCTAATGACAGTCGAAGCCTCTTTTCAGCACATAGCATGATAAAGAATCCATACATACCCCCTTGACATCACCCTTTCTTCTTGCTATAATAAATGATATGCGGGTGTGGCGGAATTGGCAGACGTGTTAGATTTAGGTTCTAATGGCAACAGCCGTGCAGGTTCAAGTCCTGTCACCCGCACCATATCGAGTGTTCTTACAGAATCTGGATGGTTTTGTATGACACTCGGTTTTTTATTGTTTTTTAACTTGCGCAAGAGGCAAACTCAACGGCCAAACCCTGTCTTGTATGAATTGATACGTTGTTTTCATGTCTCTTTTCAAGGCCAGGTATTTCTATATTAAAAAAATCCGTAGGTATACTTTCTCAACCATAGAAGATAAATATCATTTTATTGATGCTCATCGCTCCGAAGTTTCTGTGGGTAAGCTATGCCAACTACTTGAAATTTCTCAGAGCGGCTATTATGCGTGAAAACAACAGCTTTTGCGCAAACTGTTCACTCGCCATCAAAGACGCCCCGCAGCCGGTCTTGACACTTTGTTTCATATGTTGAAGTATATCATCTCATGCTCTAGAAACAGCGTTCACAGGCGTATGAAGAAATATAACTATGGCTATCTCCCCATCTTCTAAAGAGAGATTTCAATGCCAATAAGCCCAATCAAAATTACATACATCCCAACAGAGGAAGGTTGGCTTTATGCCACTATTGCGAAAGACTTATGTCATAAGAAAATAGTTGGTTATGCCTTCTCACATCGTATTGATACAAACCTTACTGTTGCCGCTTAAAAAATGGCTGTAATATAGGTGAATTCCAGCTGTGGAAGAAATGCGGATGGTTTACTAAAGCAGAGAGTTACTACGATTCATTCCGTTTTTTTCAACTTTTTTCTGCCTATGCTTTCGAGAATAGCTCACGACAAAGCCAAAGCATAATATTGACTTTTTTCTTTTTAAGATATATAATAAGAATACAAATAATAAGAAATGTTATCAAAATAAAAAAGGGGGGGATGACTGCATTGGAAGATTTACACTATTTATTAATGAAATCAAATGCCTTGTTTTTACGTGAAATTTCATCTGAAGCGCGAAAAATTGGCTTGACATCTGGACAGCCGAAAATATTGGATTTTCTATTGAAATATGAAGAAGCCGATCAAAAAACCATTGCGTCATATTGCGAGATTGAACAGGCAACAGTTGGCAGTATTTTATTGCGTATGGAAAATTCTGGTTTAATACAGCGAAGACAAAAAGATGGCAATCGGCGGTCTCTTTATGTGTCTCTTACAAACTCCGGAAAAGACGCGGCAATGCTGCTGGCCGATATTTTTCAGAAAGTGGAAACAAAAGCAACCGCTGCCCTTTCGGAACAAGAAATAAAAACGCTTCATATTCTTTTGGAAAAGATTTGTGCGACAATGCAGACAGTATAGAGGAAGGTGTGACAATGATAAAAAATAAACAGCACAAAATAAATCATCCAATCAAAAGACTTATCCTTTTGTGCATCGGTTTGAGTGTTATGGCTTTTGGTGTGGCATTTTCCATCAAAGCCGCTTTGGGAACCTCTCCAATTTCCAGCGTCCCCTATGTGACATCCGTAATCTCTGGCCTATCGGTAGGAACCACTACGATTATTATGAATTTTCTTTTTGTGTTGATTCAAATTGTTATTCTTCGTAAACGATATGATTGGTTCCAACTTTTACAATTTCCGTCAGCAATTGTATTTGGTACAATGATTGATGTGGCGGAAAAAGTTCTTCAAAACGTATTGTTTTATAACTATTTTCAACAATGGATTCTTTGCGCCATTGGCATCTTCTTGGTAGCTTTGGGCATTAGCATAGAAGTCGTGGCAGGCCTGGTTACCACCGCAGGCGAGGGCGTCGTTCTGGCAATTTGTAAAGTTGCCCCTGTGAAATTCAGCAATATGAAAGTTCTTTTTGACATTACGCTGGTCTGCATCTCCGTTCTCCTATCTTTTATTTTTTTATGGCATTTGGACGGTGTAAGAGAGGGTACGTTGGCAGCTGCAGTTTGTGTAGGTCTGATAACAAAACTTACCAATAAACCCATTAAAATGTTGGGAGATATTCTTTTAAAATCTTAAACAAATCAAAGTTTAAAGCTTTTTACCATTTGGGCGCTGTGGTGTCACAGGCAATTGCTGATGCCATAACCGCTGTTATGGCATCCATACTGTTTATGTGCAGCCCTATAAAAAATTCTATTATGCGCTGGGAAGATGATAAAGTCGCTGGGAAAATTTACATTTGGGTTAGAAATTTATAAAAAGACAAGCGCTATCGAATGAAAACTTTCGAAGCGCTTGTTTAATTTTACAACGTTCCTTATAGCAGCCGCTGTCTTTTATTTTACATCTACAATTTTATAGCCTTGGCGGCTGATCTCTGCCTTGATCTGATCCAAGTGCTCCTGATTTCTGGTTTCCATGGAAATACGCAAAACACAGGCATTGATGTCCAGATCCACATCAGCCCTGGAATGGAAGACCGAAACCACATTACCGCCCAGCTTGGATATGATCTGCGACACACCAAGTAACTGTCCCGGCTTATCAATGAGTTCAATAATCAATTCCGCTAATCTTCCGGCCTTTTGCAAGCCGCGATCAATGACACGGGACAAAATCGTAACATCAATATTGCCTCCGGATACCAAGCAAACCACATTCTTATTTTGAATAGGCACCTTGTGGAACAACGCAGCAGCCAGAGCAACCGCACCAGCACCTTCCGCAATCATCTTCTGTTGCTCAATCAGTTCCAGAATTGCCGTAGAAACTTCATCATCTGTAACAGTTACGATTTCATCCACATATTTTTCCACCAGTTCAAACGTATGATCTCCGGGCCGTTTCACCGCAATACCATCTGCAATGGTCTTAACCGAATCCAACGTTTCAATTTGCTTTTTCTTCACCGCATTCAGCATAGACGGGGCACCGGAAGACTGCACACCATACACCTTGATTTCCGGCTTGAGTGCTTTCAAGGCAAATGCCACGCCACTGATCAGTCCGCCGCCGCCAATAGGCACAATCACCACATCCACATTGGGGAGCTCATCCAATATTTCAAGGCCAATAGATCCCTGGCCTGCAATCACCAGTTCATCATCAAACGGGTGAATAAAAGTCGCTCCGGTTTCCTCAACCAAAGACAACGCTTTTTCATAGGCATCATCATAAGCCCCTTCCACCAAACACACTTCTGCGCCGTAACTTTTGGTAGCCTCCACCTTGGAAATAGGCGCGCCGTCCGGAATACAAATCAAAGATTTGATTCCGTTTTTAGCTGCAGCCAGTGCTACGCCCTGTGCATGGTTTCCGGCCGAACAGGCAATAACGCCCTTCGCCTTTTCCTCTTCCGTAAGCTGTGAAATTTTATAATATGCCCCCCGCACCTTAAAGGACCCGGTCACCTGTAAATTTTCCGGCTTAAGATAAAGATTGACGCCCGGACACAGATTGGGAGATTTAATCAGGGCTGTGGGACGAATCACTTCTTTTAATACAAACGAAGCGTGATAGATTTTATCAAGTGTGAGCATATCTCCTTCGACTCCTTATTCCTTATAACATTTTCCTTTATTCTGCTGCCATAATGGAAGGCGCAGTATAAACCCGTGCTCCCATTTCCTGGTCCAGCATATACAGCGATTTTGCATCGTCTCCGAAAAGTTCCATTTTCTTAATCAGATCCTCTGCTGTTTTTTCCTCCTCACCCTGCTCCTTCACAAACCAGTCAAGGTACTGCATGGTACGAAAATCTTTAATGCTGTAAGCGGCATCATAAATATTATGAATCAATCCGGTCACATACTGCTCATGCTCCAATCCAGCTTTCAGCGGGCCCATTTTATCATTAAACTCCTTGTCCGGCTTATCAATTGCTTCTAAAACCACACGGCAGCCATTATCCTGGAGATAATTCATCATCAATATAGCATGATCCCTCTCCTCCTGGGCCTGAATTTTATACCAGTTGGCAAAACCGGACAATCCCAAATCTTCATAGTAATTTGCAAAGTCCAGATACAAATACGCGGAGTAAAACTCCTTGTTCACCTGTTGATTAATCAAATCAGCTACTTTTTTTTCTAACATTATAATCGCTCCTAACCATATTTAATTATTCCTCTGTTTGGCATTATACCACGTTCTTCACCAAATGAAAAGCTTAATTTATACAAAATCAAATTTCTTTTTTTTAATTTTTTTGCATAATTTTTGCGATTTGCCGCTTTCCGCACTGCCACAACAGGCATAAAACAACGCTTCCGATATAAGCACACAGCAGCCGGATTCCATACCGCTGGGGCAAACTCACAATTCCCCGCATATCCAAAATATCATTGGTAATAAAAATAACCAGACAATGCACCAAATAAATACTATAGCTCGCCCGGTCCACTCCAGCCAAAGGACGCAAAAACACGGCACCGCCGTCCGTAAACAGCTGAGCCAGCATATAAAAAAACAAAATTGCGCTAATACAGTACAGCGTATGCATCTGGTCCGCCCACGGACCGCCGTTTCCTATACACCGCACCGTATACCAGGCATTAAGAGCCGCACATAAAATAAAAAAGGCAGTAATTACAATCCATTTTTCACGCAGGTAATTCTGAAACTCTCGGTAATAGAGCCCAATCATGCAGCCTGCCGTCCAATAAAACATATACCGCGGAAACAGCAAATCCCAACGCGAAAATTCCAACTCGGGCCAAATCACCTGTGCGGCCTCTCCTATCCCCATGCCAAACATGATGCTGATAATCAACGTCACCGGCAAAACCACCGCCGGATTGGCCCTCCGAAACAACAACATCCAAAGCGGCGCCAGCAGATAAAACTGAACCAAAACCACAATAAAATAAAAGTGTGCGGATATATCTCCAAAAAGCAAAAAGTGTCCCAGTTCGCTCCAGGAAAAAACATAAAAATTCCGGTAACAAAAATAAAGATAATATATCACAACCCAAATCACATAGGGAATCACGATGGACACCAGCCGGGAGAGATAAAACTTCCCATAACGCATATGTCCGGCCTTGAAAAAAAGCTTTACCCCGCTGAGCAAAATAAATCCCTGTACCACAAAACCAGAAAGGCGCGAAAGAATCAGGATAGCCCAAAACATAGTCTGCCCGTGGTTCATTTTTTCGATAATCTCAGAAGAAGCATGAATAAAAATTACAACAAAACAAAAAAAGATGTTTAAAAATACAATATCCTGCTTCCGCACAGACTGCCCCTTTGCCATAACTTTCACTCCCATCCTATCAGAGATTATAACGGCTTTTTTCGTATTTGTCAAATCGCCTTTGCTATCTGTACAGCCATCTGTCTTGTAAAACATAATGCAAGCCGTCTGTCCTTTCAGCTTTTAACAATCCGGCAATATCTCTGCGTCCATCAGGGCACATCAAAAGTCCTAATTGGGTATCAGAATAGGCAGTCAACATGGCAACATCCCCGGCGCTGTCACCAGCTACCAACACAGGGCCCCTGCCGCCGTGTGCAGGTAAAATATAGCGATTGATCAACTCCGTTTTTCCTTCCCGCTGTATCTTGGGATAAGCATCGGCATACGCAGGGAGATATCTACCGCTCTCATCTGTTTTCAGCCGCATTCCAAAAATATGCTCTTTGCCCAAACCATATCCGCTCTGTGGATCTGTCAATGCCGCTTCCACAATCTCCTGCAGGGATGCCGAACAAATATAAACATCAATCCCATTTTCCAACAGCGTATGAAACAAATCCTTCATCTCTTCCGGGAAGGCCAAACCATCTCTATATTCCGCGGTAACCACACCAGCCTTTCCTGAAGCTACCTTGGGGCTTGTAATACACTTTTTATAAAAACCTGTTTGCTCCAGTTTCCAAGCATATGCCTGCTTTGCCAGGTTACGTGTTGCCTGCACCGAAAGGCCGGCAAACATGACATAAAGAATCCATGTATAGCTTACAACATCCGAAAAGGTATCCGAAAGCGCCGCATATAAAAACAAAAGTTTTGCCTTAAAATCCTGATACTGTACAGTCTGCCGTATTTGGACGCTATCTTGCAAATATTTTTTAAGATATCGATAATCCTCCGCGCAATCCTGTATCACCGTCCGGGCAGGCGCAAAAGTCTGTCCCGCCTTTTGAAGCGGCAAATCCAAATTGGGAATCCCCGTCGCCAGCACTGCCGTGACATTTTCATCCGAAAACCCAAATGTCAAATGCATAAGCTGATACAAAAACAAGGTTTCCTGAAGGTCTCCTGCCACTGTGGTATTGTCACAGTCAAACACTGCATACGGTCGGCACTCGGGATCGTATTTGCTGTTTTGTTTTCCATTATTTTGGATCAAATCACACAAAGCCCGGTGTGCTTCCAACGTCCAACCGTTTCTTTTCAATTTCCGCGGTATCGCAACCCCCTCCTCGCTCAAACAACTATAAAGCATCATACCACACTCGCAAGCAGAGGGCAAGCGTTTTCAGCAGGTTTTCCCACTTCTGTAAAAAAGATACGGCCTTGTTCTTGCAAAACAAATTTCTGTATGATACAATGATACAAGACAGTGAAGCAAAACAACGGCTGTTTTGTGATGAAAATATTTTTACCACACAGCATTTCTATATTTTAAAACAAGGAGGATATTTATGACACAGACAATTCAAAGCGGAAATGTTTCCGCAGTCATTGATTTATTGGGCGGCCAACTGTTATCCTTTGAAAAAGACGGAAAAGAATATATTTGGCAAAGAAACCCTAAATACTGGGGGTCCTGCGCTCCACTTCTGTTCCCGGTCATTGCCCGGCTGAAGGATAAAAAACTTACTGTACACGGCAAAGATTATCCCATGACCATGCACGGCTTTGTACGTGACAGCATGCTTCAAATTGCCGAAAAATCGGAAAACAGCGTGACAATGTTTATGACTAACACCCCCGAAACAGAAAAACTTTATCCCTTTCATTTCCGGTTTTCTGTAACGTTTACTTTAGAGGGCGACAAGCTGACGACCTCTTTTGCGATCGAAAACACCGGAAAAGAAGAGATGCTGTTTTGTCTTGGCGGGCACCCTGCTTTTAATGTACCCATTGCCGCAGGGGAACAATTTACCGATTACCAACTGGAATTTGAAAAAGAGGAAATTTTGGAATCCAATCATGTCAATGATGATGAATCCATCAGCGCATCCAAAAAGGATATGATTTTAGACAGCGGCCGTATTCTTCCGCTGAAACGTAACCTCTTTAACAATGACGCCATGATTTTTGAAAATATTGAATCCCGGCGTGTAGATCTGGTTCACAAAACCACGGGAAAAGGGATACGCTTCTGCTATCCCGATTTTACCACTCTGGCTGTCTGGACGCGAGGTGAGCCTTCTGACGCACCGTATGTCTGCCTGGAGCCATGGCTGGGCATGGGTTTTCGTGATAACGAAACCAGCGATTTAGAACAAAAATACGATGTCCAGCATCTTATGCCGGGCAGTGTATTTACAGCATCATTCTCAGCAGAAATTATTGACTGAAAAAAATAAATGTTATATACAGGAGGAATTTATTATGGATATTGAAATTAGAAACCCTTGGCATCCGGATGATGCCAAACACTACACCACAGACCGTATGCGCAATGACTTTTTGATTCAAAACCTGTTTACTCCCAATAAGGTACGGCTGGTATACAGCCATGTAGACCGCATCATTGTAGGCGGCATTTGTCCTGCAGATGAAGTGCTCAAGCTGGAAGCCGGTCATGAACTGGGCGTTGACTATTTTCTGGAGCGCCGGGAACTGGGGCTTATCAATGTAGGCGGAGAAGGTACCGTTATCCTGGACGGCGAAGAATTTGTTCTGGGGCACAAAGACGGCTTGTATGCTGGCATGGGGATCAAAGAGGTTGCGTTCAAAAGCACCGATCCTGCAAACCCTGCCAAATTTTATATGAACTCCACCCCAGCACACAGAAAATGCCCTACGGTAAAAATTACGCTGGAAATGGCAAACAAACGGCCTTTGGGTTCTTTAGAAGAATGCAACAAGCGCACCATTAACCAGTATATCCATCCTGCTGTCTGCGAAAGCTGTCAGCTCTCCATGGGTATGACTGCTCTGGATGTGGGCAGTAACTGGAATACCATGCCCTGCCACACCCACGAAAGACGAATGGAAGTTTATTTCTATTTTGAACTGGGCGAAGAGGACGTTGTGTTCCATATGATGGGTGAACCACAGGAAACCCGGCATATTGTCATGCGGAACGAAGAGGCTGTCATTTCGCCAAGCTGGTCCATCCACAGCGGGGTTGGAACCAAGAACTATACTTTTATTTGGGGTATGGCGGGAGAAAACCAAACCTTTGACGATATGGACGATGTAGCCATGAAAGATCTTCGGTAAAAATATGCAAGTTAATTTCCTCCCTATTCCTTATTTGTATTGCTTGCTGTTCTTTCTTTCGCTTTGCGGCGTATGGATAAATCATTGATAGCAAGTATATTTTAAAAAAATATAAGGCAACTGACTGCTTTGCTCATAAAAACTTTCTGTGATAATAAAATATATTATGGAAATTTTACAGCCAATTCAAAAAATCAAGAGCATAAAACCAGAAGAATGGAAACCCGAATTTGGAGAGCAGTTTGCCTTCTACAGCAGCATTGGATACACAGGGAGTACTGCCTTTCGGCACAGCAGACGAGGTTGTTGCTGAAACCAAACGCATTGCTGATATTTTCAGTGAAAACGGCGGCTATACTTTAATGGCCAGCCAAGGCTTTGAAAGTGATGTTCCACTGGAAAATATCGAAGCAATGTACAGCATTCGATAAAGGAGTTAACAAAATGAATTTAAAAATAGAACAGAGAAATTCCAGCGGTGAGCTCTCGGCTGAGGCAATGGGCGAAAAAAGTGTTTCTCTTGAAATCCCTTCTTATGCACCAGGAGATAAACTGGTTTTTCAAACGGATACAAAATACGTATGGATCAAAATACACGAAACGGTTGCCGAAGCTTTACTTTACATCCCAGACGGTACTTTTGTTTTTCCCATTCCGGAAGGAGAAGCACTTCGAGGCTTTGCCCCCGACACCTTCCAGGGCGCGCAGAAAATAACCATGTGGGCAGCCTCTGAAGCAGAAAAGCAGACTTATCGGAACCTATGTCTGAATCCGCTGGACTACAGGCTTCCTAGCGAAGTAGTAGACCCAGATGCCCCTGAATGGAGCAATCCCACTGATTCTCAGGCCATGAAAGATAATGAAATCACTGCATTCCCGCATGCCTATGCAAACCGTGTCACACGAAACGAGGGTTGCTTTTACGCCCGTAATGCGATTGATGGAATTTCCACCCCAAATGGACATGGCAATTATCCATATCATTCCTGGGGCGGCGCCGTACATGAGGATCTGACATTGGCTGTTTATTTTGGCCGGCCGGTACGGGCAGATAAGCTTGTTCTCTGCTTGCGGAGCGATTATCGGACTGATGATCAAGGACGTGAACACGATACTTATTGGCACACTGCCTTAATCGAATTATCCGATGGATTTTCCACCGAGATTCATCCGCAAAAGTCCGCAGAAGGGCAGGTCTTTGATTTGGGTGAACATACCACTACATGGCTCAAGCTTTCCCGTCTGGATCCTCTGCAGCATGATGGCAGTCTCAATTTTGCGGCTTTGAACCAAATTGAGCTATGGGGAAATGAAGCTTAAACCCTGGTTTCTCCTTTGTTTTTTACATAGTTTCTTTCAAATAATGTAAGCAACATTAGTCATGACCACCGGCACCGCCGGTGGTTTTCTCTATACAAAAAAGGCATTTGGATCGCGTTCTCCGCTTTCCATATGCCTCTTCTCTTACGAATTCCTTTAAAACAAGTTGTATCAGGACACAACTGTTTCATAAGGTTCAAAACTCATCCCCAACGATTTCATGTATACATCATAATAGCCAAGGGAGCGAATGCTGGTTGTGGTCTTGTTAATCACCAAATACAACTGTCCGTCAATACGGCTTGTAATACCGGTAAAATACACCACCGTACCAGATGGATTTTCGGTTTCAAATTGCTCCAGCCAATACTGGGAAATATAGTCGCCATAAGCTGTATCATCCGAACTGGACGTCTTTACTGGTGTACAGAAAGACATTTTATCATATTCCCCAAAGCTGTTTTTCTGTAAAGACCGCAGGTAAAAAATGCCCGTTTCATTGTCACGTCCAATCACACCATAAGCCGCGCAAAGCACCCCTTCGTCCTGCGCCCCAATTTCAGCTACTGTTAACTCATTTTTGTCCCGTTTCATCGGCACAATCGTTGCAGTACGATTCACATTATCCCACTTTACATCTGCAGAAAACGCCTCAGAAATTGCTCTCACAGGCACATATGTTCTATCATTCTGTATCATGGCAGGAACATCCATTTCAATCGTGTCCACCGCTTCTGCCTTCCCCCCGGTAATGGTATATCGGCCCATCACATTATTGCCGATTTGAAGAGAAAGAAGGCTGTCATACAAAACGATCTGGATCCGCTTATCATCATCAAACCAATAGACCGTAGCATCCAACGCCTCAGAAACCGCTCTTAACGGAAGCATCAGTCTATCATCCACAATGACAGGTTCACTGCCTGGTGCAAATTCCAGCTTTTCTCCTACTACAACCTTATTTTCTTCGGCAAACGCTGGAAGCATTACACTGACACTTGCTGCACATAGAAAAACCGCCAAAACTCTCTTTATATTTTTCATATGTCCTCCTAACCGCAAAGAATTTTTATCATCCTTTGCAAAAAGTGTTTGTTTTCTTTTATCAGATATATTTTCTATGTTTTATTATAACTTACTTATTCAAGAAAATCAACACAAATAACTTGCAAATATTAAAAATCGTTCGCCATTACTTTGCAAAATTCATGTTATTTCTTTTATATGCTCACTTTTGGCTGAGAAAACAAACTGCCAAACTATTTCAAAAAACGGTATTGGATGTTTTGCGGTCTTGGGCAGGATTTTTGTCATCCCTGCTTATATCCCCTTGGATATTTTCCCTTAAATCTTATCACTTCTGCTGTGGAGGAATTTTTAATTGTTCTTTTTCTTTTAAATATTTAAAACGACAATAGCAAATGTTCCCAGACCCAGACCGATATACTGCTGTAAAGAAAGCTTTTCTTTATAAACAAAAATAGATACAAGGGCGGTGGTAATAATTCCCCCCGCCGAAATAACCGGAAACATAATGGATGCAGGCATACGCAGAGATAATACTAACGTAAGGTAATTGACGACTCCGTTTGCAATTCCGCAGCTTATATACCACACAAATCCCTTTTTCATATAAACCGACAAACTTTTCCGCTCTGGGATCAGGGTTGCTGCGGTCAATACAATAACGGAAACACCAAGAGCAATCACCATAAACTCATTTTTATAAAGGCCATTGCATTTTATTTGCTGCATTTTTTGCATGGTAGAACACATTCCGTTTCCTACGAAGGCAACTGCCGCATATATCACCCATTTTAATGTAATTTTTTTCTCAGTGCCATTTTTTTCAAAATGAATTAACACCAACGAAACAAATAGAAGAATCACTCCAAATAAGATGAAAAAATCAATAGGCTCACCAAGAACAGCAAAACCATAAAATGTTGGTATGATTAAAGAATAAGATATAACAAGGGAGGTTAGAGACAGCGGACCTGCACTGATTGCCAGCAAGGTTCCCACGCAAGCCATACTGTACGCTAACGCAAATCCAGCGGCATAACCCAAGACTTGCCTATTAAATTCCAAACGCCCTTTTGACACAATCAAAAAAAACAGCAATGCGACAAATGCGGAAGCCGCCGAAAAACTATAGGCTCCGCCGGAAAGTCTGTTATAATACGCTTTCCGTGTTACCTGCTGTAAAGTAACACCCAAAATAATACCTATTAAAAAAATAATGTTCATTTCACTTTTCCCCTTAGCTGCAATATGTGTTTTTTAGCAAGTATATTTTACCATTCATCAAAACCACCATTTTCATCAGATAGCGTATACCGCTGCAAAACTTTTTATAACGTAGCACAGACATAGTGAAATGTCAATCATAAAATAAGGGAAAAAATGAAATAGATAAAAAATTATGATTACTATATAAAATTATGATTATAAAAACAAAAAGATCCCCAACGAGAAAACTCGTCAAGGATCCTTCAAAGATCTGGCAGCGACATAGGTTCCCGGGCGGTCGCCCGCCAAGTATTTTCAGCGCAGGGAAGCTTAACTACTGTGTTCGGAATGGGAACAGGTGTGACCTTCCCGCTATAGCCACCAGATAAGCGTAACCGCTTAACCAACTGCTGTGCTTTGAATTTAAATAAAGAGAAAAGCTTGAGTTCCTTACTCACTCTTTTGAGGTCAAGCCCTCGACCTATTAGTATCGGTCAGCTCAATGTGTTACCACA
>NZ_JADCKB010000036.1 GCF_014982785.1 Ructibacterium gallinarum
AGTACTCTTTGATGGCGACGCGGGTATTTAAAACGTTGTCAAAGCCGATATAGGTAATGCCGAAACCGCCCTGCCCTAAGGCAATACCGACTGTATATCGGTCGTGCAGAAGGGTGCCCGGCGGCAGGAATGCCCCTGCGCTTTGGGCAAGCTCCGTCTCGTCAAGGCCGCAGTACGGACAGACCTGTGCTTCTCCTTTTTCTTTCATGCACCCCATACATAATCCCATTTTTTTCGCTCCCTTTTTACAAAATTCCCCTTTTGATTGTAGTATAAAACAGTGTATCCTAAATGTCAAGAAAAAAAGTAGTTACTATTGAAATAACAGTAAAAAGCTTGTCCTTTCGGTATTTGTAAATTCTTTAGATACCGTTTGCGTGGATGTTTTTATGTGGGTTATTTTATTATAAAATTATGGATATAGCTTGTCATAACAGTGCGGAGGAAGCGGATTCAAATTTTTGCCTTCTTTCTTCTACTATCCTTTTCTTTACTTTACTTTCCTTTACTTTACTTTTCTTTTCTTTACTTTGTGAATTAATGTATACATTTTCCGGGTTTCTGCATACATTAACTCGATTAATGTATACATTAACTATTTTTACCAGGGAAATAAAGGTAAATTATCCTTTTTTGAAATAAAAATTTATGTAATTTTCAGGGTTGGGTTCTAAAACCGGACAAAACCTCATACAATCCTACAAAGAGCCGGCAGGGATCTTGGATTTGGGCCGGGAGGAATAACAAATGAGGTGATGCATATGGAACGGACGCGGATAAGCGAAGTGCTGCCGTATCTTCCGCAGGAGGTGCGGGAGCGTGTAGAAAAGGCCGCTCTGGGAGATTGGCTGGATGTGGAGGAAATACGGCTCAGGGCCAATGCGCCGCTGACGCTTGGGGTTTGGGGAGAAAGCTGTTTTTTAACACCATCAGGAGGGATAACCAATCATGAAAATGACGCGTATCGGGTTACACAGGAAGCGGTGCAAAGCGCCTTCGCAGCGATTTGTGAAAATTCAGTCTATGCTCGGCTGGATGAGATCCGTCAAGGATTTCTTACCCTTAAAGGGGGTCATCGTGTGGGGATTTGTGGAAAAGCCGCCGCGGAAGAAGGAAAAATCAAAACGTTTCGGGAGGTCAGTTCGCTGAATTTTCGGATTGCCCATGAGGTAATTGGAATTGCAGATGGTATTATGGATTCCATTGTGCAGGGAAGCAGGGTCTACAATACCATTATTATTTCTCCGCCTCAGACTGGAAAAACAACACTGCTTCGGGATGTCACCCGGCAAATTTCCAACCGGGGGTTTAAAACCGGTGTGGCAGATGACCGGGGGGAGCTGGGCGCCATGTATCGGGGGGTACCCCAGAATGATTTGGGCGCGCAGACCGATATTATTGATAACGCGCCTAAGGCAGAGGCAATTTTAATGTTGCTTCGGACCATGTCGCCCAAAGTAATTATCAGCGATGAAATTTCCTGTCAAAAAGACGCACAGGCTATTGCTTTGGCACACGGCACAGGCGTAGCAGTGGTAGCAACTACCCATGGCTCTGATATTGATGAGGTACGGAACCGGAATATTCTAAAGCCGCTGTTTGCTGACAAAGTTTTTGAAAAAGCAATCCTGCTGCGCCGGGATTTTTCGACTTTAGATTCCGTAACCTATACCAAAGCGGTGGATTTATAATGCGGTGGCTTGCAGGGATTGTAATAGTGCTGGGCTGCGGATACGTTGGTGTGTTTTTTGCTGGGCGGCTTTATCGCCGGGTACAGCAAATCGAAGCGCTGGGATCTGCCCTCAGCCAGCTGGCATTTTGCACTGGCTTTTTATCTTTGCCGCTGGCAGAGGCTTTGCGCAGATCGGCTTCAGCACAAAGCGGGGCGGTTCGGCGTTTGTTTTTGCAGACGGCAGAGCTTTTAACTCTTCGTCCGGGGATTCGTCCCGGAGAGGCGTGGGAGGAGGCGGTGCGCCGGCAGGAATCGGCGCTGTGTTTAAAACCGCAGGAACTGGAGGCTTTAAAAAATTTCGCGGCGCATCTTGGACGGGGGGATAAAACGGATATTCTGGATAACATTCGTATGACCTCAGCACGGCTGAAGGTGGCGGAGGATTCCGCCCGTGCGGAGTGGGCGCGGGATGGAAAAATGTACCGGGGTCTTGGTTTTTTGGCTGGAATTTTCATTGTTATTTTACTGATGTAAGCATACGGAAGGATGAGGCTATGAGTGGAGTGGATTTGATTTTCAAGGTAGCGGCTATCGGAATTGTGGTGGCGGTTCTCAATATGCTTTTGGTGCGCGCGGGCCGTGATGATCAGGCCATGATGACCACCATCGCCGGATTGGTGGTGGTACTGCTGGTGGTAATTCAGGAAATCAGCAGTCTGTTTGATACTATTAAAAGTGTTTTTGGGCTGTAGCCATGGATGTGATTCAAGTCATTGGAATTGGAATCATAACGGTTTTTCTCTCGGTGCTGATCCGGCAGCACCGGCCGGAACTGGCCCTTGCCCTGCCTATACTGGGGACAGCGGTTATTTTTTTACTGCTTGCTCCCGGACTGCGGGCGGCTCTTGCCATGTTTGAGGATATTGCGGCCCAGGCTGGCATTGAAAACCAATTTCTAAGATTGGTAATTAAAATTATTGGTATTGCTTATATCTGTCAATTTTCGGCTGAAATCTGCCGGGATGCCGGGGAGAGCTCTATGGCTGGAAAAATTGAACTTGCTGGAAAGCTGATGATTCTTACCCTATCCATGCCGATTATATATCAAATTTTGGGGCTGGTAGGCGCAATGATAGATTTTTCATAAGAAACGGTGCAGAAAATGCGAAAGATACTATGGATATTATTACTTTGCCTGTGGCTTATGCCGGGAGTATCCGCACAGGAAGCTGACACTTCACGGGATGAGGAAGAGATGACACAGGAAATTTTAGATGCGTATACTGACTTTTACGCGGATATATTTGAAAACGGGATTGGGCAGATAGAGGACAGTAGTTCTTTGTGGGAAATTATGCCGGATTTTGATATCCGAAGCTTGCTCGAACAATTGGTTTCAGGAAAGCTTGAGCTTTCTTTCCCGGCCCTGTTTCAGGTTCTGATTCGATATTTGCTGGGAGAGGTTTACAGCAGTATGAAGCTAATGATGACAGTGCTGGCGCTGTCAATATTATGCTCTTATCTTGGCGGTCTGACTGATGGATTTGGCCGTGCCGGTGTGAACCAGGCGGCGTTTTATGTGTGCTATATGGTGATTGCCGGAGTGGCTTCCGCTGCTTTTTTTGATGTGGCAGGCTGTGTCAGCCGGTCGGTGGGAAATATTGCCGCCTTTATGAAAATAGTGGTTCCGGTGGTGATTACAACTCTTTTGACCAGCGGCGCGGTGGTATCCGCTTCAGTGTTTGAGCCGGTTTTGGTTTCGATTACCGAAATTGCGGTGCTGGTCATTCAGACCCTTTTTATCCCGCTTGTCATGATTTGCGCTGCCATGAATATGGTAGGGGGAATTTCGGAGCGGTTTAAAATACAGAAAATGGTTAAGTTTATGAACCAATGCATTAAATGGGGGCTGAGCATCATGCTTACGGTGTTTGTGGGGGCGGCAGGAATTCAAAGCATTGCCTCTGCTGGCGCGGACGGGCTAACGGTGAAGCTGACCAGATTTGCAACTTCTAATCTAATACCGGTTGTGGGCGGTATTTTGTCTGAGTCAGTGGAAACAGTCATGAACTGCAGCGTGCTGATCAAAAATTCTGTAGGCGTACTGGGTGTGATTTGTCTTGTTGTAATTGCCGCGGGGCCGCTTTTGAAAATTGCGGCTGTACTAATTATTTTTCGGCTGACTGCAGCAGTGGCCGAACCGGTTTCGGAGCCCCGTGTGGTGCAGTGCCTCTCTGAGCTTGCCAATTCCCTGTCAGTACTGTTTTCAATGCTGGCAGCAGCTACCGTTATGTTTGTGATTGTCCTGACCATTGTGATTAACGCTGGAAATACGGCTGTGATGCTGGGGAGGTGACAGAATGCTGGAGCTGCTGAAGGAATGGGCGGTCACCCTGGCGGGTATAGTTGTTTTTGGTTCTATGTGTGAGGTCATCTTGCCAGAAGGTAATTTTCAAAAGTATGTGCGGCTTGCGGTGGGCATGCTGTTAATCCTAGCGTTGGTATCTCCAGTGCCGAAACTTTTGCGAATGGAAATTCCCGATCATTTTCCAAGTGGTGCATCTGCTGATGCTTACCGTCAGCGCTCAGAGATGGAGGAGAAACAGAAAGCGGATGTTATGCGGGCGTATCAGCAAAAACTGGCAGAAAAGCTACGACTGTCCCTAATGAATAAAATTGATGGGATCAATCCAGAGGTGCGCTGTGAAGCGGAGGAAACCGATCCGGCGCGCTTTGGGAATATCAATGAAGTTTTGGTGATTTTAGATGCCCAAGCTACCGCTGATGTGACAGAACAGATCAAAGATATTTTAGCGGAAGAATACGGGATAGAACGGAAGCGGGCGACGGTCAGGTATGTAAAGGAGCAGGAGGAATGAAGGGAAACGAACTGAAAACACTGTTTAGCCGCAGTGATACAGATGGAGAGCGTAAAAGGCCTAATCCGGTTATGATCTGGATCTTGATTGCCGCTGTGGTTTTTCTTGCAGTGAGCGGATTTACAGGTCGAAAGAAAAAAGAGACTCCAGAACAGGAGGAATCGTTGCAAACAGAATCCATAGCGGCAGAAGACTATACCGCGCAGCTGGAACAGCGGCTGTGCCAAACTTTGAAAAAAATTAACGGAGCCGGAGAGGTTTCGGTTTTTATCAGCATAGACAGCGGAGGTGAAAAAATTCTGGCAACAGACAGGAAAAATAGCTCGGAGCGGGAAACTGTTTCGGAAAGCGAGGGATCAAGCAGTCAGGAAACAGAAGAAAACGTTGTGCTGAGCGGGCAGAGCTCCGCACAGAGCCCTTATGTGGTAGAAGAAAAATTGCCTGCGCCGTCGGGCGTGTTGGTGGTGGCGGAAGGCGCCGGAAATGAGACGGTGCGCTATGAAATTTATGAAGCGGTCAAGGCGTTGTTTGACTTGCCGGCGCATCGAATTCATGTAAGCCGCTAATGTAAAATTCAATTTATTGAGGAGGAATCAACATTGAGTCAGAATCGAAAATTTCAATTTAAAGGGAAACAAATTCTGCTTTTGGGGCTGGTGGCATTGGTAATTACAGCAGGATATTACCGTTGGACGGTAGAGAGTGATAAATTTAACAGTGTACCAGTTACTGGCGATGCTTTGCCTGCGAATGCAAATCAGGGAGAAAACAGCGAAAATCAGGCAAGTGAAGCCAGTGCCAAGCCCCAGGAAGGCGCGGAAGGGCAGAGCAGCAATATTGCCAAACTGAAGCAAGAACGGGACAGCGCCCGCAGTGAGATGGCGGGACAGTGGAAGGAGACCATGCAGAATAAGGACGCTTCCGCAGAGGCCAAAACTGATGCAGAGGAAAAACTAAAGGCAGCAGATGAATATACGGAAAAGGAAAAAGCCATTGAAACACTGGTAAAGACCAAAGGATTTTCAGATTGCTTTGCCCGGGTGGATGAAAATGGTGTATCTGTGGTAGTGTCTGGTGGTGAGGTCAACGGCGCCAAGGTGGCTCAAGTAAAGGATATCGTTGTGGAACAAACAGGAGCTGCGGTAAAAAACATCAAAGTCAGCGCTGAATAATTGTAGAAAAAGATTTGTAAAAAACATTGTAATCTACGATTGGTTGTGTTATAATAAAGAATCATGGGAAGAAAGGCGGATTTTTTACGTCTGAAAAGCAATGAGGAGGTATTCTTATGGAAAATACGATCAATCCTGAAATCGAAGAAAATGGGAATGTAAATATTGCGGATGAGGTGGTATCTATCATCGCCTCACTGGCGGCGGCAGAGGTTAAGGGTGTAGCCAGTATGGGAAGTACTGGGTTTGCAGATCTTCTTGGGAAAAAGAATTTGTCAAGAGGAGTCAAGCTTGTGGTTGACAATAAAAATGTAACCCTGGATCTTTCGGTAATCGTGGAATACGGTGCTAAGATTCCGGATGTGGCATGGGAGCTTCAGGAAAAGGTAAAAAGTGAAGTGGAATCTATGACCGGGCTGAATGTTACTGCAGTAAATATTTCTGTAGACGGTGTGAATGTACCAAAGCTGGATAAGGAAGAACCTGAGGAAACGCTTGCTGTGGAGGATACTGAGCCGGAGACAGAATCGGAAAAGGAAGAAGAAGCGCAGGAAGAAACAAAGGAGTAGTTCCCAGGTATGATGAACAGAAGAAAAGCGAGAGAATACGCCTTTATCCTGCTGTTTGAATACCGGTTCCAGCCGGATGAGATAGGAAGGATTCTGAAAGACTTTTTTAGCGAGCATGATGCGGGAAACCAGACGGAATATATTCGTACCGTGGTAGAAGGCGCTGTGGAGCATGTGGAAGAAATTGATGCTTTGATCGGCAGTTATGCCAGGGATTGGGATGTACAGCGGATATCAGTGGTTTGTATGGCAGTAATGCGCCTTGCGGTATATGAAATGAAATATATGCCGGATATCCCACCGAATGTTTCTGTGAATGAAGCGGTTGCGCTTGCCAAGGAGTACGACGGAGAGAAGGCGGCGCCGTTTATCAACGGCATTTTGGGAAATATGAAGGAAATTTGTAAATAGCATAGATAGAAACAGGGCGGACGCGTAAGGCACCGCTCTGTTTCGGTATGTATAAACGAACGGAGAGAGCATATGATTGAGAAGCAGGCGCTTTCAGTTACCCAGGTTAACCAATATATTAAGGAAGTAATGAACCGGGATACGGTTCTGACCGATATTTTGGTCAAAGGCGAACTGTCAAATTTCAAAGCGCATTCATCGGGACATATGTATATGTCTTTAAAGGATGAGAGCGGTGTGATGCGTGCCGTTATGTTTCGAAGCAGTGCGGCAAAGCTGCGCTTTAAACCCCAGAACGGTATGAAGGTGGTGGCGCATGGCCGGATTACAGTATATGAACGGGACGGGCAGTACCAGCTTTATATTGACGATATGCAGCAGGAGGGAATTGGAGACCTGTATGTTGCCTTTGAAAAACTGAAAAATAAGCTAAACGCAGAAGGATTGTTTGACCCAGCGCACAAAAAGCCTTTGCCTAAGTATCCTAAAAAAGTTGGCGTTATCACTGCACCTACCGGCGCGGCAATCCGGGATATTATCAATGTACTTTCCCGGCGGTTTTCCTATTCGGATGTGGTTTTGTATCCAGTGCTGGTGCAGGGGGAAAATTCCGCGGCTAGTATTGTGGAAGCCATTCGGTATTTTAACCGCACTGATGGTGCAGATGTATTAATTGTCGGCCGCGGCGGAGGTTCGATTGAGGATCTGTGGTCCTTTAACGAAGAGATTGTTGCCCGGGCAATTTATGACAGCCATATTCCTATTGTATCGGCAGTGGGGCATGAAATCGACTTTACCATTTCGGATTTTGCGGCGGATTTGCGTGCGCCGACACCGTCTGCGGCGGCGGAATTGGTGGTTCCGTCCCAGAATGAACTGATGGATAAATTTAATAACGTGTATTCCCGTCTTTACAGTCAGGCAAACCGGATTTTGGAACGGGCAAAACTCATGCTCAAAAGCCAGGCAGAACGCCCGGTATTGACCGATCCGAGACTGAAATTGAATGAACAGCGGATTTATCTTGACAGGTTATATCAGGATTTGACCGGAGCGTGTACAGACTTGTTCCGAGGCAAACAACAGGCGGCTTCTCTGGCGGTATCCCGGCTGGACGGGCTGAGCCCTCTTGGAGCTCTGCACCGTGGTTTTTCCGTGACGGAAGATGGGAATGGACATGTGATCCGCTCGGTGAAACAGACTGCGCCTGGGGAGAAAATTTCCATTCTGGTAGAAGATGGACGGATTTTGGCTGTAACTGAAAAAACAGAAGAAACTACGGCCCTCAGCGGCGTAGAATGAGGTGGAAGAATGGATAAGAAACAAAGCTTTGAAACCAATTTAAAAGAGCTTGAAGGTGTGGTAAAGGCGTTGGAGAGCAGTGATGTAAGCCTGGACGAAATGCTTACCCTTTTTGAAAAGGGTATTCATTTAACCAAGTCTTGTACAGATGCGCTGAATGAGGCAGAGCAAAAAATTACAATTTTAATGAAGAACCGCGAAAACGGTGAACTGCAAGAAGAGCCTTTTGTCGGGACGGGTGAATGAATATGGAGTTTCTTTCACAATATAAGTTATATCTTGATGCAATCAATGATGCCCTGGAGAAGGAGTTTTCAGTTCCGGATCTTGCGCAGAAACAGGTATTTGAGGCGATGCGCTATGGAGTGTTGGGCGGGGGCAAACGGATCCGTCCGGTGTTGACTATGGCGGTAAGCGATATGCTTGGCGGAAGTAGGGCAGACGCGTTGCGTGTTGGCTGTGCCGTGGAATGTATCCACAGCTATTCCTTGATTCACGATGACCTTCCCTGCATGGATGATGATGACCTGCGCAGAGGCAGGCCCACCTGTCATAAGGTTTTTCCAGAAAATATTGCACTTTTGGCCGGTGATGGGCTGCTGAATCGGGCATTTGAACTGTTGTCGGATAAGCGACCTTATGAACGAATGAGAGCCGATGCGGTGCTGGCAGTCATTCGAGCTGTTTCCGGCGCTTCTGGCGCTTATGGCATGATCGGCGGCCAGGTGATCGATCTTAGCTGTGAAAACCGGACGGATGTAACGCTTCCTTTGCTTCAGGAACTGCATGCTAAAAAAACCGGCGCTTTGATCCGGGTTTCGGCTCTGTGCGGGTGTCTATGTGCGGGAATTTTGGACGAAACGGATAAAAAGTATCAGAAAATCCTTCAATTTTCTGCAAAATTGGGGTTGGCATTTCAGATAAAAGATGATATACTGGATGTAATCGGAAAAGAAGATGTGATTGGCAAACCGGTGGGGAGTGACGCAAAAAGTCACAAAAACACCTTTGTTACTCTAATGGGACAGGAAGCGGCAGAAAAAGAACTTCAGCGTCTGACAGAGGAAGCAAAGGCTGCTCTTTCCGGTATGGAAGATACGGCATTCCTACTCTCTTTTGCCGAATATTTATTAAACCGTGAATATTGAGGGCTGTGTAATGAAGTATATGGATCAGATTTTAAGTAATAGAATTTTTTTTGTTGTGCTATTTGCATGGATTTTTTCCTGTATCCTCAAGGGTTTTCTGGTTTGGGTCAAGGACAAAAAACTGGATATGACCAGGTTTATGGGACCGGGCGGTATGCCATCGTCTCATTCTACCATTGTCACCTGTCTAGCGACCTGTATTGGAATTAAAGTGGGTTTTGACAGTCCCTTGTTTGTGGTGTGCTGTGCCTTTGCTTTGGTTGTCATGTATGATGCCTCTGGTATCCGACGGGCGGCCGGACAGCAGGCAAAAATGATTAATATGATTATTGACGCCTGGGAAGAGAGTGATCCATTGGAAAAGCAAATACGCTTAAAAGAGCTTTTGGGGCACACTCCGCTAGAGGTGTTGGCAGGCGCGACTTTAGGAATCGTGATTGCCATTTTGGCGGCCGTTTTTATTGGACTGTAGTGAGGATGGGACAAGCATTTGTATAGAAAAACAGGCAGAGTAATCTGCAGAAAGGATAGGTCTTTAAGATGATTAAAGTAACGCTAAAGGACGGCAGCAGCAAGGAGTTTGAAAACGGAACCACGCTGCTTGCCATGGCAAAAAGTATCAGTGAAGGGCTGGCAAGAGTTTGTCTGGCGGCAGAGGTAGATGGAAAGGTGCAGGATCTGCGTACTACCCCGGAGCAAGACTGTACAGTAAACTTCCTGACCTGGGAAGATGAAGGCGGAAAGGAAGCATATCGGCATACAGCGTCTCATGTTTTGGCGCAGGCTGTAAAGCGCCTTTATCCGAAAACCCGGCTTGCTATCGGTCCGGCTATTGAAAATGGATTTTATTATGATTTTGACTTTGAAACGCCTGTCAGTGCGGCGGATCTTGAAAAAATAGAAACCGAAATGAAAAAAATCATCAAGGAAGATATTCCCATTGAGCGGTTTACCCTGCCCAGGGAACAGGCAATGGCGGCGGTAGAAGAAGCCGGAGAGAGTTATAAGGCAGAGCTGATTGCGGATTTACCGGAGGATGCGGAAATTTCTTTTTACCGGCAGGGGGATTTTACGGATTTGTGCGCAGGACCGCATTTGATGTCTACCGGAAAGTTGAAAGCAGTGAAATTACAGTATACGGCAGGAGCATATTGGCGCGGCAATGAGAAAAATAAGATGCTGACCCGGATTTACGGAACGGCTTTTCCCAAAAAATCTGAGCTTGATGCTTACCTTGAACAGCTGGAAGAGGCAAAAAAACGGGATCATAATAAGCTTGGCCGGGAACTGGGATATTTTAAGACAGTGGATTATATTGGACAGGGGCTGCCCATTATGCTTCCGAAAGGTGCGCGTGTTCTTCAGATCCTTCAGCGGTTCGTAGAGGATGAGGAACAAAAACGTGGTTATTTGCTGACCAAAACGCCGTTTATGGCCAAAAGTGATCTTTATAAAATTTCAGGCCACTGGGATCACTACCGTGAAGGTATGTTTATTCTTGGGGATGAAGAAAAGGACAAGGAAGTATTTGCTTTAAGGCCGATGACTTGTCCGTTCCAGTTCCAGGCATATCTTGCCGAGATGCGCAGCTACCGGGATTTGCCCTTGCGGTACAATGAAACATCAACTTTGTTTAGAAATGAAGATTCTGGGGAGATGCACGGCTTAATTCGTGTTCGGCAGTTTACGATTTCAGAAGGCCATCTGGCTTGTCGTCCGGATCAGTTGGAAGAGGAATTCCGCGGTTGTGTGGATCTTGCTAATTTCATGTTAAAAACGGTGGGACTGGATGAAGATGTCACCTACCGGTTTTCCAAATGGGATGAGAACAATAAAGAAAAATATATTGGTACTGCGGAAGAATGGGAGCAGGTACAAGACCGTATGAGAAGCATACTTGACCATATGGGTATTGATTATACCGAGGCTGATGGCGAAGCAGCATTCTACGGCCCCAAACTAGATATTCAGATTCGGAACGTATTTGGCAAAGAAGATACTTTGATTACTGTTCAGATTGATTTCCAGCTTGCAGAACGTTTTGGCATGGAATATATTGATACTGACGGCCAGAAGAAATATCCGTATGTTATTCACAGAACTTCTATCGGTTGTTATGAGCGGACGCTTGCACTGTTGCTGGAGAAATACGCAGGCGCACTGCCCACTTGGCTGGCTCCGACACAGGTTAAGATTCTTCCCATTTCAGAGCATTATTTTGATTATGCCAAAAAGATAGAAAGCGCCTTGATGGAAAAGGGAATACGGACTGAACTGGATAGCAGAAATGAGAAAATCGGCTACAAGATTCGGGAAGCACAGCTTGAGAAAGTGCCTTATATGCTGGTGGTTGGTGAAAAAGAGCAAACGGATCATACGGTAGCAGTGCGTTCGAGAAAAGATGGGGACAAGGGCGTCATGCAGCTTGATGAATTTTTGGCAGAGATTCTGGCAGAGATTGAAAGTAAGGCCAAATAAATATCAGTCAAGAGCAGAAAAACCGCTGGCCGAAAAGGACAGCGGTTTTTAATTTGATACAGGAGCATAAGCTGAGGAAAGGAGAGAAATGTATGGAAGATAAAGAAGTACAACAAAAAGAAAAATTTGATAAGATGACCAAGACACCCATTCCGAAATTGATAGGCGGCCTTGCGGCGCCGTGTATCCTCAGTATGCTGATTACATCGTTTTATAATATGGCAGATACCTACTTTGTCAGTCAGATTGGTACCAGCGCTACCGCAGCGGTCGGGGTAGTTTTTTCCCTCATGGCAATTATCCAGGCATTAGGATTTACCTTTGGTCATGGTTCAGGAAATTACATATCCAGAAAATTAGGTATGCACGATACAGAAGACGCGGAGGTAATGGCGGCGACCGGCTTTTTTTCAGCCGTGCTGGCAGGCTGCGTGATTACAGTGTTGGGATTACTGTTTTTAAAGCCGTTGGTGATTGAACTGGGGGCAACGGAAACCATTGCGCCGTATGCGATGGATTATGCCGGATTTATTTTGTGGGGTGCGCCGTTCATGATGGGTTCTCTTGTCATGAACAACCAGCTGCGGTTTCAGGGCAGTCCTACGGCAGGTATGATTGGTATGTGCAGCGGCGGAATTTTGAATATTGCACTGGATCCCCTGTTTATTTTTGTGTTCCAAATGGGAATCAAAGGTGCCGCGGTTGCTACCATGCTGAGTCAGGTGGTCAGCTTTGTGATTTTGTTTTTGATGTGCCGCCGAGGAGGCAATATTCCGATTTATCTTAAGAATTTTAAGCCCAGCTGGAAACGGTATAAAGAAATCATTCGGGGTGGGGTGCCGTCGCTTGCACGGCAGGGAATTGCCAGTGTGGCAACGATTATTTTGAACCGTGCGGCAGGCGTATATGGTGATGCGGCGATTGCGGCAATGTCCATTGTAATGCGTGTGACAAACTTTGCTGGGTCGGCGTTAATTGGGTTTGGACAGGGTTTCCAGCCAGTGTGCGGATTTAATTATGGCGCCCAACTGTACGGCAGGGTACGGAAAGCTTTTTGGTTCTGTGTGAAAAGCTCCACCGGGATATTGGTTATCATTGCAGTGATTGGATATATTTTTGCACCCAATATTATTCGAATGTTTCGGGATGATCCCCAGGTAATAGAAATCGGTGCAGTCGTTCTTCGGTTCCAGTGCGTCACCTTTCCAACCTTTGCCTGGACCACCATGAGTAATATGATGTTTCAAACGATGGGAAAAGCGTTTCGTGCCACCTTACTTTCGCTTTCCAGGCAAGGATTGTTTTTTATTCCGGCGGTATGGATTTTATCCGCTGTGATGGGACTGCGCGGCTTAGAAATCAGTCAGTCCGTGGCCGATTTAGGATCGCTTGCCATTGCGGTTCCCATGTCACTGCATGTTCTTTTCCAATTTAAAAAGGAAGAGGAAGCAAAACGGCTTGCATCACAAACCGTGGAAAATAAAAAAATATAAAAATTTTTTAAAATTTTGAAAGGATTTCTTATTTTGCATCGTATTATAAGTGAAAAGCAAAAAACTTATTAAAAATGCAAATGGAGGAATGTAAAATGAAAAAACGTATTTTTGCTATGGCAGCGGCAGCGGTCGTATTTGTTGGTGCTGCAACAGGATTTATGGGTGCTGGAAAAGTTTATGCGGAAGATAATACAACAAGTGTTGTTTGTCCGTGGGGCGGTTATGGCGCCTGTCAGGACGAAAATTGCATTAATTATGAAAATTGTCCAAATGATGGCATCAGGCCTATGGATGGCACCGGTATGCAGAATGGAAGAAGAGGCGGCGGAAGTGGCCGTGGTATAGGAAATGGAAGCGGCTGTGGCCGTGGCGTTTGCAGAAACAGTTAATGAGGCGATTATGAGAAGTGAGTATGAAGCAAATCTGGCAATAGAGCGATACGCCGATATGGTTCGGCGTATCTGCTTTCTTCATTTAAAAGACAGGCAGGATACAGAGGATATTTTTCAGACCGTGTTTTTGAAATATATCCTCTATTCGGGTTCGTTTGAAAATGAGGCACATGAGAAAGCCTGGTTGATACGAGTTACGGTCAATGCCTGTAAAGATTTATTGAAAGGATTTTACCGAAATCATACAACTTCTATCGAAAGTATTGCGGAAACGGCGGAGGAAGCAGCACCGGAACATTCTGATGTATTGGAAGCGGTGCTTGCTCTGCCGAAAAAATATAAAGATGTCGTGTACCTGTTTTATTATGAAGGTTATACAGCAGGAGAAATTGCTGAGATTTTAAAAAAGAAAGAAAATACGATTTATACCTTGCTTGCGCGAGCAAGAAAACTGCTGAAAGAGAAGCTGGGAGGTGCAGAATATGAATAAAATACAAGAAGCTTTTGCGCCGGTAACAGCCGATGCGGCCTTAAAAGAAAAAACAGCGGAATTTCTGCATCAAAAAATATCGGCCAGGCAGAAACTGTTTAAAATGCGGATGCGGTATGCCGCTGCAGTACTAGTGATGGTGTTGATGCTAAGCGGTGGTTTTGGCGCGCGGTTTTTGTTCTGGATTCCGGTATCTTATATTGGACTGGATGCGGATGGCTCTGTTTCTTTATCATTAAGCCGTATGGATACAGTCGTAGCTGCCGAAGGGTACAGCGAGGAAGATATTCAATTATTAAATACGCTGAACCTGACAGGGAAAAACTATACTGAAGCAATAGAAACATTGCTGCAAACCCCGGAATTCATGTCTGAGAGCGGAGAAAGCGCTTTAAGCGTAACTGTGCTTTCTGATAAGGAGGAGGAGCTAGTCGCGGGAATCCAAGGATGTCAGGGATATCAGAGAAATAGCGGCCAGTGTACCGGAGTAGATTCTGAGATTTGGGAAGCAGCGCAGGAAATCGGGATGCCCGCAGGAAAATATCGGGCATATCAGGAACTGGTTTCTTATGATCCCACCGTGACTGTGGAGGAGTGTCAAAATATGACCATGCGTGAATTGCGGGAAAAAATTGCGGAGTATACCGGAGAAAGCGTTTTGGGCAGTGGAGAACATCAAGGTCAAGGACAAAATCAAGGGAAGAATCAAGGAGAAGGCCAGGGACAAAATCAAGGAAAAGGGCGGCAACAGGATCAGGGACACGGGCAAGGTCAAGGACAAGGTAGCGGCAACGGAAAAGGGCGAGGAAATGGAGCGGAAAGATAAAAAATCTTAAAAAAAACCTTGACATGATATGAAAAATGTGCTATACTTTTTAAGTCGCACCTAAGAGGATCAAATTGCACTTGGAGAGGTGTCCGAGTGGTTTAAGGAGCTAGTCTTGAAAACTAGTGATGCGAAAGCACCCAGAGTTCGAATCTCTGCCTCTCCGCCATCTTTTCCTTTTGTGATAGGTTGTGTTATAATTGAAAAAAAGTGAATTCGGAGAAGTACTCAAGTTGGCCGAAGAGGCGCCCCTGCTAAGGGTGTAGGTCGTGAAAGCGGCGCGAGGGTTCAAATCCCTCCTTCTCCGCCATTTATTCAATACTCGATTTTAGAAGATGGGAGTATTGAACAGCGTGTTGAAGATATTGTTTGATTATTCAGACAATATCTTCTTTTTTCTCTATACAAAAAAATATCCGACAGAGCATAAGCTCAATCGGATATTTTTTTGAAAATAACATGCCCAAGCATGGAAGTTATCAATGTAAGTTTTAGTATTTCTCACAATGGGTTACAAAAGATATTCGCTGAAAAAGGCTTGTTGAATTCTGTTTTATTACAGTGAAAAACTCAGTAAGTATTTTTAAAAATTTTTTTAACACATATTAGACAGCCATTTTTCATATTTTAAAATACCTTTTTTTAATCTGTTCAGACCGTCTTTAAGTAAAATCTTCGGACAAGCGATGTTTAATCTTAAAAACTGTTCTCCTCCGCATCCATATTGCTGTCCATCAGATATATAAAGTCCTGTTTCATTTCTTATAAATTGTGACATAGCACATGAATGGGTGTCTATTTTGCCACAGTCAAGCCATATTAGGTATGTTGCTTCAGATTTAACATACTTTATCTGAGGCAGCTCTTTTTGTAGAAATTCAGATACAATAAGTCGGTTTTCGTCAACATATTTTCGAAGTTCATCAAGCCATTTTGCTCCGTTGTTATATGCGGCAATGGTTGCTGTAATTGCAAAACTGTTAGGTTCTGCAACCTCGTCAGTGTTTAAACCGCGGTTTACTTTGTGTCTGAGATATTCATTTGGAATAATAACAGCAGCGGTTTGTAATCCGGCAAGATTAAACGCTTTAGTGGGCGAAACACAGGTTATGCTGTTCATTTTGCATTCTTCGGATACTGACGCAAATGGTATATACGATTTTTCTGTTTCGGTTAAATCGCAGTGTATTTCGTCACTTACAACAATCACATGATGTTTTAAGCACAATTCTCCGATTTTTTTAAGTATTTCTTCAGACCAGATTTTTCCCACAGGATTATGAGGGTTACAGAGTATCATCATTGTTGTTTGCGGGTGAGATAGCTTTTTTTCTAAGTCCGCAAAGTCAATATCATATACTCCATTTCTATATCTGAGTGGACACGCAAGAACATTTCTGCCGTTATTTATAATAGAATTAAAAAATATATTATAAACAGGTGTTAATATAAGTACATTTTCGGCAGGAGTTGTGAGTTTTCGTACGACACTTGAAATTGCCGGAACGACTCCCGTGCAAAATATGAGCCAATCTTTTTCAATTGTGAAGGCATGTCTGTTTTCCCACCAATTGATGTATGCGTTATACCACTCATCAGGAATGGTATTGTAACCGAAAATTCCATGTTCAGCACGGTCTACAATAGCTTTTTTTATTTCCGGTGCGGTCTGAAAATCCATATCTGCCACCCACATGGGAAGTTCGGTGTCCTTTACATCCCATTTTAATGAATTTGTGTTTCTACTGTCTGTTATATCGTCAAAATTATAATTCATTGTTACTCACCGACCTGTTTTCATAAATTGACTTGATAACACGTGCGGGATTGCCCACTGCTATCATATTGTCCGGTATATCTTTTGTTACAACAGAACCTGCTCCTATAACAGCATTATCACCTATCGTAACACCTGGTAGAATGGTGGAGTTTGAACCTATCCAAACATTACAGCCTATTTTTACGGGTTTCGGAATAAGACTTTGGCGTTTCTCTGGATTTAAGTCGTGGTTAAGCGTTGCAATTACTATATTATGCCCGATTACACATCCGTTACCTATAGTAATTCCGCCTTGATCCTGAAAACGGCATCCGGAATTAATAAAAACATTTTCACCAACCGTTATATTTTTTCCGCAATCTGTTGTAAATGGAGGGAATAAGCCAAAGCCCTTATCAACAGGTTTACCTATCAGTTCAGAAAATAACCTGCGTATCTCTTCCGGTTCATGATAAACATTGTTTATTTCAGATGTGATCTTCATTGCTTCAAAGCTAAGCTTTGTCATATATTGATGTATTTCTGAACCGGCTTCAACATATTTACCGCTGTTTAAATAATTCAAATATTCATTTAACTGCATTTTTACATCTCCCAATAAAATTTATATTACAGACTTAAATTCTTTTCTATGTATAGTATTGCCACAAGAGTGGTTGTGATTATCTTTTACAATAATTTTTGTTTTATCGGCATCGACCTTATCTTTTTCAATAATTAATTCATCGATTTTTTTGGCTTTTATGATACCGCCTGATGGGTTGATTACACTGTCAACCTTAGATGAAATATCGGCATCTACGGTAGAATATTCAAAAGCAAGCGTTGTATTTATAAGCTTACAATTTTTCATTACAAGATTATCAATATAACACATTCCTTGCAGACTTTCTATTGTGCAGTTGATTAGTGTGAGGTTTTTCGCATTCCATCCGAGATATTCTCCTGAAATAAACGAATCATAAACGGTTATGTTTTCGCTGTTCCAAAACGCATCTTTTGAAATGAGCTTTGCGTTATGAATTGTAACATTTTTTGCTCCGTCAAAGGAGTAGTTACCAAACAGCTGAAAATTACTGATTTTCATATCTGTGCTGTTCATTGCAAAATAGTCGCCTTTAGCAGTTATATTATCAAGAGAAACATTACTGCAATTCCACAATGTTTCAAGTGCGTTTGAAAATGTAATGTTTTTTAAATGAATATTACTTGAGCGTCTGAAAAGTTTCGGAGCTTCAATTTGTGTATCCTCAACCGTTATATCATTTGTGTACCAGATTCCTGCACGTGCCATATCAAACAAGACACAATCTTTCATATATATGTTGTTACTGTACCAGATAGGATATTTCTATTTAAACATACTGCCGTACAGCTTGATATTTTTACTCTCCTTTAAAGGTGATTCACCGTCAGCAAATATAGTGTTTTGAATTTCCAAGTCATGAGACATAAACAAAGCACGTTCGCCTGTTAAAAATTTTTGCACTATTTTTTCCATGATTTATCTTCCTCTCATCTCTAAATCAAGAAATGTTTGTTCCCATTTCGTATGCTTTTTTCAGTATTTCGTTATTTTCTATATCACCTATATTTGTAACACCTTTAGCAAGAAGTACTCCTTTGAGTTTCGCCTTTTCAAAACAGGCAATCCAGCCTTCAAGCCCGGTGATTGCTCTGTCCATAGCAGTATCTTCTGTTTCCGCCGCAGATGACAAAAGATAAACATCACGAAACTTGTAGTCCGTTGTGTAAAGTGGGTTTGCTCTGTCAAGCAGTGCCTTCATCTGTCCGCTCATTTCGTAATAGTAAATAGGCGTGGCAAATACTATGATATCGGCATTAAGCATTTTATTTGAAATTTCATTGGCATCGTCATTTATCACACACTTTTGTGTTTTCTGGCAAGAAAGACAGCCTCTGCAAAAATTTATTGTCTTGTCTCTCAGCGATACTGTTTCAACGTTATTTCTATTTGTTTTGGCACCTTCTGCAAACGACATTGCCAGTGTTTCGGAATTGCTTCCTTTACGCAAACTTGTTGAAATAATCAGTATATTTTTCATATATTATCCACTTCCTTTTTGTTATCATTATTTTAATCAAGGGAAAGAGTTATTGTAACTGATCCGTTACCGAGAATTTCTTTTAATTCCGCTTGTGTGAGGTTATTCATTTTTCCAAGGCGGGTATAACTCCAGGAATTTGAGCCGTAGAAAATGACAATCTGATTGCCTTGATAAAGTACGATATCGCCGGCCTGCGTTGTCGTCTGTGTATCGTCGGTAGGCAGATTTTGTCCAAGAGATCCAACCTTTTCAAACCCGCCGTAATCACGCATATCAATCGTAATTGGCTCTTCAGAAAGCAGATCCTTCAGTGCCGCACTACCAACGGTATCCGCTAAGGTTGCTGTCAGCGTTTTATCTCCGATTGTAATAAGAAGTGTATTTTCCATATTATCTTCCTCCGTCAAATTTTCTTCGGATACAGACATATCAGGTGACGTTGATGACTGTTCCAACTCGGGTGCATTTGGTTTGTTTGCTTCGGCTTGTAAAATAGTTATTTCTTGTGTTTGTTCATCCCATTCTACATTAAAACCAAAATTTTCCGCAATAAACCTAATAGGCAGCATTGTTCTGTTATTGATAATGGTTGGAGCAGTATCAAGATTTTTTTCCTCACTGTTTAAAAGGGCGATTTCAGAGTCAATTGTAAGTTTTATTGTTTCTTCATTTTTTGTAAGAGTAACGGTACGTGAATCTTCGTCCCAGTCTACGCTTCCGCCTATAGCCTCAACTACAGCTCTTACGGGGAGAAGTGTCCTGTCATTGACGATAATCGGAACCGTGCCCTCATTATCAATACTTCTTTCTTCATCGTTTACAATCATGGTCGGTTTGTTGATTGTCAAAATAATTTTAATATCTTCTGTATCCTCTTGTATATTCTGTGCACTGCATCCCGTTGAAGACAATACAGTCAGTGCAAAAACAAGAAAAAATATGGATAGTTTTTTCATAATACATTCATTCCTCTCTTTTTATATTTCAATTATACCACTGGTTATATTAAATGTCCAATACCTATATTTTATATATTTATATGCCTAAAATAAATAGAAGGATTTTATAAGAATAGCCAATCCGAACAATAATACAAGAATTCCGAGTATGTAATTCACTGCAAGCAATTTTGTATCTGTAAACCGTCTGCGTAAACGCCCTATTATAATGGAGATTGTAGTCCACCAAATGCAGGTACCTGTAAGTATCCCAAAAGTTATTGCCATACCTTCTCCGGCTGAACTAATTTGTCTGACATTAAATATAGTGAATGCCATCATAAAAGTTAAAATTGTTGAAGGATTGGTTATTGCGATCATAAATGATGATGTAAAAAAAGAGAGTAATTTTACACCTGCGGAAGTTTCATGTGCAACAATCTGTTTTTTTATCATAAAAGATATACCCATTATAACAACAAAAGCTCCGCCTATCAGTGAAATAAAATTTTGATATTGCAATATAAAATCTGAAATCAGTGTAACTCCAAAAATACTTATACTGCTGTAGCACAAATCAGCCGCACTGCATCCAATGCCGGAAATAAATCCTGCTCTTGCTCCATATGTAATAGTACGCCTTATTGTCAAAGCTCCGACAGCACCTATTGGCACACCGAAAACTAAACCCATCATTATTCCTTTTATAAACATCATCATAATTAACTTACCTTTCATAAAACAATTTTAACTTATTTTCCTTTATTATATTAAAATATTAAAAAAATAATACAATATCAAATACCTATAATGAATATATTTCTATAGGTAAAACGCATAATAATTACTATGCTTAAAAACATAGTATAGCATAATTTATAAGTATTAGATATTCTTGAAGTTGTATGTTATATGCAGAAAGAACATAACAACACGCAAATAATAAAAAAGCAGAAAGGATGTGTATATATGCATTAAATTTTAATTATATTACTTAATACTTAATTTATCACTAATTAATTTGATGCAAGGACGGATCAAAATGAAAAAAAGAATAATCGCATCAATAGCTGTGCTGTCAGTCATAGCAGGCTCAATTGCTGCGGCGGCTTTTGGAGTTCAGAAAACAATTGATGTAACGGGAGGAGTATCAGTATTTATGAACGGTAAAGAGCTTGAAATGAAAGATGTAAACGGAAATGATGTTGACGAATTTGTTTATGACGGAACAACATATTTGCCGGCAAGAGCAATTTTTGAAGCAAACGGTAACAGTGTTGCGTGAGACGGTGAAGCTGGAAGAGTTGACATTACAAGCACAGCTGCTGATAATACACCCACCGGAGATACAGATATTATTTTAGAGCCGCTTGTTCTTACAGAGGAATGGGATAAGGTCTTTCCGCTAAGTGATGAAGTAAACCATAGAAAAGTAACATTTGTAAATCATTTTGGCACGACTTTAGCCGCAGATCTTTATGAGCCGAAAGAATATACCGGCAAGCTTCCGGCAATTGCGGTTTGCGATCCGTTTGGAGACGATGTAAGATATGAGCAGAAATACAGCACGTGGTTATTTCGATTCGGTAAATGAAGAAGGAAGATATGAAGCATGTGTTAATTATAACAACCAAAGAACGGAAGATTACAGAAACGGAAAATATACATTGGGCGGAGGACTTCCGGAAACTGCTCCTGAAGATGCACCTCAACATCTCAAAGATAATGTTGCTTATTATAAAACTGAACGCGGATATGATCCACGCTCTCTCAACTCTAACAATGGATGGGCAGCTACTGCCAGCGGTGCTCTTATGAATATGCGCCTATTTGAGTATGCTCCTGAAATAAGAAGTGCTGTTTTACTTGTCCACGGAGAAGAAGCACATTCCTTGATGTACAGCCAGGATGCATATGAACTTCTTAAGGGAGATAACAAAGAACTGATGATAATTCCTGGTGCATCGCACACAGACTTGTAGGATCAAATGAATATTATTCCTTTTGATAAGTTAGAGTCATTCTTTAATGAAGCATTTTAATCAGTCATGACCACCGGCCGTGCCGGTGGCTTGCGCTGCCCCCTTAGGGCGTTATGCTGGCCGAGCCTATAGGCTCGTCGAAAGGTCTGCCAACCGCACCTTTTTCACCAGCTTGCCCCTAAAGGGGCATTTTTATTTGCTTCCTTCTACTGGCTCACCCGT
>NZ_JADCKB010000037.1 GCF_014982785.1 Ructibacterium gallinarum
GCAACGTCAACGTATCGTGCGCCGGCAGATCTTGATGAGTGGATCAGTAAGGATATTGACATGCAGTTTCAGCAGGGAGGAGCGACACTGAGTATATGTCGGCGAAAAGATTATATTATCACAGGAAGTGAAGTACCGACACAGGCACAGGGAACGTTAGCATCACAATTTGTGCCAGGGAACCTGCTGTATCAATATCATTTGTGGGAAGCATCACTGAGTGGAGACACCAAGGCATTTGTAACACATCCGGGAGCAGCATCGGAGAGTTCAACCCAGAGACCGGGATACTGGTATGGGGAACAGACGGCGCCAACATGCCATATGGAAGGAAATACCGTGATGGAAATATATGACCTTCCGGCAGATACAGGAACGCCCTTTACACATTTGTATTTTACGACAGATACTTTTGAAGAGACGCGGTTGGAAGGGCAATGGTTGTTTGGCAGGCATGGAGATGGATATATTGGGATTTGGTGCAGCCAGGAACTAGAACCCTATAGCGACTTAACGTTGGGACGGGAATATCGGGCCAATGCGTTAAAGTCGGCGTGGGTTTGTCAGGTTTCCAGTGCGGAAGAATCCGGAAGTTTTGATGCATTTATTGAAGCTTTTAAAGGTCGTACTCCATCTTTTGACCCGGATTCTGGCAAGTTGTTTCTGGATCAGTCTTTGGCACTGCATGCTCAATAAAGCAGGGAGGAAACAATATGAGAACAAAAAGTACAATCAAAGCAGGGAAGATGAATGGTGCAAAAACAACCAATCTTACAGCCCTGCAATACTTCAATAAGAAAAAATACCTTTACTTGATGTTATTGCCATGTGTAATTTATTTTATTTTATTTCATTACGTACCGATGTATGGTATTGTGATGGCATTTAAAGACTTTGATTTCGGAAAAGGAATTTGGAACAGCCCTTGGATTGGCCTAGAAAACTTTCGATACATGTTTTCGTTGCCGGATTTTTACAGTGTGTTAAAGAATTCATTAACGCTTAGTCTATTGCGTTTGCTGTTCGGATTTCCTATGCCGTTATTGTTGGCTTTGATGATTAATGAAATAAGGATGGTGAAGTTTAAAAAGACGGTACAAACAATTATATATTTGCCACATTTTATATCTTGGGTAGTTATTGGCGGCATATTAGTGAACTTTTTATCACCAACGTGGGGCGTGGTAAACAAAATTCTTGGATCTTTTGGCGTGGAACCCATTTTCTTTATGGCAGAAGAGAAATATTTTAAATGGATGGTTGTTTTAAGCAGCATCTGGAAAGAGGCTGGATGGGGAACGATTTTGTATCTTGCAGCTTTGACTGCGATTAATCCGGAATTGTATGAAGCTGCCCGCATTGATGGAGCGAATCGCTTTCAGCAGCTTTACCGCATTACTCTCCCGTGCATTGTCCCAACCATTGTTACGCTCTTTATCTTACGGACAGGGACCATTATGAGCAATGGCTCGGAACAAATATTGGTATTACAAAATTCACAAAATCTAAGTGTTTCTGAAGTTTTTGAAACCTATACGTATCGAGTTGGTATTATAGGAGGAAGGTATTCGTTTGCCACTACAGTGGGATTGTTTACGTCGGTAATAGGTACTGTGCTCATTGTTTGTACCAATCGAATCTCAAAAATGATGGGGGAAAATGGATTATGGTAAGAAAAAAGAATAGAATAAAAACCTCATGGGAAGATCACATTATGATGGTTTTGGTATACACCTTTGTTATACTGTTTGCTTTTGCATGTATTTTTCCATTTTTATATGTCATAAGCTATTCTGTTATGCCATACAGTGAATATTTGGAAAACCCTGTAAAAATGATTCCCTCTAAGCTGGATTTCGGTGCCTATAAAGAAATTTTAAAATTTCCATTATTGTATTCGGGATATCGCAACACTTTGTTTATAACTATTGTAGGTACATTGCTTAATTTGACCCTTTTGATCATTTCTGCTTATCCATTATCAAAGGCAGATTTAAAGGGACGAAAGATCATTTTATGGATGATTTTATTTACCATGTTGTTTTCGGGAGGAATGATACCTCGTTATTATCTGGTAAGGGAACTGGGACTAATTAATTCTTTAGGATCCTTGATTTTGCCTGGTGCGATTAGTGCATACAATTTAATTTTAATGAAAAATTTTGTTGGAAATATTCCGGATAGTTTAGAGGAAGCTGCGCTTATAGACGGAGCCAATGAATTACAAATATTATGGCGTATTATTGTGCCATTGTCTAAAGCTGCCATTGCATCCTTTGCGATTATGTGTGCAGTCAACCATTGGAATTCCTTTTTCGATGCAGTTATATTTCTGACACAGCGCGATCAGTGGCCGCTTATGCTTGTGCTGCGAGAGATGGTTTTTGAAGGCGGAGCAGGTGCGATTCAAAACGTGGTTGCGGAAGAGGATATGGCACAGACGTTTACAATACAAATGGCAATGATTGTTGTTATTATTGTGCCTATTATATGTGTTTATCCTTTTTTACAAAAATATTTTGTTACAGGTCTTACCATAGGTGGAGTCAAGGAGTAGACCGCATTAATCTGATTGGCTTAAGAAAGCTAAGCCGTATGGTTTTTCAAATCCTATTCTTGCTCTATAGACAAGGCAATTAGGGTAAAAGTTTTGAATAGATACGGAAGAAAAAAGGGCATAGATCTTCATAAACAGTGATTTCTGACCCAACAATATTGTTTGGCAGTGGAAAATGGGATAGTCAATATGCATGAAAAATAATATAAAATATTTCAATACAAAGGAGTGTTAGTATGAAACGATTATGGATTGGTGTAATAGGCGTGATGACCAGCGCAGTACTTCTTTCAGGATGCGGAAACAATGGGAACACTACGGGAGAAAGACCAACAATTCGAATTTTTACACGAGTGAATGCGGAGGTTCAGTTTGATAAAAATAATGATGCTGTTAAGGCGCTTGAAGATGCGGCAAATGTTAATCTGGAAATTGAAGCACCACCTCCCAGCAGTTATAATGATAAACTCCAGATTACAATGGCTTCAGGAGATTTGCCTGATATCACATATATTTTCCAGACAGATAATAACTATGATACCTGGGCAAAAAATGGGCTATTTTTAACCTTGGATGATAAAATTGATCAATATCCTAATATTAAGAACAATATTACGGATGAGTTGTGGGAAATTGTGAAAGCTCCAAGTACGGGACAAATTAATGCTGTACCCAAGCCCAACATTATTAGTCATTATGGCTATGTAGTTAATCAAAAGTGGCTGGATACGTTAAATATGACAGCTCCGACAACATTGGATGAATTTTATGAATATGCAAAAGCTGTTGCGACACAGGATCCGGACGGAAATGGTGCGAATGACACATATGCCATCTCTCCAAGCACGCAAAATACCGTTGGTACCAGCGTATGGGGAGAGTACTTTTTGATGAGTGCATTTAATATGCAGCAATATGCCAACCGGCCTGATGCGGACGGGCAATATAAACCTAAAGAAAAATTTGAGGGATATTACCCATATTTGACCTTTATGCGTAAATTGTATGAAGAAAAACTGATGGATCCCGAATTTTTTATTAACAAAGCAAACGAATCTACAGATAAACTTTTACAAAATCGGATTGGCATGATGTCCGGTCATGATGGGAATGTAAAAGGTTTGTTTGGTAAAGCGCCCACAGAGCAGGTCATATCGGATTATAGTTTTTATGCTCCGTTAAAAGATCAAAATACGGGAGAAGTTATACAGTATCTTCCTCCAGCTATATGGGGATGTTGGGCCATTGCGGCAGACTCTAAGGTGGCAGATGCTGCCCTCAGTTTGATTGATTATTGTAATTCAAAAGAAGGTTGGTTGTTAACCAATATTGGGGTACAAGGGGTACATTATGAATCCTATACTCCCGAAACGAAGGAATTAATTCGGACAGAAGAGCAATCAGAAAAATGCCGTAAAGAAATGAGTTCGTATACACCTTTTGCGGTCACTTATCAGGGAGAGCCCGCATATATCAGCTTGTGCGATACTCCAGAAAAATTGGAGAAATATAATCAGGAATTAGAGCGGTATTTATCGGTAACTACAGAAAAAAATGTCCCGACAATTACATCGCCTAAGTACATTACACTGCAGGCAAATAATCCTGATTTGTTTAAAAAACGTGACCAAATGGAAATACAATATGTAACAGGAGAAATTACGTTGGAGGAATTAAAATCCTTTATTGAAGGAGAATTTTTGCCTGCAACTGCGGAAGCCGATCAGGAAACTGCGGAAATGCTGGAAGCTGCCTCTCAGAAATAATGGAATGATTAAAATGAGGTTAGAAACATGAACACAAAAACAGCACAACAAAGAGCAAAGGAATTGGTATCAAAGATGACCGTGGAGGAGATGGCAAGTCAAACTCGTTATGATGCACCTGCCATACCAAGGTTGGGAATACCGGCTTATAATTGGTGGAACGAAGGCCTGCATGGCGTGGCGCGTGCAGGGATAGCCACTGTATTTCCACAGGCTATAGGATTAGCGGCAACCTTTGATGAGCAGATGATATATGACATTGCAGATGTTATTTCTACAGAGGCCAGAGCCAAATATAATGCGGCAATCAAGCAGGAAGACAGGGATATTTACAAAGGATTGACTATGTGGTCTCCCAATATCAATATATTTCGAGATCCTCGGTGGGGACGGGGACATGAGACTTATGGGGAAGATCCGTATCTTACCTCTCGTTTGGGGGTTGCATTTGTAAAAGGGCTCCAGGGAGAGGGTGAGCATTTGAAATGTGCAGCGTGTGCCAAGCATTTTGCGGTACATAGCGGGCCGGAAGAAAACAGACATTATTTTAATGCGAAAGTAACCAAGGAAGATATGGAAAAAACCTATCTTCCTGCCTTCCGTGCGCTGGTAGAAGAGGCCAAAGTAGAAGGTGTGATGGGTGCATATAATTGTGTGAATGGCGAGCCAGCCTGCGGTAGTCCAACGCTGCAAAAATATCTGCGGGAAGACTGGGGCTTTGAGGGTTATTTTGTCTCTGACTGTTGGGCTATTTATGATTTTCATGAACACCATTATGTAACAAAAACGGCAACGGAAAGCGTGGCCTTGGCATTAAAAAATGGATGTGACTTGAATTGTGGTACCACATATCTCAATATGTTATTGGCGTTAAAAGAAGGACTGATTACTGAACAAGATATTCGGACGGCTGTGGAACGATTGATGACAACTCGTATCAAGCTGGGTATGTTTGAACATACAGAATATGATGATATTCCTTACGAAGTAGTTGCTTGTAAAGAGCATAGGGAGCTTGCATTGGAAGCAGCACGCAAATCAATGGTATTGCTGAAAAATGATGGTATTTTACCTCTTTCGACCACCTGTAAAGTGGCGGTGATTGGCCCAAATGCGAATAGTCGGAGTGTGCTATTAGGAAATTATAGCGGTACGCCGAAAAAGTTTACAACAGTTTTAGAAGGAATTTATGAAATGTTGGGTGAGGAGAAGGTAGATTATTGCGAAGGTTGTCATCTGTATAAAGACTATATGGAAAATCATGCAATGCCTGGAGATCGTCTTTCAGAAGCAGTTACGGTAGCAAGTACTAGTGATGTGGTCATTCTCTGTTTGGGATTGGATGCTGAGTTGGAAGGAGAAGAAGGAGATAGGAGCAATCAATATTCTTCCGGAGACAAGCGGGATTTGCAGCTACCGTCTTCTCAACAGAAATTGCTTGAGAGAATTGTTGCGATAAACAAACCGGTGGTTTTGATTTCTATGACAGGCAGCGCCATGAATTATTCTTATGCGCACAAACACGTTAACGCTATTGTGCAGGCGTGGTACCCAGGCGGCGAAGGAGGAAGAGCGATAGCGGAACTGCTTTTTGGTGTTTACAATCCTAGTGGAAAGCTTCCCATCACCTTTTATGCGGATGAAAGCGATTTGCCTCCTTTTGAAGATTATTCTATGAAAAATCGAACCTATCGTTATTTTACGGGAAAACCGCTTTATCCATTTGGATATGGATTGAGTTATACAACATTTACGTATGATGATGTAAAAATACGGGATAATCATGTAGAAGTAGTAGTGACCAATACTGGAGCATATGATGGTGAAGAGGTTGTACAAGTGTATTCCTGTCAATGTTTAGTGGCATTTCATCGAGTCTTTTTGCGAAAAGGAGAAAGTAAAACGGTGATTTTCCCTATAAGCCCAGCGATGCAGGAGGAGATACTGATAGGTGGGTGCGGTTTTCAAAAGGATAAACTAGAACGCATTGTACTATAATGTACCGTTCTTCCTATGGACCATCATTAAAACAGTATACAGCGGAATGAGGAAAATAGAATAGTGGCAGTTTAGGCTTACTCCCAATAGAAAAGTTCAGCCTGATTGGGAGTAAGCATGCCAAGGGAGCCATGTAGACGTATGGGATTTCAATATATTCAAAAACAGACAGATGTAGCTCCTGTAAAAAATGGTAGGTTTTGCGGTCGGAATGGAACAAGGCCATAGGGAGCCTTTCTTTTTTCATAAGCTTTTTGAATGTGGAAATAACCAACTCTACATTATGGTAGTCAGCATAAATAAGGAGAATCAGAGAAGCAATATATTGATTTTCCTGCGCCAGGGGAGCAGGGACGGCGGAGAAGTGTTTATAATAAGTGCTTCTGTTAACCTGCAGAATCCGGCAAAGGGTTTTTATGCTGCGCTGGAACCGAAGCTTATAACAGCATCTAATCGTTGTGTGAGTGTGGCGTGAAGATGGCAATCCCTTTTTTTAAATGGGATTTTCCTTCTCAAGCTGAGCGTTACGTTTTTAAAGTCCTTGACCTGAGGCAAAATAAAAAAGGCTTTCAAATATGTGAAAGCCTCGTAAATGGCGGAGTGGGTGGGATTCGAACCCACGGACGGTTGCCCGTCAACTGATTTCGAGTGCTTTGACTTAATCAGAAGTTATTGTACTTTGGAGGAAAATATGAGAACATATCGGAAGTTAAAAGAGTGCTGAAAACGCATAAAATCGGCGTTTTCGGCACTCTTTTTTTGTTATTGTTAGATAGCATAAGGGATTGCGGCAATTTTCACATTTGAATGGAATTTTGCAAAAATGAGGGAACTTTGAGGGAACTCAAACATTCACCTATCATTGAACATTAAAAAATAAGGTGAATGGCAATGAATATTACAGAAAAACAGTATATTACGAAGCAAGAACTGTGTCAAATATGCAATATCAGCGAATCAACAGCGTATAAACTGCTGAAAAGCAAAAAATTAAATTTTGAAAAATGTTGTGATGGTCTTTTGCATTACTATAAAATTCCGCTTTGTGAAGTGCAGCAATATATGCGTGAACAGGCTGAAAAAGGTCATTATTCGGAAAAGCAAAAAGAAATGATTTCACGGTATTACAGAAAAAAGCTAAAAGACTATCCAGATTTAATAAGGGCGAAAGATATACAAAGTATAACGGGTTATGGAAAAGAATCAATAAGAAAATGGATCAACAGCGAAAAAATACTCGGCGTTGTTGTCCGCAAGAGATTTGCAGTGGCAAAAGATGATTTAATAGATTTTTTGCTATCTCCGTATTATGCAAATATAATCAGAAAATCCGAGGAGCATATATCTGATTTTCGCACTATCGGAATAATACAATAATTGCACAGGGTGTTGAGATATTCAGCACCCCAAGTTTTTAAGAATGGAGGTGTTTTTATATGCCAATACAGTTTGATTATTTTTACGGCAATGAAGCTGAACAATTTACATTTTACAGAATACCAAAAATACTTGTAACTTCCCCTACTTTCAAACGAGTGTCGGACAGTGCAAAGCTGTTATATGGTCTTATGCTTGACCGTATGGGTTTATCTATACGCAACGGTTGGGTTGATGATGAAAACCGGGCATACATATTCTTTACAACAAATGATGTTATGGAGCAAATGTGCTGCGGAACAGAAAAAGCTACAAAGCTGCTTGCGGAGCTTGATGGCGAAAAAGGTATCGGTCTTATTGAACGAAAAAAGCAAGGACAAGGCAAGCCTGCAATTATATATTTGAAAAAGTTTTATATAAGCGAAAATAATGACCGAGATTTAAGACTTTCGGAAACCGAAATTCCAGACTTTCGGAAATCGAAAGTCAAGACTTTTGAAAATCGAAATTCAAGACTTTCGGAAATCGAAAGTGCAGACTTTCGAGAATCGAAACCAAATAATAATAAATATAATAATACTGATTTTAACGATACTGAAAAGAATAATACTGAATCGAGCGATACTGAAATCATATCATATCCTATCAATCGTGGAAATGAGAATAACTCTCCTCCCTTGCCTGCACCAAAAGGCATTGATGCGATACGATGGATAGAAAATCGGCGAAAGTACGAAAAGCTAATCAAGAAAAACATTGACTATGACATTATCTCGGAAAGGTACAGTAAGGCGTGGCTTGATGAAATTGTGGCAATTATGGTCGATGTGGTATGCAGCGACGAGCCGACAATCCGCATAAACAAACAGGAATATCCTCACGAGGTTGTAAAGAGCAGATTTTTGAAAATTGACTCGTCGCATATTGAATATATAGACTTCGCCCTGCGTAGCAACACATCAGATGTCCGGAATATCCGGGCATTTTTAATTACCACGATTTATCGGTCGTTTGAAACGGCGGATAATTGGTTTTCGGCAAGAGTTAAGCACGATATGGCAAATGTATAGGAATCGGAGGCGGTGTGTGTGGAAAATATCGAACTGCTGGCAAATGCCATAATTCTGCAAGCGGTAAAAGATTACAGACACGCATATTCGCCGCAATGCAGAGCAGAAATCAAGCGTTTTTTTCGTTCCGAATGGTTCCGTGCCTTAACACGGCTTGACGGAGAAATGCTTATATCAAGATTAGAAAATGAAAGGAAGATTTAATATGAGTAAAATAATCGCAATATCAAATCAGAAAGGCGGAACAGGCAAAACGACAACTACCGTAAATTTAGGTATCGGACTTGCAAACGAGGGTAAAAAGGTGCTTTTAATCGACTATGACGCACAGGGCAGCTTAACACAATGCTTGGGTTATCCCAATCCCGATGAATTGTCGGTTACAATTTCAAACCTTATGGAAAAGGTTATCAGAGAACAGCCTATTGCAAAAGATGAAGGCATACTGCACCACAAAGAAGGCGTGGACTTTATTCCGGCAAACATAGAATTATCGGGAATGGAAACGGCACTTGTAAACATTATGAGCCGTGAGCGTGTGCTGAAAAATTATCTTTCACAGATAAAGGACAATTACGATTATGTGCTGATAGACTGCACTCCGTCGCTCGGTATGCTGACCATAAACGCACTCACGGCAGCAAATGAGGTAATCATTCCCGTGCAGTCGCATTTTCTTCCGGCAAAAGGGCTTGAACAATTACTTGGTACGGTTGCAAAGGTTAAACGGCAGCTTAACCAGACGCTTAAAATCAACGGAATACTGCTGACTATGGTTGACGGTCGCACAAATCTTGCAAAGGATATATCACAGCTTATCCGAAAGACTTATGGGAGTAATATAAAAGTTTTCAAGACAGAAATACCGCTTTCGGTAAAAGCGGCGGAAACCTCTGCGGTCGGCAAAAGCATTTACAGCTACGACAAAAATGGTAAGGTTGCCGATGCGTACAGAAATCTAACGAAGGAGGTTATGAACAATGAGCAACGGACTAAACATAAGTCTGAAATCATACGATAGTATTTTTCAGAGCGAGGAACAGCGGAACACCGAAGAAATAAAGCCTGTTCCCATATCCGAATTAAAACCGTTTACGGAGCAGCCGTTCAAGGTGAAGCTTGACGAAGATATGGACACACTTGTGGAAAGTATCAAGCAATGCGGCGTACTCACACCCGTAATCGCAAGACCACATAAGGACGGCGGTTATGAGATACTTTCGGGGCATCGCAGAGTGAAAGCGTGTGAGCTTGCAGGAATAACCGATATTCCCGTTGTGGTAAAAAATCTCGATGATGATACGGCAACAATTTTGCTTGTAGACAGTAATTTGCAGCGAGAACATATCTTGCCGAGCGAAAAAGCGTTTGCCTATCAAATGAAGCTGGAAGCTATGAAAAGAAAAGCCGGCAGACCGTCAAAAGAAAATTCAGACCAAATTGGGCTGAATTTTCAAGGTAAGCAGTCAAGCGAAATTTTAGGAGAGCAAGTCGGGGAAAGCAAAAATCAAATACAACGATATATTCGCTTAACAAATCTCATAGATCCAATTTTGGATATGGTGGATAATAACCAAATTGCAATGAACGCCGCCGTTGAAATATCTTATCTCGGCTCAACGGAGCAAGCGGCAGTTATGCAGTCCATTGAAAAAGAGGAAACCTCTCCTTCTATCGCACAGGCACGGAAAATGCGAAAATTTCATCAGGAGGGAAATTTGAGTAATGCCGTAATTGACAGTATTATGATGGAACAGAAACCCGAAACGGTTAAAATTACGCTTGGCGAGGAAAAATTAAAAAAATACTTCCCGAAAAGTTATTCAAAAGCAAAAATGGAGGAAATTATCTTGAAACTGCTTGATAAATGGCGCAGGCAACGGGAAAATGAAATGGAGCGATAAATATGTTGAAACTTATACTTATATTCCTATCCGGTGTTGCAGTCGGCGGCTTTCTTGGCATTGTATTTATGTGTTGCTTTATCTCTGCCGGGCAAGCTGACAAAAAAGAAACGGAGTGATTGATTATGGAATGGCGAAAAAATCAAGGCTTTATTATTGTAAATCAAATAACGGTCGGCGGCGCTGAATTTGTGCTTGGTGTTCACGAAAAGAATCCGAATAGCTTTGTAACTTGGCAATGCAAAGGCAAAGACGATTATTTTTGGGGACATTATTTTACAAATCTGCTTGCGGCACAAAAAGATTTTTGCAGACGGGCGCTTGATGAAATCAAGGCTGTTGAGGTTATGAAGAAGCCGCCTAAAACGAATGAACGGTGAGGTGAAGTGATTGTGCGAAAAGATAAACGACAGACTTAACGGCAGCGGTTGTACTGACATTACCGCCTATGAAGCAATGAAAGCTGTGCGGCGTGAGGAACGGCGAAACCTCATAGCTGAATTAAAGGCTCTTGCAAATAGGCACGGATACAGAATTGTCAGTACGATACGCCTTAAAGATATGGACGGTGATACACCAAATGACGAATGAAGATTGCTTTGCATACCGCAATGACCACTATTGCACGGTTCTAACTGAGGTTGTGTGTAAAAGCAAACAATGTAAATTTTATAAAACGCATAAAAAGTACCGTGATGACCTTAAAAAATATCCGCCCTGTGATTATGCGGACATTTACGCAAAACGGCACAAAAACGATATGAAAGGATACGGATAAAATGGAACAGAAAGAAATACGCTTCATAGACAGTCATTACAACGAGCTTTTCCGAATAAAAGACGGCGAAAGCATTACTGTTAAATTTTCTGACTGCTCTATGTCAGACAGGAAATGCACATATATTGACGATTATCATACAAAAATCGGATATAATGTTTTTCACATCTGTGAATTTGCCGAGCTTATGGAGCGTGGCAAAAGTACATACCGCCCGAAAGACACACCGGGATATAAGCTTGAAAAAATTGAGCAGTCGGAATTTGAATACACCTTTGCACCGAGCAAAAATGAAGAATTAAATCGTGGCTGCGTCTGCTATATCCGCTGTTATTTTGATAATTCCGTTGATGAGCGTTTGCAGACTGATTCACTGCTTGAAAACAAAGAGAATTATGAAAAATATCATACTCCCGATTTTGCTCTTGAATGTGATAATGTTGTAAACTACCTCAGATTTCAAGCGGACACGCCTATTCTCAAAAGCAGGGTTGCAATGCACAATGCGGCATACGACCTAAAAGCTGAAAGACTTGCAAGCGACAAGGATGTTTGCGGCTACAAGGTAACAACAGATAAAAATGTATTTTACATACGGTGTGATCCACGAAAAAATACATATAACGCATATATCTATTGTTATGATAAACAAGCATTGCAGACCTACAAGGATTTGAAATTTGTTGAGAAACACTACGATGCTATCGACGAGGACAAGTTTTACAAAACCACAAACGGTGTTACGGAGATTTATTATAACCCCGATGCAAATGCCGGAGGTCAGTTTGTTGAGCTTACAATATCCAAAGATGATATTTTGGAAGCTGCAAAGCTATATAAGAAACCGCAGGACTTCTTCTCTCACATTGAGGGAATTTCCAAAGGCACATTATGTGATGTCGGGACAAAGAATTTCAGAGAAACGGCGGAACACTTTATGGAAAGCAAGGCGGATTTTGAGGGCTGCACGCTTAAAACAATGAACGCACTCAAAAAATATGCCGCACCCGAAAAGAGCAAAACAGAGCGTGAAACGGAGAGATGATATTATGGCTGAAGAAAAACATATAGTATGGTCCGATATAAATCTTGACCTTGAGGATTGGCGGGACAGCTTAACCGAAATATATGGCGATGCGAGCGAAGATTTCCTATATGAAAAGATGTGCGAAAGCAATGAAATGAACTTTTATGATGAGCGTGCAAATCTTAACATACAGCTTCCGAGAGAAATTATTGTTATAGCAGACCTCGGCTTATGGAACGGCAGATTTTCCGGATATAAAACAATAAAAAGCGGAAATATCCGTGATTGCTTATGTCCAGAATGTGATTACAACGAATGGTATGTTGATAAAAAAGGCGATTTTCGGTGCAGAGCAATTCATCACGACGGAACAAATCATTATCTGTACCGCACCTTCAAAAACGGCGTTTCGGATTATCAGATAGAAAATTTCAAAGAAAAACTGTATAACGGAACGGCAACAAGAGCTGATATTACAAGGCTGACGCACAGGCTCGGCGATGAAATCGGCAAGGTGTACGGCTGGGAATTTTCCAAAAAACAAAAACAAGAAATTTTTGAAAGATAATCGAAACTATTGTATAATAAAAGTACAGAAAAAGGAGCGTGATTTTTATGATGACAGCGAAAATAAATTTTATCACAAATAACTTGCTTGTGGATATGACTTGCAGAGAAAACGAACTCCGCAGCAGCTTGCAGAACATCGGAATACTTATTGTGCCGAATATGATATACCTCGATAATCGCCGCACACTTCAAATTCAGCTTAACGCAAATGATGAAGTCGGCGAAATCGTGAAAACGCTTATCAACACCGAGCGTGATACTCTCGGAACTGTTCAAAGGCTGTGCCGGAGCGTGTATTGCTTAAATGCAAAACACCGTGCGGAGCTTATCGAAATGATAGAAAACGGCGAAATCACAACAGCAGCCGAGGGCATTGAAATGGCAAAGCGGCTTCGTGAGCCGATGCAGATGTGCAGATAAAATTTAATAGCAAACACGATAAGAGCATTGAAACCACAAATTTCAATGCTCTTTTTCTATGCAAAAAATCAAAAGGAGCGATAAAAAATGAATGATGATAAAAAACAATTATGTCCGAACTGCAAAACAGGTGCGGACGCATTGAAACTTGACCCACACGAACCTATGTGTCCGTATATGGAATTTCATAACGGACAAACTTGCACAAAATATGTGCCTATTCAAAAAGATAACGGCTAATAGCAAATAATTTACGGACGGAGGTGTTTATCATATATACATATAAAGATTTACAGATTATGCAGAGCTGGTCGCTTGAAAGAAAAGTACGGGTTACACAGCTTCGCATAATGGAATGGTACAAGCATTTTAACGGAAAAGTTAAGGTGTCGTTTTCCGGCGGCGTAGATAGCCTTGTACTTTTAGACCTTGCAAGACGAATATATCCCGAAATCGGAGCAGTATTTGTAAACACAACAGTGGAATATCCCGAAATTGTTAGGTTTGTCAAAGGCTTTGATAATGTGGATATAATCACACCAAAAATGAATTACACTAATGTTATAGAAAAGTACGGCTATCCCGTTATTTCAAAAGAGGTATCAAATTACATACACCGTGTGAAGTCATACGACGGCTGCTATGAAGCATATAAACAAGGCTTACACTTAAAACCTGCGGAATGGATAAGAGAAAACTTTTCAACCGTCCCGTTTGCGTTTTGGAAATGTATGCTCGGCTTATCACATAAAACGGCGGATACTTTTCTGCAAACGGGTGTGTTGCCGCAAAAGGCAAGATACTATATTCCTAAACAATGGCAGCATTTAATCGACGCACCGTTTAAGATAAGCGATACTTGTTGTTATCACTTGAAGAAAGCACCCGTAAAAAAATATCTGAAAGATACGGGCTGTGTGAATATAGTCGGAACACTTGCGGAGGAAAGCAAACTGCGTGAATATGTATGGCGTAAAAACGGTTGTAATGCTTTTAATTCCGCAACACCGAAATCGACACCGCTTTCCTTTTGGACTTCACAGGATATTATGCGATATTTACAAATAACAAAAATCCCGTACTGCTCAATATACGGTGATATTGCAGAGGAAAACGGAGTATTGCGGTTTACGGGGTGTCAGAGAACAGGCTGCACAGGCTGTTTGTTTGGTTGCCAAAACGACGGAGAGCCAAACAGACTGCAACAGCTTAAAATAACACACCCGAAAATATACAACTACTTGTTTGACAAACTGAATTATAAAGAGGTATGCGACTATATCGGTCTTGCATACTGACAAATTGGAGGTGAAATGCAAATGGCGAGCAAGCTGCAAAATATATCTGCATTGTCGAACGAAATCGGCAAAAGCCTTGCCGACTATGAGAATTGGACGGCTTTTTTGAAAAGTGCGGCGTGGCAATATAAATATTCCTTTCAAGACCAGCTATTTATTTATGCTCAACGCCCGGACGCAACGGCGTGTGCAAGCATTGATGTTTGGAATAAACGGTTAAAGTCTTGGATAAACCGTGGCGCTAAAGGTATTGCCCTGCTCCGTGAGGGCGACAGAGGACAATATCTTGACTATGTTTTCGATATTTCCGACACGCATAGCCTTGACAATACAAGAGTGCGGCTATGGAGGTATAACAGCCGATTTGATGAAGCTATCATTGAAACGCTTGAAAATTCATTCGGTGAGCTGAAAAATAAAAGCAGTATTACGGACGCAATTCTTTCAGCGGCACAAAATGCAGTTGAGGACAGTAAAGCCGACTATCTTTCGGAGCTTAAATACGCAAAAGAAAACAGTTTTTTGGACGGCTTGGACGAGCTTAATATTGATGTGGAGTTTCAGCGGACTGCGGAATCAAGCATTGCATATATTGTACTTCAAAGGCTCGGAATTAACGCAGATAACATTTTTGAGCGTGAGGACTTTCCGCATATTATGAACTTCAACACAATTCCGGCACTTTCGGTTTTGGGTAATGCGGTATCAAGCATATCGGAGGAAACGCTGCGGAATATCTCCGAAACCATCCGTGCGGAGGTCCGTGAAGAAATAAATGCCCGAAAAAATTTTGCGGAAAAAGAAAATGCGGTGTATAATGAAGTCAAAGAAAAAGACGCACCGACAATAAATAATGAAAGGACGGATAATTATGACAGAGATAACATACACACAAGTGAACGGGTATCTGATACCGAACTTGACAGCACCGCAGACCGAAGCACAGATAGGCAAATACGGACAGATGCGGAGGAAATTCCTCAAAAATCACAGACCGAGCCTATACACGAGCTTGATGATAACAGGCAAGATAACGGAGCATCTGCTGGAAGTACAGACATCAGCGACCGAGCAGATACAGAAGATAGTCCGGAAATTGGCACAGACAGAGGGCGTGAACGAGGAACTGAAAGCGGAAGACCCGATGATGTGGGCAGGACTGATGAACAACCTACTCCATTCAGCGGAAGAAATCGTACTGCCGGAGGTGGTTTACAGCTAAGTCTGTTCGACCTCATTCCGACAGAAGAACAACAGAGGGAAACCGTACAGAGAGCAGCACACGAAATTTTCGGTGCTGCTTTTTCTATGCCGCAGCAAGTAATTGACGAGGTTTTATGCGACGGCACAAATGACAAGGACAGTATAATCGAAATCTGCATTGAGTTTTCAAAGGATAAGTCTGTTGAAAGCAAGTCGGAATTTCTTAAAAATTTGTATAAGACCGACGGCAAAGGCTTTGTCCTTGACGGGCGAAAGGTATCGGCTTGGTGGAACACCGACGGCATACGCATATCCTACGGGGACAGAGCAAATACAAGCACCTCACAGCTCATATCTTGGGAAAACGCCGCAAAACGAATTGACGAGCTTTTGGACTTGGGCAGATTTGCACCGAAAGACACGCTTTTGCAAATGAGCAAATATGAGTATAACAAGGTTGCGGACAGATTTATTGAACTTAACAGAAACCTGAATGATGAAAAATATCCAGAATTAAAATCTGTCGTTAAAGAAGAATGGCTTGACGGTGTTTTTCCCGACAAGGTAGAGCGTATGGCGGAGCATTTGAAAGCTTCGGAGGGTTTGGACGAAATAAAGACGGTAACGCAGAAACTATGCGATATGTATGCCGAAAATAAGGATATAGTCCATTACAGATATAACAATCCCAATATCGTGAACGGTATGCTTGCTGACTTGTATATAACAAGGAAAACTTTTTCCGCACAGGAGCTTACCTACACACCGCCGGAGCGATTTATTTCAAATGATGAAATTGATAAGCTGCTTCAAAGGGGCGGTATCGTATCAAACGGCAAGTATCGCATATACACTTTCTTTGATACGCACAGCGACAAAAAGGAACGAATAGCGTTTCTGAAAAAAGAATACGGTATCGGCGGCAGTTATGTCGGAGAAAGCAACGAAACTCACGACGGAAAAGGAATTTTATTCAGCCACGGCGATTTGACAAAGCCGTATGCGAAAATCACGCTTAAATGGAACGAGGCCGAAAAGCGTATTGACAGGCTCATAAAAAGCCGTAATTACTTAAATGAAGCGGAAATCAAAAACATTCCGAATTACGAAAAGGAACAAGTTGCACATTCTATCCGGCGTGCCTATGCGTATGACATAACCGAAGGTATGGTTATGCCGTATCCATACGGCTCGGAATATACCAACGCAACCAACATCATTATTGAAAAGTTAGGTAATACAACGCATACAAAGACAATGCTGACGGATTTGAAAAACCTGCTTGCGGAAACTCCCTCTGACGCACGAAGCTATCCGTACAGAGAAAAAGCCGTACAAGACCTCGAACAATATGTGAACGGCGAATATAACCTGTTCCCGCATATCGACAGAATTGAGGAGGTCAAAGAAGAAACCGTACCGGAACAGCTTGCAGAGATGTCGGACGAGGAAAAACAAGAGCTTGTCGGCGGCGTTGAAATGAAGCTCGACTATGGTGAAAATTACAATATAACTGAAAACGAGATAGAGTTATACAACGCCATAACAAAGGAGCAGCCGCAGCAGCCGTTTTCCGAATATCTTGCAGAGCTTCACAAGGACGATAACGGCTCAAAAACCGTTGCCCTTATTCCTCTCGGTGATTTTTACGAAAGTTACGGTGAAGATGCGGAAAATGCGGCACAGGTGCTTGATATAGTCTTAACCTCAAAACAAATTGAGGATAACACATACAAAATGTGCGGATTTCCGAAGCATATTCTTGACGAATACGCAAACAAGCTGCTCTATGCCGGGTATGATGTTGTAATTGCCGATGAAAACAGAAATTCGCACAGACTGCTGTCGGCAGATAAGATTATACCAGAACAGGCACAGCAAACGAAAAATGAGCCGAAGCAAGCAGAAACACCGCAAATATCAGAGCCGGAGGAAAATGCCGAAATTCTTGTCGGAACGGAACTCACCATTGATGACCGCAAATTTGTTGTAGGCAGTGTGAACACCGATTTTAATAAGGTGTCGTTAAAGGATATAACCTTTCAAAACAGCACAGGCTTTCCCATATTCCGAAGCGAGAGCATAGATTTTGTGAAAGGCATTATTGCCGAGCAGACCAAGCCGCAGATAACGGCGGAATTTCAAAAGGCAAAGCCGCAGAGAGTGCAAAACACGGTTATATATCCCGAAATACCGTTGTCGGAAAGGCGAAATTTCCAAATTGCAAACGATGAACTCGGTTACGGTACACCGAAAGAGAAATTCAAGAGGAATATTGAAGCCGTAAATCTTTTGCACGAGCTTGAATTTGAACACCGTCTTGCCACTCCAGAAGAACAGGAAATATTATCACAGTATGTCGGCTGGGGCGGTCTTGCAGACGCATTTGACGAATCCAAAGAAAATTGGTCGGAGGAATTTAAGGAGCTATATACAACGCTTTCGCCCGATGAGTATGAGCAGGCAAGAGCATCAACGCTCACGGCACACTTCACTCCGCCTGTTGTAATCAAGGCAATGTATAAGGTGCTTTCCAATATGGGATTTACGCAGGGCAACATCTTGGAACCATCCTGCGGAATCGGGAATTTTATGGGACTTATGCCGGAGAGTATGAGCGAGAGCAAAATGTATGGTGTGGAAATTGACAGTATAACGGGCAGAATTGCCGGACAACTTTATCAGAAAAATTCCGTTGCTATACAAGGCTATGAAAACTCCGAGCTTCCCGACAGCTTTTTTGATGTGGCAATCGGCAATGTGCCTTTTGGTGATTTTAAGCTGCTTGACAAGAAATACAACAAGCATAATTTTCTTATTCACGATTACTTTTTTGCGAAAACTTTGGATAAGGTGCGACCGGGCGGCGTTATTGCCTTTATTACCTCCTCCGGCACTATGGATAAGCGTACTTCAAAGGTGCGTCGATATATAGCTCAAAGAGCCGATTTAATCGGCGCTGTTCGCTTGCCGAACAACACCTTTAAGAAAAACGCCGGAACAGAGGTTACGGCAGATATTCTGTTTTTGCAAAAAAGAGAGCGTATGACAGATATAATGCCCGAATGGGTTGAAGTCGGTGAGTTTAGCGAGGGACAGTTTGTAAATAAGTATTTTCTTGATAATCCCGATATGGTTATGGGCGAACTCAAAGAAGTCAGCGGTCCTTTCGGTCCTACGCTTACCTGTGAGCCGAATGAGGATATTTCTCTTGCCGAGCAGCTTGACGGAGCAATTCAGAACATACACGCACAGATTACCGAATACGAATTTGACGATATTTCAAATGATGAGGAGGTAACTATCCCGGCGGATCCCGCCGTGCGTAATTTCAGCTTTACGGTTGTTGACGGTAATATATATTTCCGTGAAAACAGTATAATGCGTAAGGTAGAACTGAACGCAACGGCTGAAAACCGTGTTAAAGGTATGATAGAGCTTCGGGACTGTGTGAGGACTTTAATCGAGTATCAGACGGAAAACTATTCCGATGATGAAATTAAGGCACAGCAGGCAAAGCTAAACACGCTTTATGATAACTACACAAAGAAATACGGACTTATCAATTCCCGTGGCAATTCTCTTGCCTTTTCGGAGGACAGCAGTTATTTTCTGCTTTGTTCATTGGAGGTATTGGACGAATATGGAGAGCTTGAGCGTAAAGCGGATATGTTTACAAAACGCACCATAAGAGCCAAACGCGAGGTAACAAAGGTTGATACGGCTGATGAAGCATTGGCGGTGTCGCTTGCAGAAAAAGCGAAGATAGACATTGCCTTTATGGAGAAATTATCGGGTAAGACCGAACAGCAGCTGTATGAGGACTTACACGGCGTTATATTCTTAAACCCCGAGCACGAAATATCGCCGGAATATGAACCGAAATATCTGACTGCCGATGAATACCTTTCGGGCAATGTTCGTGAAAAATTAAGTCAAGCGGAGCAGTTTTCAAAAGACAGCTCCGAATACCGTATCAATGCGGAATATCTGCAAAAGGTACAGCCGAAAGACTTAACGCCGGGCGAAATTTCCGTAAAGCTCGGTACGACTTGGATACCCGAAAAGTATATCGAGGAGTTTGTGTTTGAGCTTCTTTCGCCGAATTATTATGCACAAAGCAAAATCGAGGTCAAATATTCAAATCTTACGGGTGAGTGGAATATTCAAGGCAAGAGCGCCGATAAGGGCGTTAAGGCTACCAACACCTATGGTACAAGCCGTATCAGCGCTTATAAAATTATTGAGGATTCGCTTAATCTGCGTGATGTGCGTATCTTTGATTATATTTACGACGAAAACGGTAACAAGGTTGCAAAGCTGAATATCAAGGAAACCACCATCGCCCAGCAAAAGCAGGCGTCAATCAAGCAAGCCTTTGAGGATTGGATATGGAAAGACCCCGACAGGCGTGATGACCTATGTAAAATCTACAATGTTCGGTTTAACTCTATCCGTCCCCGTGAGTATGACGGCAGCCATATAACCTTCAACGGGATAAATCCCGAAATAGCTCTGAGGAAACACCAAAAGGACGCTGTTGCACGAATTATGTACGGCGGCAATTCTTTACTCGGTCATGTGGTCGGTGCCGGCAAGACTTGGACTATGGTTGCGGCAGCAATGGAATCACGGCGGCTCGGACTTTGCAACAAATCGCTGTTTGTAGTACCCAACCATTTGACCGAGCAATGGGCAAGCGAATTTTTGCAGCTTTATCCTGCGGCAAATATCCTTGTTGCAACAAAAAAGGATTTTGAGATGAAAAACCGCAAAAAATTCTGCGGCAGAATTGCAACGGGTGATTATGATGCCGTTATTATCGGTCATTCGCAATTCGAGAAAATACCGATGTCGGCTGAACGGCAGAAAACAATACTGCAAAATCAGCTTGACGAGATTATTAACGGAATAATCGAGGCAAAAACCGAAAATGCGGAGCGTTACACCGTAAAGCAAATGGAAAAGACCAAACGAGGACTTGAAGCAAAGATAAAAAAACTTAATGACCAAGAACGCAAGGACGATGTTGTTACCTTTGAAGAAATCGGCGTTGACAGAGTATTTGTGGACGAAGCACATTATTACAAAAATCTTTTCCTTTACACAAAAATGCGAAATGTCGGCGGCATCGCACAGACCGAAGCACAGAAATCAAGCGACCTGTTTATGAAAACACAGTATCTTGACGAGCTTACGGGCGGCAAAGGTGTCATATTCGCAACGGGAACTCCGGTGAGTAATTCAATGGTTGAACTTTATACTATGCAGAGATATTTGCAGTATAAATCGCTCCAAGAAAGAGGTTTACAGCATTTTGATGCGTGGGCGTCCACCTTTGGCGAAACTGTATCGGCAATGGAGCTTGCACCCGAAGGCAGTGGTTATCGTATGAAAACAAGGTTTGCAAAATTCTTTAATCTGCCCGAACTCATTGCAATGTTCAAAGAGGTTGCCGATATTCAGACGGCGGATATGCTGAATCTGCCTGTGCCGGAGGTGGAATATCATAACGAAATCGCAGAGCCTACCGAATTTCAAAAGGATATGGTATCGGAGCTTGGCGAACGAGCTGAGGAAGTGCGTAAAAGGACAGTCGATCCGAGTGTTGACAATATGCTGAAAATAGTGCGCTGCTACGCGCAAAAGTGTATCTCCCCCGCAGGGGGACATTATTAAAAGTGAATAATGGGAACGACCAACCTACCTGGCGAGGAAACTCAAAGGGGACAATCGCATGTTG
>NZ_JADCKB010000038.1 GCF_014982785.1 Ructibacterium gallinarum
GTATAATTTTATCCATGAGATCTTGATCTCCTTTCTCTGATTTTCAGGGAGGTATTCGGGTTTGGGGTAAAACCATTATACCATAAGGAGTTCAAGGTCTCAATTTTCATTTAACTTAACAAAACGTTCATTTCTTGAAGGAGGTGAATTCGCATGAAATCAAGCACGATAGCAGTTCTTGGTCTTGTTGCACTTCATGCCGTACCAAAAATTTTTGATATTGAATGTCCGCATTGCAGATCGTGGTGTTCTCTGTCGGAAGTCAAGCGTACGGAAACCGGTACTTGTAATATGACTACAAAAAGACGGAGATTGCTAAAATGTGGGCATGGTAGGAGTGTTTTCGTTGTTCGTACTTATTATGAAGTAACCTATTTATGCAAACGATGTGGGGAAACAGTTATGCGACAGAAATATGAAGATAGGTAATAACTTTGACAAATGAAAGGGGAGTTTAATCATGGAATATGATTTTTTAATGCCTGGGGAACAAGTTATTATGATGGGAGCAGCAAATAAACGTCAGGCAGGAGGAATTGCTTCAAAAGGGGGACATTTATACCTAACGAACCAAAGATTAGTATTTAAGGCACATGCATTCAATTTAGGTTCTTCTTTTGATGAAATTCCATTTTCAAAAATTGCTTTTACAGGTAATACATTAAATTTACTTATGCCAACACCTAATATGATTCGTGTCAATACCACAGACGGTAAAAATCATGGTTTTATCGTTACGGGAAAACAAAAAGAGCAATGGAAACAAAAAATTAGTGAAGTCGTGCAGGAATATAAAAACAACGGTGAAAATAGTCAACAAGCAACTTCGACAAATGATGAAATTGTTACCGTACCGCCAGCGCTTGATACAAACCAATCAAATGTACAAGAGCAGAAAAATATTTATAATAGTGAAAAAGTGCAGGAAACAATGGACAAGCTAAAGGAATCGGCAGAGAATGTTTCAACGGCGGTTAAGGAAAAAGCGAAACAAGCAGTACAACAATCACAAGAATTTATACAGAGCGATCAATTTCAAAACGCTAAAAATGAGGCGGTAAAAAATACGAAAAATTTCATACAAAGATTTTTTGAATGTAATATCAATAGTCAAGAAGATTTTACGAGGGCAGAATTGCGGCGCAAGCGTTGTTTATGTGTAGTGTTTGCCATGATTGCCGCTAGTATCTTCTTATTTTCGTTTTATGATGAATATTACTGGTTTGATGGGGTATGGTATTCTATTATGAAGTTTGCTTCGTTCTTATCTTCTATGTCAAGAATACTGTTAGTTCCTGTCTGTATCATAGCACTTATAAAATATTACTATGTAAATAAGGAAATAAAACGGTATCAGAGTGAAAATCCAGACGTTCAGACACATGATATGCATACGAATAAAAAAGCTATGGTAATAACGCTTGTGATATGTATTATATGTGTCCCTGTTGTGAGTAAAATAAATGATATGGCATATCAAAATGACTCCTCTACAAAATCTAATGAAAAGGTTTCGGATATAGAAACATCTAAAAGTAACGATGTTGCTACTGATACAGGAAACAGAACATCTTTTAAAACAAACTTGACCGATGATGAAATTATAAATTGTGCAGTTATTGTTTTTGAAAATACAACTTATTCGCCTAAAACACCAAAATTAGTGGATTACTCTGTAATTGGTCAAGATAAATATGGTCGTTGTGCTGCTCTTTTATACTATGATTTTGGAAATGGAACAAGAACTTACGTTGTATTTGTAGATGGGTTAGATAAAGATAATAAAGTTCATTGGGCAACAAATAGTATAGATGAACGCTCACCTGTACAAGAAACAATGAACAATTCTCAATTAACACAGACGCTCATAGAATCTATGAAAGAACAATATAATTGGAATCAGCCTAGATAGTAAGAAAATGGAGGTATTTACATTATGAAAAAATCAATAGCATTATTACTTGTCTTAATATTGACAATAGGTATCTTGCCGTTTGGTGTTTTGGCTTCAGAAAATATCTATGTAACAGTAGATGGAGCAACACTTAACTTCGATCAACCGCCAATTATGCAGAATGATAGAGTATTGGTTCCCATGAGATTGATATTTGAAACACTGGGCGCAACGGTAGAATGGGATGAGTATAACCAGTATGTAAAAGCAACAAAAGATGATATAAGTATTACGATGCAGATTGGCAACAATACAATGGTGAAGAATGGACAATACATAACGCTTGATACAGCGCCTATACTCTTAAATGGACGGACGTTAGTTCCTGTTAGAGCGGTAGCAGAATCTTTGGAAGCCACGGTGGAATGGCGTGGTGAAATCAATACAGTAGTGATTGAGCAAAAAGTAATACCAAAACGCTATGCAACGGAAACTGTTGTCTATGCACCTGATGCCAAGAGTATTATAACTGATAAAGATAATAATATTTATTACATTCAAGATAATAAAGTTATGATTTATAAAAATGGAATTGCAAGTGTTTTTGTAGATGTAGATAAAAAATATGACAACTTTGAATTTGCAGAAGTAGGAAGAGAAAAGGGATTTATATCTTCCATTGTATATGACTTTTCAAATAATTGTATAATAGGAAATATAGATAATAACGGTATGCCTGCTGCAATGGCGACAATTAACTTAACTACTGGCGAGGTTTTACGAACGGTTAAAAATGAATGGGCTCCAGACTTGTGTTTACTTGACCAAAAACAATTATATGGATTTGATTTTGGCGGAAGTAGTTATGCTCCATATTTTTCAAGAGTAAATTTATCAACAGGACAAGGTACTGAAATAAAATTACCCGAGTTTCAGGATTCATTAAAATATATTCCATTCTCTTTAGCGGTTATAGATTCAAAAATTACATTTTTAGTAATAGATAATTATAATATATATTACTGTCAATATAATCTTGCAAAAAATGATTATGATACTACAAATGTGTTAAATTCAGACATACTTTTAGAAAATTTGTATATAGGTACTGATGGTATAAATTTTTATTATATACTGGATTCTGACATTTACCAGGTGACTCCGACAAAACAAGTAAAATTGTGGCTTAGTAATGAAGAAATTGATTATCAGGATCAAACAGCAATTTACCAAGATAACGGAAGCGATATTTTAACTTTTGACCAAGAAGGCAATATTTTGTTCTATGATGCAAATGTTAAGAGTATCAGACGGATCAAAAAGCTAAATTAGTCTTTCTACAAGGGTGAAGTATTCGCTTACCCTTGTCTGGCTTATAAAAAATTAATATTCACCGGACAAAACAAACGTAAATAGCATGATGATAGGTGCCTTGCCAAGTTGCAGGGCACTTTTTTATTGCGCAGCAACAAGGTTCCAGGGGTACCCGCCCGTAATCTTTGATTTCGCTGGTGGGTCGGGTTCTTATTATCTCTATAAAAAATATAGACATTCTCTGCCTGAATAAATGAAGTTATGAACGGAAGGAGATAATAAAATGATACCGATTGTTGAATGCAAGGAATCAACGGGAGCAGAAATACTGCTCAATCTTCAAACAGCTACAGAGTGTTTAACGAATGTCAGAAATGTTTTTCTTGATGCTTCTGGAGGTTGTATTTTTGCAAATGATTTAGAACATTGTTTGAATATCATTGATGAATGCAGAAAGTGCAGACTGATAAATGGAATAGGTTGTCATGATATAAAATCACAGCATGCAGGAAAGGGTGAATATAATGATAAAAATAATTGAAAAACCAGAAACGAAAAAGGCTTTGTCTGCTGATGAAGTCATAGCCGCAAATCTTGCTATGGTTGCTGATGGATTGGCAACGCTCCGACAGTTTTTTCAGCCCAATTCAGAAAATGATGTTATTGCGGTAGAATTAGAATCCTGTCGCCGTAAGATTGCAAAAATCAGAAAACAGATATTGTAAAATCTATCTTGCCCCCTAACCGCCCCCTAAGTCTATAATAGAGGGTTAAAATAGACTTCACTCCATGAAAAATAAAATCGTTGTAGACCGCATAATACAAAGGGTTATTGTACTTTTGGAAATATGATTAAAAATGCAGACGCCCGCTCATAACCCGAAGGTCGTAGGTTCAAATCCTGCCTCCGCAACCAGATTACGGCAAGTCTTTTGACTTGTCGTATTTTTTATATAAAAATACAGTTTTGATTTGTTGCTTGGCGCTTATATTACAAAAATGTATTTGGTCGCAAATGCTTTCAAAACGACTGACTTTTTTTGCTTAAGATGATATGTTATGATCATGTTAAAAATTTATTGGAAAATCAAAGAAAAAATTAAATTTAATTTTATAGAGGTATTGAGAAAAACGAAAGTATATAGCATATATAAAAAGCGTATTCCTTTATTTGAAAGTGTGTCTTTAAAATATTTATATATGTAAATTGATGACCGCAGATAATCGGAATATTATTATTATTCATTCCGATTCAATGAATAAAGATGAAGAAAAGATGATGCTGAATGTTTCTTTCAAATTGGAAAATGACTGGATGTGGTGCTTTGGCGTGTAGTTGTAAAAGTATTATAAACAGCCCGGCGGATTTTTTAAAATCCGCCGGGTGTTTTCTCAAGATTTGATCAATGGTTTTAAGTGATTATTTTGCCCCATAATAATGAGAGTATCTTCCGGTCGGAAGGTATAATCTGTATCCGGAAGCATATGGATCTCGCCGGCGCGTTTAAAGCCTAAAATGTTAATTTGATATTTTTTGCGTACATCTTTTTCTAAAATGGTTTTTCCATACCAGGAAGAAGGTGTGGCAATTTCATAAATGGAGTAATCTGGTGAAAGCTCCACAAAATCAAAAACGTTGCTTGCACCGTATTTCACGGCCAGACGCTCTGCCATTTCGCGCTCGGCATAAACCACATAATCCGCACCGTTGCGCAGCAGAAGTTTTTTGTGTACATCCCGTGTAGCACGGGCAATGATAAACTGTGCTCCCAAATCTTTCATAACTACCGTTGTTTCTAATGCGGCCTGAAAGTTATCGCCAATTGCAACAATGCATAGATCAAAATTGCCAATTCCAAGAGAGGCCATATAATCTTCGTTTGTGGCGTCACCAATATGCACGTTTCGCGCATAGCTTAATGCGCTGTCGGCTCGTTCTTCGTTTTTTTCAATTGCCAGAACTTCATCGCCCTGTTCTAAAAATTTCTTTGCCATATGGCGACCAAATCTTCCTAAGCCAACAATTAATATAGATTTCATTGATATAGCTTCCTTTCTATTCCCATAACAAATAAATTTATCCAACTGGTATTTTTTCCATCGGATATTGAGATTTTGGCGCTCCGGCACCAGAGGAAAAAGCTAACAGGAAAGTGACAGAACCAATTCTTCCAACAATCATTAAAAAGGTAAGAATAACGGCTGAAATTTCACTTAAATTGCCAGTAATTCCTAAACTGCTTCCAACTGTTGCAATGGCGGAAACGGTTTCAAAGATAGCAGCCATAAATGAGGTTTGATCAATGGCGGAGATGGCTAATGCGGCACAAAAGGACAAGCCAATATAGAATACAGCAACGGTGACAGCTGTCCGCAGAATATCGTCATCCACCCGCCGATGAAAAAGTTCAATCGATTTTTTTCGCCGAAACGTGGTATAAACGCTGCAAACCAATACAGCCATAGTGGTTGTTTTCATACCGCCGGCGGTAGATCCGGGCGAGCCGCCAATTAGCATCAGAAAGATCATAATGACCTGACTTCTTGATGTAAGCTGATTAAGAGGAACCGTGTTAAATCCTGCTGTGCGTGGCGTAACCGACTGGAAAAGAGAACAAAGTATGCGTTCTTCCCAGGCTTTATCTTTGTAAAGTGTTCCCTCTAATTCAAATAAAAAGATGAGTGCGGCGCCGCTAATAATCAAGAGAAAAGTGACACAGAGCACGACCTTGGTATGTAGTTTCGTTTCTCGAAAGTGAAAGCGTGCCTGCAGAAGATCGTACCATACAAAAAAACCGAGTCCGCCTAATACAATTAAGGCAATGATAATGAAATTGACATATGGATTGCCAGCCTCAGAAATAAGAGAAGAACCTGGCTCAACAATTCCCATTAAGTCAAAACCTGCATTGCAAAAGGCTGAAATAGCATGAAAAATGCCAAAATAAATTCCTTGCCAAAACCCAAATTTAGGGCAAAAATGGAATGCGAGCAGTGCAGCACCGAGCCCTTCTAAAAACAAGGTTCCGTAAATAATTAGGCGGGTCATTTTGACAATGCCTCCCACTTGAGGCGCAGCTACGGTCTCTTGCATCAGAATTCGCTGATTTAAGCCGATTCTGCGTTTTGCAAGCATAACAAAAGATAGAGTGATCGTCATAAAACCAATACCGCCGATTTGTATCATCAGCAAAATAATTATCTGCCCGAAAAAAGTCCAATGGGTATATGTATCATAGCGAACCAGCCCGGTTACACAAGTGGCAGATGCAGCTGTAAATAATGCATCTAAAAAATGGGTTTCCTGACCTTCCCGGGTTGCAATGGGTAACATCAGCAAAAGTGTTCCGGTAAGTATGATCAGACAAAATCCTAAAGCGATGGTGCGTGTAGCAGACATATTATGCAATAGCTGTATATGCGCAAAGGCGTATCCTTTTTCTTTTATTTTTTGAAATAGATTTTCATCCATGAATAATTTCCTCGTTTATATATTTGCATTTCGTGTTCTCTATAGTAGCTACATTATAGTACAAAGTGATAAGAAGTGCAAGTCTAAAATCAACTAAATTCTTGAATTTTTGTTTATTTTTTCGACCAAATTCGACAAGGATATAAGAAAAATACGGATATAATAAACAAAAAAGGCAGGAAAGAAGAGATTAAAGGAGTAAGAGGAGTGGCAAATATATATACAACGGCGGTCAAAGAGGCTGAGGCTGAGTTAGTAGTAAAACGGTCCCGATTTTTGGCGGCAGTAAAACCTGTTACTACAGAAAAAGATGCGCTGATATTTTTGGATAAGATACGTCAAAAGCATTGGAATGCGTCCCATAACGTATATGCTTATATCCTTAGAGAAAATAATTTGATGCGGTACAGTGATGATGGCGAGCCGGGCGGTACCGCGGGCATGCCGGTGTTGGACATGATGAAAAAATCGGGGTTGACTGATCTTATTATTGTGGTAACACGGTATTTTGGTGGTGTTTTACTGGGGACAGGCGGATTAGTTCATGCGTATTCTGCGGCCGCAAAAGCAGGAGTCGAAGCTGCGGGGATTGTGGATATGGTGCTTTGCCGGGAAATTACGTTACAGTGTGAATATACTCTTTTAGGTAAGTTGCAGAACGAAATTTCTAAATGGAAAGAAGTGATATCTGGTGAGGCAATATATACGGAGCGGGTGGAATTGCCCCTGTATCTTCCGGTTGATCTGGCGGAACAATTTTGTACAGCCATTACAGAAAAAATGAATGCTAAAGTGCTGATAAAGACTGGCGGCACGATGTTTTACCCGTCAAAACGATAGGGTGGTTTTTGGGTGAGAGCACAAATGCAAAAAAGCTATTGACAAACAACGGAAAAACAAGTATAATATAGAAGTTCGTCGGGGCGTGGCGCAGTTTGGTAGCGCACTTGGTTTGGGACCAAGGGGCCGCAGGTTCGAATCCTGTCGCCCCGACCAAAAAGCTCTGCAACCATATTGGTTGCAGAGCTTTTTCATATGCTTTTGAACAACATATTTTGAACAACATATTTTGAAAATGTATTGTTATTTTTTGATTTTTCTTGTGGTCTTCGATAATTTGCAGATAATGCAAGGCGGATACGGTGCTTTGTAGTATGTCAGATAGCATGCAGAACCCGGGGTTACATGCGTTTTAAATATTCGGCTGCGGAGATTCCGTCATATTTCTGGAACAGCCGGGAAAGAATGCCGGTATTAGCACAGCCTACTGCTGAGGCAACGTCTTTCAGCTTCATGGTTGGAGAAGCGGACATGATTTCTTTGGCTTTCAGGTAACGAAAATGGGAAAGATAATTCTTAAAATTGTCGTTAAGCAGTTTCTTAAACACGCGGCTGGCATGTTCTTGAGAAACGTTCAGATATTCTGCCAAATCAGCAAGGGAAATATCTTTAGTATAGTTTTCTTCAATGTAAAGGCGGATTAATTTGGCGTTCTTTTCATTGATGCTTTGTTTTTGCGTATTGACGTTTTCTGTAATGGTATAAGTCAATTCCAAGATTTTTTCTTTTAATTCACTTACTGTTTTACAGGATTTCAGCTCCAAAAAGATAATGGTGTTGGGCGGGAATATTTCATCCGGCTGTTTGTTAAGGGCGGCAAGAATCCTGTTGAAGGTAGAAACCAGCATCAGAATAAATTGTGACATTTGTTCTGCGGAAAAGGTGTGATCTGGGAAGTTTTGTTTTAATAGCTGTGTATACAGCCGTTCGGCTTCTTTTTGATTTCCTCGGGTGGTTTCCACGACGATCGAGTTTTCTATTTCCACCGGGTAGAAAGGAAGATCGGTTTTTAATGCGTGGATCTCTTCAGGAGTACATATGATGGCGTGCTGTAAGCCTAGAACACGGTGCTGGGAGACATACAGTGCATCCATATACGAACGGTCAATTTCTGTAATGGCGGGCACCACAGAACCCATAGCGGCAAAGAGTTCAATTTCAAGAGAAGTCTCTATTTGGTTCAACAAATGCTTCAGCAAAATGGTAAACTCTTTTGGATCCGGTACAGTGGATACAATGATATAACGGTCGGTGCTTAAATCAAGTACCCAGTGATAGTCCATTTCTGCAAGGCCTTTGTCAAGGACGGAAAAAATGGTTTGTTTTACCAAGGTAATACTGTCTTTTGACAAGGTTTGAAGGAGGGTATCATAGTCAGCATACTCAATAATAACCGTAATAAAAGAGGTTTTGATATTGGTAAATTGGAAATCCGAAAGTCCCTGCTTGATTTCGGCGGGTTCTAATTGTCCGAATAAAAGGCCTCGGATAAATCTGTCCTCCAGTGAAATTTGATAGGTGTTGACTAACTGCTGTAAATGCAGGTTGTTGGTTTTGACATCGGTAATAATGCTTTCAATTTTATTAATTTCGTTTTCTTTTGTAGAAACGTTTTTGACGCCCAGAGCAGAAAGCAGTCCTCGGATCGGCAAATAAGTTTTTTTGGTAATATAATAAGCAAGAAAATAACTGCTGATCAAAATCATGATGCAAATCGCCAGCGTGAGAAGGGTCAAGCGAGACAGCAGGGCAATATATTGTTTTTTAGGCACCAGGAAATAGGGCTGGAGATTGCGCAGCAGGGAAGAATTGGGGTTTTCCGCACGGAACAAAGTATAGCCACGCGGAACATTTCCGTTCAAAATGCCGTCCAATTCAGAAAGAGCAAAGTTTCCGTTGGCATAGATGGGTTTATTGTCAAGGCCGATAATAAGAGTACTGTTTTCCATCTCGGCGCCTTGAATAATATTATCCATAGAAAAACTTGCGAATACATAAAGGGGTTCTTTCATTCCGGTGCGTTCACAGGTGACAATGGTAATCAGGTCTTCTGTGCCGCTTTCGGTGGGGATTTGTGAAACGATAGGTACGCCGGAATGAAGCGGATCTTGCTCAAACTCCTGGATTACCGCATTAAAGTCCTCGTTTGTCACATTCAGATATTCACTACAATATCTTGCAACCGACATAGTAGCAAAGTTGCTGATGATAAGATCATCAGATATTTTAGCAATGGCTATCATGTAAAAAGGGTTGGTATAAGAAGCCATCAGAGAATTCAAAAAAGAATACACCCGTGTAGTGGCATAGATATCATTGTCAGATGTATTGGCCGTGATGACAGCGTCATTTTTACGGAGTGATTCAGACAATTCCTGTGTTCGTGTCAATCTGTCATTGATATTGGTGGAGATATGGTCTAATTTAGACATCACTGTATTTGCGTATTCCTTTTTCACGGAATACGAACTGGCAGAATAGATAATGAGCGTAAACAAAAAAGTATAGATGATGCAGATGGCAACACTACTTTTTAGCATTCGTCGAAAGAAAATCATTAAGAATCCTCCTTAAGAAATTGATTCGCACTTATTTATTATATCACAAAAATCAAAATTTTTCAACCTTTGAAAAACCTCAATAGTATGAAAAAAATGTTGAAGTTTAATTTTTGAAAATAAAAAGATGAGGAGAATCTTGTCGTTTTGAAATCAAATAATTTGGTCAAATATCAAAAAATTGATCTAACGATAAAACAGAAAAAAAACAATGTTTTGCTTTATTTGGGAAAGAATCAAAAACCCGCAGGTTTTATCAAGTTTTTCCTGTTGTACTTTTTAGAAACGGTCATTATAATAAAAATTACAAAAGCACCGTGAGGTGCAAAGCAAAAGGTGTCCGTCAGGGAGATGTGAAAAAAAGATTGGCTTGACAGAACATATATGATTTTAGAGAGCAATAGGAGGAATGTTACATGAAAATTGCGGTAGCAAACAAAAAAGGTGCCGGAAATAAGAAAAGCGGGGTGGGGATCTATTTCAGAGAACTGAAGCGGGATCTTTTCCGGGACAAACTGCTTTACTTGATGTTTATCCCAACTGCGTTGTTTTTTATTTTCTTCGTATACCGGCCCATATGGGGACTGCAGATTGCGTTTCGGGACTATAAGGTTTTCAGCGGATTAGAAGGAAGCGAATGGATAGGATTCAAAAATTTTATTGACTTCTTTTCGGGACCGTATTTCTGGAGACTGATTAAAAATACGTTCTTGATCAGCTTATATGGTTTGGTTTTTGGATTTCCGGTACCGATTATTTTGGCGCTGATGTTTAATGAAGTTAGAAACAAAGCCTTAAAGAAGTTCACCCAGAGCAGCATGTATATTCCGTATTTTATTTCTGCGGTCATTGTTGCCGGTTTGGTAACCAACTTTCTTTCCCCAAGTACAGGTGTTATCAATAATATGATCGCATTTTTCGGCGGAGAGAGACAGTACTTCTTATCAAAGCCCGAATGCTTCCGTGCAGTTTACACTTTGATGAACATATGGAAGACAGCCGGATTTAACAGTATTATTTATATGGCGGCGCTGACAGCCATTGATGCGGAGCTGTATGAAGCAGCTGTATTAGACGGAGCAAACCGCTGGAAGCAGACCTGGCATGTAACTTTGCCGTGTATTCTGCCGACAATAGTTATGATGTTAATTACCAACATTGGTAATATGCTGAATGTGGGTTATGAAACCATCATTCTTCTCTATCAGCCGGCGACTTATGAAACTGCTGATGTTATTAATACATATGTATACCGTACCGGTTTGCTGGATGCACAGTATTCACAGGCGGCAGCCATTGGATTGTTTAATGGTACCATTGGATTGATCCTGGTGTGCGGCGCAAATTATCTGAGCAGGCGCCTGACTGAATACAGCTTGTGGTAAGACGGGAAAGGAGACAAGAGTTATGAAACGATCAAAAGGTGAGAAAATTTTTGGTGTATTTAATGGTCTGATATTAATCATTTTGGCGATTATTGCATTGTATCCGTTTATTTATGTTATTGTTGCTTCGTTTTCTGATCCGATGGAGGTAGCTTCCGGGCATGTGTGGCTGTATCCCATTGGCATCAACTTAAGTGCATATGAAGAAGTAATTCATTATGAAGGAATCTGGGTGGCATATGCCAATACCTTCTTCTATGCGATCGTAGGAACGCTGGTCAGTATCGTGGTGACGATTTTAGGCGCATATCCTTTATCGAAGAAAAGGCTGCGGGGAAAAACTATTTTTACGTTTTTAATTGCATTCAGCATGTGGTTCCAGGCGGGCATGATCCCGACCTATCTGAACTTTAAAGACCTTGGCCTGCTGGATACCCGGACGGCGATTATTGTTGGTTTTTGTGTTACCGCCTTTTATCTGTTTATTATGCGAACCTATTTTACCAGCCTGCCAGACGCTTTGGAGGAATCCGCCAAGCTGGACGGCGCCAACGACTTTCAGATTCTGCTGCAGATCTATCTGCCGCTTGCTATTCCCAGCGTGGTTACGTTAATGCTTTACTATTTGGTAGACCGCTGGAATGCATACTTCTGGGCTATGACCTTGCTGAAGGATGAGAGCAAGATTCCTCTGCAGGTTATTTTGAACAAATTGATTGTAGAAGGAAATTGGTCAGAGCAGACCGGTGCGCTGACGGATTCGGTAGAGTATAATCAGGAAACTTTGAAATATGCAACCATTGTAGTGGCTATTATACCGGTGCTGTGCGTTTATCCCGTGCTGCAAAAATATTTTGTAAAAGGAATGACGGTGGGAGCCATCAAAGGATAGTGCGATAGCGATGTAAAAAAGAAAATGAATGTTGCGGCATCTAAAATATAAGATTACCTAATTTTAAGGAGGAGAAGAATTATGTTAAAAAAACGATTGGTAGCGGCGGCTCTGACAGGAGCAATGATGTTTGGAGTACTTTCCGGCTGTGGCAACAGCGACAAGAGTGCACAGACAGCCACCCCGAGCGGAAGTGCAAGTGCGGAATTTGCCGCCAGTGAAACACCCTTGGAACTGAGCTTTTTCTATGCAGGCGTTGCAGGATCCCCTGTATTTAAAGATGATTATCCCGTTTTCCAGGAGGCGGCAAAGCTGACGAATATTACGCTGAAGGGTTCTGTACCACAGTCCGTTTCCAATGCGGATCAGGTTTTTGTTACCATGATGTCCTCGGGACAGCTGGATGATATTATTTCTGCCAGTAAATCAGATTTTGATAAATATTCCGGCCAAGGCGCTTTCCTTCCGCTGGAAGATCTGATTGACCAATATGCACCGCATATCAAGCAGTTCTTAGAAGAAAATCCTTATTTGAAAAAAGAGCTGACTTCAACGGACGGTCATATCTATTATCTGCCCAGAGTAGAGCGGGGAGACACCGCTAAGGGTTGGTATATTCGTAAAGATTGGCTGAAAAAACTGAATTTAGAAGAACCCAAGACCGTAGATGAATTTTACGCAGTGATGAAAGCCTTTAAAGAACAGGATCCCAACGGCAACGGTATTGCAGACGAAGTTCCGTATTTTGACCGGGAAGGAAACCTGAAGGCAATTTACAATTTGTTTGGCATCCGTGACGGCTTTTCTTTGGACGAAGAAACCGGCAAGATTGTATATGGCAGATGTACGCCGGAGTTTAAAGAGGCGGTCAAGACTGCGGCGCAGTGGTATGCAGAGGGATTGATCGATCAGGAAATCTTTACCCGCGGCGGAAACTCCCGTGAGTACATGCTGGGTGACAACATCGGCGGTATTACCCATGACTGGTTTACCTCTACTTCCTTATATAATGAAAAACTCCGTGACAAGATTCCAGAGATTGATTTCAGCGCAATGGCGCCGCCTGCAGACAGCAACGGCGAAGTTTGGGAAGATACTTCCCGTGCGAACAACAGTTTGTTTGGCTGGGGTATTTCTGTGCAGAACGAGCATGTGGAAGAAACCATGAAGTATTTTGATTTCTGGTTTACAGAAGCTGGTTATATACTGAGCAATTATGGCGTAGAGGGTGAGCATTATACCATGGTAGACGGCGTACCTACCTTTACCCCTGAATTCTTAGACAGTGACAAATCCATGACAGTAACATTCTATGAACAAGGAATAGGTTTGTATATTGGTTCTGAGCAGGATTTTAATGCAGAACGTCAGTGGATGACCGAAGACGCTCTGGAGTCCATTAATCTGTATCTGGATAACAATTATATCAAGCAGCCCATTCCGAGACTGTCCTTTACGGAAGAGGAGCAGAAAGTAATTTCTGAGAAACTGACAGCAGTTACTTCCTATATAGATGAGCAGGAACAGAAATGGATCTTTGGCAATGAATCTGTTGATGCCACCTTTGATGCTTACCTGCAGAAGTGCTCCAGTCTTGGCATGGATGAGATTGTGGAGATTTACAATACGGCGTATGAAAGATTTCAAAACAGCTGATGCGCCAAAGCAGATAAAATGCGGTTTTGTAAAGTTAAAATGAAAAAATAGCATAATGATTTCACAAAATTCCGCCGATTTTTGCCAAATAGCTTTTAAATGCTCGACTGAAATTTGTCAAGGGTAAAATAAACGTGCTAAAGCACGCC
>NZ_JADCKB010000039.1 GCF_014982785.1 Ructibacterium gallinarum
GGGCGTTACCCCTTCATTCCACCTGTCGGTTTATTAGTTCTATGAAACCTGTTCGGAAGCTCCTTTCAATCTTCCGTCTATCTTTTGGCTCCACGCCTAACCTTTTCAGTTAGGAACGTGTCGCACCGCCCTTCGGGTCTGCGACTATGAAAGAAGTGTTGCACTGCATTAAATTCGGTTTTGCATAAAACCGAGTTTTTCCCGCACCGCTGCCGCCGACTACAAGCACATTAAGGTTTCGCCGGTGCTTTTTTGCGTTTAAGCCGAGCCGCATATTTTGAGATAGAATGATGTTTTTGTAGCTGTCCTTATCCATATACCGCTTGACAACGCTTTTGACATTGCCCCAGCGAGCAGAGCCGTGTTCCTCGCCCGGTCGGCGGTTTTCTCTTGACGAAAAATATACGCCGATACCCATTGCGTACAAAAACAAGAAAATGAGTACGGCTTTTAAGCTATACTCATTTAATGTGATGTGTGCCGGGTTATTCATAGCGGCGGTCAAACGGTCAAGCAATTCAAACAGCTTTATGTCATCCTTATAGCACCCGGCAACCATTAAGGCAAGCCATATAACGAATACCGAGAGTATTCCGAGAAGGATATATATTGTCTTTTGATTTTCCTGTCTGTTCACGAGGTATCCCTTACTGTCATTAAAATTTGAAGCATTGTTATCAGTCCTTTCCGAAAATAAATAAAAAAGCTTTTGATAGAAGCTCCGCCTGCGGGCGTAGGAATAAGGTAGCATTTTTGATTTTTCGTCATTGCGTTTTACGCAATTTCCTACAAATTAAAAAAGGGGACAACCCCTGCATAAGTTTCCTTATACAAAAGCTGCCCCCAAAAGTGTGATAGGCGTTACTTACAGAATTTTTCGTTGCAAATTTCCATAAGTTCATTTAATCTTTTATTCTGTTCTACCCATTGTGCCGTGACGGGTACACCCGTCTTTTCATCAATGTAGTTACCAAAGGCGAGGATTTCATCATTGCTTGCATAAATTCTCTGCACCACCGGAGCATTATATATCACCGTTCCGTTTGGAATCCATTTTGCGTAAACGGTATCGCTTTCATTGAAAGTAAAATCCGTTACACGATTTTCCTTTGTTTGCGGGTCTGAATACCAGCCGTCAAAGTTATAGCCGTATCTTGTCGGGACAAACTCCGCAAGTGATATTGTAGTGCCAAGCGGTTTTACAACAGGCTCAATATATGAGCCGTCCTCTGCGGCAAAGGTGAGAGTGCGTGTCCCTGTCAAGCTCCAATGTGCATAGAGCGTTGTATCGGAATAATACTCGGTATCGGACGATACCTTTTCGCCGCTTTCGGTAAACCAACCCTCAAACTGATAGTCGCTGCTTTTATACGGCAGCGGTAGTTTGATTTTGTTCTGCTCCGTAACGGCTTGTGTGATGTCGGTCTTGTAAATTCCGCCGTATAACGAGCCGCCGTTGCAGTTGAGAGTTATAACCCTCTCACCCTTTAAGGAATAAAGAGTTTTTTCCTTTCCGCACTCACATACATAAACCTTTGAATCCTGCCTTGTATATTCGTGCGTGTGTGCCGCCTGTGCGGTAACTGCGGTTGATAAAATGAGCATTGCCGCAAAGCTCGCAAATACTGTTCGTTTCATTGAAATTCCTCCGTTTCAATATTTTTGGTATCTTTATTTTATCTCCGCAAGAAAAGACCGTCAAAAAATTTTCGGAACTAAAAAAGACAACCTGTGCAGGTTGCCTTAAAACATATGTTTAATTCTTTAGGATAAACATTATTTCGCGTTTCTTTTAAGCACCGTTTTTATATGAACTGTTACCGGTATCATTATAGCGTAGAACAGTATCAAATAAAACGGGAAAATAACCATTCCAAATACTTGACCGAGCAAACCGCAAAGTGCGGGAGCAACCATAATTCCGATATATGCCGACGCCATCTGAATACCGATAACCGACTGCGAAATATCACTGCCGAAGTTTTCCGGTGTCAAGTAATTAAAATTCGGAAACAGCGGACCGTTTCCAAGTCCTATCAAAAACATTCCCAACGCACACAGATATACACCTCCGGGAAGAATCAGCAGCAACAAAGCGAGTCCCAACACAATTTGACCTAACTTTATTATTTTCCAGCTATGTAATTTTGCTGCCAATACACCCGACAAAAATCGTCCGAGCGTCATTCCAATATAGTAAATCATTATGATTTGCGCCGCTTTCTCTGCCGGCAAATGCTTATATTCCACAAGGAATGTACTGCCCCAACCGCCGCAGGTACATTCTATGGCACAGGAGGCAATAAAAAGGCTGCACATCATTTTTACCCCCGGAATCTTCAATACGCTTCCGAACGATAAATCTTTGTGTGTATTTTCCGCAGACTCATTTTCACCGCCGTGCGCCTTGCGCCACAGCGGAAGAGATAAAAACAAAAGCAAGGTTATGATAAGCTGAATGGCAAAAGCTATTCTGTATCCGCCCCGCCAACCGAAATTGCCGGCAATAACAAGCGACAATATATAAGGACTTACGGATACGCCGACTCCGTAAAAGCAGTGCAGAAAACTCATATGTGTTGCCGAATAATGAATCGCCACATAGTTATTAAGGGCTACATCTATCGCACCTGCACCTACTCCGAGGATAATTGCCCAAAAACACATTACCCATAAATTTGGTGCAAAAGAAAAGCCGAGCAAAGCCAAAGCCGTTAAAAGTGTACTGTAAGCAGAAACCTTGTTTGTTCCGAGCCGTGAAATTATTTTTGAACTTATCACACTCGACAGAACGGTACCGCAAGATATAATAATCGTGACAAAACTTCCGAACGCTATCGGCAACTCAAGCTCAGAATATATCGCAGGCCAAGCCGTGCCGAAAAGTGAATCGGGTATTCCCAAACCGATAAAGGCGATGTAAATTATAATCAGTAATGCTGTTGCCATAAACAGAACTCCTTAAAGCGTGCAGAAATTTAGCGTTATGCCAATACATAACTTTGAGTATTTTAACATAAAATCGGCGAGAAAGCAATCGTTTCCGACTGCTTTCTCCCATTTGCACAAAAATTATTTTACCCAAGTTTCATTGTCCGTGCCTGTAACACTGATATGCGTGTTTGCCGCTTCCATCACATCTGTGTAATACCACATAGAATTGTTGTGAATATCCATAAACTTATTGAGCACGGATACATTCTTTCTGATATAGTCCTCATCAGCTTTTCTGTCTGTTGCCCGGTTGACTACCGTTACCACTTCCGCACGGGTGATAGCGTTATCACCTTTGAATGAGTCGTCCGCGTAACCATTAAGCCAGCCGACATTTTTAGCGTATGCAATATCCGGATATGCCCAATAGCCTTTTTCAACATCTGTGTATTTAACGGTGTAGCTACCTTTCTTGACATCATTAAACAGAGCGTTAAATCGTACCGTCATAGCCACAAACTCGGCTCTTGTTACGCTGTCATTCGGTTTGAAAGTGTTATCGGAGTAGCCTTTGATGATACCGTATTTTTCAAGATAACCGACTTCTTTTGCAAACCAATCTTTTGTAGAAATATCCTTGAATGTCGCTTTGCCGCTGATGTTTTCACCTTTTTTCTCGGAAATCAGCCTTGCGAATATCGCCGCAGCTTCGGCACGGCTCATATTGTTATCGGGGCGGAATGTTCCGTCATCGTACCCGAAAATATATGCCGCATGCGTTTCTGCCGGAAGTATGAGCATACCGTTTTTATCGGTTGTGCCGTTTGCGGAGTTATTCTTTCTGTCTTTTAAGATAATTGCCACATCAGCCTTTGCGTTGCCTTTGTTGTCCGTTGCTTTAATTGTGTAATAATTATCGCCCGTGAGGTCTGTGCCGTTCGGGAGCGTCAGCGTGATTTTGCCGTCCTTATCGGTCGATTTGGAAACAGATACATTTTTGCCGTTTTTATCGGTTACAGTGATATTTGTAACATTGGTGCTGATATATCCACCGCCGCCGTTACCACGACTGCCGCCGCCACCGCCGGAAGATGAGCCGCCGCCCGATGATTTAACGGGAAGTGTAACCTTGCCGTTTGCATCGGTTGTACCTATTTTTTCGGTTGTTTTATCTTTAATTGTAACCGATACGCCCTTAACCGCCTTATTTTCTTTGTCGGTAACGGTTACGGTTGTCTGATTTGAAGTTGTGAGTGTATGTGTTTCGGGAAGTGTAACGGTAATTTTACCGTCCTTAATTTCAATAAAGGCATTTTCGATTTTTCCTTTGGTGTCCTCAACCGTGATGTTGTATTCGGTTTTGGTTTCCTCGGTATCGGTCTTGCCGTCACCGTCCGTATCTTTGCCGGGTGTAGTTTCGGAAATATCGGTTTTGCCGTCTTTATCCGTTACACCCTCGGAAGTCGGAGGAAGAATAACGATTCCATCTTTGTCAGTTGTTCCTGTCAAAGACTTTGTTTCTGCACCATCTACCGCAAGCTCGGAAACAATAACCGTCATATCTTTAACCGCAGTATTATCGGATTTTTTGCTTACGGCAATTACAACTCTGTTTGCATAATCAAACTTAATGTTTTCGGGAAGTTCAACAGAAATATTTTCTTTTTCCTTAACTGTGCCGTCCTCGTTCTTGATTTCTGCATTGTGCCTGATGCTTGCCTTTTTGATAGCACCGTCAGCATTTTTTACGATTACAATATATCCGCTGACCTCACCATAGCCGTTGAAATCGGTAACATCAATGTTTGTCGGCGGCACGGTTGCTTTTCCGTTTTCGTCCGTAACATTGTTTTCCGTTCTCTCGGCTTTATCTGTAAAGATTACAGTCATATCTTTAACAGGCTTATCCTCGCTATCGGTAATTGTAGCCGTTATGCGATTATCAATGTCAATCATAACACCATCGGGAAGCATAACATTTATCTGTCCTTCGCCGATAGTAATAAATGCGTTTTCGATAGGCTTGATTTCATCAGTGATTAAAACATTGTAGCCGTTCACTTTTGCTTTGCCCTCACTGTCCGTCATATCCTCAGAAAGCGGCGGAACTACCATTTTACCGTTTTCGTCTGTTTTGTCGGTTAGGCTCTTTTCGGTTTTGTCCGAAACGGTAACGGAAATATCTTTCAGCGGATTTCCGTCTTTGTCGGTAACGGTTACTGTAATGCGGTTTGCATAGTCAATACTCGTTCCGTCCGGCAATGTCACTGAAACAGTATCATCATCGTTCAGCTTTACAAAAGCATTTTCGATAGCTCCGTTTTCGTCATTGACAAACACATACATTCCGTCAATGCGTACCTTGCCTGTGTCGTCTGTAAATCCGTCCTTTGCTGTTGGCAATGTAATTTTTCCGAACATATCGGTTACGCCTTTTTCTATATAATCGGCATCTCCTAATGTAATTACAGTAACGCCCTGCTGCGGCTGTCCGTGCTGATCTGTTACTGTGATTATAACAGGATATTCACTTGTCGGCTTAATGCCGTCCGGCAAGTCAACAACGATATTATTGCTCTCGCCAATGTAAACTTCACAGTTTGGAATAACGACATTCATTTTGTCGGTAGCCTTTACGACAAATGTGTTTTTCTTATCCTCATCATCTTTGCCGACCGTACCGCTGTTATCACCGGTAGAGGTTTTGTTGTTCGGCACTTTAAGCTGACCGTTTTCGTCTGTTTTACCCGTTGCTGCGTTATTGTTTTCATCATAGATAAAAATCTGCAACTCCGATTTCGGTGTCTGCGAGTCTGTGTTAATTGCAGTTATAATTGTTTGGTCTGCATAATCAAGAAGTCTGCCGCTTGGCAATTTGATAGTTACATTATCATTGATGTCAATGCTGATTTCACTATCAAAAATCGGTTTCCCGTTTGCGTTGGTTACAAGGATAGAAAAATCACCGACTTTGGAATTGCCGTCCTCGTCCGTGCGGTCTTTTTCAACTAACTGCGGAATTGCTGCTCTTGATAAAACTTCACCGCAAGTCAAGCACTCAATATGTTTTTCTCCGGCGTGTTCGATAGTAGCAGGCTCATCAACTATCCATTCTGACGGTGCGTGTCCCAGCATATCGGTATACTCTGATTTATAGGTTTTACCGCAGTTTTCGCAAGTGTAGACGGTATATCCGGAAGCCGTACAAGTAGGCTCGGTTACATCGGCAATATAGCTGTGATTGATTTTATCGGTGTAATCGCTGATATATTTATAATCACAGTTTTTGCACTCATACACCGTATATCCGAGAGCCGTGCAAGTCGGAGCAGTTACGGTCTTTGTATAATCGTGCGCCGCCTTATCTACATAATCAGCCTTATAGCTATCGCCGCAGCTTTCACAGGTATAAATTGTATATCCCATTTCTGTGCAAGTGGGTGGAACTACGGTTTTATTGTAGGTGTGCTTTTCACAGTCGGTTAAATCGCCGATATACTCCTTGCCGCAGTCGGGGCAAGTATAAACGGTATAACCGTGTTCGGTACAAGTCGGCGGAATAACATTTTTGTCATAATTATGTTCCGTCTTATCGGTATAATCCGCAACATAGGTATCGCCACAGTCTACACAGGTATAGGTTGTAAATCCAAATTCCGTACAAGTCGGATTTGTGATTACTGCTTTATAATTATGAGAGAGCTTGTCTGTATAATCTGAAATAAATTCATCATCACAGTTTTTACAAGTGTATGTTGTGTATCCCATAGCCGTACAACTCGGAGCCGTTACGGTCTTTTTGTAATCGTGAGCGATTTTATCTATATAATCGCCGTTGTAGGTGTCTTTACAGTCTTTACACTCAAAAATGGTATAACCCATTTCGGTACAAGTCGGAGCAACTATCTTTTCGGAATAGCTGTGTCCTTTCGGAAGCGCTAATACCGTACCGCACTTTTCACAGGTTTGTGGCTCCGTGCAGGTCGCTGCCTTGCCCGGTGTATGTCCCGTTGCGGATTCGGCTTTAATCATCTTTTCTGAACAGTTATTGTTTTTACAACGGTATTCAATTACGCCGTCCGCCGTACAAGTAGATGAAGTTACAGAATGTCCCTCGTCCCAATTATGACCTGTCGGCTCGGTGTAGTCCGAAACGAATGTCTGTCCGCACATAGTACAAGTCGATGTTGTATAACCCTTATCCGTGCAGGTCGGCTCTTTGGTAATACGCTCATAGGAATGAGAAATAATCGGCGTCATATCGGTTATGTATGAATTGCCGCAGATTTCGCAGATGTGATTTGTATATCCTACATTTCTGCAAGTAGGCTGCACCTTTTCTGTCTTGTATTTATGCTCGCCGATGGGAGTGGTTTCCTCATAAAAGCTGCCGCATTTGTCGCAAAGGTTTAATTTCAAACCACCCTGTTTACAAGTAGCTTCTCTTATGGTGATTGCCTTGTAATTATGCCCGGTTGCCTTTGTGTAATTTCTCTTATCAAGATTACCGCAGCCGTCGCACTGCCAGCGTTCATAACCGAGATTATCGCAAGAGGGAGCAACGGTTTCCAAATATCTGTAATCGTGTTCGTGCTTTTCGGGAAGTACAATAACCGTTCCGCCGTTGTTATCGTCCTTTTTGTCCTCCAACAGCCATACATACGATACGCCGTTTTCAACCATTGTTTCACCGCCGTATTTATATGAGATTTCATAATATACGGGGTAATATCCGGCTTTGGTGTAATTCGGTGCGGAGGTCATATAACAGTCGGAGGCGGTTTTGCCGTAACGGATTTTTGTATGCACACCGCTGTCGGATAAATCGGATACGCTTACCGTATGTGCGTCACCGTCCGCCGTTCCGTAATAGGACGATACAACCGACTTTGCCGCAACATATTCGCTTGTGGTATAGCCGCAGTCATCGCACTTTTCCGTGAGATAAAAGCGGTTGTTGCCGATCTGTCCGTCAACCGTGCTTGTAAGGTCGTGCGACTCTTTCTTAATATTAGCCTTTGCATAAGTTCCTTTGCAGAATTGGCAGTATTCGCCTTTCTTTAATACGGTTGTGTGCTGATGTTCGTCATACAACTCGTAAGTCGTATTATCAAAGTCAATAAAAAAGTTGTGGTCGCAAGAGTTCAAGCCGTAAACATTGTTGTTAAAGTTATATGCACCCGAACCGTCAACGGAGTTAATTGTGCCGCAAGTCTGACACACAGACTTTGTGTAATGATACCCCGTATAGCTTGCGTCCACGCCCGGAGTGCCGCTATCCGTGTTACCTTTTTTCTTGCCCTCAAGGTCATAACCGTCTGACCACTTAACACCGTGATTCATAGCCGTCTGTCCCGATTTGGTGTATTCGGGTACACGGTAGGTTAAAACAGTTGTGTGTTTATTGCATACCGGGCACCACTGCGTTTCATAGGTTACGGTTGCATTCATATCCAATTCATTTGTGCGGTTATTGGTTTTGAGCCAATTATCCGCAGGATCTTCGTAATCGCTTTTTTGTGCCGCAAAGACCGACACGGGGAGTGTGCCTGCAACCAGAATAACTGCAAGCAGCATTGAAATAACCGATTTCATAGAAAAATGTTTGGTTTTCATAGAATAAAATTCTCCTTTACAAATTTATAGTTTGGTTTATACATTACGAAAAGCCGCCATATTTACGGCGGCTCTCGGTAGCGTGGTTGTGTAATGTTCATTTACTCTCTGCCTTTCCGGTTTTTCTTTTTGCGTTTTTTCTGCTGCGGCTGTTTGTGTTGTATAGCCTTTTCCTTTTCGGGAGCAGGCTTTTTCTTTTCTTCCAAATCAGCCTTTATGTCCTCAATCTTCTTTCTGACCGAGGGTTTAATACCGCTGTCCGTTTTTGCCGTATCCTCGAATGAGATAGATTTGTTCCCGTGCGGATTTTCGTTTGTTCTCTCCGCACGGGACGGACGGTTTTTTGAGTTTTCGTCCTTTCCCTTATCCGGCGGAGCTTCCGCCTGTTCGGGAGCTTCCGGCTCAATTTCGTGTTCGGTAGCGGAATATCCGAGCTTTTCCATAATGTAATTAAGCCGGGGTATATCGTCTTGAAAGGCGATAACATCGCATAAGCCGTTATCATTTGTCTTGTCTGCAACAGGACGGTACATTATCCCGTAATTTTTTGCTTCAGCGTTAAATTTTTTGAGGTCAGCTTCTTTTATCTGCATAATACAAAGCTGTTTGCCCGTTTTAAGCATTTGCTTTAATTTTGCGACGCCCTCCGTCTTGCCGTCATCATTTGCAAGCGCCATAACGATTGCCGCAAGGTTTTTTACACCGAGGGCGGTTAGCTTGACCGCCGATTCGGTCATTTGTATAGCTTCTTTCGCCATTAAATCAGCGACTTCGCCGCTTGTGTTCATTTTCTCTCAACTCCTTGTCTGCCTGTTTCTGCAAAGCAAGCGCCTGCCGTTTTTTCTCGGCAATTTTATACGAATCCTTAAATATTGCTTTGCACAGTCTGATTTCTTTTCGAAGTTCGTTAAGCTCCGTATTGATTTCTTTCGCTTGGTCTTTGACCTCATCACAATTTTCATCAGTCCTTTCTTCATATAATTTTTTACGCCGTGTAATTAAAATCTCAACTTCGGCTTCCTTGTCCTTTTGGTATTTCTGCAAATCTTCGCCCGTTTCGATGCCGTGAGAAAACAAAAACTTGAATTGCTTTTGATAGCGGTCAAACTTAATCATTTCATCACGCATAAAAAATGACACCCTTTGAGGTGTCTGCTTACGCTGAATTTTTTTGAATAAGTAGAGGTAGTGGAAGTATAGGGCGATAAAGCCTTTTAACTTCTTGCCCTTTACATTTTTAATGTTACCTCTGAATTTGTACTGCTTTTTGGGTATTTCGGACGGTGCAGCCGTGATAATTCCGTTTCGGGTTGCGATTATCCTTTCCAAAATCTCTGCTTCGCTATAACCCTTGCCGAGATTATCAAGACGCATCGGGCGTTTTGCGTTCGGTGCAATTATTGAGGTGTGTTTTATATTCGGACCTTTTCTGTGAATGACAAAACCTCTTTTTTTGAGATTATTCCAAAACTGCTCCATTGTATATGAGGATTTTATAATTTCATCAATATCACGGCGGATACTTCCACGAATGGTCGGTCTGCCTTCCTTTAACGCAAGCCATTCCGCATAGTGCATACCTCGCCGCTGTGGATTTTCAATTACCGAAAGACAGTTTTCAATACAAATAGCGTCCGATATTCCTCGAATGTCTACAAAATAGTCCTTGAAATTATTTCGGTATTTGTAGCCGTCCGCATAGGATACGGAATTTATAATCAGATGATTATGCAAGTGCTTATGGTCAAGATGAGTTGCAACGACCACTTCGTATTTATCTGCAAACAAACGCTCCGCAAGTTCAAGTCCGCATTTGTGAGCGACCTCCGGTGTTGTTTCAAAATCCTTAAAGGACTGCACCAAATGATACGCAAGTACAGCGTTTTTATGTCCTACTTTTCCGAAAAACACCTGTGTGTCTATCATATCAGCGTATGGATTATCCGTCGTGCAGTTATATGCTTTGACATAAAGGCAATTTTCGGTCTTATCCTCATTTTTGATATATTTGATTACACCCTCGACCGCATCAATGTCAGGTTTTATACTTGTCTTGTCGGGATTTGCAATATAGTTAAGACTTGAATCGAGCCTTGATTTGACTGTCCATATTTTCGTAATTGCCATTATCGGATGCTCCTTACAAGACGCATAATATCGTTTTGCATTTGCAGCACGGTTTCAATTTTATCCTCCGAAATATACTGCTGGGCATTTGCGATATGTGCTATCTGATTTATGTTATTTCCGATAGCGTTTATCTCACGAAGCAGTCTTACATATTCATCGGGCGGACGGGGGCGAATAATATTGCCCATAATCAGCTTGCGAATATATGGCTCCATTTTTAAGGCACAAGCAGCAGCTTGTGCTTTCAAGTGTTCTTTCTCTTTTGGGGAAAGACGCACCAATACAGCAGTATTTCTATCCATTAGAAATCACCTCTTTTCTTTTAGCCGTGCGGCGGGGTATTAGGGGCATTGCCACTAACAAGCGGGCGTTTTGATAGCAAAATGCCGTGCTTGCTAATACAAATGCTCCGCATTTGCCCCGTCCGATAGGCTTTCAAAGCTATACTTCCATAAATCGTATTCCTCCGGCGATATTTTATCGGCTTTCAATTCGGTTTGCTTGTTATGCCAACATTCAAGCATACTTTTTAATTCGGTATCACTTGGCTCAAAAAACATAAAAACACGGTTGTTATGTTTTCCGATATATAACGGAAATTTATCATCGAGCTTAAAAAGCGTGTGCATAATTTCTATGTTGCTTGTAAACGACGGCGGTGAGAGAGCATATTTACTTATGCCGAGTGCGGATGCCAACCGCTTTTTTATTGCCGTTGTCGGAACGGCACGGTCGGCTTGATATTGCGAAATTCTTACATCTGCACCTTTTGTAAAGCCTGCGGCTTTTCCCAATTCAGTCAAGCTCATTTTCCGTATCTTTCGGCATTTGCGTATTACTTTGCCCACGGTCATTTTTATCATCTCCTTTGTTTGATATGAACATTTCAAATAAGTCCTCCGGCGTTATCATTCCGCCGAGCGTTGCCTCGTCATCCTCGCAGGGGACACCAACACGGTATAAGTGTAATTTTGCAACATCATTTTCGTTTTTGCCATAAGCTGCAATTTCGGTAAACACCTCGCTGTCCTCCGATAAATCTGTCTGCAAAATATCTGTGTTTGCCACAACATTGCACATAAGCTCTGCGGCTTCTTCAACGGAGCTTGCGACTACGCAGAATTTGCGAATTTCCTTTGTTTCCACCATTACTGTGTATTGATTTCTCTTGTTCATTTTTGATTACCTCATCTTTCATAAATTTTTTTGTATCAAAAAAGCCTGCCTTGTGGGGGCAGACTGATTTGCGAATATTTATCGTTCCGGCTCGGAACGCTTTTTCTTTTTCGCCTGTTCTTGACTTCGTGCAAGGTTTTCTGAAAAATCATCAACCGTATCACGGAGCATATCCATATATGTGTAGTCGTTTTTCAGCCATTCGTCATAGCAAGCCGATAGTGGTCTTTCGAGTCTAAGCAACGCTTTAATCTGCTTGTCATCAAGAAAGTCGTCCTCAAAAAGCATTAGAATATCATCACGCATAACTTTCTCATACGCCGACTGTATAATTTTCTCCGGCGGTAAATGTTTTAGGTTTTCAATAAAATCATTCTGTTCATTACTCATTTTTTCGTAAAGTAAATCTTTAATTGTGTCTTTCTGTTCCATTAAATTCAACCTTTCTTTTTATTTATCTTGACATAGCGTATTCACGCTTTTGCTGCGGCACTTCAGCATCGGAAACATCTGTGTCGATAACATTATCGTCCTTTTTATCCATTTTGAGCAGCGCTTCAACTGCGGCAAGGCGTTTTGTTTTTTCCTGCAATTCCGCCTCCTGCGGAAACGCCCGTTTTGCTTCAACCTTTGCGGTTTCGTACTGCGTATTGGTGTTCGCAAGTTTTTCTTTTTCAAATTCAAGCCGCTTTTCAAAACCGTCCAAAGCATTGTCGATACGCTGGATATTACCGAACACATCTGTTCCGAGTTCAACCTTATGCGACAAACACCCGACAAGAGTTACATAGAATAATTTTTGAAAGCTGTCAAAGGAAAGTTCCATAGAAAAACCTCGGTAGTCACCGATGTTCACCGGCTCCTCCGAGGTCATTTTCTTGCAGCGTTCAATGAGTGCGTTACCCGCTTTTTCCTTTTCAAAATATCCAAACCCGTCAATCGTCATTGTGTTGAATTTATCCTCAGCCTTCGGATACTGCTTGGCTGTTTCAATATCCTTTTCAAGACTTTTAATTCTTGCTGCGATTTCCGCAATTTGTTTGGGGTAGAATTTCACAACCTTATCTTCGAGGTCGTAAATCTGCGACATAAAGGACGATTTTATCAGCTTCAGCTTGGATACCTCCATATCAAGCTCCATCTTTTCCTTAATGTGCGGATTACCCGTTGACAGTGCCTTTATTTCCGCAAAGGAAAGTGCGGTAGGGTCTATGTCGTCAGCAACACGAACAGGCGATTTTGAAGTAAATATCTGCGATATAAACTTCTGCTTCTGCTCGACGGTCTGCCACATATAAGTATCAAATGTGCCTTTGGTTACATAGCGGTAAATATGCACCTTTTCGTTTGTGTTGCCCTGCCGTATAATTCGCCCGGCACGCTGTAGGCTAAGTACCCGGCGCCTTGTCATATTTCTATGACAGGTTTCCGAATACTCGCCCCGGAACCGTGCTTACACCTCTCAATGTACACGGCTCCCCATTTATAAACTCAGTCTAATTTCCC
>NZ_JADCKB010000004.1 GCF_014982785.1 Ructibacterium gallinarum
TGGCGCTGCAAGGAGCAATATTCTATTTAAAAGCACAGATTATTTTTAAACTACAGGATATTATGTATCAGACCGATACATTCATCGCTTTCCGGAAAAGTTTGGTCGCAGAAATGGCATCAAAGGTGAGAGAGCTTAACAGAGATAGTTTTGCCGTAAAACAACATCTGAAATATGTAGATCTATATGCAAACGAACAAAACTATATTTCACTGACATACGAGGATACTCTTCTTATTCGCGATGAACTGGCTCCTCTTATTATCCCCGACGAAGACGAAGCAAGCGCCGTGCGCTTTGATGCTCTTATCTATGCCATTGAACTTGCACACCTTGACGGAAAAGGATACAGCCGACACAAAAACGACCTATTCAAAAAAGTCAACGCCATTGCAAGCGTTGCCAATATACCTGAGATTACCGCAAAGGCAGAGATCATCCATCAAATTCTACATACCGATTTCTTGGATAACTGTGGAATCAACGAATTTGAAAATATTCGTACATCTCTTAGAGATCTGATGAAATATATTCCGAAAGACAGCAGAAAATATGATACCAATTTTGCAGACGATATTCTTGCTACCGAATGGAATGTATCTGAGCTTGAAAACGATGACTTAAAAAACTATCGGGCAAAGGCAGAGTTTTACATAAGACAGCATCAAGATAACCGAACCATCGCAAAGTTAAAAGGCAATATTCCTTTGACTGCCGAGGACATCTCCGAACTGGAAAAGATTTTATGGGAAGAATTGGGATCCAAAGAGGATTATACCGCAGAATACGGCGACAAGCCCCTTGGGGAATTTGTGCGTGAACTGGTTGGCCTTGACATGAATGCCGCAAAAGAAGCATTTTCAGAATTTTTAAATAATACAAAGCTTGACGCAAGGCAGATTTACTTTGTAAATCAGATTGTTGAATATATTGTTCGCAACGGCATAATGAAAGATTTGTCTGTGTTGCAAGACGCTCCATTCACAGATAAAGGCAGCATTGTAGAAATTTTTACAGACATGTCTGTGTGGTTAGGAATCCGCAGCGTAATTGATCAAATCAACAAAAATGCAGCAGCATAGGTACTAACAACAAAATAACCACACTACTTTTTACATCGGACTGAACCCACTTTCAAAACATTCCTGATAAAAATAATTTATATAAAAACAAGGCAGTAGTCTCAAAGTAAATGAGACTACTGCCACGGCTGCTTGAGCTAAAAACTGACGCAGACATCAAAAATCATAGTTTGCTGATGATGGACAATTGTGCGGTTTTTCCTTTTAAATTCAAATGTTCGTATGGGACAAATGTTTAAAAAAATGATCGAGAAATACGAAAAGGATCTGCAGAACAACGCTCAGTAATCTGAGATTCTTTCAAATTTAGCGAAAATAACTGCTAAAATCATATACGAAGGGGAGTTTCCTGACGGAAGCTCCCTTTTGTATATGTATCTGCGAAATATTGATATCATGGATTTTGCCTAAAGCAAAATACATTGGCAAAATGGAAAAATTTTGTTATCGTATACCATGAAAATAACAATAACCGGGGAAATCTCGTGTTTTGTATAAACTTCAAAATATAATACGATTTAAACAAAATATCGAGGGACTGTCACAAGCGAGTAATGAACCGTCCCCACTACAAATAAAGATGTATTTACTCCGTTTTTTATCTGTAATTGGCCAATTCTTCCAGATATTCACGTCGAGAGGGGTGTGCGGACATAGACTTGGATTAGCTATATAAACAGTCCAAGATTATGTCCGCATCCCCTATCGTCCAGTTTTTCCTATAAACGCAAATTTTAGTATGAAACAAACGCCTAAGGAGAAAATATACGCATCGCCTTTTGTACATTGTCCTTCATACCATTTATTGCAGCCACTTCTATATCATGGAAAAAAGTTTTATCAGTAAGGTTGGCAACAGCTGTACCACCAGCCTTTGCCATATATGTATAATAATTTATTTTCCGTATTCCAAGAGCAATTACCTTTTTATAATCTTCTGAGCTAATACCACTGCCTCCGTGCATAACAAGCGGAATATCCACAAGATGGTGAATCTCTTTCAGTCGTTCAAAATCGAGCTGCGGCTGTTTTAAATACACACCATGGGCTGTACCAAAAGCACAAGCAAGTGCATCAATCTTTGTTTCACGAGCAAACCTGTATGCGACTTCTGGTTCCGTATAGGCACCGGCAATATGGTTGGTGCCGTTTTCTGACTCCCGAGCACCCATTGAGCCAATTTCTGCCTCAACTGATGCACCATATCGCGCGGCTAATTCAACAGCAATACAAGTATTTGCATAATTTATTTTTTCATTAAATTCAGAACCATCATACATAATTGACGTAAATCCTATATCAAGTCCCCGTTTTATATAGCCTAGATCCGTTCCATGATCTAAATGTACACATATCGGCACTGTTGCTTTGTCAGCCATAAACAACATGATTGGTGCAATTTCCTCCATCTTGCAAATGCCCATTTCCTCATGTATTTGGGCGTGCATAATAATGGCAGGTTGGTTTAGTTCCTCAGCCGCGCCAATTACTGCTTTCAAGCTGGCTAGATTCGGTGTATTAAATGCACCGATTGCACAATTATTTGCCTCTGCAATTTTTAAAATTGCTTTTAATGTAGTTAACATGGTGCCTCCTCCATAAATTCAAATTTGATGTGATGTATTTTCGTTTCATCTGGTTTTAAAAATTCCAATATCTTTTGTTTTCTCATTACATCACGTCCATCTGGCAAACAGTTGCCCGGCTCCAGTCCCAAAACATACTCATATTCGCCCATCATTTTCCACTCAGTAAAATATGGAAGCTCTTTCGTGTCATAAAATAGAGATACCCCCTTGCCGATATTACTGTTGAAAATAGAGATACGTGGGATCCCATGAATCTTATGGTAATAACATTTTTCTTGATAGCCTCTCTGAGGTTTTTCCATTTGAAGGCAGTGTTCCAACCCCTCGATGGCATGTTTATTTCTAGGGGTAACCCCATCAGAAGGAATTGTGACAACTGCATTTTCAGAAAGCAGTGGATATCCCATATTACAATGATACAACACTTGCAATGGAGATTCTACTGATCCGATATTGGTTATTTCATCAATAAGATAGATAGAATTGCTGTCAAGGGGACAGATATACTCCCTTTCCATCACAAGCTTATGTGAAAAAAGTGCAGCGTCTTGTACCCTTGTTTTAATATGTATTTTGCCATCCTCTGTCCAATATCTGAAATTATCACATGGTGTATTTGAAATAGTCCCATGAAGAGGCAATGTTTCTCCGTTATCCACACACGGCGTACCAACTGCTGTAAGTCCGCAGGTTGTAAGAAACCCAGCTGTAAATGATTTCAGGAAGCCATCTCCTGTGCTATCATAATATTTGGATGAAACATACCCGCATGGAGCAAAATATCCCATATTATCGCCCTTAAAGATTACTCTCGAGATATCAGCCCCTCTATCAAGTGATACAGTAAATTCAAGGCCCTTACCATTTCTTACATTTAAAATCCTCATGCCGTTTGCTTTTCCACTAACAAGAATAGCTTCTTCAACACCCCAAAGTTGTAATTCATTGCCGATATATTTATTCATATGTCAGTCCCTCTACAATCGGTTTAATCGCTTTATATATTTGTTTATATGCTTCGTAAGTCCTTGCATATATTTTTGCGTTTTTTTCAATGGGCTTATAAGTCTGTTCATACTTTACAAATTTTTCTTTTGCCTCATGCATATCTACCACTGTTCCTATGGCAGCCGCAGTCAGCATACATGTTCCACAGGTACCAACTTCTTTTGCTGCCAGAGCAGTAATAGGTCTATTTAAAATATCTGCCTTGATTTGCAGCCAAGCAGGAGAAGCCGCGCCGCCACCTGTTGCATACAAATTTTGAGGACAAATCCCAAACCTGGCTAAATGTTCCAGATTCAATAGAATTTCAAAGGTAACCCCTTCTATAAGAGCTCGATAAATATCTAAACCGGTATGCTCAAGCGTAAGCCCCAAAATTGCCGCCTTAGCTCTATAATCCATATATGGAGTTGCTGCACCGGAAAAGTGGGGCAACACTAATAAGTTTGTCGGTTCATTTGGCATGTGACTATCCAGTACTGCAAAGATATTTTTCTTTAAATTCTTAACCAGTCTTGCCTCATACTTTGCGAAATTATCCCTATACCATTTAAGAGCAGAGCCGCCTGTAAATGAAAAGGCGTAACAAACATAGGTTCCGTCAAATATATACGGTACAACCGCATATCCCTCTTCATATAGCTGCTCATTATTAGGAATAGTATTAAAAACAGGCGTTACACACTCAACTGTACCAGTTCCATCCACAGCCTGTCCCGTTTCAAATACACCTGCCCCTATAGCAGACGCAACTTGATCGTGACAGCCATTGATAATTTTTGTTTCGGAAGAAAGTCCCAGTTTTTCCGCCATTTCCGGTAAAATACAGCCCGCTATACTGCCTGTAGAAACCAGCTTAGACATCAAACGCACATCCACTCCTGCTGCATCAAACACTTCTGCACTCCAGCATTTATTTATGATATCAAATCCCATTGTTCGTGCTGCAAGAGAATAATCAATTTGTGCTTTTCCAGTAAGCTTATATACAATAAAATCTTCAATTAACATGATCTTGTCTATATTTTGGTATACCTCAGGGTGGTGATTTTTTAACCACATAATTTTAGGGAGGCTATACATGGAACTCGGTTTCACACCTAAAATCGAAATTAACCTGTTCATTCCTACTTCTGAGCATAGAACAGCACACTCCTCTTCCCCTCTCGGATCAGTATAGAGCATGGTAGGAAACAAAACACTGCCTTTTTTATCAACTACAACAAAACTTTCGCCAAAAGTGGTGATGCCGATTGCCGCCAAATCATAATCTTTTGCAATTTCTTTGATAACCGTGCATACTGACTCAAAAATGATGTTTGCGTCAATTTCATGCTCCCCATTGCTCCGTGTAACATCATACTCGACATACGAGTTAGAAATATACAACCCACTCGTATCGTAAACAGTCAGCTTACACCCAGTTGTTCCCACATCCAAACCACCTATGAACATATCACGCCTCCTTATAATTCAATTACATTATAATTAAGATAATATGTAAACGCTTCATTCAAAATTTTCGCCATATGCCCAACTCCGATTGCTGTGTGATGCCTAAATCCTTCCCGGCCAAGTCTTATAAGCTTTCTTTGTAAATCATCAATAACCGCAACACCACCGCATCCAAAAAATCTATTTTCTATCTCATCATCTGTAAAACTACCTTCGTCAATATAACAAGTCAGTTTTCCATCCTCTGTCTTACAATTTGAAAAGGTCATCGGGAATGACGCAATTCTTCCCTCATTGCTTCCCCAACCACAACCTGGACATGCCTTTGCAAACATTTTATGGTCACTGACAACGCCTCTTCCTTTCATTAACTGTTGCGCTGTGGAACCACAATGAAAAAGAATTACTTTATTAGGATCACTGCCATAATTGTTATTCCAATCAAGACAGGCTGTCGGTTTTTCAGAGGCAAGCTGCATCGCATACATACTGATTGCGGAACATAAGTCAATTTCACAGGAAGCCACAATACCCCTATCGTTTAATTCACTTAAAAGTACACAAGGAGCAATGCCAAGTTCAGTTTGCATTTCCTCCCAACACCGAAGAGTGATACAATCCAACTTAAATTCACTTATATAATCATCAATCACCATGGATACTTTTCCTAAAGTACAAAGTTTGTCCTCAGGCACATGGGAAAAATCCGTATATTGTCTCAGCTGATTCATGCGTTCTATCACTTTGGAGTCTTTGTCCGAGTATTGCCGCACACGATAAAATAAATCTGATAAATCAAACGATTCACAGGTAATGCCATATTTCTGAAGCGTTATTTCATCATATCGTACTGTTTTAAACTTTGATGTTCTGGCTCCAAGTATTCCAACAGTAAATTTTTTCATACCATTTACAACCCGGCAAACAGCCGCAAAGTCATCAAGATTTTGCTTAAACTTCATCGTCAGCGGATGAACTACATGAGGCTCAAACACCGTATATCGAATGCCACATTGATGGAAATAATCTTCAATGCTAAATTTTCCGCAGTAGGAATCACGTCGATGTTCAAAATCCATTTTCCCTATTTCATCTGGATACGCTTGTAAAAAAATTGGTTTATCTGTCTCCGAAACAGCTGCAACTGCGCCGTTTTCATCACCAAAATTGGGAAGTGATATAATAATTCCATCATATTTTCCTTCGTGTTCTTTTAGCCACTCGGCATATTTTCGTCCTTCCTCACTCGTTTCAACTGCTCCATACCGAGTCATATCAATGGGGGGAATGATATAATCATATCCCGCTTCTGTTACCGCCTGTTTCATTTCCTCTCTAGCAGTTTCTATCAGGCTTTCTGGGAAAAATCCTCTGTTTCCAAAATACAATGCAAACGTTTGCTTTTTCATTTTTATATTATCCCCCTTCTGATATCATCTAAAATTATTTTGTATTTTTGGGCCTTTTTACAGCAAATCTTTTAAAAATTGAAAAACGCCATCATCATGGCCAGGCATATATTCATGCCCAAAATCCGGATAAATGCGTATGGTTTTTTTTGCTTTGATATGATTATAGGCAGCAAACACGGTAGATGGAGGACAAATATTATCCATGAGACCGGTTGTAAGATAAACCTCCCCCTTAATGCGTGAAGCCAAATGCTGTACATCAATATAACCTAATTTAGTAAAAATCTCCTCTTCCCGCAAGTGACAAGGGTCATACCACCGGAAAAAATTACATATTTCCTCGTATGCATTCATTGCTAAATCCATTTCCCATACCCGTTTATAATCACTTAAAAACGGATGCGTCGGCACAACCTTAGCAATACGGGGTTCAAGAGCCGCACACGCTAACGTCAATCCACCTCCCTGGGAACCTCCCATTGCAGCAACTCTTCCCTCATCCACATAATCCAATCCCATGACAATTCGTGCCAGTGCGGCAGTATCCAAAAAACACTGGCGAAACAGCATATTATCTGCATCCGGATCGTCCAATCCGCGAATGATATGGCCATTTAACGTATTCCCTTTGACAGGATTTATATCCTCTGATTTTCCTCCCTGGCCGCGGGTATCCAAAGCGGCAACTACAAAACCTGTAGCAACCAACGCCATATTTTGTACCCAATCACCACTCTGTGCAGAATATCCATGAAATTTAATTGCAGCAGGGGCTCGACCTACAATATGCATTGGCTTCAAAAGCTTGGCATAAATTCGTCCACCCTTAACACCCGTAAAATACACATCAAAGCATTCTACATTTGGCATCTGAAATTCACTCTTGGTAATATTAACCTGCATATCTGTTTGATCCAATTCAGCAAGCGCTCTTTCCCAATATGCGTCAAAATCTTCTGGTCTGGGATTTCTCCCTTGATATCTCCGCAGCTCTTCGATGGGCATATCTAATATTGGCATAATTTCTTCACTCCCTTTAGACGATCTTATCACTCATTATTTGTTATAAAGTGCTTTTATTTTCTAGTTGTTTATCTTTTCTTTTCGTATACAAAATACTCTTATGGCAATTTGAAGAAAACGTTAAACATTATGGAACTCTAGACGAAACATGAACAACTGAAAGATGAATGATCCTATTGTATCTCTTTTTTGATATCGTTTTCATCCGCCACGACTATATCAGAAAAGTTTTTAAAACATTTTCCAATATATTGTTTTATTTTCTCTCATAAGCCTACTTTACCTCAAATGCCGCAAAACCATAAGGCTCAATGTTAGAAAAAAGCTTAACTTTTTTCCCATAAAGTTTCCCCATACAATTTAAAAATTTCACCTCTGAATAGGTTTGATCAAGGATGATTTCAGGCTCTATTATTTCGTCAAAATTAACATTGAATAAAGCAACAGAAAGCGCATTTTTATCATCACTTTGTGCCGTTTGCATGTACAAAAACGGATTCTTTACACAAATTGCTGGCAAAGATTTTTTGCATAACCAGGGAATGGCATCTATTAAATGTTGCTGTCGATAATAATTATTGAAATAATTATAAGCATTTTTGTCACTTCTGTAAGCATCAATTGCAAAAATATAAAAACGCAGGCCGTCCTCATTTTCATACAAGTACGAAGCAACCTCTCTGCCGGGCATAAAAACACTTTTGACCAAAGCTGTATCCGAGCATTTTATTTTATACATTGTGACTTCTGAAATATTAGTAATTTCATCATTTTCAGCGCAAAACATTTCGCCCGTAAAGTTCGCACTACTACATTTTATTAGTCCAGTATCAATGCCTCTTTGCGCCAAAATTTCAGCAGCAACCACATCTAAAATGGCGCCATTTTTTAATTCATTCTTTTGGATGTATCTTGCATTTTCACCAAAAACAATGGCTGGATACTCTGTTATATTGCAATATGTGGTTGGTATTGCATTTTCGCACAAAAGCTTTTGTCCCGGACTATAAATTGTATTTTCAACAAATCTGGAAATCCCTGGTGTATATTTTTGGGGAAGCACAAATTTTTCTACCTTGTGCATAACCTCGTATACCCTGACACCAATGTTTTTTTTGTCTCCAAAAAAATTTTTTATACCATCGCGTAATAACTTGTTTTTTACATGACGGGCAGTATATCCTCTCTCATAAGTTACATCACGATTATAATCAAACATATATTTTAAAATACCATCCGTTTCCCCTGTAGCAAGTAATGCCAAATCAAATATTTCCAGCAACCTTGATGGGACTATGTATCTTGGTCTGGGATAAACGTCACCCTCTGTAAATATTTCTATATCCTCATGCTGACACCAAGCGGCCTGCATCCTGGTGTATTCTACCGCATTTTGTACCCTTATTCCATGGTAAGGAGCTCCAATGGTACGTAAAAAAGGCTTTGTTTTTCCCGCAAATACTTTTGCAAGCCTTATTCCATCCGTTCCGCTAAAATCCCAGATATCGTGGCAAGTACAGCTGCCAAGGCGAATGTTTTCATCTACCTCATCCACCGCTGCCCGCATAAGTTTGGCAAAGTCTAACAAGCTATCCCCCATAACCTTTAACCAGGCCGAACGGTAACGGTTCTCGCCACCGGTAAAGATTACCTCTTCCAACTTGCTTCTGGGAATTTCCTCTCCAATCTCTTGATAATACTGCTTTAAATGAAGCTCACAGCAACACCCCATATTATATCTACGGGTATTTAACCGAAAATCATCATCAAACATAATAATATCCGGCTGCATCTGAGCAAGTCGTTTGATGGCATGGTAATAACAATTTTGCAAGTTTTTATCCAGCGGACAAAAAGCTTCCTCTTCTACTTTGCCGTCTACTCCTTCGATTCGAGTAAACGAATCGACATATTCTGATTGTTGGTCATGGGTTAATATGCCCCCATGTCCAAAAGCACCCTCCCAAACGCCTACTTCAAAGCCTTGTTCTTTTAAATAGGAAATTAAAAACTCCATTTTTTCCGGTTCTTGATAGATATAGCAGTCTTTTTTATAGAAAGGTATAAGTCCACACAGAAAAACCCTACTCACTTCCGCCCTGCGAAATTCTTCCACAAATATTGGAAGGGACTTTTTATTCATTGTTTGAATACTAACAGGAACTGACAATTTATACATTTTTATCACCCCATCTTTTTACATTTTAGCTGGTCCTGATACCTTTTCATGCCATTATAAATTTAATAAAATAATTGACAGAGTCCCTATAAAATATCCGACTAGCTGTATGTGGGACAATCGTTCCTTATAAATAAAGGTCGCAGTAACAAATCCAAGAACCACACCACCTGCCGAAACACTAGGAAAGAGTATCGCATTCGGAATCAATCCCGTCAAAACCAACATCATAAGGTTAACACCGCCATTTGCCACTCCATTTAGTATCCCCATTCCCACACACAATCTTGCTTCCTGAAAATTTTCATGAAAAATGCATGAGAGAAGAAAAAAGGTTCCCCCGCAAATTAGAAGTGCCATGATCATTAATTCATTTTTGTAACCACCGTCAAATGCTATTTGCTGCGCTTTTTGAATAGTAGAACACATGCCATTACCAAAAAACGAAAACAATAAGGCCATCACCCAAGGCAAAGAAAACATCACTTTTTGCTTTTTATCTGCAATTAAAAATAACGATAAAATTAAAAGCAATAATCCAAGAACGCCAATACCACCTAACTCCTCTTTGAGGAAAAAAATTCCATAGAGTGTTGGCACAATGAGTGAGTAGGAATTGACCAACATAGAAATAGACAACGAACCCCATTTAATTGAAAGGAACAACCCCAATATCGCAGAGATAAAGCTAATTGCAAACGCCAATGCGTACCAGAAAACATCTAAAGTGAAATGAAGCCGCCCGCCAGAGCTAAAAATGAAAAAAAGCATTGCCGAGAAAGACGTGATGGATAAAAACAAATAGGGCTTTGGCAGTTTTGCACTTTGATTATATTGTTTTTGCAAAATATTTTGCGTCGCCACTAATAGAATCACTAGCAGGAGTAATATATATTGCATAAAAAAGTACCTTCTTCCCTTTCACGATGTTTTCATAAATTAAATTCTGCCAATTTGTCTCTGAAATCACCTGAAAATGTCTATATTTCGGCTTCCATTATATTTTCCAGTAAATCCCCCAAAACCTGAGCCATAGATGCAAAACCCAAATCGTTGGGATGTGTGTTATCCACGGTTCCGTCATACTTAGCCAGTCTCATCAGTTTATTGCCCGGGATAAAATATACATTTCTATCCCCATTTGAAATGGCATGTTTATATGTCTTTTGAATAATTTGAAGTCTTTCTTTTTCATAATCTTCTAAAAAAAACTTAGGCCTCGACAATATAACCACAGGTAATTTCGGCTTTTCCCGACGTATCTCACAGAACATATGCTCATGCGTGTAATACAGATGACGGGCAGTCGGAGCATTATGATCATAATCATATACAAACACGGACATATCGAGTGACTTGATATAGTCTGCCATTTTCTTTTCTCCTTTGGCATTTCCCGAAAATCCAAGATTGATATAGTCGCAGTCAAGTCTTCGTGCAATCATGCTCTGATATGTATTTCCCGGTCTGGATGCACAGCCACCTTGTGTGATGGACGATCCATAATAAACAATCGGTTTTTCCTTTTTATAGGGTGCTGCTTCTTTTAAGAACGCTTGCTCAGATATTCCTACATACAGCTCTTTTACATTGCTGTATAAGGGAAAATAAATGGTTACGGTGCGTTTGGTTTTCGATCCAAATTCTATCACACCTTCAAATCCGTGCTCCATGTCATATGGAGGGATAAACGTCCCTCCATACTCCTCCCCGCATTTTCCTCCCACGTATAAATCAAAGCCAGCAGAGCCAGTTAACGTAATATGCGGCATTTTGCCTACCGCTTCCATTTTGGTCAGGATAGCAACATATGGGCTGTTGGTTTGAAACCTTACCCTTCCTCCTGCTGTGTTGGTATGAAGAGAAAAGACTCCCTCACTCACCTCTTTGGCGATTTTCTCAGGCAATCTCCGGAACCGTCCGTTTTCATAAAAAATTCCATATAATCGAAAAGGACATTGTAACACATTATAAAATTTTACATCCTCTTTTTGTAAACTTGATTTTACAGCAAAATTTTTGTCAACCGTTGCTATATTTCCCATATGTACACCTCAAGGTTATAAAATTAATGCGGTTAAAACAATTTGTCACTTTACTAAGTTATATCTTTTCTGCGGAGAAACAAAATGTTTATTCTTCCCACTCCAGCACATTGAGTTCCTTTCCATTGTAATCAAAGGTTTTTAATCCGCAATGCCTGATATGAGAATGCACCTGATTTCCGAATAACACAAAGGAAATGTCGCTGTCTTCCCCATTGATCTCATACATTCTAATCACCGGGGTATTGTTGTCCTCACTTTGTTTCACCGCAGAAACAATGACATTTTCATTATTGCACGCAAAACAACTTTTCTTCAGCGGGAGAACCCCGTTATGAAAGCTGCCCGTAATCGCCCTGAGTCCATAATTAAGCACTGCCGCTGTCTTTTCTGATGCACTGTTTGATTCATATCCAAATATTCTATAAGAAAACTCATGTACACCTAAATCCATATACTCACAAAATTCATCACGCTCACAATAGTGGTCACCATAAATAGCTGTTCTTAAAACCGTTAGCCGTATTTCTTCATTCTTTGTATCGTATGCATATTTACTATCATTGGCAACACATAAATTTCCGCTTGCGAACCATGACCCAAAGGGCTCTTCACCAGTATATCCTTTTCTGCAAATCGTGCCGTAAGGAACCTTCGCAATCACTGTTTCATTGATAAGTGGAAAATTAAATTTTACCGTTCTATGTTTTTCATGAAAATCCAATTTGACGCTTACATCAACATAATTTGCATCAGCATCAAGGGTGTATATTCTCTGTAATGTAGATCCATTGTATTCGCTGGTCACACAAACGGAAGCCCGGACACAGCCTGGTTCTATCACTTGAAAAGAAGGATTACCAAATACACCGACTTCCTCCCCAAGCTCATCTACATCATGTCCCCAAGTATTGCAATGCGTCTCATCCAATACAATTGCTCTGCAAGCTCTGTCTATGATACATGTTCCCTTTTCTTTATCATACAGCCTACAAATATCTCCTGTTTCTTTGGAAAATTCAACTCTAATCTTACTATTTTCAAGTGTGTTTTCAGACACATGGATATCAGATGCAAATGAAACATTGCTCTCCTGTTCCGTAAACATGCGGTACACCGCATACCCCATAGGTTCAACTTCAGCGGTAAATACAGTATCATGTTTGTTTCCAAAATTGGTATGCCTTCCTCTAACAATTTGAAATGGGATCTCCCTATCCTCCCAATTGGTCATTTTTTGAGCTGCCCCATATATGCGAATCGTTTGTCTGACCGGCCAAGCATGCGGATTAAAAACGACAATCGGCGTACCCAAAACCTCGTGTACCCACATTGCCCACTGTCCTCGAGATTTCTCTTCTGACTTATAAGAGGGCAGTGTTGCTCCGTTCAACGTGTCTATATTCCACGCAATTTTCTGCATTGCAAGATTGATTGCTTGTTCGGTTATGCTCATCGTTTCTCCATACAAATACCTGGCATCCTCATAAACTTGTTTGATAGAACAGCCGCCCAATATATCATGAAATTGATTAAACAATACATTTTTCCAAGCAGTATTCAACTTTTTTTTAGGATATTCTGCCCCAATTAACTTCGTTGCCATCATAGACAATGTCTCTGCCGCTAAAAGATTATTTTCACAACGTCTATTGCCCGTTTTTATAAAGGTATTTGCACTATAACAGCCACGTGCATTATGTTGTAATTCTCCATGAACCGTCGGTAAGTTTTGCTGATCAATTTTTGAAAAATATTCATCAACACTTGAATATATCATTCCATCAATCTTTAATTTAGATATCTCATCAAGAAGCTTAATAGTGGGGCCGCCGCCATGATTTCCCACGCCAAAAAAAGCCATATAATCTAAATTTTCTTTTTCTGCTTTTTCCTTGATCTTTTCAAAAGTTTCCATACAGCTTAGATCTATATGATATGTAAAAGGCAAGCGAAAAACACAAACTTTGCTTCCATCATCGCTTTCCCATTGAAAAAGAGAGTACTCTATTCCGCTTTCCTCCGGTGCAGGCCGCATACATACATAATTATCAATACCACTACTCTTAAGCACCTTTGGCAAAGAACCATTATGTCCAAAAGGGTCTACATTATAACCCGTTTTAGCAATTACACCAAATTTTTCCTTAAAGTAACGCTGTGAAATTAATGCGTGCCGGGCATAACTTTCTCCGTCTGGGATATTACAATCAGGCTGTAAAAACCACCCTCCTACAATACTCCAACGCCCCTCCTTGACTCTCTCTTGGATTTGAGAAAACATTACAGGATCAACCTGTTCAATCCACTGATAATATACTGCGCTGCCAGCTGTAAATTTTAAATGAGGAAATTCTTTCAATCGGTCAAGCGCACTTCGATATGTCGCTAAAACCTCTGAAAAACCATCCTGCCATCTCCAAAGCCACGCCGGATCAATGTGTGCATTCGCTATTAAATACAAATTTGCCATGAACTTCCCTCTTTCTCCTCTTTTGCTCTATATATTTGTAAAAAGCATTAAAGCATATTTTTGACCTCTCATGCCACATTGCTTTTATATTCGGTTCTCCCAAAATTCATAAAATTATATCATTAAACGAACTCGTATATTAAAATGCCCTATCTCCATTACTTGCCCGATATTGATTGGGTGAAATATTCAGTTTGCGTTCAAACACCCTATACATTTGCTGATACCCAGTAAATCCTGCCTTAACAGCAATATTTTCAAGATTTTCGTTTGTAGTAAGCAATAATTTTTTTGCAAGCTCAAACTTGGACTCAAGAATATACTGTGTTACTGTTTGATCAAATTTCTCAAAAAAAATACGATTCACCTGCTTTTCGCTTAAAAATACATATTTACAAATATCTTCTAAGCATACGTTATTGGTGATATTCACATCAATATAGTTTTTTATGCTGGATGCACGCATTTTGCTGAAATCATTCTGTAATTTTGGTTTAAAAAATTTTTCTTTTTTTGCTACAATCTGTATCGTTTTTATAATGCACTCCATAATCATTATTTTGCTTCGCAAATAATATCCAAATTGCTTTTCTCTATTTTCTTTTCTGATTTGATCCAGCACTCCCACAATACTTCCATCATCATGAAAAGACTGATAATATATTTCTTTCATAATTGCATGCATTGTGCCGATTTCAAAACGGTCAATTTTACTTTTTTGTTCATCCGCAAATATGATTTGACATTCTATACTGTACGATATCATGGGGTCGCTATCAAAAGAGAATTCCGCATGGTTGACATATGGCTTGGTAAAATAAATATCTCCTTTGCTTACCTCAAACTCTGCATCTTCAATAGAAACCTTTGCTTTTCCACTTACCACATAATGAAATTCATAATCCTTGTGCATATGGATGGGGGCAAAAAGGCCCCCATCCGTCTCCATACGCGTAAAACGATGCACAATAATCTGCATATCACCATAAGGTATGGTGCAATTATATTCATCTAAAACATGTTCTAATTCCATATCTGTTAAACCTTTATCTGTATTTGAATTGAATTAAGGAATCCCCAAGTTGTATTGGCCTGCACATTAAATTCTGCCTTAATATATACTACATTGCCTCCTACAATATCCGGTTCGTTCGTATAACAAGTAAATATTTGATTGGTATTGTGAGAGAAAATGCTTTGCAAATCACTTATCTCATCGTATATATATCCATTTGCACTTGCCTTTATCTCGACGTTTGATCCCATAATAGCGCGTCCGGAATAATTTACAACTACCTCTTTGATGGGCTGATCTGACTCCACTTTCCAGACAGCGGATCCAGTACTTCCTATAGCGGCCAGCCCAATTGTATCTAAATTATTACCATCAAGCGGAGCAACCTGAATATTATTCTCGGAATATAGAGTTTCACGATAAGAATCATCATTCAATTCTTCATCAATTACTGTAATATATTCTTCAAAAATTTTGGTTGCATAATAGCTTTCCTCGTCTCCGGCTTTTAGAGGCATATAGTACACACTGACAATATTTCCTTCTTTAAATCCAATTCCCTTTCCAGGTGCTGCTGCCAAAAATGTCCCAGCCCCCTCGGTCTTTGAGGAATCAAAAGTAGTCATGGAATCCAGCTTAAAGAGCCACTTCTTACCGGTACCTTCCTCCGTTATTTCCATATATGGAGATATCATCTCCGGGAACTGCGCCTCGGTAAATTTAGTAATTGTCCCTTTGACCAATCCATAACGAAGCTCCAGTTTAGAAATCTCTCCTTCGTCATTCAGCGTTACATCCGCCCTCTCTCCTAAAAGAATATCTTTCATTTTTTCACGCGGATATTCTTGCAGTTCGCCACAGCCGGCATCAATAGGCCCCCGATAAATTTTTGCATCGTCTGCAAATTTAAAGAAGGAACCTCTGCTATAATTACTCAATTCCACGTCATGGAAAGAAATCATAACTTCATCTTCTGTTTGCCACTCTTGCACGCCCGTAAATCCAGTAAACTGTTTGGGGTATTCTTTTACCGGCCTACCCGCAGTTAATGTAAGCGTTACCACACCATCAACTTCAATGTATTCTCCATTGCCACATTTTTCGAGAACATATACATCTCCGTCCTTGGTTAAGCTATATCTGCCGCTTTTATCAGAGAAAGATAAAGTAACATCATTGTTTCTTTCCGCCCCTAATTCAAACCGAACTGTTTCCCCAATTTCACGAAGGATAATGCCCACTGGTGTTTCACTGTCTGCTGCTTCCACCGTGATTGGATAATCTCCTAACTTTCCATTGCCGATCACCATGAATTTTGCAGGCATGCTTAAAGACTGTGTACCCAGCAAAAGCTGCTTTGCACTTTTGAATTTTCCTTGCTGATACAGCTTCTCTGCTTCGATATAATTAGGATGGGTCCCCGCATATGACTTTTGCTCTGCAAGCATCTTTTCAACATCCGCACGGTAAGTAACAATAAGATTATTCAGTCTGGTTTCAGAGAGTGTATAATTAAATCCATCAGTATGACCTAATGTCTCTCCAAATTTTGCGAGTCCTCTTACCCGATAAAGGCCACACCACGACCTGGTTCCCGATGTATAAAGACGAACCATTGCATAAGCAACAGATTTTGTTTTGTCAATATAGTCGCTAATATCATATGGAACACCGCCCACATCCATTACAACATTAGACGGCACCAAATTGAGGTTATTCAAGTCCGAACCAGCATATACTTCCACTCGACAATTTGGGTCCATGTGCGACCAGCATAGGCCGTAAAGCATAATGGCTGCACCATTCTCTAAAGGCTTTCCTTTGTTGTCAATCTTAAAAGTTAAGCTTCCTTCATAATCTTCATCCATAGGGCACGCAAGATTCCATCTGCGCATTGGCTCCGTACCCATTCCATCTGATGCAATCAACACATCATCTGGCTCAAAAGTAGTATTTTCATCGAAATCATACCTGAAAAGTTCTCTTCCCTCAAATGGTTCTACATATTCCTCGGTATGAACAGTCTGATCCATTTCAGCAAGCTTTGGCTGTGCCGCCTTGGTCGTGTTGTACAAAACTCCATATTGTGCACCGGCAGCATAATAGTCATCTAATGGGTTAATGGCCAGGCCATCACCGCCACATTCAATGTTAACAGCTGCAAATTTACCACGTGCAGCCGTATGTGCACCCATATTTCTGTTTGCAACGTTTCCGGACAATCCATATCCTTCCATACCGACATGCCCATTTTTAGTAATTGCTGTTTCATACGTATCCCATTCGGAAATTACTCTTTTCTCTATATTGGTATCAAACTGATGTGTATAAAAATTATCCATCAGCTGATAGTCCGGTAATGTAATTTCATCACCTTTCACAGTAATGTAATCCGATGCGGCACCTTCTGCGGCTGCAGTCATAAGGTCGGCTGCATAATCGTTTAAATTATAGAATAATGCTTCCTGCTCTTCCTCATCCAGCCAATCAGTAGGGTCAAAATCTACGCCATAGTTTTCTTTCAGTGCATCCACAAATTGTTGAGATGAATCACAGACTTCCTTTATTTCTGTGGGAGTAAACAGGAATTCTGTCCAATATTGAGGCTCATTTTCAATAAAAACTGAAATCTCTGGAATTCCCTTATCCCCTGCAATAATTTTAGACTCTGCAATTTTTTGACTCATATATTTACAAAATTTTCTATATTTGTCCAATCTGACACTGTTTAAATAATCATTATTCATGGAAAGCCATGGATTGTTACCCCATGTATTGGGCGTAGTTGTTTGGTAAATTCCTCGGCCATTAATATTTTCTGGTGCATATACCAGCATCTGATATTCAAGGTCGCTAAAGAATCCCCCTTTACCGTCCGGCACATAAGTCGGATTACCTCCCCACCAGGAATTAAAATTAATAGCCATCGGAACATCAAGTTCGCGCGACAATTCCACAACTGCATCTATTACGTTGTAAACATGTTCATCAGGCCATAAAAGATAAGTAACCTCAATCACATATCCAGGCTCAAACGTTTTATAGTTGGATTCGTCTCCAAATACTTCAATATAATTTTCAATCTGTTCGCGAAATCTTTCTTTCGTTGCTTTATACGCTGTCCAATTTAAATTGAAGAAATCTCCGTTTAAAATCATGACTGGCATTCTGTCATTAATGCCTTCCTCTGATCGCAGCGTATCAAGATTACTATGTGTCCACGCACGATTTAACATGACCGGCGAATCGGATACATTTCTTAATGTTACTCGAACACTGTTTTTTCCTTCTGTTAGCTCTGCAGGAACTCTTACAAAGAAGTGCAAAGGTCCCACAGAAGTTTCCGCCCCCGCTCTTAAAAACACATCTGTACCATCGACATTGATATAATAACCATACGATGCTTCGGTTTTGTTGTGTATTTCCTCAAATTCAAGTACAACATGACTTCCGGTAACTGCAGCATCATAGGATATGGTTCCTTTTTTAGCTGCAAGTTTACGTACGGTATATTTTTCGTCCGTATATTCGCCGGCCCGCATGGTCGTCATGTTTTTAATAGAGCTTTGACTGTCCGCTTCAACATTATGTGAATCATCACTGCCAAAAACAATCTGATCACAAAGATAATCTGTATCTTCTGCCATGACAATACAACTGCTTAAGATAAAATAGAAAGCTGCACAAAACAGAACCAGAAAGCATAGAAGCCCTCTCTTTCTTTTCAATTTAACGCACCCCCGGATTATTTAATTTTATCTATATACGAGTTAATGTCAACCGAATTGAGGGCAATAACATCGTCGATATACCCACTGTATAGTTCCTGAACTTCTGCCGCAAATTCCTCTGCTGTCTGATCATTTTCCAGATAATCACAGAATATTTTTCTGTATGCGGTATGTGCCTCGGCATCAAGATGCAACATTCTGCCTGCCGAATACACCATAGGCGTATCTCCTGTAAAATCTTCAAATGGTTTCATAACTTCAGGCAGTTCCACGTCCTTAATCACTGGTAAAAACATGGTCTTTTCTGCCCACAATTTTCCGCCGCCTTTTGCGTTGGATATAAATTGCAAAAATCCAACAGCAGCGTCAGCGCGTCCTTCGTCGGCAGCTTTTTGCGTAACAACAATATCCCCAGCAGGAGGCGAAACCATATACTTTACTCTTTCATTCCTTGAATCCGAATAAATCGAAGAATCCACATAAGGAAGCATTGCCACACCATAATTGACAGGAGTTTCATTAATCATATGCTGATTCGGATACCACGAACCATTCAGCGTCATGGCTGCTTTCCCTTCATTGAACAACGCTTCAAATTCCCAGCTTGCTGAATTAAATCCGACATTATAATATGGTGTCATTTCTTTAACAAGCTTAAAATATGTCACAAATTCAGGATCATTATAATTTAGCAATCCTGCTTTTACTCCAAGCAAAATTTCATTTTCATCCAGAATTCCATTTTCTGTAATTACATCCAACCGATCTGCTATACCGCTATTTGCATAGCAATCTTCCAAAACAGGGTCCTCCATCCATTCAAGAGTCCAGGTGGATGAATTCATGATGCTGAACGGAATATAACCAGCGTCTTTTGCTGTTTGCGCCGCAGCCATAAACTCTGTCCATGTTTCTGGCACTTCAAGATTTAATTCATTAAATATGTCCTTGTTATAATAAAGATTAATCTGTGCTCTTGATAAAACATTGGTAATCAATTCTTCACCATTTTCATCATAACAATTATCCAGTATTCCGTCTATGTAATCGTCTTTCCAAAGCTGTCCACTGAAACGGCTTTCCGAATTATAATAGTCAGTCAATGGTAAAATCTTTCCACTGCTAAAGAAGGTTTTTGCATTGGTCATTCCCCATATAATATCCGGTTCACTTCCGGCGGCCAACTGCGCTTCTCTCCACTGATCGTACGATTCGGCCGCAACATAAATAAATTCAACTTCAACACCCGTTTCCTCTGTATAAGCATCTGCGATTTCTTCTAAAATCGGCCAGCACCATTCGCCTTGGCAATGTGAAATGGTAATTTTGGAAGCATCATTCTGCTTTGCTCCGCAACTAAATAGAGACAAAGATAATAACAAAATTACAGCAACAGTGATCAATTTTTTCATAAGGGTACCTCCTCTAATATTCTTGATATAATTTTAAATAACTCTGCTCGTGTAATATAATGATTTGGTCTGACTGTTCCGTCTTCATACCCGTTTACAACGCCCATTTCAACCAGCGCAGAAAACCCATTCATGCTATAATCAGGAATGTCTGTATAATCAGTAAAGACTTTTAGACTATCTACATTGCCTTCTCGTTTCAGGCATCGATTTACCATAGTAACCACTTCTGCACGCGAAGCATATGATGTTCCACGATATGTTCCATTTTCATCCTCCATCATAATTCCATTCTTTACCGCTGCAGCAAGATAGTTCTTTGCCCACAATGATGAAGTATTATCCATTTTCATTTCCACGTCAGGTATGTTAATCTTAAAAGCTTTTGTCAAAACGACTGCAACTTCTTCGCGCGAAATGTTGTCTTCAGGACGAAGGTATCCGTTGCCATCACCCGTAATAATTCCACGATTATAAAGTTTCATACAGTCCTCATACGCCCAGTGATCATCTGAGATATCGACAAAAACATTTGCATCATTTACGGTTTCCTGATTTTCTTTGTTATCCTCTGGCTGTTTTGCAGTATACTGAGAGGCAGTTTTTCCCGAAGAACCGCCTCCGCCGCCTGAATAAGAAGGCGGATCCATTGGTTGAATCACCTGTGCATCCGCAGGTGGAAGCAAGGTTTCTAATTCAAACGGATTTTCTACACCTTTTCCGCTAAAAATTAAATAGCAGGTTTCCTCGGAGGAGATTTTTACAATAAAGCTGTAACTTACCTCCCCATTCTTGTCGGCTCTTACCTGATCCATATAATATGAATAATATGTTTTACCACCTATCTCCTTTTCGTGACTTGCTCCATCTGGTTGATTCGGCCCATACATAGCAATCGTAATATACTCATTCTTACAAGGTCCATCTTCATCAAGAAGCTGTGCTGTCACGTCAATCTGTACAGTTTCATCATCCAGCTTGGTACTTTGAATTTTTCCGCTTCCCTTATTACTCCTAATTTCAATTTCTGCCGCATGCACTGTTGTCATCAGCATCAAAACAGAAAGAACAAGCAATACTGCCTTCTTCATTTTCATCACCCCTTTACTGCGCCAACCGTGATTCCGCTTACAAAACTTTTCATATTCAGTGTAAACAAAATGATTAATGGTACAGAGGCTACCACAAAACCCGCAAACATATAACCATACTGAATCTGCTGTGCATCCGTAAATGCATACAGCCCCACCGTTACCGTTTTAAGCGCATCCTTTGTTAATGTGAGCTGCGGCCAGATAAAATCATTCCAACTTCCCAGGAAATTGATCAGTAGCAACGATACAATAATTTGTTTGGCCAGAGGAAAAACAATTTGAACAAAAATCCGAATATTTCCGGCTCCGTCTATTTTTGCAGCGTCAAATAAGTCGCTTGGTATTTCCTCAATAAAGGTTCTTAAAATTACAATAAACATAATTTGTCCAGACGCTATATAGGGAAAAATACATGCCCAATAGGTATTATTAAGACCCAAATTATTCACCAGCACAAACTGCGGCACCAAAGTTAACACGGAAGGAATCATCAAAAATGATATAATGAATATATAAATAATATTTTTGCCTGGGAATTTATAACGTGCAAATACATATGCAGCCATACAGCCAAATATCATTACACCAATCACAGACACACCCGACACAATTACCGAATTTCCCAGATATCGTACTACTTTGAAAAAGGCTGCTGTATAATTTTCAAAGTGCACTGGAAAACTCATCAGAAAGTAGTTTGCACTAATCTGTTGATTGGTCTTAAGTGATGAAATAATCATGAAGTATATTGGGAAATATGTTAGTAGTAATATAATGATATGTATTGCAATAATGATTCCCTTTGATATTTTCGTTTTTCTCTTCACTGAAGACGGCCTCCTATACTTCTTTGTTCACGAATTTATTTTGAAAAATCGTAACAATAAGAATGATGACAAACAAGGTTACACCCATTGCTGAAGCATATCCGTAATTTCCTCCGGAAAACGCTGTTTGGTACATTTGCAGTCCCGGAACCATGGTATGATAGCGACCATTTGTCATAATCATCTGTGTGTTAAACTGTTGAATTCCATTAATTACTTGAAGCATTGTCAGCATTTTTATTTGCGGCATAATCAACGGAATGTCAATCATTCTGAATTTTTGAAAAGCGGTAATCCCTTCAATATCAGCTGCCTCGTGCAACGAATGATCAATGCCTTGAAATGCTGCCAGGAAAATCAAATATCCAAATCCACCTGCAAACGGAAACCCAATAAACAAAAGTGAAATAAGTGCTGTTTGATCTGTCCCCAGCCATACGGTTGCATATTGCTCTAAACCCACAAGTCTTAATATTGCATTGAATATACCATTCTGATATTCAAAAAAGAATCTCCAGTATAACGTTATAACCATAGTTGGAATCATAATAGGAATGATATATGCTGTTTTAATGAAGTTTCCAATTTTAGTTCCCGTAAGCTTTGAAACCAAATAGGTCTGTACCATATTTACGGCCAATAATGTAAAAATCCCCATTGCAACAAAGACTGCCAGGACCAAAAAAGATTGCCAAAACGCAACATCTTCAAACAGCTTTATAAAATTATCAAATCCAATAAATTGCGGTGTAAAATAATTTTTTGTCTTCCATAGGCACATTGACTTATAAATACTGTCAATAGCAGGATATAGCATAAATACCACCAGCAACAACACAGTAGGCAATATGCCAAGATAACACCACCTTGCCTTATAGATTTTTTTCATCATTCACATTCACCTCTTTATCCATGAAAACCTCAAAATCAATTTCTATCATTTTCTGTGAGCCATTGCTGTCCAATTAATCTACATAGCGTACTACTTCTTGAAGATTACTCAACGTACATCTGACAACAACATAGTCGCCTATGTTGGCTTGATCAATCCTTTCCTCTACTATATCACCCCGCTCAGAAACCGTAAACAAATAATGATTGTTTCCACTGCATTTGAACACAGCATCCTCGCCTGCCGCATTTTGTATTCTAATATACTCAGAAGTAAGCGCAGTCAAATATCCGGAAGCGCAAATACGTTCACTGTCTAGCGCCCCACTTGCAATTACCATATCTGCCATGTTTCTGGCATGGGTACTCGGATTGGTATAAGTATATCCATATCCATTTGGCGCATCGGAATCATGAAAAAATATCATATCTACAAACTGTACATATCCACCTTTTGTTGTTCCAACCTGAACAACATCTCCTCGTTTAAGCGGTTCTCCTGTTGACTGATCCACGAAAACCTTATCTTCTGCTTTGGCAAGATAGGAATTTCCCATAGCATCCGTCATTTTATCGCACAATTCTCCCTCACTATCTAAGCATTGAACAATATCTGTAATTACCGCAATGGGTGAATTAATAGGAAATTCTTCACGGACATCCACGCTGCCATAACGCACAATAATTTCCGGAACGCCTGCCGCATCATCATTATAGGTATCCACTGTGACGAGATTACGCTGTCCCGTATAACCACCTACCTTGAAATTCTTCTCATCATCAAAATCCGCCGGATCCGATGGCACGGTAAAGCAAACAGTTGTTGATGGAAAAGGAAACTCGGGACCATTATCGGTATATACTATCTGTGAATAGTTGAAATATGTCCCAGTAAATTTACTACGTGATTTAATAAACTTGCCATCCATATGACCTTCCATAGCTGCATCAAAGCCAAGCTCGTTTTGGGCAAATTCAATAACGCATACTTTGGAATCTCTATCCGGCCTAAAACGAATCAGTTGTGCTTGATTCTTGTCAAAAAAGCCGTTGACAAAAAATCCTTCTGTTGCTTGTAACGGCGTTTTACTTCCTTCATCTACACCATCTCTATACACCCTCACCTTATCTGCAAAATCAAGGGTATGAAACATTCCATCTTCCATAAGCACTTTCATAGTCACCGAACCAAACGTACCAATAGCCATATTGGTAAGATACCCATACACACGTTCTTCGTTAAGATGATTCACGATATATGCAATCTTTCCAGAGGTGGTAAGATACATGGTATATTCTACACCTGGTTGTAAATTATCAAATGTACTCGGTGCATATGCATTATAATCGTCACTAAATTCATAGGTCTGCCCATCTATCACTACACATTTTTTATCTACGTTTTTCTTTTCAGTCAATTCCCCCCGAACAATATTGTCGGAAACACCAAGACGAATCACTTTTGTTTCAAACACATCATTTTTAGGTAGCCAAATTTCCAGTACATCTCCCAATTTTAAAGTAGAATAACTCAAATCATCTTCGAATATTACCGTATCATATTTTGTAAAATCCAATGTTTGTGTCGAAACAACACCCAATTCAACAGGATATTCAAAAGAAAGGCTCTGGGTTGTATTTGAATAAGTTTTAACCACAACGGTAGTCAACTGTTCTATGACCAAAAAGTCCCACACTCTATCTTCATTATAATCAATCAGTTTAATGCTTCCATCAGAAAAGTCCAGTAAATCTTCTTCGCTTTTGGTAATATCTGTATAAAACCCATTATATACTAAACTTGTTTTCTCCAAAGGCAGCGTCTCGGTTTCGATTCGATTGGAATCTGCTGATTTATAATAGCTGATACACATTTCATTCCGATCTACACTAACTTGGCTTACATTTTGCGGATCAATTTCCTGCTCTCTGCCAGCGGTTTTTTTTGCAAATACAACGGTCGACATCTCTGTATCCGCTTCCTTAACATAAAAATCGACATAACAGCCAAGCAGGTCGTCAACACCGCTTTCTTCTCCTTTTTTGTAGCGCTGATCATTGATATACACATCATCTTCTGTGTCGGCATAGCTATTTGGCGTATAACTTGCACCGTAGATTGCTGTCACAACCCCAGAATATTGCTCCAGTTGGAACGCCTTATATAAGAGTGTCACACCTTCCTCACCTATGGCATTTGTTCCAGAAAATACAATAGCATGCAAAGCATTTTCTGCAATTTGTGAAACTGTTTTTACTTCAAGTTTTTCTGTATTTTCTAAAACAATACTTTGATCAAGATCTAATCTCGAGGCAACCGTCGTGTATCCATATGGATATCCGCCCAAGTCTTCTGCCATTTCTTCATATCCAAGCGCGATTACTACCATTTTTATAAACTGTTCATATGTCACATTTTCATTCGGCTCATAAATAGAATGTTCAGTTCCACTGATGATTCCAAGCTTTGCAGCAGTATAAATTGCAGCAGCGTTTGTGTGGCTTTCACTTACATCATCAAAAATTTGCTCAACCCCTATAGAATCAGCATCATAACCTAAAAGCCGAATGACTATGCCCGCGGCATCACCGCGGGTCACAGCCTGATTGGCGTCTTTTTTCTCCGTAATATGAAGTGCATAGGCAAGTCCATCGGGTTCGGTCTCTGCTTTTACAATATCCGGCGCTGAAAATACAATACAGCAACCTATGAGCATGGCAAAAGTCAAAATCAGTGCGTTTAATTTTTTAAACATTAAAATCATTGCCTCCATACTAAAGGATTTTATTCTACACCAAGTTTGTAAACACTTCCAATGGGCGTCATTAATTGATCATTATTCCAAACGAACGCTTTTGCACAATAATCGTTTGAATCCTGCGGCAATCCAGTAAGTTCTACTGAGTAGTCAGTATTTACCGTCGGGTTACTGACTGGCAATGTCTTTACTCCAACCAGCGTTTGTGCGCCGTTTTCTTTCTTTTCATATACTGCAAGCACAAACATAATGGATTTTGGCATTTGTTCATTCGCTTTTGGCTCCCCTATTTTATATATTGCTGTAAGCGTTCCATCTGTCGGGAAAGCACCTTTCCCACTGAATTCGATATCATCAATAATGGAATCTTCTGCAAAAATACCATCTATCTTCATTCCGCTTAAATAATTCCAACCATCCAGTCCGCCTGCGATCGTTACCTTTACATAAATCTCATTTTTATTGTTGCCTACAATAGTAAACGGGGTAAGATCACCTACGTTTTTCTCAACAACTCCCTGTGCGTTATTGTATGAATAAAAGCGTTTTACTGTACCCAAGCTGCTTTTAAACGCATCCAGCCCTGGTACATTATACGATTCATATTCATCTCCTGCGCTCACTGTAATCGATGTACCTATGTTTGCTCCTACACATGGGTCTATGCTGTTTTTACCTTTAAGATCAAAGTGTATACCTTTAAAAATTTTTCCTTCGGGGGCAGTTAGTTTCAAGACAAATGCACCACTTGTCCAAAGCTGTGCGCCCTCAGCCTCTCCCGGAAAGCTAAGCCAATTTGTATTTCCATCTCCCAAAAACATTAGCCATCGTTTTACATCTACAATTTGGCAATATTCGTTAGTCGCAGCAATTATCTCAGCATTATTTGCCGCATTTGGATCTCCATTTTGCCACATATTTCCAATCCAGTTTCTGTTGTCTACCCCGGTATAATCCATATTAACAAGTGTTTCTGTGCTGTACCGGTCGACATCTGTAAAATCCACAGGCAATTTTTCGACAATGGCAATTTCAGAAAGCCAAGCAGTCATATAATCTTCTGAATTAAAACTAAAGTTAATATAGTATTCCTTTTTTCCTTTCACTGCATCTGTTAATACCAAAGTTTCGCCATAATCATGATAATCTTTTGCATCCCGCGGATTGGTATTAATGACGCCTGGAGTGGAATCGGTAATTCTTCTGATGTCACCAAAAGTGCTGAAATAGTTTTCGCTCTCAAACGCTCCTTCTGGCGGGAGCGATGAACCTTGAATGGCTACATAGCTACTGCCGTCATTTGAACTTACTCCGCCGTAATATGAAATATCCAATTCCTCAAAGCCGTCAGGATTGGCGCTGGTCACTTTGTATGTAATATTTCTTACACCAGATTGCGCAATGAGCGCCAGTACACTATCGCTCTCTTTGAATGTAGCCGTGTTTCCGTTTCCAAGGCCGAGACGGTACATAACAATATTATCACTCACGCCAAGCACTTCAGTATTAGCATATTGATCTGCAGATGCTTTAATATCTGCAGAGATATTGCTAAATGCGCTTTTTCCCTGAGAAAATGCGCTCGAATCCATAGCATAAAGTGTCTTTGCCGCATATCCTTCATCCTTGATTTCCTCTCCTTGTGAAACCCGGCTGGTATTAAATATAGCACTTACGTTCATTTTTTGAATGTAACTATCCGTGGAAAAAGTTGTATCATCATAATGTATGCCATTATGATCATCTAATGGAGCGTGGATCAAATTCCCGCTCGTGATCATAAATTTTACCCAAACCTCTTTTTGATCGTCACACGTCACACTGAATGCGTCAAGTGCAGTCCCCAAATTATGTATATTTCCATCACCGTCAACATACGATGTCATTCTGTTGGCAACACCTAAATCATATGGAGAATTCCCTATATAAGTGATGATTTGAACAGAAGAATTTTTTTCAGTCCCCACCGGCAGGGAAAGATTTCCGTCATAATCAAATCGAAGACCCTGAAACGTTTTTCCAGCCGGTGCTGTCAACTTATAAGTGACGGATGCAATCCCCCAACCTTCACCCAAGCCGACAACAGAAAGTCCTCGTTCATAAGAGCCTACCTTCACGGCCTGGAAATATGGATGTCCATCTAAAATGACCGATTGATAATCACAGTATTCGGGCGAAAGCCCTAACTGATTTGCAAAATTTACATTTCCGCCTTCCTCGACCCAGAAAAAGTTCGTTGCGTATGTATTGGTATAATCTCCTGATGCCATTACCAATGTTTCATATTTTGAACTATCAGAAAATTCTACGGGCACCTTTTCCGTGAAAGAAATGTCCGTAAGTGATGTATCAAAAAGGTTCTCAGAAACATAACTAAAATTGATATAGTACTCTTTTCTTCCTTTGACTTCATCAGTAAGTTTCAGCGTTTCACCATAATTAAAATAATCCGGTGTTGCATTGTCACGTTTTCCTACACTAAAATTATCCACACCAGGCTGACTGTCCGTTATTCTTCTTAAATCTGAAAATACATCAAAATATCCATCTGTACCAAATTCACCACCAGGTGCCTGATCAGACCCTTGCACTGCCAAATAGCTTATGGGATTTCCGTCCTCAACCTCAGATTCTGCACGACCAATAAACGAAACATCAAGTTCTTCAAATCCATTTGGATTACTGCTAGTAATTTTATATGTAATATTTTTAACCGTTGGATCCGGTGTACTGGAGCCTGCTGTCAAATATTTAACCGCAGCATGTTCTTTCCCTACACCGCTGTATTCGGGAGTATAATACTGCCCTTGCCATACACTAATACCATCTGATACGCCAAGAACATCCACGTTAGGATATTCTGCCGCAGAGGCTCTTAATGCTTCATCCGCTAATCCAGTGTGTACAAGATCTGCTTGATCAAGCGCATATAATACTTTTGAAGCGTATTCCTGCCCTCCTACGGCCTGACCTACAATAACTGTGGTAGTCACTGGAACCATCAGGGCCATACACAAAAGGACTGTTAATGCTCGTTTTAAAATTTGATACATACAATTTCCTCCTTTTTAGCATTTTTTCCGTTCTGCTTTTTTGTGTTTTTGTACATCAATTCTTACTTCGTTTTCATTAATGATTAAGCATTTTAACAGATATTTTTCGGTTTTTAAAAAACGAATTATAAAATGTGCACAAAATTACCTCTTTGATTATTTTACTCCATATTTATATTTATCACAATCTCATTTATAGACACAAATATGTCATTTTTAGACATCTTTTTTTGCTGCAAAATACAGACAAGGTAAAAAATGCCATAAAAAAACTGCTTCGGTAGATGATGAACATTACCGAAACAGTCTTCATAAAACAATTATGATAGTGCCGAAACACAGATTTCATTTCTGCCGTCTACCGAAATATATTTATTTAAATCTCCCACATGTATCTTTCCATCCTCTACAGGGTAAAAATTTAAAATTTCTGCGTCAAAACCATCAATTTCTAATGTCAAAGGTAAAACAGAATAGAATTTCTTCCCAAAAAAGCCATATGCTACATATTCTCCTTCCCATCCTTCTGAATAAATAGTTGTACTTTTTTTCTCATGCGTAAGATTAAATACCGCCATAACATATCCATTCCCTTTTTTATTGCATAATCTGAGTATACCAGTTTTCGAGTCTTCAAATAAATTTTCTATTGCAGGCAAGGCACAGTCATCACACAAGATCACATTTCCATCTTTATCAAGGAATGGAGCAATATATGTATCACAGGTCTTTCCTACTTCATCGCTTAAATATATTGGTCCTCCGCTGATTGCTCTTAACACGCTGCTAATTTTTGCCGTCACATCGTAACTTTGCCACATGTCATAGTCACAATAAAATAGCTGACTATGAAATACTGCATTATACGCATTTTGCATAATATGAGTAATAAAGCTTTCCGGATTCTGCGGATAGAAATCATCGCTGTTCCTTGAAAGAGAAGTATATGGACGGTGATGAACATTAATATTATTCATTGCCATACAATTTATGACATTTCCTTCAAAACAATCGTGAACTGCCTGATCTGCCGCTATCTGCAGACTACGGCAAATTGAGATACAATCCTTTTTTCCACTGTAAAATTCAAGAGAATTTCCCTGGCCATCAATTTTTACAAAGTCAATTCCCTGTTCCTTTAAATATTTATACCAGTCGCAGAAAAAATCATATGCCTTTTCACCATCAGGAAGAAACAAGCCTGAATTTGTTTCCGTCAAACGATCCTTTTGTGCGTAATATAACTCACTGTCCTTCGCAATACCAAACCAATATCCGGTCAGTGCGTGCCAAACACCAACCTGCTCGACGCCATATTCCCGCTTCATTTTTTCTATACATGATTTTAATCCATTGGGGAATTTTTTTCTATCTTCCTGAAACGATTTAAGCGCAATCCGCTCATCATCGGAATATTGCATCCAACCATCATCAATGACGACCCACTTAATCGGAATCTTTTTCTGCTGAAATTCATCCAGTTTTTTAAAAATAGATCTTTCGTCAACATCTCGATAAAACGCATTCCATGTACACCAACCAAGCCCTTGATACATGGGATCCAAGCTTTTTTCAGTTCGAAGATGGGTTTTAATCAATTTGTTTTCACTAGCATATTGATAGGCTTTTTTAACCGCATCGTATGGATTTTCTGCTGCGGCAAGCACAGCAAATGTGCCATTTAAATCTATTGCCCCATCATAGTATTTGGATAGACAAAACCGCAGCGTGCCTTTTTCTTCCGATCCCATAAGCGTCACATTAAAGTCATCATTGATAATTGGGAGTATCACTATATATTCTCCGTTTATCTTCAAAAGCATGTTTTGTATATTATCCGGAATCTTACTTAAATCCTTTTCAAAGCAAGGCATTGACCAAAACGGATTATATTGCTGACGGGCAAGCAGGCCATCTATTTGTCCCTCCAGGGCAATGTCAATCCAAACCCCCTTCTGCTCATCAATAATCCGGGCGTATACGTGAGGAAATTGTACTAAATGTAAATCAACCGACAATATTGTAATCTTTCCTTCCGTTTTTCTTGTAACTTTTCCTTCAAAAAAATCTTTTTTTTCATTCTCATTTTTTCTTCCATCACGTCTAAAATTCACACATATTTTTTCAGATAAAATCATTTTTTCACTTCCCTTATTAAATATACTTAGCATTATTGTAGCATATCAAAAAAGGGATTACAATGGCAACTTGGGACAACTTGGATCAACGCTAAAAAAGTAGACACAAAGATATAATATACAATATAATAAACAAGACACAAAAAAGGAGAGATACTATGGGGACAAACAATGATACAAAATATGACAAAAATTTTAAAAAATCACTCTTCTCACCCCACCATAACGGGAAAACCCAGACTCCCAACTTTGTAAAGAATACGGCGTTTTCCAATCCGCTTTAGGCAAATGTATAAAACAATATTCCACTGCCCTGGTCGATGATGGCCAAGTTCTTACCGCAAAACAGGTGAAAGAACTTCAAAAATGCAATGCACAGTTCGAGGAGGAAAATTTCATATTAAAAAAGCGATTTCCATCTTCGCGCCACACTCACACAACGATTCGATGCTGTTCATAAGCTTCGGTTCCAGCATAGCATAAAAACGCTTTGCCGGGTTCTGCAGATTAACAGAAGTACTTACTATAAGCATTTCTCCCCCGCCCCTGCTCCCCGTGTAAAGGAGAATCAACACATTGCTTCTTTGATCCTCCATATTTATGCTGACTACCATAAACGGCTTGGCACATATCAAACTACTGTTGTCCTGCTGCGTGACTATGGCATACCCGTCAGCGTCCATCCAGTGTACCGCCTGATGAAATCTTTGCAGTTACCCAAAATGTCTACCGATAAACCTACTGTTCACCGTGTGGCTTCCCATGACCCTTCCTGCTTAAACCTCTTGCAGCAGCAGTTCCAACAGAAAGCACCGAACCTCGTATGGGTCAGTGACATTACCTATATCAAGATCAAGACCGACGGAAAATGGTATTATCTTTGTATTGTAATGGATCTGTTTTCCAGGAAAGTTATCGCATGGCATATTTCTGCAAAACCGGATGTAGAATTGGTTATTGCCACATTCAAAAAGGCTTATGAAAAAAGAAAGGCTCCTTATGGGCTTATGTTCCATTCCGACCGCAACGCCCTGTACACCGCCTTTGCTTTCCGGCAGCTTCTGGATTCTCTTGATGTTGTACAATCTTTTTCTAAAAAAGGGTTCCCCTTTGACAATGCCTGCTGTGAATGTTTCTTTAAGCATCTCAAGAAAGAGGAAACAGACCGCAAAATCTACCATTCTCTACAGGAACTCCAGCTTTCTGTTTTTGAATATATTGAGGGCTTCTACAATTCCAGACGTCCTCATGGCTCTCTTGGCATGCTTACTCCCAATCAGGCTGAACTGTTATACTGTAAGCAGGCCTAAACTCCCCCTATCCTATTTTCCTCATTCCTCTTTCTACTTTTTTGACTATAGTCCACTATGTAAGAAAAGCCATTCAGTTTTATGAAGAATACCAGGATAAAAGACGTAAAAATTTTAATGAGTAAAGATACAATATTAACGATCAAACCAAATAATAAACAAAAAAGAGATAGGCTCGTCAAAAAGCCTATCTCTTGCAATACGTCGTATTTACTAAGTTTTCGGTAAAAGCAAAACCCCCGAAGTAACAATATACTCGGGGATTTTGTTTATTATTAAATTGGTGACCCATCGGAGATTCGAACTCCGGACACCTTGATTAAAAGTCAAGTGCTCTGCCAACTGAGCTAATGGGTCTTATTAAATTTTAAAAGAAAATGGCTGGGCTGGCAGGATTCGAACCTACGAATGCAGCAGTCAAAGTGCTGTGTCTTACCGCTTGACGACAGCCCAATATTTAAATGGGGTGGGTAAAGGGAATTGAACCCTTGGCCTCCAGAGCCACAATCTGGCGCTCTAGCCAACTGAGCTATACCCACCATATGGGTTTGGCGCGCCTGAAGGGACTTGAACCCCTGGCCCACTGCTTAGAAGGCAGTTGCTCTATCCAGCTGAGCTACAGGCGCACAATTGCCTAAGCCGACCATTTTTAAAAATAATTGGAGCGGGTGATGGGAATCGAACCCACGCAATCAGCTTGGAAGGCTGAGATTCTACCATTGAACTACACCCGCTCATCTTAACGCGACCTTGTTATTATACCAGCTATCCCTTATTTTGTCAACACTTTTTTTTAATTTTTTTCATTTTTCTTTGTTCATAAAATCTTTCTCAACAAACACACGAAAACATCAGATATCAAAGGCATAAACATACTACCAAGTCTGCTATAGCAAAGAAACGTATGGAAGTAATCCATACGTTTCCTGCACGTAGCGTTTTAACTACATCTATTACTTTACAACTTAGCCCGGAAGCTGTTCGGACAAAGTAACCTCTACTGTCTGAGTCTGGCCGGTTGCATATTTATAAACTTCCAGTTTGAGTACATCCCCCGGCTTATGCTGATCTTTAATCTCATTCAGTTCATTTCCAGTGGTAATGTTCTGTCCATCTACTGCAGTAATAATATCACCCTGCTGCAACCCCGCATTCCGCGCTGAATCACTGGTCACACTCATAACCTGTACACCCTGCGGCCAAGAATACGATCTTGCCATATATTCAGTAACATCACGGGTAGAGATACCTATAACCGGACGACCTTTTACATACCCATATTCCAGTAAGTCAGAAATAATTGGACTAGCCTCCGAAATCGGAATAGCAAACCCCATACCTTCTACACCAGAACTCTCCACTTTAACAGAATTAATACCAATTACTTCTCCGTGGGAATTGATCAATGCACCACCGGAGTTACCAGAATTAATAGCCGCATCTGTCTGAATCAAATTCATCGTACGATTATCGACTGTAATGGTTCTGTTTACCGCACTTACAATTCCCTGAGTAACACTGCCGAAAAATTCAAGGCCCATAGGATTACCAATTGCAACAACACGTTCGCCGACTTCCAAAGCGGAAGAATCACCCAACGTTGCAACCGTCAATTCTTCCTGCGGCTCAATTTTAATGACCGCTAAATCCGTCTGCTCATCTGTACCAACCACCTGTGCTTCATAATCTGTACCAGTATTCAAAGTTACGCTTACTGAATTAGCGCCTTCTACTACGTGATTATTTGTGACAATATACCCATCAGAACTTAAGATGATTCCTGAACCCTGACTGGTAGACTGTGTGGCTCCAAAAATACTCATCTGTCCTTGAATTACACTAGTAATACCTACTACCGCCGGTCCTACCTGTTTTGCAATTTCTGTAGTAGCCAGTTCCGCACCACTGTTTGCAGTCTCTGTTGCCTGACTACTGTTCGTTCCATTCTTCAAATCACTTACCAGTTCCTGTTTAGATGCCACTTTTTTATCTTGCGCACCATAATTGCGTCCCAACATAAATGCTCCGCCAAATAAAGCCAGATTCAAGACTGTTAAAGAAACCATTGCTGCCACAAAACGTTTTCCAGTTTTATGCTCTTTCTTTTGATGCCGAACATGCTCTGTATAAAGAGGACCATTCACCATTCCTGGAATAGAATCCACACTTTCTGGCTTTGCCTGTCCAGATAAATCAATTTTCACGGCTGGCTGCGTTTCTGTTGTATGGTTTTGTGTTTGATCATTCCACCCAGATGATTCTTCACTCCAGCTCTGCTGCGATGCCTGCCACTGTGTTTCCTGCGCAAACGTACTCTCCTTCTCCGACTGTGAAAATTCCGATGCCTCATTTCTGTTCTCCGAATTGCTTGAATACATTTCATCATATTCTTTCATTGTCAATTCCTCCTCTTCTATCTTCCTAACGGCATTTTCTTCAGCCGTTTTCCTTATCGATTGATTATATTATAACAAGCACTTATGAAAAATCTGTGAATAAACTGTAAAAGAAGATTTAATGTTATATGTCTTCTTTTTGAACATTTTCACCCCGGTTTTCTTCCCGTTTCATTGGTGCTTTTCCACGGTCTAACGAAAAAATAAATTCCGCAAATTCACCTTCCACGCTGTTTACACGAATATTTTTTCCATGGGCACGAATAATACTTTTTACCAGATACAGTCCTATTCCTGTTCCTTCCTTATTAATACTTCTGGATTTATCCACTTTATACAGTCGTTCAAAAATCATCTGCTGCTGTTCTTTTGGAATCCCGCAACCAGTATTTCTAACCGAAATATAAACTTCTTGCAGTTTAGGTTTTACCGTTACTGCAATTTCACCGTTTGCATCAGTAAATTTAACCGCATTATCCAGCAGATTTGTCAAAACCCGTTTAATTCCATCTGCATCAGCACGTACATAACAACTATCGGAGTCAAAATTTAACTTCACATTAATATTTTTTTCTTCCAGACGATTGGTTAATCCAATAATTGTCAGACGAATTGCTTCATTGATATCAAAATTGGTTTTATTCAAAACCATTTTATCCGACTGCATCCTGCTAATATCCAAAAAAGTATTTACCAGCCTAGATAGTCTTGTCACTTCATCATAAACAATTTTTAAATATTCTTTTTGGCGCTCCGGAGGGATAGTATCATCTAGAATTCCATAAACAAAACCACTGATGGTAGTCATTGGCGTCCGAAGTTCATGAGATACATCTGAAATAAAAGACTTACGGATATCTTCCACTTTTTCCAGTTCAAAAGCCATATTATTAAAAGTTTCGGCCAGCTCCGCAATTTCCCCAATATCCGATTTTGTTGCCGTTTCACCCACTCTCGCATCCAAATGTCCACTTGCAAACTCCTTAGCACTGTTTTGTATACTTTTAATCGGCATCGAAAACCGTTTGGCAAGCATATAAGACAGTAAAAAGGAAATGGCAATAACTGCAATAGCAGAAAATAAAAGAATTCGGAACAACTCATAAGTCATACGCTGCTGCTCCGGGATAGGAATACTGATAAATACCGCACCTATTGTATTTCCTCCTGCACCGGAAACAGGCACCTGGAGGGTAAACATGGTTTCAGCAAAAATACCTCCCATAGTTCCTATCATAGAATTGCGCTGTCCTGACAAGACTGCTTTACTATACTCCGTAGCAATAAAGGCGGGTACATTGTGTACAAATCCACTGTCCGAAGTATTAACCAACACACTTCCCTTATCATCAATGACCATAATATGACTCTGACTGCTGCGGCAAAATCCGCTAAGGATATTACGCAGACTGTCGATTGGTACATTGTTTTGAATCAAAGCGACAATCGAATCCGCATTTTTTGCCAATGATTCCTCGCTTTGATGCGATATATAATTGGTTATTAATACAGTCTGCATAGAACCCAATATAATGATACAGACCAGGACGGAGATAATATTAAATATAAAAATTCTTGAAAATATGGTTTTTCCAAAAATCGCATTCATGAAACCCGGCCTCCAATTTCAGTTTATTTTTGATCAACTTCAAATTTATATCCCACACCCCATACCGTTTTAAGATGCCAGTTTTTCCCTTCCGTTTCGATTTTTTCTCTAATTCTTTTGATATGTACATCAACCGTTCGCGAATCTCCAAAAAACTCATAACCCCAGATTTCATCCAAAAGCTGATCCCGGGTAAACACTTTATTTGTGTTTTTAGCCAAAAAGTATAGCAGCTCAAATTCCTTGGGAGGCATTTCGATTTTTTTATCGTCCAGATAAATTTCATACGTAGCCTGATTAATGCGCAAGCCATCAAACCGCAGTTCCCCATCTTCCTCGGCATTTTCCCCTTTGCTGTAGCTTTCACTGCGCCGCAAAACCGCTTTAATACGCGCAATCAATTCTTTAGGTTCAAAAGGTTTTACAATATAATCATCTGCCCCAAGTTCCAAACCCAAAACTTTGTCAAACGTTTCCCCTTTGGCAGTCAACATAATAATAGGCGTATTATCAATTGCTCTAATTTCCCGGCAAACCTGCCATCCGTCCTTTACTGGCAGCATCACATCCAATAGAACCATATCCGGCGAGGTACTCTTAAACTTATCCACTGCCTCCTGACCGTCATGAGCAATCACCACGTGGTATCCTTCTTTTTCTACATATAACCGTATCAATTCACAAATATTCACTTCATCATCTACGATCAACACAGTCTGATTGTTTGGCATTTTTCTTCCTCCTCTTTTGCTTAACTGCATCCATAAACTCCGCATCGCATTTTATAACTTCCATTATAGCATAAAATTTAGGGAATGTATGAAGAATTTGTGAAAAATAAAAAATTTTTTGAATGATTTTTTGATATTATGGTATACTATACAAAAAGGACAGACTTTATATCTGTCCTAACACAATATGATCAGGAGGCCACTATGCAGACACCATCTTTTTCTTCTATTGTCCCCCAGCCGTCTTCCAAAAAGCATATACCGCGCGCGGAAGCAAAAGCTACCCGACAACTGCAGGAAGAATATTCATCCATACTTAATAAACTCAACCGGACAGCCAGCGACCTGGAAGCTGCTCAAAGCAATTTCAATCACGTCTCCGAGGCCAAAGCCGTAGATGTATGCATTTATCAGATTCAAACTGCCCAAAGCCAGTATGAAAACCTGGTTATGCAACTAAAAACACTAAGCCGTAAAATTAAAACACCAGAAGACACCTCAATTGAGGACACAAACTCCGATATTTAAATACAAAGCAAAAAGGCACCACAGTAAATATGGTAGCATTAATTTTCCGGCTGTAGTGTTTTGCCGATAAAAAATCAAAGTACAAAGCGCCACCAATATAATGAGAATGCCCAGCCATACCGCTGAAAAACAATAGAGATGCATTCTAAAGAAAAAAAGCGGCCAACAGAAATTAACCAACAGTCCAATCACATACAGCATAAGTCCGCGCCGGCGTTCAGGTGACTCCGGGCCATCCCATATCAAATATGCCGCTAGTCCCATGCAAAAATACAAAATCGTCCATACGATTCCAAAAACCACTCCCGGCGGTGATAATGGCGGCTTAACCAACTGAGAATAGGTCTCGGTTCCTGTACCAGCGATTGCACCAGCCAAAAATCCTCCGCCTATAGCCAACCCCAAACTAAGCAATAATTTTTTCAGGTTGATTGTCCGAAACATAAACACGCACTCCTTCTCTTGATTCCCGCAGATTAAAAACAGCATCAAAAAAGCTTCCTGCAACATTTTATGCAGAAAGCTTTTCATTTATGCAAAGCAAGTCTCAAATCAATGAATTTACCGCATCTGATAAATTCGCAAAAAGTGCGCCCAAAAATGCATCCTTATCGCCGCCTATTTGCCAAGAACCATCGTTTTCTATCATGGTTACTTCTATCGTATTTTCTGTGGAAGGAATATCGGTCTGCGCAAGTACATTCAGCATACAATTCGCTAGCTGTTTTTGATATTCTTCTTGAGTCATTTCAGACACTTTAGCCTGGTATTCTGCACTGGAAACCATCTGCATGACCTGATCCATGTAACGCTTCATCACATCAGAAAAATCCAGCGTGGTAACTTTCACTTGAAGCTTTACAGATCCATCCTCCATTTTTTCCGAAGCCTCAACCTTATAAGACATCTGTTTCAGAGTAGAAAGAATGGCATTTTGCAACTGTTCGCTGTCTTCAGCATTGATAAAATTACTGACCGAATCAAAATCATAATATTGACTGATCTGTGTTTTATCTCCGGTCTGAAACGCCTGCATCATCGTATCAAATGCCGCGTTAGCTTCTTTGACTGTACCACAGCCTGCCAATATCATCATCAAAACCGTCGCCGTAGCTGCAGTCAAAAATTTTCTCCAGTTTTTCCGCATTTTGCCGCTCCGCCTTTCCGTTTTTTATGATTCTATCATAAAACCGAAAAATTGTCAAACCTACCGAAACATCCTTATAACCGGAGCAGAAAGGATTCCCGTCTCGCGCAAGCGATATTCATAACACCATTTATCTCCCATGGTCCGCCAAATATTCGGACCAACCCAGAGCGCATTTTCCACATCGTGAAGTGCTCCAAAGGTATTGAATCGATTTCCAAACAGGGTCAATGTAATTTTATGCCGCCCAGCAGCAACCCCTTTGATTTCGGCATCATAAGGAGCATACGCAATCACGCCGCAGTCTTTACCGTCCACTGCCACACGAATCATTGCCCCGCGGTAATGACTGACATGTATTTTCATATCCCCCGCCGGCACCTCTAGTTCTGTTTCATAAATTACATTTCCTCCATAAAACGCCAACCCCTGACGTGATATATCTCCAAATCCAATTGTCTGAGACGGCGCAGTCAAATACTTACAGGTTCCCCGAACCACAGTATCAAATTCTCCCAGCAAATAACACCATTCTGTATCTGTGCGTTTTCCAAAAGGTATCTTTATCTGTAAAATATTTTTTCCTTCAGAGAACGACGGAAGTTCAACAGTTTGAATCGCTTCATCCACATAATATCCACAGATAATCGACGGCACGGCCTGACCATTTAAGGTAATTTCTGCATTCTCTGCGTTTTCCAATGCCAACTTTATGTTATGAAATGTCTGTTTGCATTCCACTTCAAACCGCAGGGAAAGAAAATGAGAGATTTTTTCTTTTGCAATAACCCAAGGCTGTACCACGTCTCCTTCACGTCTTGGCCAGCCAAGTTTTTGCCTGCAAATGTTATCTAACCGCAAAATTTCCTCTTCCGGCTGGAACTCTTCGTTATCTAAAGCATACTGGGCAGTATCCAACAATAGTACGTTGGGTTCCGTCCGGTGATACGCAACAGTCTGATGTAAGGTTGTTTCAAAAATTTTCTCCTTCGTAGGCTGTGTTTCCCTATATCCGGTCTCTTCAGTATCATTTAGCTGAAGCAAAATACTGTCATAGGCCTGCAAAGTCAAATCTATCACCGACGCTCCCCGTTCTATTCTATAGGACAACGGACGTATCTGTCCAGTCAGCGTATCATACAATACGGGTTTTACCTTCCTGTGTATGGTAAGTTGAATTTTCTGCGGCATCTCCGCAGCAATATCCTTATTGACACACCGTTTTGCATGCGCAATAAACAGCCAGCGGCACTCCGTATCCTGGCGGAGCTGGTAAATCAAATTATTTGTATGTTCACCCGAAACATTTCTTATCTCAATCTCCCGTACATAGTCCAATGCTTCCAATACAGCAGTCTTGTCAAAAGGAACATGTGACACCTTTTTATACAGCTTTGCTGGCTCTTGCGAAGGAACAGCATCCATATACTGTGGAGGCTCACCCAAAAACAGTAATTTTCCACCCTGCTCCGCAAATGTTTTCAATCGGCACAAAGTCGATTCCCGCAGGGTCTCGCACGGCGGAACCACAATCGTATCATAAGCCATTTCTCCTACCTGCAGCGGCGCAGAAGCAGATGGACACTGCTGTGGCAGCAAGGCTTCACTAATAAAATCAAAATCAATACAACCGGTAAGCAACCATTCAATAATACTCTGGAACCTTTCATCCATCTGGGTGCGGATTGCCGCAGTAGTAAACGCTGGTCCCCAATGCAGCCAATAACTCTCAATGGGATGAATCACGCCAACCCGGACGACTGCCTTACCCCGGGTCATTGCCGTATTGACCCGGGCAAAATGATTCTCTACATAAGGATATTCTTTGTACCACGGTGACTGATAGTTAATCGAAGCAGGATAATCGCGTTTTGCTTCACCACCCATAGATACCCAGGACAAATGTGGGACACGTACGGTAACCCCCAGCGCCGCCTGCCAATCTCCTTGGAATTTATGTCCGCGGAAATCAAAATCCCAGCCGGTTACACCATACAATTCAGACAGCATCGCTTCTCTGCCACTCTGATGCACTACCGACTGTGTCTGCTTTGCAGTGGAAAACTCAATATGATCACAAAGCATATCAATGCCCGGGATTTGGAAATACGGATAGGAACGCATTGCTTCTCCAATCATAGCAGTCTGAGACCGCAGTGACGGTTCTTCTACCATATGGCCGGTTAAGCGCAGACCATGTTCTTCACACCATCTTCCGCACTGCCCTGCAAAACTTTCCGAAAACAAATTGGTCACATGGTCATGAAAATGGTACCGGCAAACCGAAACCGCTCCTCCCGGAAGATCCCAAAACAGTTCCGGCAGCTTTTCCAACAAATCTTCTTTGTATACATCATAATAACTTTCTGTCATGGCTGGCGTCCAGGGCAAAATAACATCCGTTTGATCCTGCGGGAAAGCCAATGTATTTTTTTTCAGAAACTGAGGTTCATCTGTAAAAATTGCCGGCACCGTTTTGTCAAACCGATCCCCCACCGTTTCCAGATACCGATCATAAGTTACCCGAATAAACTCCTGCATCGCCTCAGGATCCAGCGTATCAATATACGCCTGCCCATTATACCACGCCTGATTTCCATATGTAATCATATAGGCATACCACTTGGTACCCTTTGCCTCCTGCGTTTTCTCAATCTTTTGATATTTCTTAAGATTTCCGTCCTCATCCAATACAATATCATAACAGGCCAGATACCCGGTTTCCCCAGTCTCTACTGCCTGTTCCAGTGCAACAGCCTGAGGATTTTCTGTCACCGTAAAAAGCAATCCTCTTTGCCGATACCGGGGGTTTTTTGTCACAATTCCACCGGCTGCGCCGGAAGGCCAGCGATCTTCATCATACAGCCAGGCAAGCATTCCCTCTTTCTCCGCCTTATCAGTACAGCCTCGTATCAGATCCATAAACTCGTCAGAAAGATATTCTACTGCCATGCCGGTCCTTGAGTGCATGTGAAAGCCCCCAAACCCCATCTCTTTGAGATACTCTATCTGCCGATCAAGCTGTTCCTGATTCAACTGACAGTTCCATGCCCAAAACGGTGTGCCCCTATATTCGCTGGAAGGATTTTGAAATAACTTTTCATCCAACTTATTTTCTGTATTTCTTTTATACAGCAATTTCTTCACCCTTTCTTCAAGATATTTTTCATTTTTATGGTCTTTATTATACTTCCGTCTTTCAGAATATTCTACCCCTGTTTTTTCTAAAAACAGGGGGTGTTTTTGACTTTTCTTCTTGACTTTTTATCTAAAAAAAGCTACAATAAAGAAAATATATACGGAGGGTTTGCAATGGAAAAACATTTTTTCCCATTTGAACAAAATACCGAAGATATTCTGGTCCGCCTTTACCGCCACGGCAACACTGATGCCCATACACACGAGTTCCTGGAACTGGTCTATATAGTGGAAGGACAAGCCTCACACACTTTAAACGGCCAGTGTTCCATCGTCACTCCAGGAAATTATTTTATTGTGGATTATGCCAGCCGTCATCAATACAAAACACCGCCAGGTAAGGAAATTGTTCTTTATAATCTGCTTTTTACCCCCCGCTTTATCGACCGCACATTAGCCTCTTGCCATCGTTTTGACCAGATTTTAGACCACTACCTTATCCGTTTTCAAAATATTCCAATACAGTTTCCACAAAACACTATTTTTTTTGACGAAGACGGAAGTATCCTTCAACTAATCCAACATATGGAAAAAGAAGGTAATGAGCAAAAACCTGGATTTGCTGAACTGCTACGTTGCTCCTTGATCGAAATTATTATTCAAAGCCTGCGCAAGATATCCCCAAGTGATGGCAGCACACGCCTCCACCCCTGTGTTTGTGCCGTTTTAGACCAAATTAATCGCAATTATATGACAAATTTGACTTTGACTGCACTCAGCCAAGAACTCCATTACAGCCCAGCTTACCTCAGCCGCCTGTTTACAGCAGAAACTGGAGAAAGTTTTCACAACTTCCTCCGAAAAAAACGGATTGAAAACAGCTGCAGGCTTCTGCTCAACACACACAAGCAGGTACAAGAGATTGCGCAATTGGTTGGCTATGCCGATCTAAAAACCTTTCAATCTGCTTTTAAACAAATTATGCACACTACTCCAAAAGCTTATCAGAAGCAAAACCATTGACACCAAACTATAAATGTGATATGCTAATTTCAGTTAGATAATACTAACCCAAGTGCAAAATATGGGAGGTGCTTTTTTTTGCAAAGTCAAGAATTGAAAATTGGAGGCATGACCTGTGCTGCCTGCAGCGGTCGTATTGAACGAGTTTTAAAGAAAACAGAAGGGATTACAGACATCACGGTTAATCTGACTACAGGCATTGCAGCGGTTCAATATGATGAAACCATTCTAAACATATCTGATATCATATCGAAAATTGTAAAGCTGGGCTTTGAAGCGGAAATTTTTACAGAAGAACACAGCCAGGATTATGAAAAAAAAGAGGCCAAATATTTGAAAACAGAATTAATTCTTGCTGCTGTTCTCACTGCACCGCTATTGCTGGGAATGATTCTCAGCTGGTTTGGAATCCACATCGCATTTCTGCACAATCCCTGGCTACAGCTGATACTGGCTACACCAGTACAATTCGGTATTGGCCGCCGTTTTTACAAACATGGCTTTCTTGCCATAAAAGCACTCAGTCCCAACATGGATGTACTGATTGCTCTTGGCACCAGCACTGCATATTTCTTCAGCCTGTATCATGTTTTAGCCGGCAAAACGATTCCGGGTTCTATGGAAGGTTTATATTTTGAATCCTCCATGACCATCATCACCTTAATCTTACTGGGAAAATATTTGGAAGCACACGCGAAATCCAAAACATCGGAAGCGATTTACAAACTGATTGAGCTTCAGCCTCAAACTGCCACGCGAATTGAAAACGGAACAGAAAAAACCGTTGCCCTGGCTGAAATCGAGACCGGAGATTTGCTTCGGGTAAGACCGGGAGAAAAAATTCCAGTAGACGGCACCATTATATCCGGAAATTCCACTGTGGATGAATCCATGCTGACCGGAGAAAGCCTGCCGGCAGACAAGGGGCCGGAAGATACTATCTTTTGCGCCACCATAAATTTAACCGGATCATTTACGATGCGGGCCGACAAAATCGGAAGAGATACCACCCTGTCACAAATCATTAAATTGGTACGCAATGCCCAAGGCAAAAAAGCTCCTATTCAAAAAATTGCCGACAAAGTATCCGCTGTTTTTGTTCCAACCATTTTGGCGGTTGCTCTTATTACTTTTATCGGCTGGCTGCTTTTTTCGGGTGATATGACAAAAGCACTGCTAAACGCCATTTCCGTTCTTGTGATTGCCTGCCCTTGTTCCTTGGGGCTTGCGACACCCACGGCCATTATGGTTGGAACAGGCCTTGGGGCAGAACATGGCATATTAATTAAAGGCGGTGAGCATCTAGAAACCGCACATAAACTGAATGCTATTATACTGGATAAAACCGGGACAATTACTAAGGGAACACCCGCTGTAACCGATCTGATTTCCATAAACTGCGAATCAGATACCTTGCTTTCTTCTGTCGCGGCAGCAGAAACTTATTCAGAACATCCTCTTGCACGGGCGATTTGCCGCTTTGCCACAGAACAAAAGTCCAACCTACCGTTAGCTGAAGATTTTTGCTCCGAAACAGGAATGGGAATTTCTGCATCCATCCAAGGACAGGTTTGGTTTATCGGTACGCGCAGATGGATGAAAAAAAATGGTATCCCTTATGAAGAAGCAGAACAACAGGCGGGATTTCTTGAATCTGCTGGGAAAACTGTCATGTTTGTAGGTTCTGGCAATCATCTGATGGGACTGGTTGCCGTTGCGGACACCATCAAAGAAAGCTCTGCCGAAGCTGTGAGACAATTAAAAGAACTTGGCTGTGAAATATATATGGTCACAGGAGACAACCCTGCAGCTGCGGATTATATTGCAAAAGCTGCTGGCATTCAGCATGTATTTGCACAAGTTTTACCTAATAATAAATCCGCCAAAGTGACTGAACTGAAAAAAGAAGGTTATATTGTTGGAATGGCTGGTGACGGAATCAACGATGCCCCTGCACTATCGACGGCAGATATTGGATTTGCCATGGGTGGTGGAACCGAGGTGGCCATTGAATCTGCAGATATTACCCTTATGCGTGATGACTTGACCTTGATCCCAGCCGCCATTCGGCTGTCTAAAAAAACGATGCGTAAAATTCGACAAAACCTTTTTTGGGCCTTTATTTACAATTCTATCGGCGTCCCCTTTGCGGCTTTTGGATTTTTGAATCCTATTCTTGCAGGCGCCGCCATGGCCTTCAGTTCTGTTTCAGTTATTACCAATTCACTGCTTTTAAAGCGGTTTCGCCCCGAAACACATAAAAATAATGCCTAAGTGCATCAAAACAGAAAGGAGCAATATTATGAAAACACAAAAAATTTCTATTGAAGGTATGTCCTGCAGCCACTGTGTGGCTTCGGTTACTGCCGCCCTGAAAGAACAAAGTGGTGTCACCGACGTGAAAGTCAGTCTGGAAAATAAAAATGCCACTGTAGTTTTTGATGAAAATATAGTTTCCTGCGGTACCCTTGTGCAAGTCATAGAAGACATTGGCTTTGAAGCCCACTGCTGAATGCCGATCTCAAAAAAGCCGTTTTGCTCGAAAATGCAAAACGGCTTTTTGATATTCTAGAAATTTTCCTATCTATCAAGTTCATTGTTTCCTATATTCTCAGGTTTTGCTAATTGTAATTTTCTGAAAAAAACTTTAAGTATTTCATTCAACACACTTGCGCTAGATCTATGCAAACGCGCATCTTTTTTCTTCATTTTTATTCAACCGCATTTAAGTTAGTTATTGCTAACTCAAATTTATTATGACACATAGAAAAAAAGGGCCAATCTTTCTTCTTGCGTATGATTTGCAGATAAAGATATCACATATAATCACTGACATTTTTTGCAATTTTTCCAAGGCTGCGCAAAAATTGCATTCTCTCCTCTTCTTCCATACCCTGCATCATTTTTTTCACCCAAGCATCTCCGGTATACACCAACTGTGGATAGATATCTTTCGCTTTTTCCGTAGGATGTACATTTATAAAACGGCCATCTTCTGCATTTTCTACCCGAACGACATATCCCTGCTCTTCCAGTCGTGCCAATGTTTTTGCCACCGTACCCTTGCTGATATCAAGCAATTCACAAAATTTATTCTGGGTCATTTCTCCATTTTCGCAGGTAAGCATTATAAAAGGAGTTAATCCACTGCTCAATCCCATATTACGCGTTTGAACATTAATATATATCTGCATTTTCCGATAAATGACTGATATTATCTTTAAAATATCTGCTTCCCGGTACTGTTCCAACTTTCCCACCCCTTCTTGCTACAACTGATTTTATTGTACCATATCTATCCATCATGTCAAGCAAAAAACTGTTGACACCCCCATCAAACTGCGTTATAATAAGAATAGCCCATATGGGTTATTTTTTTATTCAAAATCGTTTCATAGGAAACTAAAAGGAGTGATACCATGAAATATGCAGTGATTACCATTGGCCGGGAACATGGTTCCGGAGGACGCTTACTTGCACAAAAAATTGCAGATGCACTTAACATCCCCTTATATGATAAAAAATTGATCCACATGATTGCATCAGAAAGCGGGTTTTCTGAAAAATATGTAGAACAGGCAGAAACAAAACACACTTCCAGCTTTTTGTATAATCTGTATTTTGACAGCACCAACCTCCCCATTGATGATCAACTTTTTATCGCACAGTCTAATGTTATAAAAAAGGCAGCCGCACAAAGTCCCTGTGTTATTGTCGGCAGATGCGCCAACTATGTACTTCGGAAACGCACTGATTGTCTTAACCTGTTTGTCTATGCCCCCATGGAGGAACGGATACACCGGATTACCGAGGAATACCATGAACAGGTGCCAAATAAAGATATACATCGGTATTTAGAAAAATATGATAAACAAAGAGCAGCCTATTATGAGCGATTTACCGGTGAACGTTGGGGCGATCGCCATCAATATCATCTAATGATAAACAGTACTGTCGGCCTGGACCATATAGCTGATCATATTATGAAACTTGTTAAGGAGAGTGACGCAAACGCATGACAGCAGAAAATACATTGCCAAAAGAAAATAAAATGGGTACGATGCCAATCAACAAACTTCTTATATCCATGTCCGTCCCCATGATAATTTCCATGCTGGTACAAGCTTTATATAACATTGTCGACAGCATGTTTGTGGCGCAGATCAGCGAAAACGCTCTTACAGCAGTTTCGCTTGCTTTTCCCGCACAAAACCTGATGATCGCTGTTGCCACAGGTACTGGGGTAGGTGTAAATGCACTGCTTTCCAAAAGTTTGGGTGAAAAGAATTTTCACAGGGTCAATTTGGTCGCAGGCAATGCATTGTTTCTGACCCTATGCAGTTATATCGTTTTTGCACTGCTCGGCGTTTTTTTCTCCCGGCTTTTCTTTTCATTACAAACTGATATTACAGAAATTATTGACTACGGTGTAGAGTATTTAGTAATATGTACTGTTTTTTCTTTTGGAATTTTTGGCCAAGTAAGTTTTGAAAAGCTTCTTCAATCCACTGGAAAAACGATTTACACCATGTGCACACAGGGGTTAGGGGCAATTATTAATTTAATTTTTGATCCTATTTTTATTTTCGGGTTATTAGGCTTCCCCAAAATGGGAGTTGCTGGCGCGGCCGCTGCGACTGTTCTAGGACAAATCATTGCCTGTATTTTGGGAGCTATTCTTAACCATACCAAAAATCATGAAATCCAGTTTTCTCTGCATAACATGTTACCGAAAGCCCGAATCATCAAGGGCATTTACGCTGTTGGCCTTCCATCCATTATCATGGCTTCTATCAGCAGCATTATGACTTTTGGTATGAATAAAATTTTAATTGCGTTTACCTCAACGGCAACCGCAGTATTTGGCGTATATTTTAAATTGCAAAGCTTCGTCTTTATGCCCGTGTTTGGTCTTAACAATGGTATGGTTCCGATTGTAGCCTATAATTTTGGTGCAAAAAAGCCTGACCGCATTACCAAAACGGTAAAGCTCAGTATCATATATGCATTTTTGATGATGTTAATTGGATTTATCATTTTTCAACTATTTACGGAATGGCTTTTGATGATCTTTAACGCTTCGGAACACATGCTTTCTATCGGCATTCCTGCACTGCGCATTATCAGCATCAGCTTTTTGCTGGCAGGCTATTCGGTTATCTGCGCTTCGCTGTTTCAAGCACTTGGTCACGGATTGCTGAGTCTTTGTATTTCCGTGCTTCGTCAACTGGTTGTTTTACTGCCCCTGGCTTTCCTGCTTTCTAAAACAGGAATTCTTAATCGGGTTTGGCTGGCTTTTCCTGCAGCAGAACTTGTTTCCTTTGCCATTTGTGTTTATTTTCACCGCTATAGCTATCGCAAAGAAATTATTCCTATGCAAAAGGATACAACCATTTTACATAATCAGAATGATATACAAAAAGTATAAAGTTAACGACTGCCCTGTATTGCCCTTGATTTTGGGCTAATAACAGCCAATTTGCAGTAAATATTAAAACAGACTGTCCCACAAAAGCGAACAGTCTGTTTTTTGTGCTATAAAAAAATCGGAATGGAACCAATTCCATTCCGATTTGGAGCTGCCCAGCGGATTCGAACCGCCGACCTCTTCCTTACCAAGGAAGTGCTCTGCCTACTGAGCTAGGGCAGCATATAAAAATTGGCGATCCGGATGGGGTTCGAACCCACGACCTCCAGCGTGACAGGCTGGCATTCTAACCAACTGAACTACCGGACCATAACGAACAGCCTATTTATATTATCACAAAACCCCAAGCTTGTCAATATCAAATTTAAAAAAATTAAAATTTTTTCTAAAATTTTAATATATAAACAAAACGAGAAGTGATTTTTTTGCTTCTCGCTTTGTTTTTATTTATCGATCCAAGCATTACTTAACAGACTGCAAGACGGTTTCAACCGCCGCAGCCGCTTCTTGCAATTCCGTTTCTTTCGCCGGCTCATCCAACAGCACATAAGGAATTTCTTTTACAGATTTTCCTGTTAGATATCCATACCAGGTCAAGCCCAAAACGTATCTTCCAATTCCTAACGAAGCATGAAATCCATCCCGGTACATACCTATTTTGGTTTTCAACTGTACTTCGCGAAAGGTTTTTCCGCTTGGGATCATACCATCCGCCTGAATGGCCTGCCATGCCTTTTGATATGCAGCTTCCAAATCCCGATACATTTCTTCCTGTGTCCTGTATTTCAACATTTCTGTCAGCCGGGGACTATCCTGCGCATACGCCCATGTTTGATGCAAAAAACGTTTTGCCATAGGCGCCTTTTTTCTCACAAACGCATCTATTTTTTCCAAGTATGGCTGATATGTAGCGTAATCCACACTACACTGACTAACTTGCTGTAAAGTCACTACATCCCAGTCTTCTTTCTGCAGCATCTCTTCCGAAGTAACATATTGTCCTGTAGACTCTCCATTTACCTCCAACAAGTATTCCGCAAGAGAATTTTCTATATTATTCCAATGTCGTTCAAGAGAGCATCCTCCTATATAAAGATTGAATACTTTTATATTCTCCCCCGCTGCTTCTGCAATCTGATGTAAATACCGAGTTGCATCCTGAGAAAAGCTGTTACCAATGCATAATACTTTCATCTTACCCCTCCTCTCTATACTACTCCTCATTATAAACGTTTTTTACCAAAAAAGAAAGTCTTTTTCCCAAAAATATTTACTTTAACTGTCTCTTTTTTTCTTCATTTCCCTTACTCCCATATTTGTAACTATGATGCCGAAAAAACTCTTGACTTTTGATGGGATTCTGTGTAAAATAAAGTGGTGTACTTCTAACAAAATCATGCTTTACGCTTTGATCTAAATAACTGTGTAATCTTTTATGAAACATGTTTACGGCACCCTGATGGGTGCTGATTTTAAGAATCAGGAGGTGTTAACGATAGACACAATCAGTATTACAATTATTGTCGCATTGATTGTGATTGCGGTAATCGGCGCATTTGGCGCATTCAAATACGGTTATTCTTACCGGAAGAAATTTGCCGAATTAAAAATTGGCAGTGCCGAAGAAGAAGCAAAACGTATATTGGAAACCGCTATGGATCAATCTGAAAAAGATGCGGAAAATATAAAAAAAGAAAAATTATTAGAAGCAAAAGAAGAGATACATAAGTTACGAAGCGAACTGGAAAAAGAAATTAAAGAACGCAGGAACGAATTACAGCGTCAGGAGAGAAGAGTACAGCAGAAAGAAGATACCATAGATAAAAAAACACAGACACTAGAAAAAAAAGAAGAGCAGATTCAGCGCAAATTTAACGAGGCAGAAGAAACACAGGCTGAGGTAGAACGAGTCAAAAAACTGCAAATGGCACAACTTGAAAAAATTGCAGAATTTACCGCTTCTCAGGCAAAAGATTATCTTCTTAAACAGGTTGAAGACGATGCCAAACATGAAAAAGCCCTGCTTATTAAAACAATTGAAGATCAGGCTCGAGAAGAAGCCGAAGACAAAGCACGGCATATCATTACCGGCGCGATTCAGCGCTGTGCCGCAGATCATGTAACAGAAACTACAGTTTCTGTGGTACAACTTCCAAATGATGAGATGAAAGGCCGCATTATTGGACGCGAAGGCCGCAATATTCGAACCATTGAAACTTTAACGGGTGTTGATCTGATTATTGACGACACACCAGAAGCCGTTATTTTATCCGGTTTTGACCCTGTGCGCCGCGAGATTGCCCGCCGCTCCTTGGAGAAATTGATTGTTGACGGCCGTATTCATCCCGGACGCATTGAAGAAATGGTGGAAAAAGCCACAAAAGAAGTTGACAGCATTATCAAACAGGAAGGTGAACGTGCTACCTTTGAAACCCATGTACACGGACTCCATCCGGAACTGATTCGTTTACTGGGTCGCTTAAAATATAGAACCAGCTATGGACAAAATGTACTGCAGCATTCAATTGAAGTTTCTCATCTTGCTGGATTAATGGCAGGAGAATTAGGCGCTGATGTTATGTTGGCAAAACGTGCAGGTCTGCTTCATGATATCGGCAAGGCGGTTGATCACGAGGTAGAAGGTTCACATGTTACCATCGGCGGAGATATTGCAAAGAAATATAAAGAAAACGACAAGGTAATTCATGCGATTCTAGCCCATCATGGAGATATCGAACCCAAAACCATTGAAGCATGCCTAGTACAAGCGGCTGATGGTATTTCTGCGGCACGTCCCGGCGCTCGCCGCGAAAATTTGGAATCTTATATCAAACGTCTTGAACAGCTGGAAGAAATTGCGAACTCCTTTAAAGGCGTGGAACGTTCTTATGCGATTCAAGCTGGCCGTGAAATTCGTATTATGGTGAAATCCGATGTAGTAAATGATGATGAAACCATTTTAATGGCAAAAGATATTGTTAAACAAATTGAAAACAATATGGAATATCCTGGGCAAATTAAAGTAAATGTAATTCGTGAGCTCCGTGCCATCGAATACGCAAAATAAATGAGAATCATAATAAAAGAGGCTGCCGCTACTTGGCCGGCCTCTCTTTTGTTTTCTAAACCAGAAAGAATCATTGAACTCTGCAATAAAATTTTATTAAGGAATAGTTGAAAAAATTCTATCTCTATGTTATAATAGCGACTTAAGAAAGCAGGTGTTTACCATATGTCAAAAGATACATTGCAAGAACCGCAGATGCACCGTACTTCCATCGGCGGGCAGGCCGTCATGGAAGGTGTTATGATGCGCGGGCCGCATCTGATTGCAACGGCTGTCCGCAAACCGGACGGTGATATTATTGTAGATAAACAAACCCTCGGAAAAATACGCAGTGGCAAATTTGTTAAGCTTCCCATTATCCGCGGCTGTGTTAATTTTTTTGATTCTATGATTATCGGGGTAAAAGCATTGATGTTTTCTGCTCAGTTTTTTGATGTGGACGATGAGGGAAATCCAGTAGAACAAAAACCATCTCGATTTGAAGTTTGGCTTGAAAAAAAGCTGGATTCTGAAAAAGCAATGAATGTCATTTTATATTGCTCAGTTATTTTTTCACTGATTTTGAGCATCGGCCTGTTCATTTTGCTTCCCACATTTCTCACCGGATTTCTACGTCCATTGATCTCCACAGGGATTTTTCTGACGCTGATTGAAGGAGCGGTACGAATTTTTATTTTTATCTGTTACTTATCGCTGGTGTCACAGATGAAAGATATCAAACGTGTATTTATGTACCACGGAGCAGAACATAAATCTATTTTCTGTTATGAAAAGGGATTAGAACTCAATGTAGCCAACGTCCGGAAACAATCCCGCTTTCACCCAAGATGCGGTACTAGTTTTCTGCTGATTGTAATGGTAATCAGTATTCTAGTCTTTTCTATTATTCCTTGGGACGAAGCCACATTTGCTTCCATTCCGGGTATTGGGCCGTGGCTGGTTTCTATACCCTGGGTAATTACACGTATGATTCTACGGCTTTTGCTCTTGCCGGTAGTAGCAGGTTTATCTTATGAAATTATTAAATATGCCGGTCGGCATGACAACGCCTTTACCCGTGCAATTAGCGCTCCCGGCATGTGGTTTCAACGGATTACCACCAATGAACCCGATGACAGTATGATTGAAGTTGCTATTGCCGCGCTGCAAACAGTCATTCCAGAAAATCAGGAAGAGGATAAGTGGTAAAACTATGACACTACAGACCATGCGCAAAACACTGCGCACCTTATTTCAATCTGAAAATATCGAAAGTCCCGAAACAGATTCGGGACTTATTCTTATGCACATTCTTCAGATTAATAAAAATCAGCTCCTGCTTACAAATCCCCAAATTTCTGAGATGCATCAGCAGGAAATTATGAATTTAGCCTATCGCCGGATCCAAGGGGAACCAGTAAGGTATCTTATCGGTTCCTGTCCATTTATGGATCTTACATTTGATGTAAACCCTTCTGTTTTAATTCCCCGGCCGGACACAGAACTTCTGGTAGAAGCCGTCTCTAAACAGCTGAGCCGATATCCCAAAAACAGTATGCTTTGGGACATCGGTTGCGGAAGCGGCTGCATTGGCATTTCACTCGCACACATGCATCCTTCACTCCATGTGACGGAACTGGATATCTCACAAAAGGCACTTGATACTGCCACAGCAACCGCATGCCGCTATCACCTTGAAAACCGCATCCGTTTTGTCCATCATGATATTCTGTCCGGATGGCCTTCTCTTCCTGCTCCTGCGGTCATTGTCTCAAATCCTCCCTATATACCCTCTTCCTCTATTTCGAATTTACAAAAAGAAGTCCGAGACTTTGAACCCCAAACAGCACTTGACGGCGGACCGGACGGCTTGCTCTTTTACCGAAAAATAATTTCAGATGCTCCTCTGCTTTCCGGCGGCCTTTTAGCCTTTGAAATCGGCTACGATCAGGGGAGTTCTGTACCGGAACTAATGAAAAATGGCGATTATACTGATGTAACACTGCTTTATGATTTATCCCACCTTCCCCGTATGGTACTTGGATATCATAAATAAGCAAATGAATAAAAAGCGATCTCTGTCAATTTAAGCCCGTCTTGTTTTGTATAGACAAAATTACAGACTCCATTTGCTGCATCGTACATGCCGTATTAATCTTTGCCCGCAGTCTTGCTCCGCCCTGTACCCCCCGAAAATACCACGACATATGTTTTCTTCCCTCTTGTATGCCTCGGTGTTCTCCTTTAAACTTTACCAAAAGCGCTAAATGACGCAGGGCAATTGAAATTCGCTCTTCCAAATCCGGTGGCGGCAAGGATACGCCTGTTTTCAGATAATGCAGAACCTGCGCAAAAATCCACGGATTTCCCTGGGCTGCTCTGCCAATCATAATACCGTCACATCCAGTTTGTTCTATCATTGCCACGGCGGTAGCGCCATCTGTGATGTCTCCATTGCCAATTACGGGAATAGAAACTGCTTCTTTTACTTGACGAATAATATTCCAATCCGCCGTCCCACTGTAAAACGCTTCTCGGGTACGTCCATGCACCGTAACAGCTGCCGCCCCGTTTTGCTCAGCCATTTTAGCAAATTCCACCGCATTTACATGACCGTCATCCCAGCCTTTTCGAAATTTTACAGTCACAGGCACTGGCACCGAACGACAGACAGCTGCAATCACTTTTCCTGCCAATTCGGGATTTTTCATCAACGCACAACCGTCACCGTTATTGACAATTTTAGGTGCTGGACAACCCATATTGATATCAATTACCGAAATCCCATATTGCAAGACCGTCTGTGCGATCTCTCCCATCATTTCTGGATCATGTCCAAAAATCTGAGCAGCCATCGGTTTTTCTTCCTCCAAAACCTCTAGAAGTTCACCCGTTTTCTTGCTCTTATAATGCAAGCCTTTGCCAGATACCATTTCTGTGTACATCATAGCTGGTCCAAAAGGTTTTACTATTTTCCGAAACGCCTTGTCCGTCACTCCTGCCATAGGTGCCAGCAAAAGATTATTTTCTAAATTCAAGTCTCCAATTCGCATACAACCGCTCCGTTTCCTCCTTCTTGCTATCCTTTCTATCTAACCATATTTATACCATTAAGTCAAGTATTTTCTTGACAACCGCTTTTAAAGTTGTTATACTTTAATGGCACATTGTCTGCAGGGAGGCATAAATATGACGAAACAGGTAAAACGAGTGGTGGTCAAAGTTGGTACCTCCACACTGACCTACGAAACAGGTAAAATCAATCTTCGACGTCTGGAAACTTTAGTTCGTGTTTTATCCGATCTGATGAATATGGGTATGGAAGTGATTCTGGTTTCCAGCGGCGCTATTGGTGTCGGTGTAGGTAAGCTGGGTCTTTCCGAAAAGCCCACTGATACCAGACAAAAACAGGCCCTTGCTGCAATTGGTCAAGCAAGTTTAATGGCGATTTATGAAAAATATTTTAAAGAATATGGGTATAATACTGGTCAAGTTTTGCTCACCAAGTTTATCTTAGAAGATGAATTACGGTATATCAGTGCCAAAAACGCCTTTAACACCATGCTAGATTACCGGGTGATTCCCATTGTAAATGAAAATGACGTAATTTCTACATATGAGATTGAATTTGGCGACAACGACACCCTTTCGGCTTACGTTGCGCGGCTGGTAGACGCTGACCTTCTTGTCATTATGTCTGATATTGACGGCTTCTATGACGGTGACCCCTCTGCGCCGGGTTCTCAGGTTATTCCTGTTGTGGAGGAAATCACCGATCAAATTCGCAGCTGCGCCGGGGGCAAAGGCACCCGCCGAGGCACTGGCGGTATGCGAACCAAACTAAAAGCGGCAGAACTTGTATGCTCTGTCGGAATAGATATGGTAATTACTAATGGAAACTGTCCGGATAATCTCTATGGTATTGTTCAAGGTGAATCTATTGGCACCCTATTTAAAGGGAAGAAAAAATAAAATCAAGACCACCCGTTATACGGGTCAACGTGCACAAAGCTTATAAGCTTTTATGAATCACAGGTTTAGACCACGGTCATCATATAAAATACCTGCAGAGCAATTTAGTTCTGCAGGTATTTTATATTAATCACCAAAACAAATTCCCATTTCACGGGCACTCAAAATTTCTTCACAATCCACCGGAACGGTTTTTAATTTTCCGGCCACTTCACCAAGCGGCACCGGTACAATGGATCCATTTTGCAGTGCAACCATATATCCGTACTTTTCCTTTTTTATCAACTGTGCTGCCGCCGTGCCGAAACGTGTGGACAGAACCCGGTCATACGGGCACGGACTGCCACCACGCTGAAAATGGCCTGGTACTGTAACCCTAATTTCATGCTCACTAACAGCAGAAATTTCATCAGCAATCCGATAAGACACAGAAGGATACGGCATCTGAGCCCTTGCCGCTTTAAAGGCTTTCTTTTTCATACCAGCCTCCTCTACGCTTAATGCACCCTCCGCTACAGCAAGAATAGAAAACCGTTTTCCAGCCTTTTCTCGTCTGTCCAACTCTGCTACAACACTTTTAATATCATATGGAATTTCGGGAATCAGAATAACGTCTGCACCGCCTGCAATACCAGCATATAAGGTAAGCCATCCTACCTTATGCCCCATCACCTCAACAATAAAAACCCGGCCATGAGAGGTTGCAGTCGTATGAATACGATCAATAACATCTGTGGCAATATCCATTGCGCTCTGAAAGCCAAAAGTCATGTCTGTACCCCACAAGTCATTATCTATTGTTTTGGGCAGCCCGATGACATGCAGGCCTTCTTCTGCCAACAGATTGGCCGTTTTATGCGTCCCGTTTCCGCCAAGCACCACCAGACAGTCAAGACCCATTTTTTTATAATTCTTTTTCATATTCTCGACTTTGTCTATATCATCTACAACCCGCATCAATTTAAAGGGCTGTCGAGAGGTACCAAGGATCGTGCCTCCTAATGTAAGAATTCCGGAAAAATCTGGCTCGTGCATCTCCTTATAATTTCCATAAATCAAACCGCTGTAACCATCTTGAATGCCGTAAATCATAACATTATCCGAAAATTCCCGGTATAGCGCTTTGGCCACACCACGTATAGCCGCATTCAACCCCTGACAATCTCCACCGCTGGTTAAAATACCTATTTTCCTCATTTGTATCATCCTCCAAATTTAAGCTTTGTTATCGGTTTTCTGTTCTTCCGAGGTTTTTTTCTGATTTTTTCTTTTCTTACGGGCAGCCATGGTTCTTTTTGCCGTGTTCTGGTTTTTCTGCGCCAATTCGGAAAAAATTCTCTGAGAATTCACCGCTTCTTCTCCGGCCTTCCGTTTGCGCATTTGATACGTACCATCAGGTTGCATCAACCGGGTGTTTATGTTATCTGAAAACATAATTTCCGTCATCTGCATTACCCGTTTCATCAAACGGTTGTCTAATACAGGAAACACCAGTTCCACACGCCGATTCAGATTCCGCTGCATCCAATCTGCGCTTCCCATCCAGATTTGAGGCTGTCCATTGTTTTCAAAAATAAAAATCCTGCTGTGCTCCAACAACTGTCCTACAATACTGTGAACGGTAATATTTTCACTCAAGCCTGGCACACCGGGAATCAAACAGCATATACCGCGCACCAACAGGCGTATCCTGACACCTTCACCAGAAGCCCTATAAAGCTGCTCAATAATATTCGTATCTACCAGAGAATTAATTTTAGCAGTAATACCACACGGTTTACCCTGCTGAGCATTGGCAATTTCCTTTTGAATTTGCTTTTCAAAAAAATCTCGCATATCATCCGGTGCAACCACAAAACTGCGATACCGAGGAGACCCCTTATATCCAGTCAGCATGTTAAACAGTACCGCTGCATCTGCTGCAAAATCTTCTCGACAGGTAAACATACCGATATCGGTATAAAGCTTGGCGGTAGAATCATTATAATTTCCCGTAGCAACATGTAAATAACTTCTAATCCGGTCACCTTCCTGCCGTATCACTGAAAGTATTTTACAATGGGTTTTCAACCCCGGTATACCGTAAATCACATGACAGCCCGCTTTTTCCAGCTTTTTAGCCCATTCCACATTATTCTCCTCATCAAAACGAGCCTTTAACTCCACTAAAACCGTGACCTGCTTTCCACGCTGCGCCGCACGGATGAGTGCCGCAATAACCGGAGAATTTCCGCTGACCCGGTATAGCGTCTGCTTGATGGCCAGCACCTGTTCATCCTGTGCTGCAGCATCCACAAACGCAATCACACTATTAAAACTTTCATAAGGATGGCAAACCATTCTGTCACGCTCCCGGATAGCGGTAAACACATCATCATATCCCCAAAAATCCGCCGGTGGATCCACTGGTATAATGGGCGCAAAGCACAATTCTGTCCCCGCCCCTAAATTGGCAAATTTACCAAACATCGTCAAGTCCACAGGTCCTGGAATTTTAAAAATATCACTCTTTTTTATTTTGAGACGCTTAACCAGAAAGTCTCTGATTTCTACATCATACTTTACGGGAATTTCCAATCGCACTGGTTTGCCCGATTTTCGTTTTTTAATAAATTTTTGAACCTCATTTAAAAGATCTGGCGCTTCATCGTCCATTTCCACGTCGGCATTTCTGGTAATTCGAAAAGGAAGGCACGCCTTGATGCGATGCGCTTCAAATAATGCATCCATCCGATTAATGATCACATCTTCTAGAAGGATAAAAGTTCTGGCATTCTTTCCCGGAATTTCCAAAAGGCGCTTTAAATTAGACGGCACAGGAACCACTGCATAATCACTGTCATTTTTTCCTTTTTTCTTCAACCGAACTGCAATATTAAGGCTTTTTCCAAGCAGTCGAGGGAAAGGACGGTCATCGTCAACCGCAATGGGTGTCAGTACAGGAAAAATGACACTATCAAAGTAGCCGTTAATAAATTTTTTCTGTCGGGATCCCAATTCCTCATAACGAATCAAAGAAAACCCCTTTTCCTTCAACTCGGGCAAGATCTGATCAAAAAGGCACTGATATTGTTTTTCCGTAAAATCACGTATTTTAGCAAGTAATTCATCAAGCAGAGCCTGCGGGGTATAGCCTGACGCATCTTTTTGTTTGTATCCTGACTCCACCTGCTGTTTAATTCCAGCCACTCTAACCATAAAAAATTCATCCAGGTTGGATGCCGTAATTGCCAAAAAGCGTAACCGTTCCATAATCGGATTTTCCTTTTCACAGGCCTCCTCCAAAACACGCAAATTAAAATCCATCCAGCTCAATTCCCGGTTAATAAAATTAGTTCTGAATGCAGGCATAGTCTCACTCCTTTATCTTTGCTGCGCTTTTCTGCTTTTCTTTTATTATAACAAACCGCTACCTTTGTGTCAAACCCGTATCATAGCACATGATATATAAATTCTCTCTTGACAATTCCTGATTTTTAGCAGGATAAATAACCCGTTTATTTTCCCTTTTCTTACTATTATTTATTCCCATCCTCCATAAATAAATTCTTGCTTTACTTTTTGTATTATGTTATACTAAAGATATATTATTATTTGGAGGAAATAAAAATGAAAAAAGCAGTCGTATCTATATTTCTTTTTTGTATGCTTATCAGTCAGGCCATAGGCGGATTTGCCACAGCACAGCAAATCATCATTGACGGTGCCGTGGTGGATATTCCTGAAGATATGGGGTCCATCCGTGAAAAAGATGATCGTACCTTTGTCCCTATTCGTTTTATCAGCGAATATTTGGGCTGCGCAGTCAACTATGGAGCCTTGCAGGAATCCGCAACTATCACCGATGCCAATAGCGTTTCCTATTTGGCTCAGCGCGATTCCGAAATGCTTTACATCCTGCCCAATACAGGCATGGCACAACGTATTCGCATGGATACTCAAGTATTTGTGGATGACAGCGAAGACAGAATGTATATTCCTATTCGTTTTTTTGCACAAGCGCTTGGCTATACTGTTGACTGGGACGAAGCGACGCAAACCGTTACTTTGACTACCGCACCGCCGACAGAGTAATTCTTAAATTTAACACACAGGAGGACATCATCATGAAATTAAAATATCTTATTTCTGTTTTAGCTGCCGGGAGCTTGCTCCTTTCCGGAACCTCTGCCTTTGCAGCTGCGGAAAATATTATTATTAACGGACAAACTGCTCAGATCCCCGCTGACATGGGCAGTATCAAGGAATTAGACGACCGTACCTTTGTCCCCATCCGTTTTATTATGGAAAATCTGGGATGCCAAGTGGATTTTATTGACGACACCAAAATGGCGGTCATCAGTTCTATTTCCTGCACCTATCTGATTCAAGAAGGCAATCAAACTTTGTTTGTCCTGCCAGATCAATACGAAAAGACCGAAAATATTCCCATGGATACCGCCGCATTTATTGAGGAAGTAGAACTGGACGGTCAAACCTATGGAAGAATGTACGTTCCCATCCGTTTCCTCGCTCAGGCCATTGGCTATGAGGTGGGCTGGGACGAGGCAACACAAACCGTTACTTTGACCATGGCAAAATAGCTTACAAAAACCTTTTCCCCACTATATATCAGCAGAAAAACAGCTGGGTAACAACGATTTTAAAAAGAAATTTTAAAATGTAAATATAAATTTTAATCTACACCTCCAAAAGCAGTGTGCTTTTGGAGGTGTAGATTTTATAAAAAAATACAAAACAAGTTTCCTTATAATTTCATAGATTTTTTCAGCCGGAACAACCGGCAAGATACAAAAAAGATGATGCCTCGCAAAAGTTTTGCAAGACATCGTTTGTTCGTCTTTACAGTCACCCGAATTGAAGCATTTAACACCCTAATGACAACCGTTTTATTTTAGAACAGCATATCTCGTCGCCATTATCACAAATCCAAATACACATAGTCTGTCAAGTCATATCTCTGCAGTTCTGTGAGTTCATTTCCATCTGCATTTGGATCAAATGCTTTGGTAATAAAAGTAGAATTGCCGTCAAGATCAATGAAGATCCGGTTTCCCACCTCTTCGCTCCAAGTATCAATTACTGCGATTTTACCATTGGTTTTGTCAATCGATACACAGGCGGTCTGATTTCCTTCATAATTTTCAATAATACATACCCTGTAACTTCGGCTTTCAGTATGCTGCACAATGCCATACCCATAACGCCCCCGCAGTTTATCAAAAGTATCCGTAAAGGCTTGATAACCCGGGCCCGCTTCCGTGTTGATGGTCACAGTCAGTGCTTCTGCATCCCAGATCAATCTTCCAGCAAAATAGGTATCATGGGCAGATGCATCCCAAAGAATGGACATATCCGCATCTTCTCCCTCCGGAACCAAGTAATATGCCAGTGCACGTATGGGGAGATAGGCGGTGCCATTATATAAAATAACCGGAGGCGCCCATGCATTGGTATACCACTGGCTTCCAATCTGACAATACCATTTTTCGCCGCCGGGTCTTTCCACCTCTATAATCGGCATATTGGAATTGGTGCTTGTTGTGGCACCGTAAAGCTGTAACGTTGTTTCATCTTTTGCCCGATTTTTCAGATCTTCCCATGCGTAAAAAGGAAATGTATCCTTAGCATTTTGAAAAATACTTCCAGCAGTTTCCTTACTGACATTATAGTTCACTGTACAGTCCAGCAGTTCAAATGTTTTTCGCAGCGGCAGATAATAACTGTCGTTGTTAAGATAGCGAATGTTGTCAAAATGGACAATATCAATCGCATGCTCTTTACCGTTTATAACAATGGTGCCATCATAGGTTTCCATTCCGTCAACTACGGCCAGTGCAACGGTTGCCGTTGCAAGAATCGCCGTTAGCAAAGCTGAAAGCATCGCAGGCATTAGCTTGGCTTTTCTGCCTGTCTTTGTGCGCATTTTCACAAACCGCGTTTGCAGTTGTTTATGGCTTGCGCTCATCTGTGTTGTATAATAATGTTCAAGCATTGTTTTCCCTCCTTTTCTTATTTTGTACCAAATCCAAAATAGTGTTCATATATTCTTTTTGCTCCTGCTCAGTCAGGCCTCTGATAACCGCCATATCGCAAGCCACCTCGCACGCTTCGCTGATATTGGCGCTCAACAGATAGGCAAATGGATTAAACCAATGCACAGCGTTTACCATCAATGAAAACCATTTCCAAATCAAATCTTTATGCTTATAGTGGATAAGCTCATGCCGGAACACCATGCGCTGCGCTGTTCCATCCAGCGCTTTTTCTGGCACATAAATTACCGGAGAAAATACGCCTGCCAGCATTGGTGATGCTGTATCACTGGAAATGCGTATTTTTATGTTCCTCCTGATATGCAGTTCTTGCCGAATCTCTTCCACCAGCTGGCTTTTTTCCAATTCTACACTATTTTTCTTCTTATGGACAAGAAAAACCGCATAACTGCTAAACGAGAAAGCCAAAAATAAAATCACTCCACATAGCCAAACACAAAAAACAAGGTCATATATTCTGATGTTTTTTTGCTGCATGGTGTTTTCCTGTATGTCCATAAGTGCCTCATCCATTCCGGTGGCGGGTGTTTCCTCCGAATTTTGAAATACGGTATTTTGCGCTATTTGCACTGATGGAAAATACGGTGTAAGCTTTTGCGCTTCCTTCGCTGGGACTAGCTTCCATATAGGGAACAACATAAAAATGGTTACTGCTAGCCATGCAAAATATTGCCATCTGGCTGGAAAGTTTTTTACGGTCCAAGGCTTGAGTAAAATCAGCAAAAGTATAAACCCTGTGCCGACACAGCTTAATAAAAATATAGTTTTTATCATCTCGGCCATAGGCTATTTCTCTCCATCAATAATTTTTTTCAAAATCGCAATGTCGTCCTGTGAAATTTCCTTATTCTGATACAGAGAAGCAACCAGAGTTCCCACTGAACCGTGATACAGTCTTGACAAAAAAGACCTGGTTTCATTCATACTATATTCCTGCTCCGGAAGCACTGCATAATACAAATTTGTCTTGCCCTTTCTCTCATAGGCCACAACACCTTTGTCGCACAGCCGGGAAAGCATAGTCCCAACGGTATTGCGCACCCAATTTTTTTCTCGAACTTCGGTCAAAATTTCTCCCAGAGAAAGCGGCTTTTCTGCTTTCCAAAGCACTTTCATCAGCTCATATTCCGTTTCCGTTACCATCTGCCTCGCCATGTTATCTACCTCCGTTTTTTCTACCGCTTATACTCCGACGGCTGCATGCCATCCACCAAAGCATAAGACTACCACTGTGGTCATTAGTATTATAGACTAAAATTGTAGTCTTGTCAAGACTTTTTTAAAATTTATATTATGCTGATACGCCGTGCTCCAGAAACCATTTCCACAACCCCTTCCATAAACCTTTGCTGCCCTGCAAACCATGCGTTTAAAACCGTTCTGTAAAAAACATTAGCTGCATTTTTCAGCTTTGAAATGTTCTGTCAATGTTCATGAATTCTTTGCAAAAAATTCATGATTTTCTCTTGCTATTTTTTGTAAGTTGTTATATAATGTAGACAGATTAAATGTTAGGTTCTTACCGCATTTGGTCAAACTTCAACAAACGTCAGGAGGTAAGAGTATGATCTACAAGATTTTATGCAAAAAAATAGAGCTAGCGGATTCCAGCAAGGAGAAACTGCTCGGAAAAGTGCAGAAACTGAATAAGTTTTTCAGCGATGATACAGAATGTCGCATTGTCGTTTCCGAACAGCACGAACAAATGGTGGTGGAAATCACTTTTCCCTATAAAGGATTTCTGATCCGGGCTGAATCACGTGACCGCGAAATGCTTACCGCCGTGGATAATTGTTTGGCAAATATTGACCGGCAGATTCGGAAAAATAAAACCAAATTGGCAAAACGTCTGCGTGACAGCGGCTTTGAAAACTACAATATTGATCTTGGTTCCTCAAGCATCCAGCCCGAGGAAGAAGAATTTAAAATTATTAAAGTAAAACGTCTGGGCGCAAAACCTATGATGGTAGAAGAAGCCATTTTGCAAATGAACATGCTGGGGCATGATTTCTTTGTATTTAACGATCCAGAAACCATGGCAACCAATGTGGTTTATAAAAGAAAAGACGGCAATTATGCCTTGATTGAAACGGACAAATAATCTATCTTTGGAGAGGCGGCAATGCTTCGCCTCTCTTTTTAATTTTTAAATGAGGTGTAAATTATGATTCAATTTCAGGAAGTTACTTATCAAAATTTTGGCCGCTGTGTTTCCATGAGCAATGGTAAGATTGAACTTTTGGCCACACTGGATTTTGGGCCCAGAATCATCCGATTTTCTAAAATCGGCGGAGAAAATGTTATGCTGGAGGATATTGAAAGAAAGGTAAATCAAGATCAGAATACTTCACTTTTTGCCGAAAAATTTGGTGAAGATCTTGGTGTGTGGAAAATTTATGGCGGCCATCGGCTGTGGACAAGTCCAGAGGCGCTGCCCCGCTCCTATTACCCTGATTCCCAACCGGTTTCTTACACCGCAGAAGGCTGCAGGCTGGTTTTGACTCCACCGCCTCAGCGTTGGACACAGCAACAACATCAAATCGAAGTTGTTATGAGTGAAAATGGGTTTAAAGTGGATTTATATCATACCGTTACCAATATCGGAGCTTGGCCGCAGGAGTTCGCTCCTTGGTGCCTTTCTGTTCTGGCTCCCGGCGGTATTGAAGTCATTCCTATGCCCAACCGTCCCACCGGATTGCTTCACAATCGCAAAATAACACTCTGGGATTATGCAAAAATGAATGATCCACGGGTAACCTGGGGGGACAAATACATCTTGCTTCGGCAGGATCCGCAAAATGACAATGCCTTTAAATTCGGCATTGACAGTCAGCATGGCTGGGCCGCCTATTTCAACCATGATGATGTAATGCTGAAAAAATTTGATATTATTGAAGGCGCGGCTTATCCAGATGATGGCATGAATTTTGAAACCTATACCAATTCTATCTTCCTGGAAATGGAATCGCTCGGCGCACTTAAAAAGACAGAACCCGGCTGCAGCATTTCTCATCATGAAAGCTGGGAATTGATTGCCGGTCTTGCTTTTCCCGGAACCGATGAAAATGCAATCGAAACCGTGCTTCGTCCATATGTCGGATAAACTACATATATGGCTTTTTCACTATGGAAAGGCCATTTATTTTATTATTTTCGTTGTTTTTCACTGTTCCGGCTGTTGACTTTCCAAGTTTAGTCGAGTATAATATGTTAAAAGAAAAGAATGGCAGTAGCTTCTTATTCCATTCTTATAAAATTGCTTGTTTTATTAACATCAAAGGAGAAAAATTATGCGCGCTGTTGTAACTGTTATGGGCATCGACAAACCCGGTATTATTGCGGGAACAAGTACGCTGCTTGCAGATAATAATGTAAATATTCTAGATATTACCCAAACCATTGTTCAAAATATATTTACTATGGTAATGCTGGTAGACATCGAAAATAGTAAGCTGGAGCTTTCGGCTTTGGCTGAGGAACTCAATGCCCTGGGTAAACGCTTGGCCGTGGAAATCCGTATTCAGCATGAGGATATTTTTAATTCCATGCACCGTATCTAACCCTGCCCGGTATTAGTTGGAAAGGAATCTCAAATTATGATAAATATCAACACCAATGAAATTGCAGAAACCATAAAAATGATTCGGGACGAGCATCTCGATATCCGTACTATCACCATGGGAATTTCTCTGCTGGATTGTGCAGACAGCGATATTGATGCGGCCTGCCGCAAAATATATGACAAAATAACCCGGTATGCAAAAAATCTGGTAAAAACCGGCGAAGAAATTAGCAGTCGCTATGGCATTCCTATTATCAACAAACGGATTTCAGTTACCCCCATTGCCGTCATAGCAAGTGCCAGCAAAACCGATGATTGTCTTCCTTTTGCGCGGATTTTGGATAAGGCAGCATCTGAAACCGGTGTTAACTTTATCGGTGGTTATTCCGCTTTGGTACACAAAGGTTATTCCAGAGGAGACGAAAATTTGATTCGTTCTATTCCCGAGGCGCTCTGCTCTACCGAACGGGTGTGCTCTTCTGTGGGTGTAGCGACTACAAAGGCTGGCATCAATATGGATGCCGTTCGGCAAATGGGTGAAATTATTAAGGAAACTGCCCGTTTATCAGCTGACAACAATTCGATGGGCTGTGCAAAATTTGTTGTTTTTGCTAACCCGGTAGAAGACAACCCTTTCATGGCTGGTGCTTTTCACGGGATTGGCGAAGGCGACTGTGTCATCAATGTAGGCGTCAGCGGCCCTGGAGTGGTCAAATCCGCACTGGAACGTATTCAAGGTCAGGATTTTGGTGTACTGGCCGAAACCATTAAGAAAACTGCTTTTAAAATTACCCGTATGGGACAATTAGTCGCACAGGAAGCGTCTAAAGCACTGGGTGTTCCTTTTGGTATTGTTGATCTCTCGCTGGCGCCAACTCCAGAAGTTGGTGATAGCGTTGCATATATTTTAGAAGAAATGGGACTGGAGAAATGTGGGACACATGGAACCACAGCTGCACTTGCTCTGCTGAACGATGCGGTGAAAAAAGGCGGAGTCATGGCCTCAAGCTATGTAGGAGGACTGAGTGGTGCATTTATTCCTGTAAGCGAAGACGCAGGCATGATAGCCGCAGCAGAATGCGGAGCCCTGCATTTGGATAAACTAGAAGCAATGACCTGTGTTTGTTCCGTTGGCCTTGATATGATAGCTGTTCCCGGCGACACTCCTGCTTCCACTATATCCGCCATCATTGCAGACGAAATGGCAATTGGTGTCATCAACCAAAAAACCACCGCGGTACGCATTATCCCGGCAGCAGGAAAAAAAGTAGGCGACAGTGTGGAATTTGGTGGACTTCTGGGAGCTGCTCCAATTATGCCGGTACATTCCTACTCCAGCGAAGCCTTTATCGCCCGGGGAGGACGAATTCCGGCTCCCATTCACAGCCTCAGAAATTAATCAAAGTAAACAGACGAATACCGTATAAGTAGTGCTCTTTATATTCACTTTGTCTGACGCCGCCTGACTGGTTCTCCCGGCAGGCGGTTCTCTGTATCATAAGTCCAGCTATTGATATGACTTTGATACTACAAATTACGATACTATGATTGAGAAAGGGTGAACTTTATGGATATCATGCAAGCGATCGTGGATATCGAAAACACAGTTCGGGGAATTACAGATTCAACTGCTGAACTGGAAAAGGACTATGACAAAAAAATACAGGAGGAAATTCGGCAAAAAGAGCAGGAAACCGATATCAAAGTAAAGGAAAAGCTGGAACAGCTAAAAATGCAGATGAATGCAGAACGTCAGGAAGAAATGGAGCATTTGGAAACTGTTTATGAAAAAAAATTAGAAGCTCTTTCTAACACCTGCAAAGAACAACAGGAAACCTGGATTCATGATATGACCCAGGCAGTCATTCAGCCTTGAACCAAAGGAGCGATGAAACATGATTCTTCGTGTTATGAAAAACTCAGCGCTTTCCGCAAAAATTCATGCCATGTCTGGTACTGCGCTGCATCAAAAGGATTATGACGCTTTAATGCGTCTTCATACTGTCCCCGCAGTCGCAGCTTATCTCAAGGAAAACACCCGGTATCAAAATGCGCTGAAAGACGCCGTTACCACAACGCTTCACCGAGGAAGATTAGAACAGCTGCTGCACGCACAGATTCTAACAGATATTCTCGCCCTTTTGCACTATACGGATACAGACAGCACCTTTTTCCTAAAGGCACTTGAAATGCAGGACGGTATTGAAAAGCTCAAGGTTTTTCTCCGGCTTCTGCATATTGGACACCCGGAGCAAATTACCAAAACTGCGACCGATTTCCCTCTAGGGAACAAACAGGTTAAAGTCGAGGATTTGGCACAGATTACAACTTTTTCTGCGCTTATGGATCTCATTAAACCAACTCCATATCATCAGGCTCTACGTTCATTTTCCGGTGACCCGAAGCGCCAGGAACTGTTTTATCTGGAGGTTGCTCTGGACAGTTATTGGGCACAGCTTATCCATCGCTATGCCAAAAAATATCTTTCTTCTGAGGAAGCAAAACTTGCACTCAAGCTATATGGCACCGAAGCCGACCTGAATAACCTGATTTTCCTTCTGCGATGTAAAGAACGTTTTCAGATGACACAAGAGGAGATATACGCCTGCATCATACCCATCTATTATCGTTTGACCGAGCAGATTATTACAGAAATTGTCACCTGTCCTTCCGTTAACGATGCATTTAAAATCATTCACGAAAAAACACCATATGGCTTAGCGTTTCATGAAAATGATCGGTTTCTTGAAAAACGGAAAAACGAATATATGGCACAGATGTATCGCCGAATAGGTGCATTACATCCATATTCCATACAGGCAGCTATTTCCTATGTGCATTTGCGGCGCATTGAAATTAACAATATTGTATCCATTATCGAAGGAATCCGTTATGGACTCAAGCCTGAACAAATCAGTGAATATTTAATTGGATACAGCAAAGAAGAGGTGGAATCATGATCTCAAAAATGAAATTCATCAATCTGGTTGGCCCAAGATCCGAATTTGAACGGATTGTCTCAGACTACATCATAGACAGTTCTATTGAATTTGAAAATCCGCTCAATGCCCTTAGAAGCGCGGAAGGGTTTTCCATGGACACCACCGCCAATCCTTATGAAGATACTCTAAAACATTTTATTGAAGTTTTGCAGTATGCGAATGTAGAATTTAAAGATGTAAAACATCATAACGAAAACCTTTCTCGAGAAGAAATGGAGCAGTTCCTGGAACATTTTAATACCCAGCTCCACACATTAAAAGAAAAAAGCGAATCACTGAAATTTGAAATTCAGCATGAAAAAGAAATTATTGATACCTTAACCCCTGTTCTTGATACCAATGTTCATTTGGAAGAACTTGCAAAGCTCAGTTATCTAAAGTATCGTTTTGGGAAACTACCACGTTCTAGCTATCAAAAATTAGGAACGTATTTAAAAAATCTTCCAGCCTATTTTTATGCTCTTACATCTGATAAAGAATTTGTATGGGGTATCTATTTCGTTTCGGAACAACACAGTGAAAAGGTAGACCGTATTTTTTCTACGCTATATTTTGAAGCCCTGCTACTGGATGGAGACGAACGTGGTACGCCGGCTCAGGTAATTGAAAGTTTGAAACAAAGCATGGAGAAAAAACAAGCAGAACTTACTGCGCTGCAAGTACGGCTGCAGGCAACTCTCAACAGTCAGAAAAATGATCTGTTGCGTGCATATGCCAATATTAAGTATCAGTATGACCTCTACAGCATCCACCGACATGCTACGGTAAGCCGCAATTCTTTCTGTTTGACTGGATGGATTGACGCAGACGAAGTTCCGGAATTATCTGCAAAAATCGAACAAGATTCCTCCTGCTCACTCATTGTAGATGAGCCCGAAGCAGTCCATCACATTACCCCACCAACCAAACTAAAAAACTGGCGGATCTTCAAACCATTTGAAGAATTTGTCCGTATGTATGGCGTACCCAATTACAATGAGATGGATCCAACGCCCTTCTTGGCGATTGTTTACACTCTGCTGTTTGGAATTATGTTTGGTGATGTAGGGCACGGATTATGCCTGGCTGCAATCGGCGTAGTATTGACTCTTTTGAAAAAAGGTGGTTTCTTAGGCAAACTTCTAATTCCTCTGGGCCTTTCCTCTACGGTATTTGGCTTGCTTTACGGCTCTGTTTTTGGCTTTGAAGGGGAACACGCCTTGATTCATCCCCTGTGGTTTACCCCGTTTGAAGGCAGTGAGGCCATGATGAACACTTTGCTTTACTCAGTCATTTTGGGTGTAGTGATTATTCTACTGTGTATGATCTTTAATATAGTCAATGGAGTAAGGCAAAAAAACTGGCAGAAGGTTTGGTTCTCACAGAATGGCGTTGCGGGTATGGTATTTTATGCACTGGTTCTCTTCTGTGCATTATCCATTCTCAATGGTTCCGATCATCCTTTGTCTCTTGCTGTCATACTCATCGTTGTTTCTTTAATTTTGATTTTTCTACAGGAGCCTTTGGGCAAACTGGTGGCAAAACAAAAGAATTGGATTCCAAAGGACAAGGGTGGTTTCTTCCTTGAATCATTTTTTGAAACCTTTGAAATTGTACTCAGCTTTGTAACCAATACAGTTTCCTTCCTGCGGGTAGGTGCCTTTGCTCTTAACCATGCCGGAATGATGTCTGTGGTCGTTATGTTTATTTATCAGCTGAATTTCGGCGGTTCCATTGCCATTGCGCTGTTTGGAAATCTGCTGGTTATCGGATTGGAAGGGCTGATCGTAGGCATTCAGGTGCTGCGTCTCGGCTTTTACGAAATGTTTAGCCGCTTCTATGACGGCGGCGGCCGGGAATTTAAGCCCACCAACCAATAAAACAACCGTTCATAAACGGATATGCTTTGTAAACTAATATAACTTATATCACATATTTTGGAGGTATTGCTATGTTAAAGTCTATTGCTCTTTTTGTTATGATTACTCTTGCCATTTCCATTCCGTTAGTTGCGCATTTCGGATTAAAACTTCAAGGTGGAAAGATGAAAACAGCTATTGGCGTTAATCTGCTGTCCTTTTTTGGACTGATGCTGACCTTTGGCATCTGCATGATTGCAGGCGCAACCGACGCATTTGCAGCTGGGACAGATGCAGCTGCCAGTTCTGCAAGCAGTATGAAGTATCTCGGTGCTGCCCTTTCTACCGGGCTTGCATGTATTGGTTCAGGTATTGCAGTCGCATCCTCTGCCTCTGCGGCTCTTGGTGCGATTTCCGAAGATCCAAAAATTATGGGTAAATCCTTGATCTTTGTTGCTTTGGCAGAAGGTATTGCATTGTATGGCCTGCTGATCTCCTTCCTAATCCTCTTCCAATAAGAGGAGGCTGCCCAGATGAAATACTATTTGCTCAGCGATAATATTGATACACAAATTGGAATGAGACTGGCCGGTGTAGAAGGGATTGTGGTTCATGAACCCGATGAATTTAAACAGGCCTTTGACCAAGCACTTGCCGATAAAGATATTGCTATTTTGCTGATAACAGAAAAATTAGTCAATCTTTGTCCAGAATACGTAGCACAGCAAAAAACCAATAACAAAATTCCACTGATTGTAGAACTGCCTGACCGGCATGGCTCAAAACGTCCGGATGACTACATTCTGAATTATGTTCGAGATGCCATTGGCGTCCGCCTTTGACATAAAAACGAGGTGAATTATTTATGGCAAAAGATGCTTTGAATCATTTTGCAAACGTACTTCTTCAGGAAGCCAGCGAACAGAAGAAGCAAACCATTGAAAAACTGGAAGCAAAACGCAGTGAACAGATTAAACAAGCAGAGCATATGCTCAAACAGCAATTCGACCAAAAAATAGAAGCTGGATTGGCAGATATCAAACAACAGCTGCAACTTTCCCTGACCCGGCGTGAAGTTGAACTGCATAAAATGCTTTTAAAAAACCGTCAAAAAGCTTTTGAAGCTGTTTTTTCCGCTGTGACCGAAAATGTTCGCCGCTTTACAAAAACACCTGAATATAAGGATTTTTTCCAAAAAGAATTTGCTCAGATCTCCTCATATTTTGAGGAAAAAACCGGAGAAAATATTTGCACAGTTATGGAACAAGACCAAGAACTCGCTAAACAGTTAATCAAGCTTCCGAATCTAACGATTCAACTGTCTCCGCAGGATTTTATCGGAGGATTTACTCTGGAAAACAGTCAACTCCACTATTTTGCAGACTGCACACTGAAAAACCGTATTGAAAAACAAAAGGAAATTTTTTATCAGACCAGCGGTCTGATTATTGACTGACAAGCTGTCTAATGACGGCGCTTAGAAGGGACTGAATACTATGAATCAAACTGCATCAATTTATGGAATCAATGGTCCTGTGGTTACTGTAAAAGACGCACCATGGCTTACCATGATGGAAATGGTATATGTCGGCAACGAACGTCTGATTGGCGAGGTCATTGCCGTGCACGATGATGCCGCAGTCATTCAGGTCTATGAAGAAACTTCTGGACTTACTGTAAATGAACCGGTGGTCTCCACCGGAACACCAATGGAGGTCACTTTAGGTCCTGGACTCATTGGAAATATTTTTGACGGGATTGAGCGTCCTCTTAAAAGCGTGGAAGCATTGTCCGGAGCCTTTATCGCAAGAGGACTTCGCCCCGAAGCAATCGATATGGACAAAAAATGGGATATCAAAGTTTTAGCGCATGAAGGTATGATGGTAACACCGTGTACTATTTTGGCAGAAACACAGGAAACCAGCTTAATACAGCATAAAATTATGGTTCCTCCCAATATTGAAGGCGAAATTCTCAGTATAGGCGCTTCTGGTTCCTATACCTGCCGGGATACTTTGGCAGAAATAAAAACACCGGACGGCAAAGTGAAAAAAATTGGGCTGATACAGCATTGGCCGATTCGAACGCCCCGGCCTTATGGCCGCCGAGATCCCATCAGTATGCCCCTAATTACCGGCCAGCGGATCTTAGACATCCTCTTTCCTTTGGCCAAGGGCGGAACCGCAGCCATCCCCGGTGGATTCGGCACAGGAAAAACCATGACCCAGCATCAGCTTGCAAAGTGGTCGGATGCAGATATTATTATCTATATCGGCTGTGGAGAACGTGGCAACGAGATGACCCAGGTTCTGGAAGACTTTACAGGACTGATTGACCCTAAATCCGGACAGCCACTAATGAACCGGACACTTCTTATCGCAAACACTTCCAATATGCCTGTTGCAGCCAGAGAAGCCTCTATCTATACAGGAGTCACTCTTGCTGAATATTACCGGGATATGGGGTATCACGTAGCAATCATGGCAGACTCCACCTCCCGCTGGGCGGAGGCCTTACGTGAAATTTCCGGACGTCTGGAAGAAATGCCTGCAGAAGAAGGTTTTCCGGCTTATCTGCCGTCACGACTATCCGGCTTTTACGAACGCGCCGGCTATGTCCATACCTTAAATGGATTAGACGGCAGCGTCACCCTAATCGGCGCAGTTTCACCCCAAGGCGGTGATTTTTCTGAACCTGTAACGCAAAACACCAAGCGGTTTACCCGATGTTTCTGGGGACTTGATAAGGATTTAGCCTACGCCCGGCATTATCCTGCCATTAACTGGCTATCCAGCTATAGCGAATATATTGACGACTTAGGTCCGTGGTACACTGAAAACGTAGATCCGGATTTCCTATCTGCCCGGGCAGATATTATCCGCATTCTTCAGGAAGAAAGTTCACTAATGGATATTGTAAAATTAATTGGTGCAGACGTTCTTCCAGAAGATCAGCGGCTAACACTGGAAATTGCCAGAGTGATTCGTGTGGGATTCCTGCAGCAAAATGCGTATCACACTACAGATACTTATGTACCCATTGCCAAACAGTATAAAATGCTAAAGGTTATTTTATACTTATATGAAAAATGTAAAGACTTTGTGGTAAAGCAGGCAATTCCCCTAAGCCAAATTCAAAAAACCGGTATTTTTGACCGTGTCATTAAAATGAAATATGACATTGAAAACGACCATCCGGAAAAATTCGATGCTGTCTTTGAAGCAATCGATGCTCTGCAATTTTAAGGAATACACAAAGGAGTGATATCATTGCAAATCGAATATATGGGTTTGAAAGACCTCAGCGGTTCTCTTATTGTTATCGAAGGCATCAAAGGCGCAGCTTATGATGAAATTCTGGAAATCACTCTGCAAAGCGGGGAAAAACGAACCGGCCGTATTATCGAACTAACCCGCGATTTTGCCGTAGCGCAGGTTTTTGACGGGACACAGGGCATTTCCTTGACCAACACCCGTACCCGCCTGACCGGCGCCCCACTGCAAATGCCCCTTTCCAAGGAAATTCTCGGCCGTACCTTTGACGGTATCGGTCGTCCAATCGACGACCTTGGTCCTGTCTATGCCGAAAAATATATGGATATTAACGGAAAACCCATGAACCCAGTATCCCGGGAATATCCGCGTTCCTTTATTCAAACCGGTATTTCAGCTATTGACGGTCTGGCAACACTGATCAAAGGACAAAAACTTCCGATTTTTTCCGGGAATGGTATGCCGCATGATAACCTGGCTGTACAAATCGCCTCGCAAGCCTGTATTGCAGAAGATGCAGGAAAAAACTTTGCCATTGTATTTGGCGCCATGGGCGTCAAACACGATGTTGCCAATTATTTTACCACTGCCTTTGAGCACTCTGGGGCACTTAGTCGCAGTGTCATGTTTTTGAATACTTCTTCTGATCCAGTGGTAGAACGTATCCTGACCCCACGCTGCGCATTAACTGCTGCTGAATATCTGGCCTTTGAACATGATATGCATGTTCTGGTCATTCTTACGGACATTACCTCTTACTGCGAAGCCCTACGTGAGATTTCTTCTTCCAAGCAGGAAATACCTTCTCGTAAAGGTTATCCGGGATATTTATACAGCGATCTTGCCTCTCTTTATGAGCGTGCAGGCATGATCAAAGGAAGCAAAGGATCTATTACCCAAATTCCTATTCTTACCATGCCAAATGACGATATTACACACCCGATACCTGACCTGACCGGGTACATTACAGAAGGGCAAATTGTTTTGGACCGAGCGCTTTCACAGAAAAACATTTATCCGCCGGTTTCTGTTCTTCCTTCTCTTTCACGGCTTATGAAAGATGGTATTGGTGAAAAATACACCGTGGCAGAACATCCCGAAATCAGCAACCAGCTGTTTTCTTCTTATGCCAAAGTACAAGAAATCCGCGCACTGGCCTCCGTTATTGGAGAAGATGAACTTTCTGATACCGACAAACTGTATATGAAATTTGGAACGGAATTTGAACAAAAGCTGATTGGCCAGGGCAGAAACGAAAATCGGACTATTAAACAAACCATACAAATCGGCTGGGATCTTTTGCGCATTCTTCCGAAAACAGAACTGGATCGGCTTTCCCCAGAGATCCTTTCACGTATGTTTGATTCCGAAACCACAGATACACAGGAGTGATGCATTATGGCCATGGTACCTACCAAAGGAAACCTGATTATAGCCAAAAATACATTGGCGCTCTGCCGCACCGGATATGACCTTTTAGATAAAAAGCGCAATATCCTTATCCGGGAAATGATGAATTTGATTGATGAAGCAAAAAAAATACAATCTACCATTGAAACCACCTTTAGCGAGGCTTATTCTGCACTTCAGCAGGCCAATATTGATATTGGCATTGATACAGTGGAAAAATTGGGTTATGCCATAGATGTAGAAGATTCGGTTTCCATCAAATTCCGAAGTGTAATGGGTGTTGAAATTCCCATTGTCATCATGGACGAAAAGGTAGAAAAACCATCATATGGCATGCAAAACACCACCTCGTCTCTGGATGAAGCTGTTGTAAAATTTGGGAATGTCAAACGTCTTACCCGCCAGCTTGCACAAATTGAGATTTCGGTCTACCGCATTGCGGATAGCGTAAAAAAGACCCAAAAGCGCGCTAATGCTTTAAAAAACATTATGATTCCGCGATATGAAGCTGAAACCCGCAACATTCAAAACGCACTGGAGGAAAAGGACCGCGAAGAATTTTCCCGGCTAAAGGTCATAAAAGCCCAAAAACAAAAGCACAACCGCTAAAGACACCATCTTCTCAAAAGGCCGAAACCAAAGCAAATGGTTTCGGCCTTTTTTGTATTCACTTTCGGCATAGTGACAAAAAAAGCTACTTCTTTTTCCTCTTTTTTCTCCAAGAGAAAAGGCGATTTCTGGTCAAACACCGTTGCCATTCCCTTGACACCCGGCTGCCGTTTCGTGTATACTATAATAGTATGAATATGTTCCTAAAAACAGGGAGGTATATACCGATGAAATATATTGTTGTTTTAATGGACGGCGCTGCCGACACCCCAGTGGCGGAACTCGGCGGGAAAACCCCACTGGAAGCCGCCTGCAAGCCACATATTGATCGTTTGGCTTCACAGGGGGAAATGGGAATGGTAACAACCGTTCCTCAAAATCTGCCCCCAGGCAGTGATGTGGCTAACTTGGCCGTCTTTGGTTATGACCCACAGAAATACTACACTGGCCGGTCGCCATTAGAAGCCGTTTCTATGAATGTTCCCCTCACGCTGACTGATACTACCTTTCGTGCCAATTTGGTAACTCTTTCAGATAGTCCGGCGTATGAGGATAAAACTATGATCGACTACAGCTCTGATGAAATCAGTACCGAAGAAGCACATCAGCTAATCAATACTTTAAACAGCCGGCTTAAGACCGATGCTTATGAATTTTTCGGTGGTATCAGCTATCGTCACCTGATGGTATGGCACCATAAGGAAAATAATTTTTCCCTGACACCACCCCATGATATTTCTGAACGGGTCATCGGGCCATACCTTCCCAAAGATGAAACCCTGCTTACACTGATGAAACAAAGCTATGAAATTTTAAAAGAGCATCCAGTAAATCTGGCGCGTATCAGCAAAGGACTGCATCCAGCCAACTCTCTTTGGATCTGGGGCAATGGCACTATGCCTAATCTTGATAGTTATCAAAAACGATTTGGCATTCGCGGCGCAGTTATTTCTGCTGTAGACCTGGTAAAAGGTATTGGCCGCTGTGCAAAGCTAGATGTAATTGACGTTCCCGGTGCTACTGGAACTGTTACTACCAATTTTGAGGGCAAAGCCCAAGCTGCTATAAAAGCACTGAAGGATGGCGCAGATTTTGTTTATATACACTTAGAAGCAGCAGATGAAGCCGGGCACCGACATGAAATTGAAAACAAAGTAAAGGCAATTGAATATATTGACAGTAAAATTGTTGCTCCCGTCCTGGATTGGCTTAATGCCTCTCATGAGCCTTATCATATACTAGTTATGCCGGATCATCCCACACCTTTATCGATCCGTACACACACGGCTGACCCGGTTCCTTATGTCCTCTTTCGAAGCGAAGCACCCGAATCTCATGCCATCCGCCGCTATACGGAAGCCTGTGCCAAAGAAACCGGAATCTATCAGCCTTTAGGGTATATGCTGATGCAAAGCCTTTTAAAGAACAGTATATAAAATATACTTTGCTTTTACATAAGAAATATTTTAAAATACCGCTTGCATTTCTAGTATTTATCTGATATGATATTATGGTATGTGATTAAAAAATGCATATGGTATTGACTTGAGAAATGAGGGATTATTATGCCAACCAAGGTTGTAATCGGCGCACAATGGGGCGACGAAGGAAAAGGGAAAACCATAGATATACTGGCCGGCCGTGCAGATGTTGTAGTCCGCACTTCCGGAGGGAATAACGCCGGACATACCATTGAAGCCAATGGAATCACCTATAAGCTTCATTTAATGCCATCTGGAATTTTAAACCCCAATACCCTGAATATCATTGGCTGCGGAGTTGTGGTTGATCCCCGCGTTCTTCTGGAAGAAATTGACGGAATGGAATCGAAAGGAATTAGCACCAAAAATTTAAAAATTGATGCCCGCGCCCATGTTATTATGCCCTATCATATTGAACTGGACGGTCTTTCAGAAACCGCAAGAGGCAAGAGCGATATTGGAACTACCAAAAAAGGCATTGGTCCTTGCTATATGGACAAAGCCGAACGCAGCGGCATTCGTATGTGCGATTTGATCAACACGAATAAATTTGCACAATGCGTCCGTCAAAACCTTGAAATTAAAAATAAAATGATTGAATTGGTTTACGGTGGGAAACCGCTTGATGCAGATGCTATTATCAATGAATATGCAGAATATGCAAAGAGTCTGGCTCCCTATGTCACCGATACCACACCTATTTTGTACGACAGCATCAAAGCTGGAAAGGAAGTATTGTTCGAAGGGGCACAGGGAATTTTGCTTGACATTGATCTTGGTACTTATCCTTATGTTACTTCTTCCCACCCAATTTCGGGCGGAGTATGTGTGGGAAGCGGCATTGGACCTACTGTGATTGATGAATGTATCGGAATTGCTAAGGGATATACCACCCGGGTTGGCAATGGGCCCTTCCCTACGGAACTGGAGGATGAAATTGGAGAGACCATTCGCCAGAAAGGCCATGAATTTGGCACAACCACCGGACGGCCAAGACGAACTGGCTGGTTTGATGCTGTCATCGTTAAATACGCAGTGCGCACCAGCTCCCTTACATCGCTGGTATTAAATAAAATTGATCCTTTGGGCGGGCTGGATAAAATAAAGATCTGTATAGCCTATCGCAAAAACGGTGAAATTACCACTGATTTTCCACCTACCTTAGAGGAACTGGCACAATGCGAGCCGGTTTATGAAGAAATGGATGGCTGGACAGAAGATATTAGTCATATCAAAGAATTTAATTGTCTTCCCGCCGCAGCTCAAAAATATATTCTGAGAATAGAAGAACTTTGCGGCTGTCCCATTACCTCCATTGGCGTAGGTCCTGGCCGTGATCAGAATATTGACCGTGTATAAACACGGTGTTAGCTTTATTGGCCCACAAATAAAGCCTTAAATCAATCTGTGGGCAGAAAGGCGATGAAATACATGGCTTCTACGAACGACACTCCTGCAAAGAAATCCAATAAACCCAAAAAGGATGCCTCCCAGCAGCAAGATCAACTTCTCACCTACCATGGCAAACCATTAGTTCGCTGTGGAAATATTATCTATTACGGAAAGCCTGAGGACAAATATGTGGTCACCTTTCGCTTAGAAGATCAGGAACCGCTGGGAGATTTACAGATTTCCAAACGCGTCATTATCGAATTAAAAACCAATGAGGGAAAGCATTCCCAACTGATTCGCCAGGCTGAACGAAGCGGCTTATACAAAGCTTTTGATATTGGTATGTTTTGGTTGGAACAAGCTTTGGAAAATGGATAATACGAAACAGCCATCAGTGTTTGTAAACACTGATGGCTGTTTTACGCTGAACATCCGGGAGTTTTTTAGTTAACCATAACGGTCAATTGATCATTCTGCACATCCACACAAGCTTTTGTCCCCGCATGAAGTTCTCCTTCGATCAGCTTTTGGGCTAAAATATCCTCAATATGCTTCTCGATAAACCTACGCATGGGCCGTGCGCCATAAATTTTTTGATAGCCATGCTCTAAAACATAGTGTTTGGCCGCCTCACTTACACTCAGTTCAATTTCTTTTTCCTTTAAGCCCTCTCGCAAATCATCCAGCATCAAATCAATAATCTGCAAAAGCTCCTCTTTTTTCAATTCCTTAAAGATAACCGTTTCATCCACTCGATTTAAAAATTCCGGCCGGAACAAAGCTTTTAATGCACGTTCCACCTTCATCTGCCCTGCTTCCTCATCTTCGTTAAAACCTACAATATTTGACTTCTGGTCACTGCCAGCATTAGACGTCATAATAATAATGGTATTTTCAAAAGAAACTGTTTTACCATGGCTGTCCGTAATTCTACCGTCATCTAAAATCTGAAGTAAAATATTAAATACATCTTCGTGCGCCTTTTCAATTTCGTCCAGCAAAATCACCGAATATGGATGCCGACGTATTTTTTCTGTCAACTGACCCGCATCATCATATCCCACATAACCCGGCGGGGAACCAATCAGTTTTGCCACAGAATGCTTTTCCATATACTCCGACATATCCAGCCGTATCAAAGAATCTTCTCCATCAAAAACTTCCTGAGCAATCCTCTTTACCAGTTCTGTTTTACCTACACCGGTAGGCCCGACAAAGATAAAGGAAACGGGCCGACGTTTTAAACTGATTCCAGCGCGTTTGCGCCGAATAGCGCAAGCCACAGCATGCACTGCATCATCCTGACCTATTAACCGCTGATGAAGCCTTTCTTCCAAATTAATCAGCCTACTCGTTTCAAACTCACTAATATGTTTTACCGGGATCTTGGTCCAAAGCTCAATCACAGCCGCAATATCATCTGCGGTCAAATCTCGTATTTCCTCTTTGGCAAGCTCTGAAAGCCGTGCCTCAATTTGGCATTCCCGGCTCTTTCTATCGGCTGCTTTCTCGTAATCCTCAATGGAATCCGCCCCTGATGCGTCCTCTTCCTCTTTCCTCAGCTGTTTCAGCTCCATTTTCAGCTTTTCTTCTTCGACTAGACTATTATTCTCCAAATTCACCCGGGAAGCCGCCTCATCTATAACATCAATGGCTTTATCTGGCAAAAATCTGTCACTGATATACCGTTCTGCAAGTACCGTTGCTGTTCGAATCAAATCATCAGAAATTAGGACTTTATGATACTCTTCATAATAATCTTTAATCCCTTTCAAGATCTCTATGGTTTCTTCTATTGTCGGTTCTTCCACCAACACTGTCTGAAACCGGCGTTCCAACGCCGCATCTTTTTCAATATGCTTCCGGTATTCCTCGATCGTCGTGGCCCCAATAACTTGAATTTCACCACGGGACAAAGCCGGCTTTAAAATATTACCCGCGTTCATGCCTCCTTCGGCATCTCCAGCGGAAGCAATGGTATGAATCTCGTCAATCACCAAAATAATATTTCCCAGTTTTTTCACTTCTTCAATGATATTCCGCAATCTGGACTCAAACTGCCCCCTAAACTGGGTTCCCGCCACTACTGCGGTCATATCCAGAAGATAAATTTCATAGTTTAGCAGCTTCGCCGGCACATCTCCTTGCACAATCTTCAAAGCCAAACCTTCCGCAATGGCTGTTTTTCCTACACCAGGCTCTCCAATCAAACAAGGATTATTTTTCGTTCTCCGATTGAGAATCTGTGCCGTACGCTCCATTTCTTTATCTCTGCCTATTACCCGGTCGATCTGCCCGTTTTGCGCTTTGGCAGTCAGATTGATCGCATAGGTATCCAAATTTCTCTTCTTCTTATTTTTCTTTTCTTTGTTTTTGGGCGCGGTCTCAGCTTGCCCCTCTCTCTTTTCGCCATCCTGGGAAGAAAACAACCGATTCATCAACTCAAAAGGATTTTTCTGCATACTGCGGCTCATATTTTCTTCATTGTTTTTATTCTCGTCCTCATCGTCCTCATCGTTGTCCTCTTCTGTACCGTCAGACAACTCTTGCCGCATCATCTTCATTCCCTCGGCCATATCAAAATCATCGCCCATTTCTTCAAGCATGGCAGACATCTCTCTGTTTAACCCATCCATTTCCTCAGGATTAATCCCCATATTCTGCATGATCTCATTAACCGGCCCCAAATTAAGCTCTTTGGCACAGGTAAGACAATAACCCTCATTTACGGTTTTCCCGTTTATGTCCAATTTACTGATGTATACTACAGCTAAATTTTTATGACACTTACAGCATAACATACGATGCACCTCCTCGTATCTTCCTGCATTATATTATCTTTCAGTGCAGGCTATATTATAGCATATCTATTCCTTGATTGCAACCGGAAAGCCATTCCCTTTACTGAAAAATATGTAAATGCTCTAATAAAATCTTAATTCCGATCAAAATCAGGACAATACCTCCAAACACTTCTGCCCTTGATTTATACTTGCATCCAAAAATATTTCCAACAAAAAGTCCTGCCACTGAAAGTATAAAGGTAACGCCGCCAATAAAACTCACTGCTGGCAAAATATCTGCCTGCAAAAACGCAAAACTAATTCCCACTGCCAAAGCATCAATGCTGGTTGCAACTGCCAGCGGAAGCATAGCCTTAAATCCAAAAGAAGCATCTACATGTTCTTCGCTGCCACGTGCTTCCCGTATCATGTTGATTCCAATCCCGGCTAGCAGCAAAAAAGCAATCCAATGGTCAATATTTTCAATTAATACCCGAAACTGTACACCCAAAAAGTATCCAATGAGCGGCATGAGAGCCTGAAATCCACCGAAATATACTCCGACTGCAATTCCGTGGCGCGGCTTGATTTTCTTCACAGACAAACCTTTACAAACCGAAACCGCAAACGCGTCCATAGACAGCCCAACCGCAATTAAAAATAATTCCCATAAACCCATCTTTTTATCCTTGCCTTTCTGCACAAGATTTTTATATACTGTAACAATCAATAGAAATGACCTAAGCTTTTGTATTTTCAAATAAAAAAAGACGTCATCTGCGTGTACACAGATAAGTCTCTTTTTCCTTCGTTTTCAGAGCCGTAACCCGCAAACATACTTTAAGTAAGATACCATACTTTTGCTGATCTGTCAAGTATTTTATGTCTGAATCTCCCGGTGTACTGCCTCCAAAACATTATAATAAAGTCCAGGCATATGAAACTCCGCACCAGTATAAATACGATCTGCCAGCAATGCCTGAAAAATTAACATTCCCAAACCATTCAATGTCGCCAATCCTCTTTCTTCCGCCATACGCAAAAGTAATGTTCGATCCGGCTGATAAATCAAATCCGATACCAAAGCGTCTTTAGGAAGAGCATCCAAAAAGGCAAACTGTTTAAAATTCTGATCAATCCCCTGCATTCCAAGCGGTGTAGCTTGAATCAAAATATCACAATTTTTACACACGGTTTTTAATGTTTCATCATTAAGCTCTCCAACCGCAACCTCCATACCGGTCCGCTGCCAAACCATTGAAGCAATCGTTTCCGCTTTTAAGACCGTGCGATTCAGGATTTGTATAGATGCCGCTTCCTCAAAGGCCGCTTTCAGTGCCAATGTACGTACCACGCCTCCGGCTCCCAAAATAACCACCCTGCTGTCTTTCAATCGACGTCCTGTCATATTCAGCGCCGTCTTATAGCCTTCCGCATCCGTGTTATATCCATATAATTTTCCATCCCGCACTTTAACAGTATTGACCGATTGAAACCGTTCCGCTTCCCCGTCTATTTCATATAAATATGGCAAAATATCCACTTTATGCGGCATAGTTAAATTAAATCCATCAATCTTTTTTTCCGCCGCATAACGAAAAAATGCTTCCAATCCATTTTTTTTCACTTTGATTTTCTCATAGGTGAATGGGATCCCTAATTGTTCCAAAGCCGCACTGTGCACTACGGGTGATAAACTGTGTTCAATCGGGTCACCGATTACTGCAAGCCTTATCATTTTTTTCAACCTCTTCCATTAAATAATCCATTGCCAAGGTATACCCTCGAAATCCCAAGCCACATATCTGACCAATACAAGCAGGCGCCGTGACCGATTTATGCCGAAATGCATCCCGAGTATGGATATTGCTGATATGCACTTCAATGGAGGGCAACCCAACTGTCAGCAAGGCATCATAAATGGCATAACTGTAATGGGTATATGCCCCCGGATTGATTACGATCGCTTCACAGCTGCCCAATGCATGATGAATATAATCAATAATTTCCCCTTCACTGTTGCTTTGCAGGACAATCGCTTCCCAATTCCGTTTTGCAGCATAATCCTCTATATACCGTTCTAAATCTCCATAGCTGGTCTTTCCATATATCTCAGGCTCCCGAATCCCCAGCATATTCAAATTCGGACCATTAATCACCATCATCTTCATACCGATTCACCTCGTCTATTATTTTTTTCGCCGCTTCCTCCATCGTTCCGTTATTTTGTATATGGATATCCGCCCACGCGCAGTACACCGGATACCGCTCCTTCCAAAGCCGATATAAACGTTCTTTGCCAGCTGCCAGCAACGGCCGTGCAGAAATGTCCACATCGCCTAAAATTTGTTCCAATGGGCGGTCTGCAAACACGATAAGCCCTGCCGCCGCAATTTTCTGATTTTCAGGTTGGGTGACAATCCCTCCCCCAGTGGCTATCACACACCCCTGACCTAACGACTTACGAAACACCTCAGTTTCTATCCTGCGAAATGCCGCTTCTCCTTCTCGCGCAAAAATCTGGGCAATCGATTTGTCAGAAATCCTTTCTATCTCAGCATCCAAGTCCAGAAACATCCGTTTCAACTCCGGTGCGATTCGGCGTCCTATAGAGGTTTTTCCGCATCCCGGCATTCCAATCAAAATAATGTCTTTTTTTGTCATCCATCCCTACTCCTTCATTTCGCCGGCACGGTAATTTCCGAGAAGCTTAAATTTTTGCGTCCCCTCAATGACCGAATCGGTCACTTCCCGTACCGGATCATCCATTAAATTTCCCTCATAATCTGCAAAAAACATATAAGCAAAGCGTTTGCTGGGAATCGGCCGGGACTCCAGCTTTAAAAGGTTTAGATTTCCCCGCGCGAAACAAGCCAAAAGACGATGAAGCTGCCCGCTTTCATGTGGCAATGTAAACGCTATACTCACCTTATTACAGTTTCGGTCAATTTCCGGATATTTAGAAATCACTACAAACCGGGTAGTATTTACTTCACTGCTGTTAATATTTTCTGCCAGGACAGAAAGCCCATACAGCTCTGCGCTCTGTTTTCCTGCAATGGCCGCTGCTGTCTTATCTCCGCCTTCCGCAACCATTTTTGCGCCGCCGGCGGTACTATGACATGCTTCACACCGCACATTTCCCAAAGTTTTTAAGAAAGCTCTGCACTGCAAAATCCCCTGTTCATGGGAATACACCGTTTTAATATCCGAAAGTCGGGCACCTTTTACCCCTAACAAGCAATGATGAATGGGGATATCTATTTCCCCGGTAATATAGTAGCTGTATCTCTCCAGCAAATCCACCACTTCAGCAATGGTGCCGGTGGATGAATTTTCAATAGGCAATACAGCATAATCTGCTTGATCTTTCTGTAAACATACAAAAGCGTCTTCAAACGCCGCGGCACGAAACAGCTTTCCATCCGCAAAATACTGCATGGCCGCCCTGTGACTGTAACTTCCCTCGCGTCCAAAATAACACACTCTTGGGTTCTGCACCTTCACACGGGAACTTTCCAAAATTTCATGAATCCGAAGCCGCTCTTTCTGCGTGCTTAGTTCCCGCGTTTGCCGCACTCGACTGATTCCCATGAGTGCGCTGAAAAATTCGTACACCTCAGGGAGCATACTAGGATCGTCCACTTTCTGCATTTTATTCTGAAGCACTTCTTTTTCCCGTCCAGCATCTAACACCGGAAGGCCCCTTTCACGCTTATAATCAGCCACTTTGCTGCACAACTGCATCCGCTCCAAAAACAGGGGCAAAAGCTGTCCGTCAATTTCATCAATTTTTTCTCTCAGCTGTTCCAGCTCGTTCATTTAAATCCTTCCTTCATTCTGTTTCTATCATATCAAGCAATGCAATGGCTGCCGCCGCTTCTACCACAACAGCTGCCCTTGGCACAATGCAAGGGTCGTGTCTTCCATGAATCTCTATTTCAGCATTTTCCATGGTTTTCAAATTAACCGTCTGCTGTACCTGAGCAATAGACGGCGTGGGTTTTATCACTGTCCGGAACACTATCGGCATACCGTTTGTAATTCCACCATTAATACCAGCGTTGTGATTCGTTCGTGTTTGAATTTTTCCGTTTTGAATATAAAAAGCATCATTTGCTTCACTGCCGGTCATTTCTGCGAATCGAAAGCCCGCTCCAAATTCAATTCCCTTTACCGCAGGAACAGAATACACAATAGAAGCAATCCGACTTTCAACGGAGCCAAAAAACGGAGAACCAATTCCGGTTTTCAAGCCCACAACACCACATTCTAAAATTCCGCCGACAGAGTCTTTTTCCTGTTTTTTTTCTATAATACACTTCTGCATCTTTTCGCGAGTTTCTGCCTCCAAAACCGGGAATTCCAATCTTCCGAGACGCCTAAGTGTATCTGCATCCAGTTTCACAGGATCAAAGGCTTGGTCTCTGATTTTACCAATCTGTAAAATATGCGATCCAACCGTTATATCTTGTTTTGCCAAAATTTGCATGGCAACCGCTCCGGCAAAAACCAAAGGCGCCGTCACTCTGCCCGAAAAATGTCCACCGCCGCGATAATCGTGGGAAGCACCATACTTGGCAAAGCCAGTAAAATCAGCATGCCCCGGGCGCAGTAATTCAGGAGTATAATCTTTAGAACGTGTATTGGTGTTTAGAATCACTCCCGCAAGCGGTGTGCCGGTTGTTCTTCCATGAAAAAAACCAGATAAAATTTTCACCTCATCTGGTTCAAACCGGGATGTGGAAACTGCATTTCTTCCCGGTGCACGCCGGCGCATCTGTCTGGCAATCTCCTCCATATCCAGTTCTATGCCTGCAGGAATCCCATCTATGACAATTCCAATACCTTCACCATGGGATTCACCAAAAATACTAATTTTTAATTTTTCACCCCAAACATTCATACCGTTTCCTCCGTAATGACCTGAGAAAATTTTAACAACGTCTCTGGCCCATTTTGAAGCAGGTGCTGATATACTTCAAAGAAGTCAGGATACGATTTTTTCACCGATTCCTTCGCGCCAGTAATCTGAACTTCTCCTTCGCAACGACAGGCAGCCACAGCCAGCGCCATGGCAATACGGTGATCGCTCCATGCCGACACCGTCGTTCCATACAATACTTCTCTGCCTGTAATGATCAATTCGTCTGTTCCTTCGGTAATTTCCAGCCCCAGATGCTTTAATTCACTTGCAATGGCTGCCAGCCGATCGCTTTCCTTCATCCGAAGTCTGCCAGCACGCACGATTCTGCTTTCACCTGGGCAAAACGCACATACCACCGCTAAAACTGGAACCAAATCTGGTATCTCACGGGCATCAATCACCACGGAATGCATACAGTTGGTCCGCCGCGCCTGAATACTTCCGTCATCAAAAAATTCTATCTTAGCCCCTGCTTGCTTCAAAATTTCTATAATTGCCTTATCTCCCTGCAGACTATCTTTTTTTAGTCCATAACAGCGAATATCACAGCCCAAAGCCCCCGCCGAAAGGAAAAATGCCGCTTGGGAATAATCGCCTTCTACTGTATAATTCCTTGCTCCATAGCTTTGTTTTCCATGCACCAAAAAACGCCGATATCCTTCATTTTTTACTGCAATTCCAAAATCCTTCAGTACCGACAAAGTCAAATCCACATATGCTTTTGATTCCAATTCTGTTGTCAGCTGAATCTCGCTGTCCCCCTCCAGCAAAGGTAAAGCAAACAGCAATCCAGTAACAAACTGGGAACTCACATTTCCAGGCAACCGATAAATGCCGGGTTCCAGCTTTCCTTCTAATTCAATATGCTTCTCGGTCCAGCTACATTGAATTCCTTTTTGCGCAAATAAATCCATAAAAGGCTTCTGCGGCCGTTTCAACAGCCGGCCGCATCCAGTCAATCTTACCGGCCGGCCAAACAGCAAAGATACCGGCATCAAAAACCGAAGTGTCGATCCGCTTTCGCCGCAGGGAAGCACCAGCTTTTCCGACATCTTCCGTTTTTTCTCCGTAACAGTACAAAGCTGCATTTTTTTCTTATTGTATGTAAAACCTCCTCCGAGGGCTTTCATACACGCCAGGGTAGCCTCAATATCCTGTGACATAGCAATATTAGAAAGCACACACTGCTCCCCCGACAGAGCAGCGGCAATAATAGCACGATGTGCGGCGCTTTTCGATGGCGGCACAATCACTGTTCCCCGCAGCATTTTCGGTTCTATGCTGATTATGTCCATTTTGTCCTCCGTTCAAGCAAACCTTTATAATACCAGATCTGCTTTATTGATTTTTTGGATACAAGCTTGACCAATATCCCGCAATAAAATCAAATGCAGCTGATTTCCTTCTCCTTTTTTGTCCACAGAAACCGCTTCCTGCAAAACTGTCCTATCGACTGGCACCTCAGTCGGAAGATGATAGGTACGAAGAATTCTTTCCATTCTTTCCTTCGTCCCGCGGGGCGTAATTCCTATTTTTTCGCCATATCCGCAAGCCATCACCATTCCTACCGCAACTGCCTCACCATGGGTATATGTCTCAAAATGATACTGTTTTTCTATGGCATGGCCAAAGGTATGTCCAAAATTCAATATCATTCTCCCACCGGTATCCAGCTCATCTTCTTCTACCACTTTGCGTTTGATATCACAACAAGTATAAACGATTTTTTCAAATTTTGCAATCCATTCTTGTCGGTTTTTTATTTTTTCTAATTCTTCAAATAAAGCTGCATCCCGAATGGCGCCATATTTAATTACCTCTGCCATACCGTCAGACCATACCCTGTCCGACAGCGTATTTAATGTCAACGGATCCATTAACACCATTTTGGGCTGATAAAAAGCACCTACCAAATTTTTCCCTTGCGGAAGATCAATGGCCACCTTGCCGCCCACACTAGAATCCACCTGGGAAAGCAAAGTCGTTGGCATCTGAATGAACGGGATGCCCCGGAAAAGAGTAGCGGCCGCAAAACCTGTCAAATCACCTATCACGCCACCTCCCAAAGCAATTACCAGATCACTTCGGGTCATTTTAAAATTCAGCATCCTGTTATACAATTCAAAAAGCTGCTCTTCACATTTACTGCTTTCTCCCGCCGGAACAGTACAAACGTCCACCTCAAACCCCTGTGCCTGTAAGCTTCTTATCAGCTGTTTCCCGTAAAGTGGTTCCACATTGGTATCCGTCACCACAAATATTTTTTCACCTCTAAAAACACGCTGAACCTGCTGTCCGGCTCGGTCAAGCAAGCCTTCATCCATAATAATGTCATATTCCCGTCCGGGAATATTCACCTTAAGACTTTTCATATTTATCCCTCTTTTTCAAATATTCCTCAAGCATATCCGCTTTTGGCTCACACATCTGCATCTTCTTTTTATTGTTTCGCACCGTTGTAAAAATCGCTTTCAACTTTTCTTCATCTCTTTCTGCCACTGCTTGCCGAATCCGACACAAACTGTGAACCAATCGGTCAATTTCAGCCGCTGTATGCTCAGCATTTGCCAAAAACAATTCCGTCCAAAGCTCGGGGTTAATATCTGCAATCCTGGTACAGTCCCGAAAAGCGCCTGCGGTATACGCCCGGTTCATACCAGGATGATAATCAAGACAGAGGCCAGCTGCCGCAGCATGCATCAAATCACTGGTGTAAGCAATCACAGCATCATGCTCCTGCGGGGAAGCCACAGTTATTCTGGTTGCGCCAATATAATGCGCCATTTCATAAATCAAATGGATACTTTCCGCACGGGAGCGTGCTACAGGGGTAATAATAAAACCAGTCATCCAAAACAGCTCCGGTGATGCATTCTCAAAGCCGTCTACTTCCTTTCCTGCCATAGGATGTCCCCCTACATAATCTATATTTTCCGGAAGAATAGCACAAATACTTTTGGCTAGGCCTGTTTTAACGCCGCAAACTTCCGTAATCACCGCTCCCGGTTTCCAGCTGTTTTTACAATGTTCCACAAGCGCCGGAACTGATTCTGGATAGGTACAGAAAATAACCAAATCCGCGTTTTTTACTGCCTCTGCTGCATCTTCATATACTACCGAAACCGCCTTTTCTTTCAAGGCCGCTTCCCGCACCCTTGCATTTCGGTCGCAGCCTACAATTTCAGCCTTCCGAAATCCACGCAGAGCATATGCCATCGACCCACCAATAAGGCCAAGACCGATGACGGCTATTTTAAATTTCGCCAACCGTGCTACACCTCCAGACCTAAATTAGATCCAATTCCTTTCAGCTTCTGCATCAAATTTTTGAACTGACCGGGATTGAGCGACTGTGCGCCGTCGCACAATGCCTTTTCAGGACAATTATGCACTTCCACAATCAGTCCATCAGCCCCCACCGCCATAGCGGCAAGAGAAAGAGGCTCTACCATCCAGCTCATACCTGCAGAATGGGAAGGATCTACAATAACCGGAAGATGGCTCAACCGTTTCACTGCTGGAATAGCGCTTAAGTCCAGAGTATTTCTGGTGTACGTTTCAAAAGTCCGAATTCCACGCTCGCAAAGAATAACATTAGAATTGCCGCCTGCCAAGATATACTCTGCCGACATCAACCATTCTTCAATCGTAGAAGACAAGCCACGTTTCAGAAGAATCGGTTTGCTAGATTTCCCCAGTTCCTTTAGCAAATCGAAATTCTGCATATTTCTGGCGCCTACCTGAATGATATCCACACTTTCTTCAAAGGTTTCTACCATAGCAGGAGACATAATTTCTGTAACAATGGGAAGGCCGGTTTTTTCTTTTGCCTCTTTTAACAGGGCAATGCCCTCAAGCTCCAAGCCTTGGAAAGAGTACGGCGATGTACGCGGTTTAAACGCCCCGCCACGCAAAAGTTTTGCGCCGCTTTCTTTTACGCTCTCTGCCACCTCAATAATTTGTTCTTCACTCTCCACGGAACAAGGTCCGGCAATTACAGTAAAAGTCTTTTCTTTTCCAATTTCCGCATCACCCACACGCACTACCGTGCTATCAGGATGAAACTTTCTGCTGGCTTTTTTGAATGGTTCCGCAATCCGCATCACTCTATCAACATGGATATTAAGCATCAGTGTATCCGGGTCAATCCGGCTTGTATCGCCCAAAAGTCCCAGCACGGTACAGTCAACCCCCTTATTCACCATAACATCAAGTCCCATATCTTTGACATAAGATATCATCTTCTCGATATCACTTTCTGTTGTTCCTGGTTTCATAATTACTACCATTTTTATTACCTCCTGTTTTCAATGAAATTCATGGCACAAAAAATGGGCGGATTCCTCTGAACCCGCCCGTTTTTATACTGTGATAAAATGTTTGCTTGCCCTACGCAAGCACAGGCTCAAAGGATCTCTGAAATTTTCTGCAGCAAAAATAGCCGTAGCCATAAAAGCTAAAGCTAAAGTAAAAGAAATAATATTCAGCTGCTGCCAGTAAATTCATCAAACGATCCATTTTTCCTGCTTCCTTTTTAAACTCCGCATAATTCATGCCGGATATTTTCTCTGATTGCTGCGCCCCGTCAGGCACTGTTTTGCAAAACTTAATATTTATTATATCATATTTTTTTTAAAATGCAAGTATTTTTTTAATTTTTTCTTTCCATTTCCAAATTAATGCCGTTTTTATGCTGGAAATAATTTCTCGTTTCCTTAATCACCACACCGCTCAGCGCCGTTAAGGCAATCAGGTTTGGAAAGGCCATAAGCCCATTAAAGACATCTGCAATATTCCAAACCAACGAAACTGTCATATACGGTCCAATCAAAATCGCCAGCAAATAAATCCAGCGATAGACCGAAACTGCACGCCGGCTTCCTTCGGTCAAATATTCCAAACACCGTTCAGAATAATAATCCCATCCCAAAATCGTGGTAAAAGCAAAAAACACCAAACAAAGCATCAGAATCAAAGAGGCAATCTGCGGTGAAAACGGCAGTCCCTGCTGAAATGCAGCTGTTGTAACTGCTACGCCTTCTAAGCCCTGAATCTTCCACGCACCAGTCAACACAATGGATAATCCGGTCATAGTGCAAATAATAATTGTGTCAATAAAGGTTCCGGTCATAGATACCAGTCCTTGTCGCACCGGTTCTTTGGTTTTCGCTGCTGCTGCTGCAATGGGCGCCGAACCAAGTCCTGATTCATTGGAAAATATTCCTCGGGCAATTCCCTTTTGCATCGCAACCATCATACTTCCGACAATACCGCCGGTTACTGCTGCTGGATCAAATGCACCTTTTACCACCTGTATCACCGCACTTGGGATTTGCCGGTAATTCATTGCCAGCAAAAGAAGGCAAAACACCACATAGGTAATAGCCATAAACGGCACAATTACCTGCGTAACACTAGCAATACGTTTTAAACCACCAATAATAACCAGTGCAACGCAAACTGTCAGAAGCAATCCGGCTACCACAACATACCAGGAATACGCTTTACCAAAAATCGTAACCATATACATATCATTGGGATCAAAAAAGTTTTTAACCGCCGATGTGATACCGTTAATCTGCGTAAAAGTTCCAATGCTGAACAGGCCTACACAAACGCCAAAAAAAGCAAATAGCTTTGCCATCCACTTCCATTTTGTTCCCATCCCTTTTTCAATATAATAAAACGGTCCGCCCAAAACATGACCTTTTTCATCTACATTTCGGTATTTAATTGCCAGCACGCCTTCTGCATATTTGGTCGCCATACCAAAAAACGCAGCAATCCACATCCAAAAAAGTGCTCCAGGGCCTCCCGCACAGACTGCGGTTGCTACCCCAACAATATTCCCCGTCCCTATGGTTGCAGACAACGCCGTACAAAGCGCGCCAAAGCTGGTGACTTCACCGTCTCCGCCTTCTTCATTTTTCACCATAAATTTGAGGGCGCGTGGTAAGTGCCGGATCTGAAGCACACCGAGCCGTACCGTTAAATAAATACCGACTGCCAAAATAAACAAAATCAGAGGCAAACCCCAAACAATATCATTAATTTTCAACACAACACCATTAATGGCTTCCATCTTTTGTATCTTCCCTTCCCGGTTTACTCCAAACAGACCTGAAAAAAACGCAAATAAAAAGAAGCCATCAAAATGACTTCGGAGAAACCAGGATTGTCTCTGTCCTTTTGCCTGAGAGATTAACAGCATTTCTGCTGCCGTACACCTTCGGCGCCCTTTTTCAGGTACTCTCCAGAGTAAAATTTTAAATAACTAAAAAGAGTATAGCATACTCCCTCGGCTTTTGCAAGTGAAATCCGTAAAATCATCATTATGCACAAAACGCACCAGCCAAGCCGGTGCGTTAATCTATTTTCTCTATTTAACGAACACAAAAATATTTCTTAAGTACAGTAACTGCATCCTCAGCAATAAATAATTCACCGTATTCATTCAGTCGGCCAAGCATATACTGGCCATTTTTGACCCTAGAGCCAAATTCCGGCATTATTCTTCCCACAGACCAAATGACCTCCGGCGTTTCCGGCAAAAGGTATAAGTAAAACGTCTCGCTTAATTTATATAGTACGCTGCTTCCACAATAAAAGTCAGCCAGCACATCCGCCGCGGCGCAAACCGCTTCAAAGCTTTCAAATCGAAAAATATATTTTCTTCCGTTTTTACGCTGCGGATATTTTAATTCTGTTTTCTTCAGTCTGCCCTTATACCCACAGTTTCCAATTGCAGTTTGTAATTCCGCATCATTGCAAACCCGGGTAATCAACATTCCAAATCCCTCTTTTTCCGCTCCCGGAACGGCCTCAACAAACAATTTAGCTCCTTCCACGGAAAAATCCACATTTTTTTCCGCCAACCGAATCGCCGTCCAGAACATCTCCTGCACCTCCGGCGTATTTTCTGAAATATTCTTAAAAGAAATATTCCATTCCTTGGCTTCCTGATCATCAATTAATACTTTAATCTTGTTGTCACTAATTTTTTCTATTTTCACACGGTCTCCCCCTTTTTCACCCGACCGGATGATATTTGCTGCACCCTAAAGTCTCGACTTATACACTCATATGCGGGAAATCTCACATCTATACATTCATTATACTGAATTCCAAAAAGATTGCAATGCTAAATTACTGGAAATAAGAAATTGTAAATTCTTTGTAAAGCAAATATAACATTTTTAAAAACGACACTACCTACCACAAGGCAGCTTTTGAAAAGGGCTTGCTTTTTACATCAAAATCATGTATGATAAATATATGAATATACAAAATAATACACCAAATACCTTTCTTCCTGTTTCACAGCAGGATAAAAAAGACCGTGGCATTGAAATATTGGACTTTGTTTACGTCATCGGTGACGCTTATGTGGACCATCCCAGCTTTGGGCCGGCGATTATTTCCCGTGTTCTGGAACAAAAAGGCTATACCGTCGGGATTATTGCCCAACCAGATTGGCACAGCTGCAAAGATTTTCAGCGGCTGGGCCGGCCCCGGCTTGGTTTTTTGGTTTCTGCGGGAAACATTGATTCCATGGTGAATCATTATACTGCCGCAAAAAAACGCAGAAATACGGATCTGTATTCTCCCGGTGGAAAACCCGGCTGTCGCCCTGACCGCGCCACCATTGTTTACTGCAACCGCATCCGGGAAGCCTATGGCAAACATATTCCCATTATCATCGGCGGCATTGAAGCAAGTCTGCGCCGGTTCGCGCATTATGATTACTGGTCTGATCGTGTACGGCACAGTATTTTAATTGACAGCGGTGCGGATCTGTTGATTTTTGGTATGGGGGAACGCCCCATTGCAGAAACTGCTGAACTGCTTCAGGCAGGTACTGACATTAGAAATATTAAATCCATAGCTGGCACCATGTACTTAGAACGCGGCTGCGAACTGCTGCCACCTGATTGTATTCTATTGCCCGGTTATACGGAAATCTGTACAGATAAAGCAAGCTACGCGAAAGCTACCATGCTGCAGTATCAAGAGCAAGACGCTGTGCGCGGCAAACCTCTGGCACAGCTGGACCGGGATTTTTTTACCGTGCAAAATCCGCCTGCCCTTCCTCTTTCGACCGCAGAATTGGATGATGTCTATGCGCTGCCCTATGTCCGCAGGTGGCACCCCATGTATGAGACACAAGGCGGCATCCCGGCATTGGAAGAAGTAAAATTTTCTCTGACCTCCTGCCGCGGATGTTACGGTGGCTGCAACTTTTGTGCACTTACTTTTCATCAGGGTCGCACTGTAACCTCCAGAAGTCATGAATCCCTTTTGGCAGAAGCAGAGCTTCTGACCAAACAGCCTGATTTTAAGGGATACATTCATGATGTAGGTGGTCCTACCGCAAATTTTCGTGCCCCTGCCTGTGAAAAACAACTAAAATATGGCGTATGCAAAAACCGGCAATGTCTATTTCCTGATCCCTGTAAAAATCTAAAAATAGATCACAGTGATTATTTGTCACTTCTACGCAAGCTTAGAAAAGTAAAAGGTGTAAAAAAGGTATTTATTCGTTCCGGTATTCGTTACGATTATCTGATTTATGATTTAAATACTGCATTTCTGACAGAATTATGTAAATACCATATCAGCGGGCAACTGAAAGTTGCGCCGGAACATATCTCGGATCACGTGCTGAAATATATGGGCAAACCAGGGCAAAAAGTGTATCAGCGCTTTGAAGACGCATATATTAAAACAAACCAAAAATTAAGAAAAGAACAATACTTGGTACCATATTTAATGTCATCTCACCCAGGAAGCCGTCTTAAAGATGCCATTCTGCTGGCTGAATATCTGCGAGATCATCACTTAAATCCGGAACAGGTGCAGGATTTTTATCCAACACCTGGAAGCCTTTCAACATGTATGTATTATACTGGACTGGACCCCAGAACTATGAAGAAGGTCTATGTACCAAAAACCTATGAAGAAAAACAAATGCAGCGCGCATTGCTGCAATATAAACGCCCGGGAAACTACACCTTGGTTTACCAGGCGCTGATAAAGGCAAAACGGCCCGACCTGATTGGTTCCGGCCCTCAATGCCTAATACCAAACAAAAAGAAAAAAGGAGAATTTCATTATGGCAAAACTGCTGAGCGGAAAACTGGTGTCCGCAAGAGTCAAAGAAGAACTGAAAACCGAGGCAGCACAGCTGACGGCCGCCGGAACTCAACCGGGCCTGGCCGTCGTCATCGTGGGTGATGACCCTGCCTCAAAGGTTTATGTGGCAAACAAAGAAAAGGCATGTGCAGAACTTAATTTTTATTCTGAAAAACATGCGCTTCCTGCAGATACCACGGAAGCTGAACTGTTACAGTTGATCGACCATCTAAATCACGATCCTAAAATTCACGGCATTTTAGTACAACTTCCTTTGCCACCCCATCTTGATGACAAAATAATTATTAACCATATACTTCCCGAAAAAGATGTAGATGCTTTCCATCCTGTCAATGTTGGGAAAATCATGATAGGAGATTTTGATTTTGTACCGTGCACCCCAGCAGGAATTATGGAACTCATTAAAGAAAGCGGTGTTACTGTCACCGGTAAAGAATGTGTTGTCATCGGCCGCAGTAATATTGTAGGAAAGCCCATGTCTATGCTGCTTCTGCATCAAAATGGAACGGTCACAATTTGCCATTCCAAAACACAGAACCTGAAAGAAGTGACCCGCCGCGCTGATATTCTGGTGGCTGCAGTAGGAATTCCCAAATTTGTAACTGCTGATATGGTGAAACCCGGCGCGGTAGTCATTGATGTAGGTATGGACAGGGATGAAAATGGAAAACTATGCGGCGATGTGGACTTTGCAGGTGTAGAACCGATTGCCGGCGCAATTACTCCGGTTCCCGGCGGCGTCGGTCCCATGACTATTGCCATGCTGATGAGAAATACATTAACGGCAGCAAAACGCGCTCATCAAAAACAGATATGAATAAATCTTATAATCTATGTCTATAACAACACAGGCCTCTTTTGCTAAGCAAAAGAGGCCTGTGTTGTTATATAAAGCTTTTATGAGAAACAAACATTTGACAATATCATAGATGATTATTTTCTCTAGATTCATAATAATACTGCCAATTCGTATCTACCCAAAAGCGCTTAACCCGAATGCCAAATACACGATCCAGGCATCCGCTTTCAAACACGGCCTGCGGATCACCTGCTTGCACAATCCGTCCATCTTGCATCACTGCAATGCAATCCGCCGTCCGAAGCGCCATAGCCAAATCATGTAGAACCATCACCACCGCTTTACCGGCTGCCGCCAACGCCGATGCCTGTTCCATCGTCTGAAGCTGATACGCCGCGTCCAGATAGGTAGTAGGCTCATCCATAAAAATCACCGGCGTATCCTGTGCAAGCGCCATTGCAATGTATACCTTCTGCCGCGTACCACCAGACAACGTCTGCATAGAACGTCCTTCCAAATCTGCAATTCCCATCTGTTCCATTGCATGTCTGGCAATAAGCACATCCTCTCTCCGATACTTTCTGGGATATGCCAAATACGGAAACCTTCCGTGAAGCACCATGCGCAGTGCCATAATATCCGGCACCGGTTTACTCTGTGCCAGATATGCAATTTTACACGCCCTTTCCCGTGCAGTAAAAGCATCTACATTCTGTCCGTCTATCAAAATTTTTCCTTCCGTATGAGGATGAATTCCAGCCATCACTCTAAGCAAAGTGGATTTCCCACATCCATTAGGGCCAGTTAGTACTGTAATTTTTCCCGATTCCGCCGTAAAATTCAGGCAGTTTAATACTTGATTTTCAAAATACCCGGCAGAAAGGTTTCTTGCTTCAATCATGAAAAAGTCCTCTCTTTCCGCCTTTTGAAAAGCAAAAATATAAAAAATGGGCCACCCAGCACCGACATTAAAATTCCCACCGGCAATTCGTACGGTACAAAAACCAGCCGTGCCGCAAGATCACATAAGGTAACAAATCCCGCGCCGCCAATCATACACAAAGGCAAAAGGAACCGGCTTTCGCCCCCCACCAGCCGGCGGGCGGCATGCGGGACCAACAATCCCACAAAGCCCAAAAGCCCCGCAAAGCTAACACTTGCACCTGCCAACATGGCCGCCAAAACCAAAAACACTGTCCGAGTACGCCCAACCTGCATGCCAAGCCCACGGGCGGTTTCTTCTCCTAACATTAAAACATCCAGCTCGTTACACAATGTCAAAACAACTGCCAGCGCCATCAAAATCAAAATTCCAGCTGGAATCAACCGCGTATACGCCACCGCAGAAAAACCGCCTACCCGAAAATCAGCACTGAGCAGACCAGCATCGGGAATCAAATTGGTGATTCCCTCTGCTATCGCAGTTAAAAAACTATTGACTGCCACACCTCCCAAAATTACTGTTGTGCGTGACGCCCCCGTTTTCTGTGCCGCAAAAACTACCAAACAAACGGCCAGCAATGCGCCACCAAAAGCAGAAACCGCAATGATCCAGCCTGAAATGGCGCCAGCGGCACAGCAAATAGTAACAGCCAGTCCTGCACCTGCGTTAACACCAATAATACTAGGAGATGCCAGTTGATTGGATAACACCCCCTGAATGACGGCACCGGCCGCCGCCAACGCCGCGCCGGAAAGCAGACAGGCCATGGTTCTAGGCAGTCTTACATACCAAAAGATCCGACCAGGCACACTATTCATACCATTGCTCAAAGCCTGACACAATTCGGTCAAAGAAAGCCGCGCCGCTCCCAGCATCAAACTCAGGACCGCAGATAAAAGACAAAAAAACGCTGTTCCTGCAAACACATACCATTTTTTTCTACTCATTTTCTAAAATATCCTCTACCATTTGATAAGCTTCTCCCCAGCGATGATTCGGCTTTACACCAAACAGCTCTTTATCCAAATAAAAAACCTTACCATTTTTTACCGCGGAAAGCTCCTTCCATGCCGGATTTTCCGCAAAAAACTGTTCAATATTTGCCTGAGTCCCCTCAGTATTGTCACCCTGCTGCACAAAGAAAATATAGTCGGGATCCGCCTGTAAAATATGCTCCATGCTCAAATTTTCAAGCAGAGAATCATCACTGTCCGCAATATTATTGCATCCCAAATGTTTCAACATTTCTCCTAGCACGTTGCCTTCGCTGTTTTTGGCCCGGATACTGGCCGCAGAGGCCCGCAACGACAACACATTCGGCAAACCGCTTTTTTGCACTCTCTCCTGGCTTCTCTGCACCGCCCGATCAATTTCTGTCTGCACATCAGTTCCATATTTCTGATACAAGTCCGGTCTTCCGGTAATATCCGTACAAACCGAAAGCAAACGCAAATATCCGTCAAAATCCGCTACATCAAAGTAAGCAGTAGGAATTCCAGTACTCTCCAAAGTATCCCGCCACTCAATATGCTGCCGGGTATTGGTACTGGCAATAATAAAATCTGGATTTAATGCAAGAAGTTTTTCTAAACTGAGATTCTTGGTGTTTCCCAGGTTGACCGCATCCTCCGGCATAGACAGATGAAAATCATTCCATGCATCATCCGCAGAAGCCGCGACCGTTCCTCCTGCCAACATCCAAACCTGAGCAAAGCTTCCCAACAATGCCGCTGTACGCTCCGGCGTATCTACAGTAACACTCCTGCCCAAATCATCCGTAAAGGTCACTGCAGTCTGCGAGGCGAGTTCCGGTTCCTGCTGTCCGCCACTGCATCCGGGCAGAATCATCACCATCATCAGTAAAGCATATATAAACTTGTTCTTCATCATACCTTCTCCATCTCGCACCATTGCGGTAGAAATTGCTTAACAAGAAGCGCCGCCCTTCACCGTCTTTTTCAGTACTGCCTCTTTGTTTACCTCAGAATGTAAAAGCTTGTCCTCTACATAGTTAAATCCCAAACGGGCAATCGTATCTGCAAACCGCTCTCCCGAAAGACCCTCGTCACGGAATAACAGAATTGCTTTCTCTACCACATCAAACACCTCTTCTTCTGTGGTAAAAATTTTACTCAGTGGTCTGCCATTTGCTATTTTCTTACCCCAGCGTCCACCAATATATACTTTATATCCATCTTTAAATTCCTCCAAGGCGCCAAAAGGACAACGCTCCTTACAGCGGCCGCAGTGATTACATATCTGCGGATCAATAAAGATCTTACCGTCCTGCATTTTGGCCGCATGGATCGGACAATTCTGCTCTACCTGGCATTTGGCACAGCCGCGGCATTTACTGTAATTAACCATAGGAATCCGCTGTCCCACGATTCCCAAATCATTGAGATCCGGCTTAACACAGTTATTAGGACAGCCTCCAACAGCAATTTTAAACTTATGAGGCAAAGTAACCCCATGATACCCCAGATAAAACCGTTCGTGCAGTTTTTCGCTCAAATCAAACGAGTCGAGAAGCCCATACTGACAGGTAGTACCCTTACAGGACACTACAGGGCGAACCAAAGACCCTGTTCCGCCAGTATCCAAGCCCCGCTCTTTTAAATATGACAAAAGCTCCGGAATATCATCATAATGCACCCCTTGAATTTCTAATGTCAGCCGGGTAGTCATGGTAACTGCCCCGCTTCCAAACCTTTCTGCCGCCTCAGCAATATCCCTTTGCTCCTGTGCCGTTATTTTTCCGTTGCGGGTAATGACACGAACATTAAATACATCTGGATACCGTTTGTCCTGCAAACAGCCAAGGCCTTTCACCCTTTTGATTTCCTCAGGCGTCAACTTTCCACCCGCCGAGGGCACTTTTACACGGTTAACGGTAATTCCACCTTCCAACACTCGGGTATTGGTATAGCCAAAAGCCTTCAGCCGGTTCTGGAGGAAGTATCCCCGTTTTCCTCTCGCACAAACCAGCATCAGCTTATCTTCAAGGTTCAGTCCCTCTACCGGTCCATTCACCTTTCCTAAATCCACCCATTTAGCACCGGGAATTCCCGGCTGAGGCAAAACATCAATTACCTGATATCCTTTTGCGGCTCCTGCAGCATATTCTGCCGGAGTAAAGGTTTCAAATGCACCTGACATCTTGTTTTCCAAAATATAGCATGCTTGAACAAAAGGATGGATTGCCGTAGAAAATGGCGGCGCATACGCAAAATCCAGCGTATCAAAATCATCAACTTTTGCATTTAAGGCAATGCCGGTCACTGCAATATCTACCATTTTATCCACTTCTCCAGCACCAACTACCTGGATGCCCAAAATCTTCCGACTTTGACGATCGGCCACCAGCTTGGTCACAAAGGAGGATGCGTCCGGATAATAATGGGCTTTATCATCTGAAACACAGGTGACCGATACGGCATCAAAGCCCGCCGTCTTGGCCTGTTCTTCCGTCAACCCAGTTCTTCCGGCATTCAGGTCCTTTGCCATTCGCACCACACCAGTTCCCATACATCCGCCGTATTCCGCCTTTTCTCCGGTCAAATTCTTTGCCAAACAACGGCCGGTGATATTTGCAGTGGATCCCATGGCTGACCACTGTCCCTTGCCTGTGATTCGGTTATATACCTGTGCGCAATCACCCACCGCATAGATATCCTCCACATTGGTCTTTTGATATTTGTCTACCAGAATGGTACCTCTATCCATAGCAATTCCTGTGTCTTCCAAAAATTCAGTTGCAGGACGAACTCCAAGAGCCAATATTACTACATCACAATTAATACTGCTCACACTGGTACGAATCCCTGATGCCCTTTGCTCCCCTACAATTTCTTCCAGTGCCGCACCAGTCACGATCCGTAGACCTCTTTCCTGCAGTTGACGTCGGATATAATCAGCCATTTCCACATCAAACAAATTGGGCATCACCTGATCGGCCATATCTACCACTGTGACCTGCAGTCCCTGCGCCATCAGGTTTTCCGCAATCTCCAATCCGATAAATCCTGCACCTGCTACCACTGCACTACGGCAGCTATTCTCTTTGATATATTCCCGCAACCCCACAGCATCTGAAGGAGTCCGCATGGTAAATACACCCTCAAGCCCAGCTCCCGTTATTTTAGGCACAACAGCATCTGCCCCCACAGCAAGAATTAACTGATCATACTTTTCGGTTTCTTCTGCACCATTTTTCAAATTATGAAAAGTCACCGTTTTTGTATTAGGCTCCACCTTGACCGCTTCCATTCCTGTCCGCACCACAGCTCCTGTCAGAGCAGTAAATTTTTCAGGAGAATTCACAATCAATTCTTCTCTTGACGCGATTTCGCCACCCACATAATAAGGAAGGCCACAGCCTGCATAGGAAATATCACTACTTTTGGTATAAACGGTCACATTCAGATTTCTATCCTGCCGTTTCAGTTTAGCTGCGGCTTTGGTTCCAGCTGCCACGCCGCCGATAATCATTATGTTCATCACTTTCAGGCTCCTTTTCCAAAGTATTTTTTTCATTATATCATAGCTGTCGTTTAAAATCAATTGATTCTCTCCGCTTTTTTCCATGTTTTTTATGACAAAAAGCTCCGGAAGTACATACATACTTCCAGAGCTATCCATTAAAAATCCAACCGGTAAAGGCAAAAAATCACAGGAATATTTTTTGTCTTCCACTGCTCCCCATAAGAATAGTAATACCGCATGGAAAGCTTTCGCAGTACTGCACCACTGCGGAGATTTTTCTCATCATGGGTAGCAGTAACAAAAGGATAGCCCGCATGTCGAGCCCGCTCCAGCACCGCACCTGCCGCCTCCGTCATAATTCCCTGATTCCAGTATTCCTTTTTCAGCCCATAACCCAGATCGTGCCGGGCATCACCGCTTAGTCCCACATAACCGATAGGCATATTATTTCCCCGCAAACACACCGCATACCGATATGCCGAGGGCATAGCATCATAATCAAAATACTGGTTCTGAATTTGTTTTTGTGCCGCCTCCAGCGTTTCTGCCGGAAACCAGGGCAAAAACTGATTCATCTCTGAATCTTTCATAATATTCCAAAATGCCTCGGTATCTCCAGCAGTAAACCTACGCAGGAGGAGACGGGGAGTCCGCAGCACTGGCGAATTTTCCGCGGTAATTCCCAACGGTAATTTCCATACCGAAAACGGTTCTTTTTCCATCCGGTAATTCTTAAGTGCCACACCTTTTCTGATTACTGTATTTTCCTTAATCACCCTGTAACCCATTTTCTCAAAAAACGGCCGGGCAGTGACAGACGCATAAGTGATAAATCTTGCTGCGGCGGTTCTCCATTCCAACTCCTGCGTCAATGCACGAGCAACACCTTTTCTCTGATGCCGCCAACTCACATACAGTCGATCCAAATAACCGGTTTCATCCATATCCGCAAAACCAGCGATTTCTCCATTTATTTCTGCAATCAATGTACATCTTTCAAGAAATTCCCGGTTCCACTTCTCTAAATCCACCGTTCCATCTGCCCAAGCATCCAATTGCTGCGAAGAATAGTCCCTGTCGCACACCCGATGCACTGTTTCATAAAAAAGCGATCCCAACTCCGGACAATCCTCCGTCCGATATTCCCTAATCCACATATCTATCACCTGCTAATACGACAAACTGCTTCCGCCGATAAATTCTCTTAGAAGTGCATCTTCTGGGATGAAATGATCCGAAATAGGCATAAGTTCTTTCATTGCTTTCACAATATCCCGTACATCGGCATACTTGGGTGCAAGCTGAGAAAGCTGTTCGTAAAAACACTGTCGATAAAATGCCGGTTCGTAGGGGATAAAGGTATCAATATGGATCTCGGCCCGGTTTTTAAATGGCAGAATATACCGGTTCTCTCCACGCTGTACGCTGGGGAACATTACAATCGTATTTTCTGCAGACCGATGCCGGAACAAATTGTCCCGCAGCATCCGCCGCATTAGCCTAAGTTTGCATGGATGCAGCCGTTCCCCATCCGAAGCTGTTACCCGGGTCCGAACGCTGACATAAAGCCGGTGAGAATAGGCATCTGTGTTTCCCAGCACCTCCGGATTTAAAGCGTGGATTCCTTCCACAATGACAAAACCTCCATTGCGGGAAAGTCTTTTTCCAGAACCTTTTCGGGTATTTGTCAGGAAATCATAGGTCGGTACCTCGATTTCTCCGCCTTCAATCAAAGTCTTTAATTCACGGTTCAAAAGTGCAGCGTCCACCCGTTCGGGGGATTCCAAGTCAATTTTGTTCTGCTGCTTTAAAAGCCGCTGTTCCTCAGTAAAAGTTTTAAAAAACTTATCCATAGAGAGATAGCAAACCGGAATTCCCCGTTTTTTTATGGCAGTAAACAGCTTTATAGCCGTTGTGGTTTTGCCACTGCCTGACGGGCCAGAGATCAGAATAAGTGGACGTTCTTCACCGCCATTACCCGTGATTTCCTCTGCTGCGCAGTCGATTTTCGCATTAAATTCGGCTTCGCTTTCGATCACAAATGCCGCTGGATCCTCCTGAATCCTATTGTTAATCATACTTGTTCTCATCATCATAATATCAACCCATCAACGTATTTTATATTTTTCACAAAGAGCATTAATCTGGTCTGCAAACCGAGCAAGATCCTTGTTGGCCCCGCCCCGGTTCTGCTCAATCACAGCCTGCAGATTTCTGCCCGCTGTCTTCAACCGCTCATATACAGTATTCGCCCGCTCTGTCTTGTATTTCTTTTTGTCACATAGTCTGCGGGTTCCAAACCGGTTTTGATAAACTTCCTCACCCAGTTCATAACCATCACCGGAATAGGGCGCAATGGCCGGTGTATGCAAATTTTCTTCTATCACTTCAGCAAACTGATCACAAACCGCATCATGTCCATGATTGACAAACACGCACTTTGGCTTCTGGGGCATAGCTTCCAGCCAATGAAGCAACATATCCCGATCAGCATGCCCACTGATTCCCTCCATGGTTTCAATCCGGGCGCTAATATGAATTTCCTCACCAAACAAACGAATATCCTTAGCCCCATCCACAATCTTTCTACCAAGGGTCCCTTCTGCCTGATATCCCACAAATAACACTGTGCATTCCGGTCTCCATAAATTATGTTTCAAATGATGCCGAATCCGCCCTGCTTCACACATTCCACTGGCTGACAAAATTATTTTGGGTGTTTTATCCATATTAATGGCACAAGATTCATCCGTAGTAACTGCCAGTTTTAAATCTGGAAAACGAATAGGATCAACCCCCTTTTCGATCAGCTCCAGCGTTTCATCATCAAAATATTCCATCAGTCTCTGGTTACTGTATATGGCGGTTGCTTCTACCGCAAGAGGACTGTCCACCCAAACCGGGAAATGTGCATGTCCCCGAATTCGGTTTTCTTCCTTAATGACCCGGAGCAGATACAAAAGTTCTTGGGTTCTTCCCACCGCAAAGGATGGAATGACCACATTGCCACCCCGGTCAAAGGTACTCTGTATCACCTCAGTCAGCTGTGCCGCGTAATCTGGCCGAGGCCCATGAATACGGGTACCGTAAGTAGATTCAATCACAACATAGTCCACCGCCGGCGGCATCTGAGGATCCCGAATAAGAGGGCGGTTCACATTTCCCAAATCCCCCGAAAACAGCAAGGTTCTATCCGCTCCATCCTCTGTAATACAAATCTCTATACTGGCGCTTCCCAACAAGTGCCCTGCATCGATAAATCGAATAGAAATACCCTCAAAAATATCATATACCTCTCCATACCGGCAAGGCTGAAACAGCTCCAACGCCTTCTGTGCATCCTCTATGGTATAAAGCGGCTCCACAAATTCCTTGGCACTACGCAAATTTTTCCGATTGCGCCACTGTGCCTCAGATTCCTGAATATGGGCTGAGTCAAGCAGCATAATACTGCATAATTCATGAGTAGCCTCGGTGGTATAAACTGGTGCGGCAAATCCGTTTGCTGTCATATATGGAATCCGACCGGAATGATCTATATGTGCGTGGGTCAACAGTAAAGCATCAATTTCGCCCGGCGCAACTGGAATCTCCACATTTTCATAAACATTTTCCCCTTGTTCCATACCGCAGTCAATCAAAATTCTCTTTCCGCAGGCTTCTAGAAAGGTACAGGAACCCGTTACCTCGTGCGCTGCACCAACAAAATATAAATTCATGTCCATCCTCCTTTGCTCGCTTCACTCATAAGAAATGATCGAATGTCCCTTTATCGGACAGGATTGCCGCAAATCCTTTTGAAAATCAACGGCGGCACACTTGGCATTTTCTCATCTATCTGTACACTACGGCTAAGTAAAGTCTTTGCTGCAGCAATCCGCTCCTGATCCTCCGCATACAATCGCATTACCACATCTCCACGGCGTACATAATCCCCTCGCCGAGCTGTCAAATAAATTCCCGCCGCCGGGTCTATCTTATCCATCTTCATATTCCGTCCAGCGCCGAGCAAGACCGATGCTCTGCCCACCATCAGTGCATCGGGGCCGACCATATATCCATCCTCTTTTGCCAAGATTTCCGTCTGGCATGCCGCCGGGGAAAATAAGGATGTATTTTCCAAATATTTTGTCTCGCCGCCTTGCGCTGCAACCGCTTGCAAAAGCTTTTCCATAGCCGCGCCTGAGGTCAGCATTTTTTCCGCCGTGTTCCTTGCCTCATCCTGCGGTAGTCCAAGCCCCAGATGTATCATTTCCGACGCCAGCGCAAGGGAAAGGCTGGTTAATCTTTCTTCTCCTCTGCCGCAAAGCACCTCCATAGCTTCTATGACTTCCAGGCGGTTACCTACCATGGTTCCAAGCGGCGTACTCATATCCGTAATCAACGCGGTGACACGCCGCCGGCAAGCCGTCGCAATTGACACCATCTGCTTTGCCAGTTCTTCCGCTTCTTGTGGCGTCTCCATAAACGCGCCGCTTCCGCATTTGACATCCAGCACCAAGTTTTTTGCTCCAGCCGCCAGCTTTTTACTCATAATTGAAGCCGCAATGAGCGGCAAACTGTCCACCGTACCAGTCACATCTCTTAGCGCATAAAGCTTCTTATCACAAGGTACCATCTCCCCTGTTTGTCCCGCTAGCACCAAACCAATGGTTTTTGCCTGCCCATAAAATGCATCCGTACGCAAGGCTGAAGAAAATCCTGGAATAGATTCCAACTTATCAACTGTCCCTCCAGTAAAACCTAGACCCCGGCCGCTCATTTTCGCAACAACACACCCAGCTGCGGCAGCAATAGGCGCCGCAATTAAGGTAGTTTTGTCTCCCACACCGCCAGAAGAATGTTTATCTACCGTTGTTTCTCCGAAAGAGGAAAGGTCTATTTGATCTCCGCTATCAGCCATAGCCTGGGTAAACTGTGCTGTTTCCTCTGACGTCATTCCTTGAAACCATATTGCCATAGAAAAAGCTGCCGCCTGATAATCGGGAATCTGATCTTTAATATATCCCTGTACAAAATACTCCAGTTCCTCCTGGCTTAAAGCGCCGCCTCTCTTCTTCTTTTCAATCAAATCCACCATCCGCATGGCTGCTTCACATTCCTTTCTGTTCCAGTTTAAATGCCATGGGCAGCAGTTCTTTTAAAGAAAAGCTCCGTATGTCTTGACCACGGCAAAGCAGAACACGAAAATCCGGCGCACAAAATTCGCTCATCACTTGACGGCAAATTCCACATGGTGGACAAAAATCATCACCGCCCGCTATTGCAATAGCCTCAAAGACCGTTTCCCCCGCTAGTATCGCCTGAAAAAAAGCAGTCCGCTCCGCACAAACTGATGCACCGTAAGATGCGTTTTCGATATTCGCGCCAATATAAATCCTACCGGTCGCTGTCAGCAATGCTGCTCCCACCCGAAAGCCAGAGTAAGGGGCATAGCTATGCTCCGATGCCTGTCTTGCCGCGCTTATCAGCTTTTCCTCTGTTACCATGGGTATCACCGCCTTTCTATTTATATTATACCATTTTACACTACAATTTTCAATCATCATTTAACGACGCCAAAAACGCCTGCCAATCTACCTCCGACATCGTTCCGGGACAATCCTTTCCACTAGCATCCCGATGCCGCACCACATGATCTATATCAATATGCAGTTCTTTCATTAACTTTTTTGTCAGCTGTCTGGCATTTTCCACTGCCGCAGCATAATTCCCGTCTCGATTCACACAGATTTCAATTCCCACACTGTTCCGATTATTAATTTTTGCTTTTGCACCACCATCGCCGCAGTGCCATGTGTAATAATGATAATAATCATTAATTTGAAGCGCCTGTATGTCATCTACAAAAAAATCCGCACTGGAGCCCCGGTCACCACCACTAAAATAAATGTAATGGCTTTGGGCATCAGCCCCAACACCACGGTTTGCTGTATCATGAATCACCAAATAAGATATGGTATATGGCGTACGGAGACAGCGAGTGCGGTTATAAGGAATTTGAAGGCCCTTATATCCTATCGGCGCAGCCAAATAACGGGTAAATAAAAAAACAGCAAGAAACAGCAACACCGCTCCTAAAAACAGTTTGCGTTTCCGCCGTCTGCGCCACCGGTGCCTCTGTTTTCTGTTCCGAAAAGTCGGCTCATACCATTGTGAATTCAAAGATTCCTGCTCTGTTTCTATGTACCGCATCTCTTTATCTCCTTTTATAATATGAAACAGAATAACACAGATTTCTTAATAAAACATAAAGTTTTTGTAAAGATTTGTAATAGTTTGACGAAGATAGCAATAGACATTTGCTGTCTTTTGTTGTATAATTATTTTTATGAAACGAAAGAAAAGCGAAATCAAAATGATTATCAATAAACTTATACAGAAAGGGTGCTTTCATGAACCAGCCTTCTTTTCACCGCACTCGGCTTGCCTGCTGGACGGTTAACCTTTCCATGTCCGTTGTTGCAATGCTGCCACCTTTATTATTTACAGCATTTTATCAATTATATCAGATTTCCTATTTTCAGTTGGGCGCATTGGTACTGATCAATTTCTGTACACAATTGCTCATTGATTTATTGTTGTCTTTTTATGGCCATAAATACAATTTAACAAAAACAATAAAGCTGATTCCTGTGCTCACCGCCGCGGGGCTGCTTCTTTACGCCGTGCTCCCCACAGTGTTTCCCAACACTGCCTATGGCGGTTTGGTGATCGGAACTATATTCTTTTCTGCCTCCGGCGGGCTTGCAGAGGTATTAATCAGCCCTATTATCGCAGCTATTCCTTCGGATAATCCAGAACGTGAAATGAGTCGTCTTCACGCAGTTTATGCCTGGGGTGTAGTGGGCGTTGTCATCATTAGCACCTGTTTTCTCCAGAAATTTGGGAAAGCTTCCTGGCCATGGCTGACTGGATTCTGGACACTGCTTCCGGTAATCGCGGCCGTTCTTTTTTCCCGCGCTCCCATTCCGGATATGCAAACACCACAAAAAACTTCCCAGGTTTTTCGGCTTCTGTTCAGCAGGGATTTTTTACTTTGTTTTTTTTGCATATTTTCCGGAGGTGCCAGCGAATGCATCATGTCTCAATGGGCTTCCAGTTATTTGGAGCAGGCATTCCTTCTGCCAAAGGTTTGGGGCGACCTTTTAGGCGTTGCCCTGTTTGCTGTCATGCTTGGCATTGGGCGCAGTGCTTATGCAAAATACGGAAAAAATCTCAGCAAAACGCTTATGTTTAGTGCCACAGGAGCACTGCTATGTTATCTATCCGCCGCCTTGACCAACCACCCACTGCTCGCTCTTGCCGCTTGTGCGCTTACAGGTCTATTTACTGCCATGCTGTGGCCCGGCAGTCTTTTAACTGCTTCCGGCCGTTTCCCGGCCTCTGGGGTTGCTGTATTTGCTTTAATGGCGGCTGGTGGTGATTTGGGTGCAGCCGCAGGTCCCCAGCTTTTAGGAGCGATTGTGGATTTTCTTCTGCAAAATCCCGCTGTTTCTACCTTCGCTGAAAGCTGGAAGCTTTCCGCTTTACAGTTTTCCATGAAAGCCGGCCTGCTATTCTGTTCCATCTTTCCTCTGACAGCAGTCTGCTTTTTTACCACCGCAAAACGACGATTTACAGAAAATCCGCAATGATACGCCAGGTTTCCTTCAGTCTATCTTCCGTCCAAGCCGCATTAGCCGGGCTGGTAGATGGCAAACAAATGGCTTGCCGTCCGGTAAGCGGCTGGATATACTTGCGGTAATACTTTTCCGCCGTGCGGCCGTTGACAAATACAGCACGAATTTGGGCTCCGGTTAAAATCGGGCTCAAATCATTAGGCACCACGTTTTTGATGCTACTGTCCGCACTGCCCTCTATTTCGCAGGCAGCAAGCACATCCCATAATGCTATACCATGTTGATACAAAAAATCTTTCTTATCCTCAATGGTATTGGGAACTTCTGCGTCAAGCACACCCGCCAGAACCCGCCAAAACCGGTTTTGCGGATGGCCGTAAAAAAAGTTCTGCTGGCGGGATTTGACCGATGGAAAACTGCCCAAGATCAATATTTTAGAATCGCCGCGGTACAACGGCGGAAATGGATGTTTCATCATCACACTCACCTCTATTTTAAGCTATTTTCATCATAGCACATTTCGCCTGCAAAAGCAACGTTTAGCAATCTTGACGGCTTTTCTGTTTTGTGGTATGATACCGCTGAATCTTAATACAAATGAGGAATTTTTATGAAAATCAAATCTTTGCTTCGGCAAGATCCGGTTTTGGTAATTGCTCTGCTTCTAGCGGTTGTTTCCATGTTTTTTGTTTCGCCAGATACCGAATACGCCGCCTATATTGACTACCGTACCCTTTGTATTCTTTTCTGCCTTATGGCAGTCATTGAAGGCATAAAACAGCTGGGAATTTTCCGCCGGCTTGCAGAATTACTTCTTGCTCATGCAAAAACCATGCGGGATCTGAGTTTGTATATGTGCAGCTTGTGTTTCTTTAGCTCTATGGTAATCACCAACGATGTAGCACTTTTGACCTTTGTTCCCTTTACCATCACTACACTACAACTTTCTGGAAATTCGCGGCGGCTAATTCCTTTAATTACCATGGAAACCGTTGCAGCTAATCTGGGGAGCATGCTGACACCTATCGGCAATCCCCAGAATCTATACCTGTTTTCCGCATTTTCCATGGAACCCGCTGTATTTTTTCGAAGTATTTTTCCCTATGCTGCCCTGTCTTTTCTGATGATTCTACTTTCGGTCCTATTTCTAGGACAAGAACCAGCAGAAACACAAACCGAACCGTTCAAACTCTCCTTTACCGGGAAAAAAGCGAAAATGCTCTGTATCAGCTACATTATTTTTCTGCTTCTATCCCTGCTGACTGTCTTTCGCATTCTACCCTGCTGGATCGTTCTTGTTCTGCTGATCCCGTTCCTTTTAGCGGCAGACCGGCACATCCTGCGCTCTATAGATTACAGTCTACTCTTTACCTTTGCATTTTTATTTATTTTTATCGGAAATCTGGGCAGAATTCCCGCCGTCAGCTCCCTGCTCGGGCAAATGGTAACCGGTCGGGAGGTTCCAATTGGCATCCTTTCCAGCCAATTTCTTTCCAACGTTCCCGCTGCCATTTTGCTCTCTGGTTTTACCCAAAATGCACCTCAACTGCTGATCGGTGTTAATCTAGGCGGGCTGGGGACCTTAATAGCCTCCATGGCCAGCCTGATTTCTTTTAAATTTCTAATGCGCCAAAAGGTTCCAGCTGGGAAATACCTTTTGTTTTTTACCGCTGTCAATCTCCTTTTTCTGATTTGCAATCTTCTTCTTTGGTTTCTGCTATGTCTGTTTTAAAAAACTCGGTGCTTTTGAAAAAGCAGCCGGGTTTTACTAATCATCGAAGCCAGGATTTTTTCTGCGTTCCTCACATAATTCCATATACTCCGTCGGTGTCATTCCCATGAGCTTTTTAAAAACCTGTGCAAAATAGCTCGCATGATTAAATCCGCTTTCTGCGGCAATTTCCGAAACATGTCTCTTTCCGTTCTCTATCAGTATGCCTGCCCTTCGAATTCGAAAGGTATTCAAATATACCTGAAATTTCACTCCAAAATTTTTCTTAAATAAACGGCAGAAATAGCTGCTATTATATTGAAAGTACTCCGCTGCCTCTTTGGAAGTAATATCGAACTGATAGTTCTGCCGAATAAACTGATAAACCTCAGCTGCAAATCCGCCGTCTACGTGTTCTCCTAATGCAAGCGCAAGACCCATTTGCTCTATCTCCGCCAGGAGCAGATACAGCTCCCCAACAGCTTTTAAAACCCATGCCGGCTCATTTTTTTCAAAAGCCGTGCAAAAAGCTACTATATGCCCAGCAACAGAAGGCACCTCTTGACAGTAAGAACAAAACCGTCGCCGTCCTGCCGTATACTCCTCCAGCAGAAAATCCTTTTCTCTCCGCAGCAACGCTCCCATATCAAAGTCAATACAGTAATAACAAAGCCGCTGTCCGCTTTGCACCATACCATAATGCAATTCATAGGGATTGATCAGAAAAACCGCTCCGGAATCAAAGCTGTATCTTTGTCCGCTAATCCAAAATTCACCCTTCCCATGCTTAATATAGAGCATTTCAACATCACCATGATAATGTGCATGGGTAAAAATACCACCATCTTTTTCCAGCTGTTTTGGTTCTTTTTCTGCATAAAACCCCACTGCCGCAATCCCGCGGGGCTGTGCGATATAACTGTCATTAAACATATCTTCTTGCCCCCTTTTATTCTTCCTTCTGTATCATATCCAAGATGCAGACAAAAGTCAATAAAAAGTCAAAATTGTTATAGTAAATAGTTCTTTTTTTTATTGCTTTTTATGCTTTTTTCTTTTACGCTTTGAGTATAAGAAAAACTTTGAAAGGATGAAAACGATGAACCAGAATACACCTGAATTTCAAATTATATATGGAAAATATGAAGGTTTGGAAAAAAAGGCTGCAGAAATCATTGCAGAAGCTGTTGCCCCCTATCTACCGTATTCCCTCACCGCAAGCCCGGCCGATACAGTTACCGAACAACATCTGGCAGACATTCAGCCTATTTTCGTGGGGACAGCTGCATCCAATCCCTATATTGCCACTCTTCTCCGCAGAGAATTTCTCCAACCCGCCCCGGGGCCGGAAGGTTATTCCATTCGGGTTTTACCGAATCCATTTTGTCCCAAAAACCAGGCCATAATCATTATGGGGTTTGACGATCACGGAACACTTTATGGTGCCTTGGACTTTCAGGCCTATTATCTTCCAGAAGCAGAAAACAACCACCTACACACCACCTATTTTGACCCTATCTTTACAGAAAAACCGCTTCCCGATTATGCATCAATTTCCGTTCCAGAAATCAAATTCCGAGGGCTCTGGAGCTGGGGGCATATGATCTATGATTACAAAAAATATCTGGAACACATGATGCGTCTGAAAATGAATACCATGATCATCTGGAATGATTTTGTGCCAGTAAATATACGAGAAATTATTGATTATGCCCATAGCTGTGGCATCCGCATGATTGCAGGATACGCCTGGGGTTGGGAAACTGCCGTTTCGGATCATATGGATATTTCAAACCCGAAATTTTTAATGCAACTCCAAGAGCATATCTGCCAGGAATTTAAAAAAAATTACCAGAGTCTTAATCTTGACGGCATTTATTTCCAATCCTTTACTGAAACCAGCCAGGAAACACGCAACGGCGTATCTATTGCTGAGACCGTTGTACCCTTTGTTAATGCAGTCAGCCGACGCTTATCTGCGTATTGCGAAAACATGCCTCTCTATTTTGGTTTACATGCCACCAGTGTCTTTGACAAGCTGGAAATTATAAAACAAATAGATCCCGAAATCTGCATTGTCTGGGAAGACTGCGGAGCCTTTCCCTATGCCTATCTCCCCAGCCAAACCGCAGACTATGAAAAAACGCTGGCCTTTACTGACCAAATTACCATCCTTCGAGGAAAAAGCGAAAAGTTTGGTGCTGTTTTAAAAGGATTAACCTGTCTGGATTGGGATCATTTCCGCCACCAAAGCGGCCCATATATCATGGGTCACAGCGCGGAAGCCTTCATCCGACAACGTGCAATCGAAAAAGAACAAATATGGCGTTTTACCACTGCGTTCTGGCTTGAAAACCTCTGCCTTGCCAAAGAAACCATACAAAGAATTTTTCAAAACACTAAGGGGCATACCATGATTACCGCCTTACTGGAAGACGGCCTGCTGGAAGCCTATATTCCCTTGCCGGCAGCATTAATGGGAGAACTGCTGTGGAACAGCAGCCAGCCAACATCCATTCTTCTCCGGCGTATAGCTTTGAGAAAAGATATAAGATTTTCCTAAAATAATGTGTTCTTTTAAGGAAGAAAATAAAATGCAACTGTGTTTTCGTTTCTGAGACTTTGGCACTGCATACAGGCTGAAAGCCCTTATGTAGATATTCTGAAAAAAACAGGTGTACTATTATCGTTTTCAAAGATAATGAAACTTTTATAAACACCCAGCGTCCGCTTCCTTCTCTCACCTTTTTCTGCGCTGTATCATATATTGTAAACGGTGATACTTATGAATAATCCAAATGCTGCATCAACTGCAATCCATGCTCTGGCTGTATCCATTGCCCAACACCTGCGCGACGATGACCTAGTGCTTTGCGCCGCTCTATTGACACAGCTTGCAGACACCTTGGCATCTATCGCCGCCTGCCGTGCACATATCAACGAAAATAATTCCCGAGAGACGCCTTTCTCTGGTTGACTTTCTTTTTTTCTATGCTACAATAGAAATTAAGAAATATTTAAGAAAAATATGATATGCTCTGTTTAAATAACAGGAGGAATATACTATGCGTATCTTATTAGTAGAAGACGAACAACACCTTTCAGAAGCCGTCGCCTATATTCTGAAAAAAAACCATTACACGGTAGATACCGTTTATGACGGTCAAAGCGGTCTGGATTATGCCCAAACAGGTATTTATGATCTTATTATCTTAGACATTATGCTGCCAGTTATGGACGGTATTCAAGTACTTCAAACACTGCGCCGCTCCCATCTTGATACTCCAGTTCTTCTGCTCAGTGCCAAAAGCGAGATACAAGACAAAGTACAAGGGCTAGACAGCGGTGCAGATGATTATCTTGCAAAGCCTTTTAGTACCGATGAACTTCTTGCCCGTATCCGCGCTCTCACCCGCAGAAAAGGGGAAATTGCCGCGGATAATAATCTTACATTCGGTGACATTACCTTAATTCCCTCTACTATGACTTTATCCAGGGGCAACCTATCGGTCAATCTGACACAAAAGGAATTTCAAGTTCTGGAACATTTGATTCGGCGCGGAAACATGATTTCCCCCAAAGAACAGATTATTGAGAAGCTCTGGGGCTTTGACTCTGATGCAGAAGCCAATCATGTAGAAGTTTATGTTTCTTTTTTGCGGAAGAAACTAAATTTTGTTAAGTCAAATGTCACAATCCATGCGGTCCGCGGCGTAGGCTATGTATTAAAAGCCTAAGGGGGTATATTCATGTTTCAACGTCTTCGCAATAATTTTTTACTGCTGAATATGATTATTATTTCCGTTTTGCTGCTGGGTGCATTTTCCATGGTATACCTCTTTACATTGAATCAAATTCAGCGCAATATTGATATACGGCTTTCGCGAACATTGGAACCGGACAAGGATTTTCATCGGGACGCTGACCGAATCTCTGACAGAACCGATGCAATGGAGGATAACGCTCCACCTGACACACCTTCCGGAGCGCCACCGCAGGATACCGAAAACATTCCGGAAAACAGGCCCGGTCCACTGGCATTAGATTTTACCATTGAAACAGATTCTGAAGGAAATATTGAAAAAATAGACTCCATTTTTGATATTGACCAGCAGGTTTATGCAGATATTGCCGCCGCAGTATTTGAGGCAAAAAAAGACAACGGCGATTTGAAAGTGGAAGACGTTTACTGGGCTTACCGCCGTCAAAGTCTAAACTCCGGACGTTTTCGCATCGGGGTACTTGATATTTCCCAGGAGAAAAAAATGCTGCAAAACCTGATTTTCACTTTTACTGGTGTAGGTCTTCTGGCTCTGATCGTTATTTTTCTTATTAGCCGTTTTTTTGCCAACCGCGCTATTCGCCCCATCTCCGCAGCATGGGAAAAGCAAAACCAATTTATTGCCGATGCCTCACATGAATTAAAAACACCGCTGACTACCATTAATACTAATATTGACGTTTTGCTTTCACGCCCTGATTCAACAATTCAAGAAGAGCATAAATGGTTAGGCTATATCAAAACGGAAGCCGAAAGAATGACACGCCTTACCAATGACCTTTTGTACCTGGCCAGGCTGGATAATGATGAACATAAACTTCCCAGAATTTCATTTTCACTTAGCGAAGCAGTGCAAAGTATCCTGCTAACCATGGAGGCTGTCATTTTTGAAAAACAATGTACTTTAACTGAAGAAATTCAGGAGCACTTGCACATTATGGGAAATCCAGATCAAATTAAGCAACTGACAATGATTCTTTTGGACAACGCAATAAAATATACAGGAAAAGGCGGGCAAATTACGGTCTTGCTCCACCAAATAGATAAAAGAATTTTATTATCCATTTCCAATACAGGAACACCAATTGCTCCAGAAATACAAAAAAAAATATTCGACCGTTTTTACCGCGCCGATCCTTCCCGGGCCAGAAACAGCGGCGGTTATGGGCTGGGACTTGCCATCGCACAGGCGATTTGCCAGCAAAACAATGCGCATATCAATGTTTCCTGTCAAAATGGCATCAACACTTTCTCCGTGAGCTTTAACCGCTATACGTCTTGAAAAAGAGAACCGTCTCAAAATTTTATAAAAACAATGACCGGGTAATCCTTTTGGACTGCCCGGTTTACTTATACTGCTTTTCATGTTTCACACCCGTTCTCAGTTAAACTGAGAACGATACATGGCAGCATATACGCCACCTTTTTCAAGCAATTGAGCATGATTTCCCTGTTCTACAATTTCTCCCTGCTGCACCACAAGAATGGTATCTGCATTTTGAATAGTAGAAAGACGGTGGGCAATCACAAAACAAGTCTTTCCCCGCATCAAATTCCGCATGGCTTCCTGAATATAAATTTCTGTCCGTGTATCTACATTAGAGGTTGCTTCATCCAAAATCAGCATATTCGCATCCAGCAACATGGCACGGGCTATGGTAAGCAGCTGCTTCTGTCCCTGCGAAATATTCATGCCCTCCTCGCTCAGCACAGTATCATATTCCTCCGGCAGCCCCATAATATAATCATGAATCCTTGCAGCCTTGGCCGCACGGATAACATCTTCCCGGGAAGCATCTTTTTTTCCATATGCAATATTATCATAAACCGTTCCGTAAAACAGCCAAGTATCTTGCAAAACCATAGCATAAGATAGGCGCAAACTTTTACGAGTCAAATGCATAATATTATGCCCGTCTAGCATGATCCTGCCGCTGTTTGGGTCATAAAACCGCATTAAAAGATTGATAATCGTAGTTTTTCCCGCTCCAGTAGGCCCCACCACGGCAATCAAATTACCGCTCCGCGCCTGCAAATTAAGATCATGAATGATCACTTTATTCGGCTCATACCCAAAGCGAACATGTTCCATATCCACATTACCGCAGGGATCATAAATCGCAAAGGCATCTTCTGCATCTTTGGGTTCTGGTTCCTCATCAATCAGCCGAAACACCCGCTCCGCCGCAGCACATGCAGACTGCAGTTCGCTAATAATATTGGCCATCTCATTGATTGGACCCGAAAATTTCCGGGAATACAAGACAAACGAAGAAAGGTTCCCCAAAGAAATTGCATCAGCAAGATACAAAAGCGCGCCAAAAACACTGGTTAAAGCCAACGAAATATTATTGATAAAATTCACCGAAGGTCCTGTAACACTTCCATAATAGTCCGCATTATAATATGCATCAACGGCAATATTGTTCTTTTGATCAAATCGCCTCAGCATGGTACTTTCCTGATGATACACCTTAGTGGTTCTTTGCCCCGAAATCACCTCTTCCACAAACCCGTTCAGTTCCCCTAGCCGCACTGAGCGCAGATGAAATAGTGGACGAACTTTTTTTGTCCTATAACGGGTAAATAAAATGGAAACAGGAATCGTAACAGCAAATACCAGCACCATAACAGGCGAGATCAAAATCATCATCAAAAGAGAACCAATTACCGTAATGGCGCTCGTAGCAATCTGAAGCAGGTCATTGGACAAAGAGGCATTAATGGTATCAATATCATAGGAAATTCTACTAATGATATCCCCTGCCTGATGCGTATCAAAATATTTTACCGGAAGCTCCGTCAGCTTGTCAAACACATCTTTGCGCATACGAAACACAATTTTCTGACTAAACCGTATCATCAAAACTGACAGGATATAAGACAAACCGGAAGAGACAAGATAAAATACTGTCATTAAACCGCAATAAAAGAAAACACGTCTAAAATCTGTCCCACCCTGCACAGTTCCTATGGCATCAATGGCCCGGCCGGATAGCATAGGTCCCACTAATGCTAACAGATTACTGGAAACCGAAAGAATGACTGCCGCCAGCATCATCCATTTTTGGGCACAAAGATATGACCAAAGCCGTTTTAATACCTTTTTGCGGTCTTTTGGCTTTTCATTGGAGGTAAACTTAACAGGCAAATTCATCGCCTCCCATCTGAGATATACTGATTTCCCGATATAATTCACATTGCCGCATCAATTCTTCATGGGTACCATACCCGATCTCACATCCATTTTCCAAAACCAAGATATGATCTGCATGCCGTATCGAACTAATTCTTTGCGCAATGATAATGGTAGTTGTTTTTTGAAACTCTTCATTGACCGCCCGGCGCAGAAGAGCATCTGTACGGTAATCAAGCGCACTCGACGAATCATCAAGAATCAAGATTTGAGGTTTGCCTGCCAGTGCCCGCGCCACCAAAACTCTCTGTTTTTGTCCGCCGCTTAAATTGGTTCCCTTCGCAGTAAGCATATGCTCATACTTCTCTGGCAGTTCTTCAATAAATTCTTTGGCCTGTGCTTGCCTGCATGCCGTTTGAATCTCTTGCATGGATAGATTCCGTCCAAAGGAAATATTAGCGGCAATGGTATCTGCCATCAAAAAATCATGCTGAAACACCACACCGAACATGGTATGCAGTTCTTCCTGCGGGATAGCACTCACGGGACGTCCAGAAATCAGTATCTCTCCACTATCCGGATCATACAACCGCATCAACAGGGCCGCAATAGTACTTTTCCCACTGCCCGTTCCTCCGATAATTCCTAATGTTTCCCCCTTTTTCAACCGAAAACTAATATCTGTTAAATTATCTTTCTTTTTCCGATAAGAAAAGAAAACATGATCAAACACCACATGAAAATCCTGTTCCTTCCGGTTTTTTTCCCGCAAAGCCATATCCTCTTTTGCCGTCAAAACTTCACTGATTCTTGCAGCAGATGCACTGCCTTTGGAATACATCATAAACATACGCGAAATGGACAAAAGCGCATTCAAAATAATAGTAAAATATGTAAGAAAAGCAATGATTTTTCCTGGCTGGGTAAGTCCCGCGTTAACCCGGAAGGCGCCCACCACAATCACCAAGACCAGCCCCAGGTTTAAAAGCAGATTCATGAGCGGATTGCTCAAAGCCATTGTAATGCCAGATTTGGTTTCCCGCGCCACCACTTCCGCGTTGACACCATCAAAACGTTCTTTTTCATATTCCGTTTTAGATAAAGCTTTGATGACACGAATCCCCGAAATATTTTCCCGTACCGTCCGAACCATCATATCAATCCCCTGTTGCAACCGGGTATAAAGAGGGATTCCCTTTTTGGAAATGGCATAAATCGTAAATGCCATCAAAGGGAGCATGGCAATCAACACTAATGCTAGATACGGCTCAAGAGTCAACGTCATAATAATCCCACCAAGAAGCAAAATAGGCGCACGGATACCCAGACGCTGCATCATGCCTATCATTTGATGAATATTATAAGTGTCTGTTGTGAGCCGTGACTCAAGGGAAGGAATCGAAAATGCATCCACCTGCTGGCAGGAAAGATAAGCAATTTTTTCAAACAAAGCATGCCGCAGTTTCTGTGTCGTACGCTGTGCCACGCGGGACGCCATCCGGTTTGCAATAATATTCCCCAGCAAAGCGACTACCGAACAGATTAGCATTGCTCCGCCCCAAAGAAAAATAAGCGCCTTATTGCGCAGCGGAACCACATCATCGATCATATAAGACAAAATCCATGGCAACAGTAAATCCATCATGGTACCTATAAATTTAATTACCAATCCCACTGTCATGCGTGGCAAATATGGCTTTAAATACTGAAATACCGTTTTCAATTCTCCTGCACCTCCGCTTCTGTCAGTGCCCTGGCTTTCTGCATCACCCTTTTCATCAGAGAAAGCAGTATTTCCTGTTCTTCTTCCGTAAAATCCTCCAAAATTGCTTCATTCCATTCCTTTGACAACATACGCACCTGTGGGAAAACCGCACACGCCTTTTCTGTAGGGTAAATCTTCATGACTCTTCGATCTTCCTGACTGCTTTCCCGCCGAATAAATCCCTGCTGTTCCAGCGCACTTAACTGCCGGGTCACACTGCTTTTATGCACCATCAAATTTTTTGCAATTTGTTCCTGAGAAACGCCCGGATTTCGACAAATCTGAAAAATATAGGGATGCTGTCCGCCTCTAAGCCCACTGTCCGCCAATTTACTGCCACGGTAAAATACAATACAGCGTGATATAGCGTTAATATATTTCATCAATGATTCCATACTATCCTCCTGTGCATTTTAAATTAGTTGCAAGTGCAACTAATTTAAAGTATAAAGGAAGATTTCGCTGCTGTCAATGGGCAAATTAAAATTTTCATACAAAAAAATCCACCGTCTCTGCTTTTCAGCAGAAACCGTGGATTTCAATCAGACACATTTAAAGTGTCCTTTTAAATTGGAAGAAATGACAAACCAAAAAATTGGCGTGTTCTATGATAAACCATGTGATCATGGATTTATCCGTAATTAGTCAGCGATCTCAACTGTAATGGCGGCAGACTGGGGCGGAATGCTTCGAGTTGTTGCCGCACTGTGGGTACCGGAAATTTTCATTCCAACTTCCAGGTCATCAATCTTATAAATCCGCTTATCATTGCCTTTCGTAATCTGTGTTTTGTCAGAAATCACCAGACAAATTGCATCGTTATCTTCAAAAGGTACACCAACCGTTACTATATCTCCATCAATTGCGGTGATTTCACCTTCAAACGCCACCGATTCCAAAGTCTCCGCTTCTTCCTCGCTGCCCTCATCTTCAATATTTACGGTCAGGGCTACAGTCTGCGGTGGAATGCTCATAGTCATAGGTTCACTATGCGTACCGGAAATCACCATTCCAACCTCTAAATCCTCCAACTTATAAACCCGTTTGTCATTACCTTTTGTAATTTGAGTATCATTAGAAATTACCAAACGAAGGGCGTTATCGTCCTCAAAAGGTACACCGATGGTAACCAGGCCATTGTCAATGGAAGTAATCTCGCCTTTAAAGGTCAAGTCCATTTCCGGCTCCTCAGTTCCCTCTACATTTTCCACGGGCAAATTTTGGATATCAATAGTAACTGCAGTGGTCTGCGGTGGAATGCTCATCGTCATAGCCGGTGCGTATTCTATCGCCAGCACCATATCCTTTTTTATATCCTTGGCCGAAGCTTCCTGGCCTGCGCCAGTGATCTTGGTATTTTCATCGATCCGTACAATCACCTCGCCGAGGTAGCTGTCCGTTACCAACAGAGATCCGTCTTCCTGGACTTCAGAAACCGTAACAATACTTGGGTTTACAATTTTATAGCTGCCATCTTCATTTACGCTGTAATAGCCACCGATAATATCGGTAATAAAGGACAGCGGCACATAAGTCACGCTGTCATTGACCAGCGTAGGTGCTGCTCCCAAAGACTGTGGCGCTCTGCGGGAAAATGCATACGAATCTTGGTCAATCGACATTGTAATATATTGTGCACCTTTTCTCACCTCAATGGATTCATTTTCTCCATTCCAGGTCACCGTATATCCCAAACCCTCTGCTACTTCGCGCAGCGGGATCATGGTCACGCCATTGACATCCTGTACAACAACATTGTATAACGCTGCTCCATTCACTACTGCAGGAGCTTCTTCCGTCACGCTATCCTCTGGTACAGCAACAACATTTTCATCTACAGGTTCTGCGGCAAATACCGCACCACCGGTAAGCAGTCCCAACGCCGCAGCAGAAGCAATCCATCTTTTTGTGTTCTTTCTCATTGTTTTTTCCTCCTCAAATATATATTTCATTCATAACCTTATGTGTTTTTTGAGCTTTTTCAGCCGGCTCAATTAATTAGACCGCAGAAAGAAAAAAAAGTTCCAATGTTTTTAAAATTTTTAAAAAATTTTTTTAAAAAAGCATTGGTACTCTTTTCGATTCCGAATAATAATAACTTTCTCTGGCGTTTTTGCTATCATTTCCGCCAATCCTGGCCGATTGTTTTTCCGAAAAAACCATATATATTTTAAAAAATCAAGATCCATACGTTCCGGGCATCCGTCCCCCATATCTGACCTGGTCTTTCCGTAACCGAAAATAATTCGTTTTATTGCTCTTTCCATACAAAGATATCGGCTATAATCCAAAAAGATTACCGTATCCGCCTTTTCCAGCCGCTGTCTGATGGTTGCCCCATAATTACCATCTATAATCCAACGAGTCTGTTCCAGTGCTTTTTCAAGCTTTTCGGAAAACTCCTGGGCTGAGGATTCCACCCATCCCTCTTTCCAGTAAAGTTTGTCCAAATGAATAAGTGGTAGTTTTAACTTTTCGGCCAGCTTAACTGCCAACGTACTTTTTCCGCTTCCTGGACACCCGATAATCATAATTCTTTCCATTCCATCCCCTCCTTTACTGCTGCAGATGGTCAAACAGAATTTCCGTATTTTCATCACTGTATTCAATTTCTACCGAATACATTCGGGTTATCTCCGCAAATTCTGAAAACTGGAACGTCTCTCCTTGCTTTATCTGAGACAAATATAAATAATAAATGATAAACACACTCAATACCGAAAACGCAATTCTCTCCTGCCACCGTCCGTCATAACGTCCATCTGCCAGATGCCGAAAGAGAAAATAAACGGTAAGCTGTTCCAAGGCGATCATCAAACGCTGGTCAGTAATATCTGCAAAAGAAAAGTATGCAAATGTTTTGAGAGCCTCCAGCCGTTCTTTCCACTCTGATTCCAGCCGTTCCAAACTCAAAAAGATTTCCGCCCACTGCCGAGGCGATTTATGTGGAAAATTCGTACCGCTTTCCCGAAGTAGCCTGGAAAGACGTACGGAAAAAGGTTTTGACCTTTCCTGCACAATGTCTATCATTTTCTGCCGGAAACGAAAAAAAACTTCCTCCTCCGCCGGACAAAACGGATCTAGCATATCCATATCTTGTTGTATTAGCGTAAATTTTCCAGATTGTGTCAATATCAGCCGTACGGCTTCTTCACAGCAGAGCCCAAGCCCTTCTTCGGTACGGGAATCAAAAAAATTCCGAAACCGCGGGTGATCTCTGCATATACTACAAAGCCCCTTTTCTCCTAAATTTAAAATAATATCACATAGATTCCGCTCATTCAAAAACGGACATCTATCTTCTGGTGTCAAAACAAAATGTGGTACACCCTCGCTGTCAGAAATATTGTCCCGGAGTTTCCTCCCAAATTTTCCTGAAATATTTTGATAAAAATCATAAGTTTGCACATCAATATCGATTTCCCAACCGATACAGCAATTATGCCGGCATTTTTCTGCAATGCATTGGAACGCATGATAGTAACTGGGTACATAAGTGGTCATAATCCGCTTCCGCCTTTCTCTTTTTGATCTTTCCAGTACCACCATTTCAATTTTTGCGGATCAGGACATTCATGTTCTGCAAAATAAACCGCTAGACGAAAAACATATAACTGGCAGCGATCCTCCTGATAGCCTTTACGCAGACAATCCTTTAAATAAAGTTCCTCTGGATCCTTTCCCTTTAGATCCGCAACACAGTGTATCCCAATATTTTGTAAATCCTGTGCAATATTCTTCCCTACACCAGGGATTTCCATCAAATCACTTTTCTTCAATGTTACCACCTCATTCTTTTCAGCAGTATACCACAAAAATATCGGAATTGCAAACACACAACCTTTTTGGCGACCATAATATAACCTTTTATAAAAATTTCCAATTTCCAGCCTTTTTCCCGTTGCCAACCCATTTCGGTTATGCTATACTAAGGTAAGATTTTCTAATTCCAATATAAGATTACAGCAAAAAAGAGGTGTTTTTCATGGGTTTTGCCATTTTGATATGCTTTCTGTTCTGCGTTGGTTTTGTACTGCTGAACCAGCAGCTAATCACCAAAACAGAAACCGCTCATGCATTACCGTCTTCGACAGACCGGACATGGGATATCTGGGACTATTCTTATTGGTCTGCTTTTATTGTCTTCCTGATTCTCCGGCTTGTTATTGCCATGATAACTGACGGCCATCCTACCGATATGTCCTGCTGGACGGCATGGGGCCAGCGGCTTTCCCAAACAGGAACTTCCGCATTCTATGCACCTGATTATTTCTGCGATTACCCTCCTGGATATCTTTATATCCTGGGCCTTTTGTCACGGTTTGCCCAAGTCTTCCATCTTTCTTCCCAGGGGACGGCCTTTTTAAATAAGCTTCCAGCCATAGCATGTGACCTTTGGCTGTTCTCCTTGCTGTTTCAACTGGGCCGCCGTTTTATGAACGGAAAAGCCGCTCTGATCCTGTCCTCGCTATACCTTTTATCCCCTCTCTTTATTCTGGATTCTGCGGTTTGGGGTCAAATCGAGTCTGTCCTGCTTCTTTTGCTGGTGCTTTCACTGATCCGGCTTTATGAAAAAAAATATGTTTCTTCTATTCTACTCTATGTGCTTGCAGTACTGGTAAAACCACAGGGTCTGATTCTTGCACCGGTTTACCTATTTGCTCTTTTGGAAACCAAAAGCATCAAAACATTTTTGTCCTCTGCCGTGGGCGGTCTGGTTTTATTCTGGGCACTTACCATGCCATTTTCTTCCGCCTGGCAAGAATATGCTGGTTTTCAAGCGTTTTTTCATGCGCTGAATCCAGTATGGATTATTCAAAAATACCTTGCTACCTTGTCTTCCTACCCTTACTTTTCAGTAAACGCCTTTAATGTTTATGCGCTTTTGGGATTAAACTGGGCCTCTTTAGATATATCCGGTTATGAATTTCTGCTTTCCTTCCTCAATAGCCTCATTATAGTACTTGCTGTTTTGGGTGCCATGTATATCTTTTTTAAAGTGAAAAACCAAGGTTGCCGGCTTTGTCTAAGCGCCTATTTTCTCTTTGCGTTCCTATTTACTTTTGCCTTTAAAATGCATGAACGTTATATTGTACTTCCGGTCTTTTTTTTACTACTTGCCTTTTTGTTTTCCAAAAACAGAAAGATACTGTATCTTTTTACCGGTTTCACCGTGGTCGGCTTCTTAAATCTTTATTACGTTCTTCAATTAGCCACAACAACCGAAGCAGCTCCCGCCTACAGCATCACTGCTCTCATTTCTTTTGGAGAAGTATGCCTATTCCTGCTCAGCTTGATTGTAATCTATCGCGATTACATAAAAGCGGCAGGCACGGCAGAAGAAAATGAACAACGGCATACCGCCCATGTACCTCTGACTGTCCGGCTGGAAAACAACCGCCACTTAAGCAAAATCATGCTGATGCTTACAGGAAAAAACGAACCTCGCCAAGAGAAAATGGTTCGGCTTGACTATCTTCTGCTCTGCGGCATTGTGCTGGTTTATTCCATCATTGCCTTTGTCAATCTGGGCGATATCAAAGCACCGCAGACTTATTATAAGCCCTCCTCAGCCGGAGATACCTTTACCATTACCCTGGAAAACCTTGAAACTCTAACTGAAATCGACTATTACTGCGGCATTGGTGATGTAGACACCAATCCAGGTATTTCGTTTTCCTATTCCCTAGACGGTAGCAACTGGACCGATCTACCCGAAACTGCCTGCAAATTAAATAGTGTCTTTTGCTGGGAGGTACAGACACTGGAACCCATTCAGGCAAAATATCTGCGCGGCATCAGTGAATCAGAGGATTATATGCTTTTTGAGCTTGGCCTGCGCACGCAAAACGGTACGCTTGCCTCCATTGCTGACATCAACGGTACCTCCGATGCAAATTACAAGGCCATGGCTGATGAACAGGATTGTGTAACCAATGCCCCCTCTTATAAAAACAGCACCTATTTTGATGAAATTTATCACCCCCGCACGGCCTACGAACATTTGCACCTAATGCCATACTATGAAACTACACATCCGCCCTTAGGCAAACTAATGATGTCAGTTGGCATCATGCTGTTTGGCATGTCACCTTTCGGTTGGCGATGCATTGGTACGCTGTTCGGCGTTCTAATGCTTCCAGTATTTTACCTGTTTTTAAAGCGAATGTTTGGAAGAACCCGCTATTCCGTTATAGGAACACTACTGTTTGCATTTGATTTCATGCATTTCTCTCTGACCCGTATTGGAACCATCGACTCTTATCCCGTATTCTTTATTCTGGGCATGTACTACTTTATGTACCGCTTTGGCGTATCGGCTTTAACCTGGGGACGCGGACAAAAAGTTTCCTATAAAAAAATGCTCGGTTTCCTTGCTCTTTCCGGTCTTTGCATGGGGTTGGGCTGTGCCTCTAAATGGACTGCCGTATATGCCTCAGTTGGACTTGCAGTCATATTCTTCTGCATTATGTTTCTGACTGCACGGGAAGGAAAACAACATTCGCTTCATCTGCGCTTTGGCGCCTTTTTCACAAAAACCTGCCTCTGGTGCCTGTTGTTTTTTATTGTCATACCGGCTGTCATCTATACCATGGCATACCTTCCAATTTCCATGGTGGATGGATACGGAAACGCCATACAGGCCATGCTAAAAAATCAGGCTTATATGCTGGACTATCACTCTACATTAGGAGGAACACATCCTTATTCCTCTCAATGGTACACCTGGCCTTTTGTTTACAAACCCATGTGGGCATATCAGGCGCCAGAAACCAGCATTGCACCCGATCAGATTGGCTGTATCTCCATTTTTCAGAATCCACTGCTAAGCTGGATGGGAATCGCAGCTTTTTTCTATTCCTTATATATTGGATGGAAAAAACGCGACAAAAGGGTGTTATTTCTGCTGATTGGACTTTTAGCACAGTATCTTCCCTGGATGTTTGTCAAACGCTATGCGCTGCAATATCACTTTTTTGCCACCCTTCCTTTCCTGATTTTTTTCGTGATGTACGCATTTCAGGATCTGGAAAAACGCATTCCCCGTTTTGGATATACCACGGCGGCTCTAACGGCAGCCTGTCTGATTTTATTTATACAGTTTTATCCCGTCATTTCCGGTTTACCCGTTTCCCGTTTCTATGCGGAAACCATACTGACCTGGTTCCCTTCCTGGGTATTTTTTATCTAAAAAAATATATAGGCGGAAACTTTCATACCGTTTCCGCCTCAGACTGTCGAAAAAGTCGTTATACCGCAAGCGGAATGAAAAATAAGATACCTTTCTTTTTCATCAAAACTTAAACTTTTGCGAGTCATGACCACCGGCCGTGCCGGTGGCTTGCACTGCCCCCTTAGGGCGTTATGCTGGCCGAGCCTATAGGCTCGTCGAAAGGTCTGCCAACCGCACCTTTTTCACCAGCTTGCCCCTAAAGGGGCATTTTTATTTGCTTCCTTCTACTGGCTCACCCGTGAACGGGTCTATATACTCTTTCATACTTATTTGGTCTGTTGCTATATCTTCCTGTAGTTGACTCCGTATATATTGTTCTATTGCCCTTTTGTTTCTTCCTACTGTATCAACATAATATCCTCGACACCAAAAATGTCGATTCCCATATTTGTATTTCATATTTGCATACTTCTCATAGATCATTAAG
>NZ_JADCKB010000040.1 GCF_014982785.1 Ructibacterium gallinarum
GTATATTGATTACTATAACAACGAGAGAATTTCATTAAAATTAAAAGGAATGAGTCCTGTTCAGTTTAGAACTCAATCCTTAGCAAATTAATTTTAAAATTTGTCCAACTTTTGGGGTTCACTTCATCAAAGGCGTATCGGTAACAATCAAGGATAAGACAAGCGAAAAATCCGGTACGACTAACGCCAGCGGTCAGGTGACGCTGCCCGTGAAATCTTCCGGCGGTGGCGGCGGCTCGATCTCCGGCGGCGGAGGTGGCGGCGGTTTTGTCAGCAGTATCAATTCCGTTAATGTCAAGGTAACAGATAAAGACGGCAAAACTGTTTCCGTTTCCAAATCCACGGGAACGGATAAAGTAACTCTCACCCTGCCAGCTGGCAAGACGTTAGATGATGGGAATTGGTATACCATCACCGTTACCGACCGGAACGGCAAAGCGAAAGCAGATTACACCGTCATTTTGAAAGACAGGGAAAAGAACGAGGTCACGGGTAAAACCGATAAAGACGGTGTTATCATTCTGCCCGCAGTAGAACACAAAGCGTATATTGTCGGCTATGAGGACGGTACATTCCAGCCGGACGGCGATATGACACGCGCCGAGGCGGCGGCGATCTTTGCCAGAATGGTAAGCGAGGAAAAAGACGAAAAAATCAGCGGGAACCATTCCTTTACGGACGTTTCCAAAAACGCTTGGTATGCCGATTATATAGGCTATCTTGCAAAGTACGACATCATCAAGGGTTATGAGGACGGAACTTTCAAACCGGACGCACCTGTTACCCGTGCCGAATTTACGGCTATGACGGTACGTTACTATGACCTGTTTAACGAGGTGAAATATCCGGCCAGCACAACAAAATATCCCGATGTCAGCAGCAGCTATTGGGCGGTCAAAGACATTTCCTTTGCCACAAATGAAAAATGGCTCAACGGCTATGCAGACGGCAGTTTCAAGCCGGATACCAACATCACCCGCGCTGAGGTTGTGACGGTTGTAAACCGCATGACCGGACGGACGGCGGACAAAGAGCATATCAATGATAACCTGTCTGTGCTGAACAAGTTTACCGACCTGAAAAACAACACGCATTGGGCGTATTACGACATTATGGAGGCGGCGAATACGCATAAGGCGGTTAGCAATTCCGAAAATGAAATTTGGGTGAAGTAAGCCGATAGAAATTGTAAATATGCAATGGGGGGCGGCAAAGATACGCCGCCCCTCTTTGCGCTTGAAAGGGGGAATTGCCTATTCAGGAGGAAGTAACGCAAAAAACGATTGCCTTGGTTGTTTCCGCAACGAAAATGACAAGCCGCGTGCTTGCACAGGCCATGCAGATATATTTGCAGAGCCGCAATAATAAGTCGCATGAGATACCGAAAGGGAAACAGAGCTTGGCGGATTTGGAAAAGCAGAACGCGGCGCTTTCTAATATTGAAATAACCAACAAAAATATTGGTATCTTTACCCGGACAGCAAAGAAATATGAAATAGACTTTGCTTTGAAGAAAGACCGAACCAAAGAGCCGCCCCTCTACTATGTGTTTTTCAAAGGGCGGGACGAGGAACGCATTTCCATGGCGTTTAACGAGTATTCGCAGAAAATCCTGAAACGCAAAGAGAAAAAGTCTGTCCGGGAAGAACTGAAACAGGAAAAAGCGGCTGAAAAAGCACAGGACCGCCGGCGCGAAAAAGTCAAGGTACAGGACAGGGGCGTGGAATTATGAAGATAGATAAAAAAGTGATCCTCTCCAACCTCCCCTTCCTCTTTATCTTCTGGATCGCGGATAAGCTGGCGTATATGTGCAGGATAACCGAGGGAAACAAAATATTTGCTCTTGTCAAGGGAGTATCGGAGCTTTTCAAAGCGCCGGTACTCTCTTTTCATATCCTCGACCTTTTGTTTGGCGTGCTGGGCGCGCTGGTAGTCAAGGGTATTTTGTATGTACGGAGCAAAAACGCGAAGAAATACCGCAAAGGCGCGGAGTACGGCTCTGCCCGCTGGGGCACGGCGGCAGACATCAAGCCGTATATGGATAAGGATTTTAAGAACAATATTCTGCTGACAAACACCGAGGGCCTCACCATGAACAGCCGCCCAAAAATAGCGAAGTATGCGCGGAACAAAAACGTGCTTGTCATCGGCGGCAGCGGCAGCGGCAAGACGAGATTTTTTGTCAAACCCCAGCTTATGCAATTACATTCAAGCTATTGCATTACTGATCCGAAAGGAACAATTTTGATAGAGTGTGGCAAGCTGCTGGAACGGGCGGGCTACCGCATTAAGGTACTGAATACAATAAATTTCAAAAAGAGTATGCGCTATAACCCACTTGCCTATATCAAGTCTGAAAAGGACATTTTGAAACTGGTAAACGTGCTGATTGAGAATACCAAAGGCGAGGGCGAAAAATCAAACGAGGATTTTTGGGTGAAATCCGAACGGCTCTTGTATTCGGCATATATCGGCTATATCTGGTACGAAGCGCCGGAGGAAGAAAAAAATTTCATCACCCTTTTGGATATGATAAATGCGTCAGAAGCACGCGAGGACGACGAAAATTTCAAAAGCCCAGTGGATATGCTCTTTGAACGATTGGCGGAAAGGGAGCCGGAGCACTTCGCCGTCAAGCAATACCGCAAATTCAAATTAGCGGCGGGCAAAATTCTGAAATCGATTTTAGTTAGCTGCGGCGCAAGATTAGCACCGTTTGACATAAAGGAACTCAGGGACTTAATGGAATATGACGAATTGGAACTTGACACCTTAGGCGACAGGAAAACGGCGTTTTTCGTTATCATCTCCGACACGGACGCCACATTTAACTTTGTTGTCGCCATGATGTATTCACAGCTTTTCAATCTGCTTTGTGATAAGGCGGATAACGAATACGGCGGCAGACTTCCCGTACACGTCAGGTGTCTTTTAGACGAGTTTGCAAATATCGGCAAAATCCCGAACTTTGAAAAATTGATTGCTACCATACGGAGCCGTGAAATATCGGCTTCTATTATTTTGCAGTCACAGAGCCAGCTTAAGGCGATCTACAAAGATAACGCCGATACGATTACAGGGAATTGTGACAGCACCTTGTTTTTGGGCGGCAAGGAAAAGACAACGCTTAAAGAACTGTCCGAGGTGTTAGGCAAGGAAACAATCGACCTTTACAATACTTCCGAAACACGGAGCAACCAGAACTCCTACGGCCTTTCCTATCAGAAGTTAGGGAAAGCGCTTATGAGCGAGGACGAATTGGCGGTCATGGACGGCGGGAAATGTATTCTGCAATTACGTGGCGTGCGGCCGTTTCTGTCAGATAAATTTGATATAACCCGGCATCCCAATTACAAGTATTTATCCGACTACGACAAGAAAAATACGTTTGATATAGAGAAATACCTGAAACGCAGGAAACCGATTGTATCAAAGCATGAGGTTTTCGACTATTACAAAATCGACTTGCCGCAGGAGGCGGCAGGAAAACAGGAAAAGGAGGAACTTTAATATGCAATTTTTCGGTGAAGCAGTAAACGTGCTGCAAACCTTGGTAATCGCCCTCGGCGCGGGGCTTTGCGTCTGGGGCGGCATCAATTTAATGGAAGGATATGGAAATGATAACCCGGGCGCGAAAAGTCAAGGTATCAAACAACTCATGGCGGGCGGCGGCGTTGTGGTGATTGGTACTACCCTTATCCCGCTTTTATCGGGGCTGTTCTAATTTATGGACAGTATCTTTGAAAAAATCACACAGGCGATCAACGAGTTTTTAATTTCCCTTATCGAGGGGAGCCTCAGCACCATGTTTAACGACGTCAACGAAAAGGTGGGAACCATTGCAGCGGAAGTCGGTAAAACGCCGCAGCAGTGGAACGCAAGCGTGTTTTCTATCATTCAGACGCTATCGGAAAACGTGGTGCTCCCCATTGCGGGGCTTATCATCACATTTGTATTGTGCTATGAACTTATCACCATGATAACCGAGAAAAACAACCTGCATGACGTAGATACATTTATGTTTTTCAAGTACATCTTTAAGGCGTGCGTTGCGGTGTTTATCGCAACGCATACCTTTGATATTATCATGGCGGTATTCGACTTGGGGCAGTATGTGGTGCGGCAGAGTGCCGGGGTAATCGGCGCAAACACGAATATAGATATATCCGCCGCGCTTGTGGATATGCGGACGACGCTGGAGGCGATGGGGACGGGCGAGCTTGTCCTCTTAATGCTGGAAACGGCGCTCGTCAGCCTGTGTATGAAAATCCTGTCGGTGTGTATTACCGTCGTTATCTTCGGCAGGATGATTGAAATTTACATTTACAGCTCGGTAGGAGCGATCTCCTTTGCAACCATGACAAACCGCGAATGGGGACAGATAGGAAATAACTATTTAAGAGGACTTGTGGCGCTGGGCTTTCAGGGATTTTTTATCATGGTGTGCGTCGGGATATACGCCGCATTGGTAAACGGCTTTATCGTTACAACCGATATTCACGCGACCATATTTTCCATTGCGGCCTATACCGTGGTACTGTGCTTTACCCTGTTTAAGACCGGCAGTATATCGAAATCTATCTTTAATGCGCACTAAGGAGGGCGGCTATGAAACAGTATAACATTATCTACGCCGATCCGCCTTGGAAATATCAAGGCGGGCAAAATTTGAGAGGTTCACCGTCAAAGCATTATCCGGTCATGCCTCTTGATGAAATCTGTGCCCTGCCCATATCAAAGTTTGCGGCTGAAAACTGCGCTTTGTTTTTATGGGTGACCTTCCCAAAGCTGGAGGAATGCTTTGACGTTATCAAGGCTTGGGGGTTTACATACAGGACGGTTGCTTTTACTTGGATAAAGCAGACGAAGAAATCAGGGAAGTGGTTTATGGGGCTTGGTTGGTGGACGCGGAACAATGCGGAAATCTGTTTGCTCGCGACCAAAGGCAAACCGAAAAGAGTTTCCGCATGTGTGCGCGAGCTTGTCGTGTCCCCTGTGGAGCAGCATAGCAAAAAGCCTGATGTTGTACGGGACAGGATTGTAGAGCTTGTGGGTGACCTGCCACGCCTTGAACTGTTTGCAAGGCAAAAGGCGGCAGGCTGGGACGTTTGGGGCAACGAGGTATTGAATGATATTTGGATGGAGTAAAGGAGAAATGCACAATGAAAGAGCATAAGCCGATATATCCCTATTCTTTTGAGGAAGCGGAAAGAAACGGCGAAATGGATTTATATAAACAATCGCATAATGAAAATATCGCCTGCGCGCAGGCAATTAGAAAAGCCCTTGCGGATAACTTTGACGGTTACCATTTGAAACCCGGCATAGAAAAGAAAATCAGTGAGGATTTTGGATTTGACCGCACGATGTATGTTTTGGCAAACACCATACAGCATTTTGATTATGACGGGCGGATTTCCATATACAATAAAGATTGGGCGGACACAATATACATTCCCGATAATAACAGCCGCAGAAATGTAGATTTTCTGATTGACAATCCGGGACTTGTCAACATATTTACTGCTGACGTCCGGGACAGATACAGGGAATTAAACTTATGGAACAGCGGGCACTGCATACCGCCGGACGGCCTTGATTTTGAAAATAAAATAATGGTACTAAATCCGACGGGGATAAAAGACGAGTATAAAACACCGGACTACCAGCTATTTTATGCACAAAGCGGGTTCGGGTGTTTGCCCACGGCAAGAGGACGGCAGGTTTACGGCCGTTTCCTTGCAGACGGGGAATATACGCACTTTGAGCGTTCCCGCTTTTTAGGACAGCTAAAGCCTGAACTTGTATCCGATTGGGCGAAAGAAAAAGTCAGGGAGTTTGAAAAGCCGTCTGTTAAAAAGCAGCTTGCCGAACTTCCAAAACAGCCGAAACCGAAACAAAAAAGTATAGATAAGGGGGCGAGATAACAAATGATTGATATTACCGCTACTTTCCGTCAGAAAGTACAGATTGATATGTACGACGCTATCAAACAGATTAAATCTGCTCTTGGATTTAATATGGGATATGGTGAATTTTTGAATGTTGAAAATGGTAAGCTGATACACGCCAAAGATACAAGCTATCACGGTTCACCCAATTATGAATATACGGAAATATCAAACAATCCGAATTATATCGCTATATACAACAGCTTGAATACGCTGGAGGAATATTTATCGGATAGAAGCGCCCCAAAGTGGGCCAAACATATTGAACCGGCGGAACAAAAGCCTTCTGTTAAAAAACAGCTTGCCAAACTTCCTAAACAGCCGGAACCGAAACAAAAAAGTATAGATAAGGGGGCGAGATAATGCCATATGTACCGGTACCGAAAGACCTAAACACGGTTAAGACAAAGGTTGCATTTAACCTGACAAAACGCCAGCTCATTTGTTTTTTCCTTGCGGCGGCCGTGGGCGTCCCGGCGTACTTTTTAACAAGAGGGCTTTTAGGGACGACGGGCGCCGTTCTGGTTCTGCTGGCGTGCGCGCTGCCTTTCTTCCTCTTAGCGCTCTATGAGAAAAACGGACAGCCGCTTGAAAAGATTTTGAAGCATTATATTAACACAAAATACCGCCGCCCAAAGGTGCGGCCGTATGTGACGAATAATCTCTATTCGGCAATGGAAAAGCAAATTATATTGGAACAGGAGGTTGATAGAATTGCCGGAAACAAAAAAGAAAACCGCCCTGCCAAAAGACAAACCGCTGACAGGCAGGCAAAGGCGGCAGATCGCCGACGCGGTTAAGAAAGCAAAAATGCAGGGTAAAATTGCTATGAGCGCGCAGGACACAATCCCCTACAAGGAAATGCGCCCGGACGGCATTTGCCGTGTAACGGATAACTTCTACACAAAGACCGTACTATTTTTAGATATTAACTACCAGTTGGCGCGCAACGAGGACAAAAACATTATCTTTGAAAATTACTGCGATTTCCTCAACTACTTTGATACGTCTATTTCTGTTCAGCTTTCATTTCTGAACCAGACCATGGATATTTCAGAGTACGAAAAGGCGATTGATATAAAGGCACGCGATGACGAGTTTAACGACATCCGGGAAGAATATACGGAAATGTTAAAAGGCCAGCTTGCGCGGGGCAACAACGGTATTGTGCGAAAAAAATATATCACGTTTGGGATTGAAGCAGACAACATTCAAAACGCAAAGCAGCGGCTGGAACGTATCGAGGTGGATATTCTGAATAATTTTAAGGTGCTGGGCGTCCGCGCGTTCCCCCTTTCCGGGATAGAACGCTTAGAGCTATTGCATAACTGTTTTAACGGCGACGGCAGCAAATTAAGTTTTTCATGGAACCTGATACCCAAAACAGGCCTAACCACAAAGGATTTTATCGCACCCACTTCCTTTGATTTTTCAGACGGTCGGTATTTCAAAATGGGAAATACTATCGGCGCGGTATCGTTTTTACATATCCTTGCGCCGGAGCTCACCGACGAGCTATTGAAAAACTTTCTGGATATACAAGCGAGCCTTGCGGTCAATATCCATATTAAAAGTATCGACCAGACCGAGGCAATCAAAATGATAAAACGGAAAATTACCGACATAGATAAAATGCGTATCGAGGAACAGAAAAAAGCAGTACGCAGCGGTTATGACATGGACATATTACCGCCGGATATTATGACCTTCGGTGTGGACGCCAAAAAGCTGTTGGAGGATTTGCAGAGCCGGAACGAACGGCTGTTTTTAGTGACCGTGCTTGTGATGAACACAGGCAGGACGCGTAAGGAGCTTGAAAACCGGATATTTGAAGCGTCGGCAATCGCACAGCAGAAAAACTGCCCGTTAAGACGGCTGGACTACCAGCAGGAGGACGGGCTCATGGCAAGCGTGCCGATCGGGATAAACAATATTGAAATACAGCGGAGCCTGACAACATCAAGCACCGCTATTTTTGTACCCTTTACCACGCAGGAGCTTTTCTCGGACAGCCCCGAAGCCCTCTACTGCGGACTGAACGCCCTATCTAACAATATGATAATGGTGGATAGAAAGCTGCTCAAAAATCCGAATGGTCTGATACTCGGCACACCGGGCAGCGGCAAGAGTTTTGCGGCAAAGCGTGAAATTGCAAACGCCTTTCTGGTGACGTCTGATGACTGCTATGTGTGTGATCCGGAATCCGAGTATCACGCGCTTGTACGAGCTTTGCACGGGCAGGTAATAAAGCTGTCACCCAATTCAAAGGATTATATCAATCCTTTGGATATTAACTTAAATTACAGCGACGAGGAAAACCCGCTGGCATTAAAGAGCGACTTTGTACTGTCGTTCTGCGAACTCATCATTGGCGGCAGGAACGGGCTGGAGCCGGTGGAAAAGACGGTCATCGACCGCAGCGTCACACGGATTTACCAGAAATATTTTGAAAACCCTATCCCTCAGAATATGCCTATATTAGAGGATTTATATAACGAGATAAAGAAGCAGCCGGAACAGGAAGCCCAGCATATTGCCGCCGCGCTGGAATTGTATGTAAAGGGCACTTTAAACTTCTTTAACCACCGCACCACGGTTGATATTTCCAACCGCATTGTCTGCTTTGATATTAAAGAGCTCGGCAAGCAGTTAAAAAAGCTGGGTATGCTGGTGGTGCAAGACCAAGTATGGAACAGGGTTACTATCAACCGGAACATAAAAATCCGGCTTGAACCGGGCGCAACGGATATTATAAACAGTAAGTCAAAATACACCCGTTATTACTGCGATGAATTTCATTTACTCTTAAAAGACGAACAGACAGCGGCTTATTCGGTAGAAATTTGGAAACGCTTCCGTAAATGGGGCGGTATTCCGACAGGTGTGTATTGTATGAAAATCGTTATACGCTTAGATTTCATACAACGCCGTGCTAACTGAAACCGGCAGGTATGTTAGCATTATCAACGCGGAAAAAATAGGGAAAGGTGCAGCGTCCTAACCCGAGCGGAAGGCGGCCGGCAAAATGGCCGCCACGCGCAACGCATAGGGCTTGAAACTGTTTATGCAGAATATAACAGCCCCACGAGTCCGCGTTATCGGCCGGTACAGTCATTTGACCGTGATAAAAAGATATGCTATGCCGGGCGTGAACCGACACGCCGATGAAAATGGGCGAAAGCCCCGGAGGGACAGATAAAAAACTGTCCGGCAATCACAAACAGATTACACAAAACGTTAAAGACCTATTATCCAGCGCAGAGATAGAAAACATCTTTGAAAACAGCGACTATATCTATATGCTGAATCAGGCGCAGGGTGATCGGGAAATCCTTGCGAAAAGGCTTGGCATTTCCCCGCAGCAGCTTTCTTATGTGACACAATCGGGAGCCGGCGAGGGGCTTTTGTTTTATGGGAATACCATTATCCCCTTTATTGACCGTTTCCCGAAAGATACAAAGCTGTATCAGCTTATGACAACCAAACCGGAAGAAATGATACAGAATGAATGAGCTGACGCATTTAAGTTTATTTTCCGGTATTGGCGGGATTGATTTGGCGGCGGAGGCGGCGGGATTTGAAACGGTGTGCCAGTGCGAATGGGCGGACTATCCGACCGCTGTTTTAGAAAAGCGCTGGCCTCATGTTCCCCGCTTCCGTGATATTACAACTCTGACAAAGGAGGCATTTTTTGAAAAGACAGGACGAAAAACAGTTACACTCATATCCGGAGGCTTCCCCTGCCAGCCGTTCAGCTCAGCAGGACGGCAGAAAGGATTTACCGATACGCGGTATCTCTGGCCGGAAATGGCAAGAGTTATTTCCGAACTCAAGCCCCATTGGGTGCTTGGGGAGAATGTTGCCGGGTTTATCCATATGGGGCTCGACAAGACGCTGTTTGACTTGGAGCGTGCAGGCTACGCTGTTTGGACATTCGTATATCCGGCTTGCGGCGTCGGCGCGTGGCATGAGCGCACAAGAACTTTTATCGTCGGCGTTAATGTTTCCCACGCCCCTTGCAAGCGACGACCGGAATGTAAAGGACGCAATGAATATGAATGTATACCTTTCGGAAAACGGAATATGGCGGAAGAAAAACCAAAACGGTGCAAGGTGGAGCCTTCCCCTTTCGGCGGCGGTGTTCTACTTGACACCGATAGCCTCAGACGGGTTCCGGTCAAAGCTAAAACCGGAAACCATGAAACAGAGCAAGGACATGTCAAGCCTTGCGGCGCAGATCATCAAACAGGAAAACCCGGTGAGCGACACGGCAGCCCTCAATCCCGAATGGGTGGAATGGCTGATGGGGTTCCCGCAGGGATGGACGGACGTAAGCTGTGGAAACGGGAGCCTGTCGGTGTTCCGCGTATAACAGAGGAAACGGAAAACAGGGCATTGCGGTTAAAAACACTTGGCAACGCCGTTTGTCCTCCGCAGGTGTACCCGATACTGAAATGTATCGCGGACATTGAAACAGGGGCTTGTGTAGATAGGTGTGTCTTCGCAGACAAAAACACTCTTTGAAATATGTATCAAAAATAATAATTGGTTCATACTATAAATTGTAAAGCGAAGTATTGACTTTTGCTTTACAAAGTGGTATAATAAGTGTGCGATATGAAAGGAGTGGATTTATATGGCGCAGACAATGGTAAATTTCCGTATGGATGAAGATTTGAAAAAAGCAATGGAACAGACCTGTCAGGAAATGGGGATGTCTATGACAACTGCATTTACCATATTCGCAAAAAAAGTAAGCCGAGAGAAACGGATCCCGTTTGAGATTTCTGCCGACCCATTCTATTCCGAAAGCAATATGAAGCATTTGGAAAAAATCATTTCGGATATTGACGCCGGCCGGGCGAAGCTGGTGGAACACGGATTGATTGAGGATGGGGAGTAAAGATGAAACTGTTATGGGAAGAAAGTGCATGGGACGACTATTGTTATTGGCAGACGCAGGATAAGAAAACATTAAAAAGGATCAACACGCTGATAAAAGATATTCAGCGCAGCCCCTTTTCCGGGCTTGGGAAACCGGAGCCGTTGAAACAAAACCTCAGCAGTTGGTGGAGCCGCCGTATAGACGGCGAAAACAGGATTGTTTACAAGGCGGCGGACGGCAATATTATTATCGCTTCCTGCAAGGGTCATTATGAAGATTAAAAAGAAACATTGTTTTAATTAAGGACATTGATGAACCTCAATGTCCTTTTTTTATGCGATTTTAGCAGCAGTAAGGTTGTGGGAATGTGTGTAAACTCTTTGGAGTTTTCCATATTTCCATAACCAAAATGGCGTGGGACTTGTGCGAAAACCGCAAAGCGGTTTTCCACAACTTCCATGCCTTAAACTTTTCAGACAGGAGGTAACAATTTGAAAGAACATAAAGATTACGAAAGCTATGACTTTGACAGGCTGACGGAAGGCAGCCAGATTAAAATAGAACACACGGTATACGGCGAGCCGGATATATCGGGCTTGATTTCAAAACCGCTGATAGAACTATTGGACTTGCACGCAGGCAGTGTAATGGCAGAAAAGGCAGCGTACGAAAACGTCAGGCAGGCGGCGCGGGATTGGGAAAAGCAGGCGGCATTGACGCAGCAGTTTAACCGGGCAATCGAATATGTACAAATACCAAAGGCCGAACATTCCTATAACAAATGGGTAAAGGCAAAAGACAACTATGGGTATGACAGTATCAGCAACGCGGTATATAAAATGAGCTGCCGGCTGCAGGAGGGCTATAGCTGGCGCGGCAAGCCTGCAAAATGGGAGGTCAGATGGGATATTTACACCAACAGCCCCCACGAAAACTATAATGAAAAGGTTGCCGGGCAGGAACGTTCCTTTGCAGATAAAGCGTCGGCGGAAAAATATCTGCAAGGCAGGATCAAAGCGTATGCACATTTGTTCACGGAAATTTCCCCGCCTATCCCGGATGAATATACCCGTCCCTTTATAGTACACGGCCAGCTATTGCCCGGCTACACCACGGAGGCCATGCAAAAGGCAAAAGAACACCCCTTACCTGATAAAAAGCCCTCTATCCGAAAGCAACTAACGGAACAGACAAAGGAAATCCAACCGGAACAGAAATCGGTCAAACGTTCCGTGCCGGAACTCGGATAGGCGGTGCAGATGATGAAGAATGTTACAACAAAGGCGCCGGCATATAAATTACAAGTGGAAATTGACGAATTCCCTCCCGATCCGAGGACAGATTATGACAATTTTGGTAAAATGGTTTGCTGGCACAGCAGATATGATTTAGGCAACAAGCACGATTTTTCGGAGCCGTCGGATTTCTTGAAACAATGTGTGCGCGATACCCTGTCCGCTGATGAAGTGATCGATTTTGTCAAAAAGGGCGGCTGTGCTTCGGTAAAACTTGAATACGACAGGCATAACCGGGAATGGGCGCTGCGCACACATGACGCACATTTTAATAAATGGTTTACGGAATATACCTTTTCCCCTAAAACACTGAACCATTCGGATATGGCAAAGGAATATATTTTAGAGTGTTTACCGATCAACGCGCTCAAAGAGCTTGCGGATAAAAAGAATGTCATTTTGCCGCTGTACCTGTACGACCACAGCGGCCTTTCCATTTCGTGCAGCCATTCCTACCCGTATAACGACCGCTGGGACGCAGGACAGGTCGGCTGGATTTATGCCGGGCACGATAAAATCAAAAAGGAATACGGGGCCGTCAATGAAGAGACGCTCAAACAGGCAAAACAGCTTTTAATCAGCGAGACAGAAACATATGACAATTATCTGCGCGGCGAGTGCTACGGGTACGTCATAGAAAAAGACGGCGAAGAAGTGGATAGCAGCTGGGGGTTCATGGGCGATTTCAAGGAAATGCTTTCAGAAATGAAAGCAGGCGCCGACAAAGAATATCAGCATCTTTTCGACCATATCAATTACGGCTGTATGGAGTATGCGGAATATGAACCCGGCGACAAGGCAGTAAAACCTTCTATCCGCAAACAGCTAACAGAACAGGCAAAGGAAGTCCAACCGGAACAAAAATCGGTCAAACGCACCGGGCCGGAACTTGGATAACCGGAGGTGAGACATGAAACGGGATAAAGAAGAATTTAAGGCAAAAAATGATATGCACCCCAAAAGTTGGACATACATAGTTGAGATTATGGAGGTGTATATTATGGGCAAAGAATTATATTGTAAAGAAATAAAACTAGAAGCAGTACAATATGTTTTATCCGGACATTCCTA
>NZ_JADCKB010000041.1 GCF_014982785.1 Ructibacterium gallinarum
GGGCGTTACCCCTTCATTCCACCTGTCGGTTTATTAGTTCTATGAAACCTGTTCGGAAGCTCCTTTCAATCTTCCGTCTATCTTTTGGCTCCACGCCTAACCTTTTCAGTTAGGAACGTGTCGCACCACCTTTCGGATCAGCGACAATGTAGGAGGCATTGCACTGCATCAAATTCGGCTTGGCAAAAAACCTCGTTTTACCTGCGCCGGAGCCGCCCACAACAAGTACATTCAAGTTGCGCCGGTGCTTTCTGGCATTCAGTCCGAGCCGCATGGTTTGGGACAGGATGATGTTGTTCGCCTTGTTTTTATCTGCATACCGTTTGACAATGGCTTTGACATTGCCCCATTTGGCGGAGCCATGTTCCTCACCGGGGCGGCGGTTTTCCTTTGACGAAAAATACACACCGATACCCATTGCATACAGAAATAAAAAAATGAATACAGTTTTCAGGCTGTACTCATTCAAGATTATCTGCAAAGGCTGCCGGATTGCTATTGTAAAACGCTCTAAAAGCTCGAACAGCTTTACCCCCGGCGCATAACAGCCTGCCGCGACTAAAGCAAGCCATATCACAAGAGGTGCGGCGGCGATAAGCAGCGCAAGCGTAGTTTTGATGTTTTCCTGCCGGTTATTCAACTGCTGTCACTCCGTTTTTTCATAAAATTCAAAAAAATCATCTCCCTTCCGATATGCCAAAAGGACAGCCCGTATGAGCCGCCCTCGTTTGCTTGATTTTATTCACCGTAAATGCTGTTGTGTATTTCCATAAGCTGTTTTAAGCGTTCCTGCTGCTGTACCCAAAGCGCCGTGACATTCACGCTGGTTTTTTCGTCCACATACTGTCCGTACTGCATGACCTCCGCATCTGTCAAAGTGGATTGCTTTGTTTCTTCTGCTGTGTTTGCCCCTATACTGCGCCATTTTGCATAGACCACATCATGCTCATAAAAGGTAAAGTCCACAATCCGCTGCTGTTTATCCCGCGGATCGGCGCACCAACCCTCGAACACATACCCCTCTTTCACGGGAATATATTCCGTAAACGAAACGGTCATTCCATATGCGCCAGTAATGGGTTTGATACGGGAGCCGCCGTCTGATACAAAGTACAGCGTGTAGGTGCTATCAGCCGACCAGCGGGCATAAAGGGTGGTATCCTCCTCAAACACCCTGTCCGGCGTAACGAGCATACCGGTTTTATCGTACCACCCCTCAAACAGATAGTCTGAGGAATTGGCTGGGATGGGCAGCGTGATCTTTCCGTTTTTGGTGGTAAGCTGCGCCGGCTCTGCAATACCGCCGTTTGCGTCCAAAGTGATGATATAATTGCGTATTTTTGCAATTTCTTCATGGCGCACCTCGCCGCAATTTTCGCATACATAGGCATTATACACTTCATTGGACAGGGCAATATCATCAACCCAACTGTGCTGTTCGCTTGCCGCAAATGTGGTGGAGTTTAGAAGCATACCTACCCCTAACGATAAACCTAAAATTTTTTTGAACATGAAAATCCCTCCGCTTTCTTATTTGACTTTTGCTGGTTTCATTTTATCAGCGCACTTGCAGACCGTCAAAAAATTTTCGGAGAGAAAAAATATTTGACAAAGCGGCAGCCGTAAAAGGCTGCCCCTGCCAAAATTCCGTGCCTTATTTTACCCAAATTTCACCGTCATCAGAGGAAACAGCTTTATGGGTGTTCGCCGCTTCATTTACATCATAAAAATACCACAGGCTGCTGTCGGTCACGTCGGTAAAGCGGTTGAGCTTTGTAAAGTTATCCTTTACATATTCCTTATCCGCCGTTCTGCCGGTTGCGCGGTTTGTGACCGTGACGACCTCTGCACGGGTGATGTTGTTATCCCCTCGGAAAGAGCCGTCGCTGTAACCGTTAAGCCAGCCGATATTCTTGGCAAATGCAATGTCTGCATATGCCCAATAGTTTGCGGCTACGTCGGTGTAGTTTACTTTGGGTCCCGTCTTTGTAACCTCATGAAACAGGTCATAATAGCGAACTGCCATTGCTACAAATTCCGCCCTTGTGACAGGAGCTTCCGGCTTGAAAGTGCCGTCTGAGTATCCCTTGATAATGTTATACTTTGCAAGGCAGCCAATGTAATTTGCGTACCAAGCGTTGTTGTCAATATCCTGAAAGGTGGATTTTCCGCTAATGTTTTCGCCTTTTTCTTCTGCAATCAGCCTTGCGAAGATGGCGGCCGCTTCGGCACGAGTCATATCGCTGTCGGGTCGAAAGGTGCTGTCATCATATCCAACAATATATGCCGTATGTTCTTTTGCAGGGAGTACCACTTCACCCTCCGCATTGGTCTTGCCTGTTGCTTCTTGTTTATTTTTATCTTTGAGCGTAACAACGGTATCGGCTTGTGCCTTGCCGCTTCTATCGGTCACGGTAACGGTGTACCAATTTCCTTGATCCAGCGTTTTGCTTGTCGGCAGGGTAATTATTACATTGCCCTTGCTGTCGGTGGATTTTGAAAATCCTGTTACACTTTTGCCGGCCTTATCGGTAATTTTAATATTGACGGTGTTGTAGCTGCTGCTCCAGCCGCCACCGCCGCCGGAGGATGATCCGCCACCGCCGGTAGAGCCGCCGCCCATGGATTTCACAGGCAAAGTAACTTGACCGCTGGAATTGGTCATACCGCTTTTTTCTATGTTTTTATCTTTGATGGTAACAGAAAGATCTTTTACCGGCTTATCATCTTTATCCGCAACCGTTACGGTTGTCTGATTGGAAGTAGTCAGCGTCTGCGTATCGGGAAGTGTAATCGTGATATTTTCAGCCGTTTGAATAATATCATCCTCATTTTTCACCTCGGCGTTATGCGTAACAAACGCCTTTTCGATTGCTCCGGTTTCATTGCCAACCTTGACAATATATTCGTCCACCTCAGCATAGCCGTTAATGTCGGTGTAATCAATATTGGTCGGCGGTGCGGTCACTTTACCGTTTTCATCAGTATTTGCTGAATAAGTCTTTTCTTCCAAATCTTTGACCGTAACAGGAACATCTTTTATCGGATTTCCCATTGAATCAAGGACAGTTACTGTAATTCTGTTTGCATGGCTGATTGTCTTATCTTCGGGTAGGGTGACAGCAATAGTTCCATCTTCATTATGAATAACATGGGCGTTTGGAATAAATCCTACTTCGTCATTGACTATCACATTGATACCATTCACATTTACCTTGCCGTCTTCATCAGTATAGCCCTCGTTTGTGATAGGGAGTGTAACTTTGCCGTAAATATCGGTAATACCTTTTTCAATGTAATCTGCACTACCCAATGCAATTACCGTTACACCTGTTTGCGGTTTGCCATTTTGGTCGGTCACAGTAATGATAACCGGGGCTTCTCTGGTCGGTTTCACGCCGTCCGGCAAGTCAACAACAATATTGTTGCTCTCGCCGATATAAACCTCACATTTTGGAATAACGGTATTGGTCTTGTCTGTAACACAGATAACAAAAGTACCTTTTTCCTCGCCGTCATCCTTACCGATGGTTCCGTTATCATCTCCGGTACTGCTCTGATTATTCGGAACTTTTAGCTGACCGTTCACATCGGTTTTTCCGGTTGCGGCATTGTTCTTTTCGTCATAAATAAAAATTTGCAAATCGGATTTTGGCTCCTGGGTATCGGTATATATCGCCGTAATAGTAGTCTGATCTGCATAGTCGAGTAACCTGCCGCTTGGCAGCCTAATGGTTACATGGTCGTTTACATCAATGGTAATCTTTGCGTCGAATATCGGCTTGTCGTCCTTATCAGTCAGAATAAGGCTGAACGCACCAACTTCTGCATCGCCGTCCTCGTCAGAATGGTCGGTATCCACAAGCTGCGGGATTTCAGAAATCATCAATACCTCGCCGCAAACCGTACATTCCATGTGCTTTTCACCGGAATGTTCAATGGTTGCCGGAACATCAATCATCCACTCTGACGGCTTGTGTCCTAAAGCATTGACATAATCGTCACGATGACTCTCACCGCAAGCACTGCAAGTATATGTCGTGAAGCCAATGCCAACACAAGTCGGAGCAGTTATCGCCGTTTCATAGCTATGCGGAATCTTGTCGGTGTAATTATCCTTATAGGTATCGCCGCAGGTTTCACAGACATAGGTGGTAAAGCCCATCTCTGTGCAGGTAGATTCTGTTACCGTTGCTGTATAGCTATGTTCTGCCTTATCGGTAAACTCGCCTGTGTAGGTATCGCCGCAATTGGAACATTCAAACACCGTATATCCCATAGAAGTACAAGTAGGGGGAATGCTTGTGCTTTCATAATGATGCCCTTTCGGAAGCTCCAAAACCGCACCGCATTTTTCACACACTTGTGGCTTGATGCAAGTTGCAGGTTTACCGGGCGTATGTCCCATGGCAGATTCGCCCTTCATCATGGTTTCATCACAGTTTTTGCAATGAAATTCCATTACTCCGTCACTGTCACAGGTCGGATTTGCGATAATATGTCCTTCGTCCCAATTATGACCGGTCGGATCGGTATAGTCTGATACATAGTTACCTCCGCACATCGTACAGGTGGAAGTCATGTAGCCCTGTTCCCTACAAGTTGGCTGTTTGGTGACACGCTCAAAGGAATGTGCAATCAACGGCGTAATATCTGTGATGTAATTATCGCCGCATACTTCGCAGATGTGATTGGTATAGCCAACTTCCCGGCAAGTGGGATTATGTAATTCCGTTTTGTACTTATGTTCCGCTGTCGGGGTGGTTTCCTCGTGAAAGTCACCGCATTTTGAACACATCACTAACTTTAACCCGCCTTGCTTACAGGTTGCTTCACGGATTATCACTTCTTTGCAGCTGTGTCCGGCTGCAGGGGTATAATTGCGCTTTTCCAATCGTCCGCAGCCGTCGCACTGCCAATATTCAAAGCCCAAGTTATCGCAGGTTGGCAGTACGGTTTCGACATAACGGTAATTGTGGGCATGGGGTGCAGCTGCGCCGCCGTCATCCTTTCCGCCGTCTGTGTTTTCCTCTAAAAGCCACACATAGGACACGCCGTTCTCGGTCATTTCCTCGCCGCCATAGCTGTAATCAATTTCATAGTACACACTATGGTATCCCGGCTGGGTGTAGCTTGGTGCAGAGGTTTTATTACATTGATCTGCTTCCGTGCCGTAACGGATAGAGGTTTTTACACCATTGTCGGAACGGTCTGTAACGGCAATGCTGTGCGGCTCGCCGTCCGCTGTGCCATAGTAGCTGCTGACAACAGCTTTTGCCGCTAAATATTCGCTTGTTTGATACCCGCACTCGTCGCATTCTTCCGAAACATAGAATCGGCTGTTGCCAAGCTGACCGTCAATGCTTTCGGTAAAGTCGTGCAGTTCCCGTTTTTCGCTTGCTCTTGCGTAAGTGCCTTTACAGAAGTTGCAGTATTCCCCTTTTTTCAAAGTGGAAGTATGATAGGTATCGTTGTCCGGCTCATACGTTGTGTTGTCAAAGTCAATGAAAAAGTTATGGTCGCATGAGTTCAAAGCGTAAACATTTTTATTAAACGAATAATAGCCCGGACCTTCGGTAGCGTTGATGGTGCCGCATATCTGACAAACAGCTTTTGTGAAGTGATACCCGGTATAGAAAGCATCTACACCCGGCGTCCCGTCGTCAAGGTTGCCTGTGCCTTCGCCGTCAATCAGCGTGCCATCCGAAAACTTCACGCCGCGGTTTAAGGCAGTTTCTCCGGATTTTGTGTATTCCGGCACACGATAGGTAAGCGTTGTGGTATCTTTATCACATACAGCACACCATTGCGTTTCATAAGTAGTGGACGCATTAACGTCCAGTTCGTTTGTCCTGCCGTTTGCTTTCAGCCAATGGTCGGCAGGATCGACATAATCGCTTGTCTGCGCTGCAAAGATTGACATCGGTGCGATACCGAGCAGAATAGCCAGTATTAAAAGTATGGATATTGCCGATTTCATAGAAAAATGATGGTTTGTCTTCATTTTACAATCCTCCATAAATATATATTTTTTGTTTTTGGTATGAGAAAAGCCGCCATAACGCTACGGCGGCTCCCGGCATCTCGGATATACAAGTTTCATCAGCGTGATTTTTCTTTCTCCTTCGACTTCTTTTTGCCCGGTACGGGATGCTCCGGCGTTTTCTGCAGAACAGGCGTTTTTTCAGCCTGCACCTTATGAATTTGCTTCTTGTACTCCTCAATCTTTTTCCGAACAGATGGCCTATACTCAATAACGCTGTCCGTTTTTTCCATATCCCCGCGCTTCATAAATCCTCTCTCGCGTTGATTTTCTTTCACGCGGGGGGATTGGTTTTTTGACGGCTGTTCCTTTTCCAGTTGCTTCGGCTCCGACTGTTCCGACTCCAGCTCAATCTCCGGTGCGGCATAGCCCATTTTTTCCATGATGTAATTAAGCTTTGTCACATCGTCTTGTTTTGCGATAATATCGCATAAGCCGGTATTGTTCGTCTTATCCCTGACAGCCGTAAAGAGTACACCGTATTTTTTCGCTTCGCTGTTAAATGCCCGTAAATCATCTGCCTTGATTTGCAGGATACATAACGGCTTGTCCGATTTCAAAAGCTGTTTCAAATTGGTTTTGCCTTGCAGCTTTGTATCGTCGTTGATTAAGGCAATGACAATCGCCGCAAGGTTTTTCGCACCCAGTCCCACCAGTTTTGCCGTAGACTCAGTGATGTGTATTCCTTCCTTGACCATTAAATCAGCGACTTCTCCGCTTGTGTTCATATTCTATCCTCTCCTTGTCGGCTTGTTTTTGCAGTTCGTCCGCCTGCCGCTTTTTCTCGGATATACGATAGGCGTCCTTAAATATGGCTTTGCATAGTCGTACCTCACAGCGTAATGCGGAAAGTTCTGCATTGATTTCGTTTGTTTTTTCTTTGATTTCCTCACAATTTTCATCTGTCCTCTCTTCGTAAAGTTGTTTGCGGTGCTGTACCAGCCGTTTCATTTCGTCCTCCTTGGTCTGTTGCAGGGAGGATAACGCCGCACCGGTTTCGATATTGTTTGCAACTAAAAACTTGAATTGCCGTTGGTATCGCTCCAGCTTAATGAGTTCCTCACGCATAAAAAAAGACACCCGCTGCGGTGTCTGCTTCCTGCGTATTTTCTTGAACAGGTATAGATAACGGAAGTACAAGGCTTGAAAACCTTTCAGCTTTTTGCGCTTTGCATGGGCAAGGCTGCCCTTGATGGTATATTGTTTTTGGGACAGCTCTGTGGGTGCTGCCGTTCTGATACCGTTTCGGTTGGTCTTTATTCTTTCAAAAATATCCTGCTCGCTATATCCTTTGCCCAAATTGTCCAGCCGGACGGCGCGCTTGCCGAACGAAGGAATCATGGAGGTGTGCTTGATCGTTTCGCCCCGGCGGTGAATGACATACTGCCGCTGCTCCAGTATCCGCCAAAAGTCTTTCATGGTGTAGGAGGCTTTGATGATCTCGTCCAGTTCCTCCCGCATTTGTCCGCGGATGGTGGGTTTGCCCTCTTTGAGTGCTTTCCACTCGGCATAGTGCAGTCCTTTGCCTTTGGGGTGCTCAATCACCGACAGGCACTTTTCCCGGCAAATCTCATCAGATATTCCTCGAATATCTATAAAGTAGTCCTTAAAATTGTTCCGATATTTACTGCCGTCAACAAAAGAAACCGAGTTAATGAGTATGTGGTTATGCAAATGCTTATGATCAAGATGGGTTGCAATAACAACCTCATATTTATCCGCAAACAAACGCTCCGCAAGTTCTAATCCGCATTGATGAGCAATTTCGGGCGTTGTTTCAAAGTCCTTAAAAGACTGTACCAAGTGATAGGCGAGTACACCGTTTTTCCGTCTGCTCTTGCCGTAATAATCCTGCGTTTCTATCATCGTATCAAAGGCGTTTTCCTTGCTGCAATTATATGCTCTGACATATACGCAATTTTCAGTCTTGTCCTTGTTTTCAATGTATTTTATTATGCCCTCCACGGCATCCATGTTAGGCTTCAGAATGGTCTTTTGGGAATCGGTGATATAGTTAAGACTGGTATCAAGCCTTGATTTCACCGTCCATATTTTAGTGATTGCCACGTTCAAACCTCCGTACCATATCCATAATGTCATCAACCATTTTTACAGCTTCCTCAATTTTACTTGATGAAATGTGCTGCTCGGCATTGGCAATATGGGCTATTTGATTGATGTTGTTTCCAACGGCATTGATTTCTCGAATAAGCTGTAAGTATTCATCGGGTGGTCTTGGACGGATTTCCTTTTCCGTAATGAGCTTGCGGATAAACGGTTCCATTTTTAAACCACAGCGGACAGCAGATTTTTTTAAATGAATTTTTTCTTTTTCTGTAAGCCGTATCAATACCGCATTATTTCGCTCTTGCAAAAAAATCACCTCTTTCTGTATGCCGACAGGCGGGGTATTAGGGGCGCAGCCACTAACAAGCGGGCATTTGATAGCAAAATGCCGTGCTTGCTATTACAAATGCTTTGCATTTGTTCCAGACTGTCGAAAAAGTCGTTATACCGCAAGCGGAATAGAAAATAAGATACTTTTCTATTTCGTCAAAATTTAATTTTTTGTAAATAAAATAACGCCGGATTCATCGAAAAACCGGCGTCATTGCTTGCTTTTCCCGCAATCGCTCTCTACCGTACCTCTGTACGCCGACGAAAGCGATTGCGGAAAATCTAACTTCCTTTTTCGGCATCTGTCAGCGTGTCGATACTTTGTACAGCGTGGAGCTTAAATCATCGAAAAGATTTTTTCGTTCTTCGCCGCACATTGCATCTAAGACCTTGTCAATAACTAGCTCTGCAAAATATTCAGGATCAAAATTCAGACGAAATTGGTATAACCCATCTTTCACACGATGCCTATAAGTCGCAAGCTCAATGATACCGCCTTGAGTGACTCTCATCTGACAACTGTAAACAACTACAAGTTTTAAATTGTCAAGCAGCCACAGTTCATATCCCTCTGAAACACAGCTTATTGTTGATGTCATTTTTGTTTCTGTAAAATCAAGCATAAATCCGTTGTTAGCAAAAAGAGGATTATGTGTGTAATGATGTGTAGTAATATAATCACCGTTTCTGCCGACTTCAAAATTATAGATAGGCTCAAATTTAAAATATTTTAACGGATTAAAATCAGGCGGTATCTCCCTTGCAAGTCTTTGCTCCGCATATTCACATTCATCAAAAAATGCTCCATTTTGTAAACCCAGTTCAGTTACGGCTTTTACAAAAGAATCTCTGTGGTTATTATTTTGTTGCATAGTATTCATTACCTCCAAATTTAAAATTAAAAATCTGCCACATATATGCAGCAAATTCATTCACAAATATTATCTCTCAGGTTCATATTTTTTCTTTTGTGTCTTTTCAGATTCTTGTTTATTTTCATCAACAAGTCTTTTTGTGTAGTCGTCAATGGTATCTCTCAGCATTTCCATATGAGAATAATCTGTATCCATCCACTCGTTGTAACAAGCCGACAGCGGATAGTCTAATTTTAATAATTCCATCACTTGTTCATCAGATAAATAATCATCTTCAAATGTCATTAAAATATCATCACGCATTACTTTCTCATAAGAAGAATCAATAATTTTTTCAGGCGGCTGTAATTTTAACGTTTCAATAAAATCGCTTTGCTCTTTATATACTTTTTCCAAAAGCAATTCTCTTAAATTATTACTGTTCATTTCCCTCTCTCCATTTCGTTTTTGCATAGAAAAAACCGACAAGATTTTATCCTGTCGGTTTTGTTTAAAATTGATATTAATTACTTTTATGAGCCTTAACCCATTCTAATAATTCCTCATAAGTCATTTCTCCGGATGCAACACCCAGTCCTATTTTAACAATATCTTCATTTGTACAATCTATTTTTATTCCATTTGTTTCTAAGAATGTCAACATAACATAGACGCCAATACGTTTGTTCCCATCAACAAATGCATGATTGGAAATCAATGAATATCCTAATCTTGCACCTTTTTCTTCTTTTGTTTTATAAAGTTCTTCACCATCAAATGTTGCATATATACTTTCTAATGCACTTTCTAAAAGTGATGAATCTCTGACTCCGGTTGCTCCACCTGTTTCATGAGCTATTAGCTGATGCAGAAGCAATACTTTTTCTTTACTGAATTTTATCATTTCGCAAGCTCCTCAAATGCAGGTCTGAACCTTTTTAATATTCTCGCTGCTGCAATATCAATTTTTTCATCGTCGGAAAGTTCAAAATATGGATTGGATTCCATATCAATTAGTACAAATTTAGGTTTATTGTTTTTAAATATAACTGCCTCTCCGTTTTTTTCAGCCACTTTTGCAACTTTGGAGAAGTTCTGATTTGCATCTGTTATTGAAACAATTGATTCTGTATTGATATTCATGACATACACCTCCTACATATATTATACACAAATTTTAGGTTATAATCAACCTATTTTTATAATTTTATTTATTTTTTCAATACAGAAATCATATTATATTTTACCTCTCCATTTCATTTTTCTTTTTTGGCTGTACTTCCGATTCATCAGGCCCGCCAAATTCTGCTCCTTCATGGTCTTTTTTGTCCATGTTCAGCAGTGCATCAACTTCTGCAAGCCTTTTAAGTTTTGTTTTGAGTTCTTCTTCCTGGGGAAATTCTTTTTGCATTTCAACCTTTGCAATCTCAAACTGCTTTTTTGTTTCTTCAAGATTTTCTTTTGTTATATCTAATCTTTTAGAAATCCCCTCTAATGCATTATCAAGCCTTTGAATATTGCCGAAAACATCACTTCCAAGCTCCACTTTATGGCTTAAATTGCCCTTTAACGCAACATTAAACACTTTAGAAAATGTATCAAAAGAAAGATCCATTTCAAACCCTCTGTAATTACCAATAGAAATAGGTTCGGGTGAAGTCATTTTCTGACACATATCAAGTAACGCTTTTCCTGCTTGTTCTTTTTCTGAATAAGGCAGTCCGTTAATTGTCATCGTGTAAAAAGTATCTTCACGCTTTGGATATTGTGATACGATTTGAATATCATCAGTAAGCCCTTTGATTCTTACTGAAAGCTGGGCAATTTGTTTGGGATAATATTTTAGCACCTTATCTTCAAGCTCAAATTTCTGACTCATAAAGCTTGATTTTATAAGCTTTAGTTTCGCAACTTGTGTATCCAAGTCCATCTTTTCCTTAATATGCGGATTCCCTGTTGCTAAAGCTTTTATTTCTGCATAGGAAAGAGCGGTTTCATCAATATCTTCAGCACTTCTGACAGGAGATTTACTCGTCATTATCTGAGAGATAAATTTCTGCTTATGTTCGACTAATTGCCACATGTAGCTATCAAATGTATCTTTCGTTACATATCTATAAATATGAACATCACTGTTTGTATTTCCTTGCCTTATAATTCTTCCGGCTCGCTGTAGGCTAAGTACCCGGCGCCTTGTCATATTTCTATGACAGGTTTCCGAATACTCGCCCCGGAACCGTGCTTACACCTCTCAATGTACACGGCTCCCCATTTATAAACTCAGTCTAATTTCCC
>NZ_JADCKB010000042.1 GCF_014982785.1 Ructibacterium gallinarum
ACCTAACAATGTTATCACCGCCTGCACTGATCCTAATCGTTCAAACTCTTTTAAAGCTCTTTCTTTTTCTTCTCTCGTATACATTTCTTTTACTCCTTTCAGAGTCCAAGATTATGTCCGCATACCCCCCAGTAAATTGACGCTATCCATTTTTCCTCAAAAACTTATTTTTTTTGCGTCAATTGTGATATAATTGACTATAATAATTTTATCATTGACTGCACACTTTATAAATAGCTCAAATTCTTATTTTTCAAGGCGTTGGAGCGTTTTTAACAGTCAAGTAATAAAACTATCAGTTACAAAACGAAAAGGCAGCGAAAAGCATTGTAAAAATGCCAATCGCTGTCTTGTCTTTTAATACGCACTCGGTCTTGCCGCAAAACCGAAACCGCTGTTTGTGGTTATGACTACATTATTGTTGCTGCTCGAACAATGGATAACGAGGATATTTCCGCTTGCGTCTTTCCCGGCGATAATTCCGACGTGGGATAAATCGCCGTAAAAGGATAAATCTCCGGCTTGTGCGCTGCTCCAAGATATTCGGCTGCACTTTGCGATTTGTCCTTGCGTTCCGTGTCCGATAGAATTTGCCGAAAACCCGGAATTGATAAAGCTCCAAGTTACAAATCCCGAACAGTCCAGTCCGAACGGTCGCTTTGTTCCGGTTGTTTTACTGCCCTCAGATGATACGGTTTTTAATTTGCCCCACTCGCTGTCCCAACCGATAGCGGAGGATTTACCTCCCCAAAAATAATTGACCTTGCCGACAAGCGAGCAAGCTGCCTTTATAACTTTCTTTCGCTCTGCCGATAGGCTTTCGGGCAGATTTTTCAAAATATCCTGTGCTGTTGCGTCTGACACTGCAAGCGAATGTGTTGCCGAGATTAAAACTTCATCTTGTTCCAAAAGCGTATTTAAGGCTTCCTGCTGCTTGCGTGTGAAATTGTATTTTGAAATCATATCGTCTTTGGTTTTGGTCGTAATTGTGATATACACAACTTTTTCCGAAGTATCACCGTTTGTAACCGTTTCGGTGCGTGAGGTTATCTCATGCATATCCCAAAACACATCTTTGAGCTTTTGCTTTTTGTCCTCCGTGATAACGACAACATCTTGAACAGTGTCATCTTCCACGCCTGCAACCTTTGTTGCAAAGACGGCAAGCACCAAATCCCAATTTGCCTGTTCACCGATAATCTCACTTCGGTCAGCCGCTGCGGCATTTTCTATGTCATCGAGCTTATTTGAAAGCTCCATATTGCACTCTGCGACAATAGCGGAAATGGGGATACTGTCATTATCCGCCGCTTCATCGGAAATGAAGATACCGAAAGGACTTGCAGCTATCGCCGCAACCACGATTACAACAATTAAAGCGACTAACAGTACCGCCCATCCACCGAGTGCGGCAAGTGCGGAAACAATGGCTTTTGCTGCTGCCGCTACCATTTGAGCGACTTTAACTGTAATTTTAACAGCCGCTTTTGCGGTTGCCTTTGCGGCTTGTGCAGATTTCTGAGCAACCTCTTTCGCTTGCTTGGCAGCTTGTTTTGCAGCCTTTTTTGTGATTTCTTTCTGTGTTTTTGCCGCTCGTTTAGCCGTTTTAACGCTCTTTTTCTTTGCGGACTTGCCGATGTATGAATTGCCTGTTTTTACGGCTTTGATTGTACCTTTCAACAGGCTGTCCTTTGTTTTGACCGCCTGTTTTGTATTATTCGACACATTCCTTGTAACGGTGTGCGTGTTCTGCTTCGGTATTACCTTTGCCCTGTCCGGTGTTTTTATGAGGTCGAAAGGAGTTTTGCCCCGTGAATGAATGTAATTGTCCTTTGTTTTGGGCATAGATTTTGGTGAAAAGGCGGTGTCTGTGGTGAAGTCGGATTTCGGTACAGAAGTTTCCGTTTTTATCAGCTCTGCATTTTGTTTCGGTATATCGGCAGTATAATTTTTACTTGCAGATTTTTCAGCTTCAGCCTTTGTTTTCAGCTTTTCCGAAACATATTTTTTCCGTGCGTCCTTTATGGCTTGCTCTTTGGTTTTTGGAGTGGGAGCAGAGGAAACAGAGGTATTCTCTCTTGTTTTCGGTGTCGAAACATTCGGTTTTTGCTTAATCTCCGCATTTTTGTGAGCGTTGATATAGTTCTGCTTTGTTTTTACTGTGTCGGCAATATTTTCAGCCTTTTGTGATTTCTGCGAATTGATGTATGCTTCTTTGGTCTTAACCTGTGCCACAGAATTATTAGTCTTTGGTACAGAATCGGTATTTTTTACACTTTCTTTCGTTTTAGGTGTATTATCCGCTTGTTTGGGTGTGTTCTGCACTTCCGAAATATCAGCTTTCTGGGTGTTTGGAGTATCAGCATTTTCCTTTGTTTTAACCTGTTGTTGGTGTTGCTTTACCTTGTTTTTCGCAAGGCTTTTGCCTTTTTGGTACACCGTATCAACGGCGGAATAATATGTATTTTCTACCTGTTCGGTCGCTTCAACCTCGGCTCTCTGCGGCTGTTCGGAGTGTTTGATGTCAAGCTGCTTATCAATAGCGTTTTTAACAAGTGTGTCCTTTGCAACCGTCTTTATATCCCAAGCCGCCGTTTTTGCCGAATGTTCCATCGATTTCGGAGCGTTTTTAACCGATTTTGTGGTAGTCTGCGGTTTTACCTTTATATCTTTTTCGCTCAAAGTATATCACCTCCGGCGTTATTTTTTGCTCTTTTTATCCATATACATTTTCTCATCGGCACGGCAGATTATATCGTCAATGCTCTTACTGTATTTTTCGTGGAATCTTGAATAGCCTATTGAAACAGACAGGTTATATAGCTTTTCGTTGTTGATAAAGTATATTGTGTCCTTGAATTGCGATATATACGGCAGCACATTGCTTTCGGATATGCAGACAAATTCATCACCGCCGATACGGTAAATATCCGCTTTTGTTCCGATAGTATCCCGGAGAGCCTTTGCAACGGTCTTTATTGCATCATCACCGCAAAAATGCCCGTAACTGTCGTTTATCTCTTTCAAGCCGTTTACATCGACAACAATAACCGTAATGCGTGAAATGTTTGCGTTAGGCTTTCGGAGCTTTTTCAAGCGTTCCTCATAAGCGTTACGGTTTTGCACTTCGGTCATACTGTCGGTATAGGCAAGCTCAAATAATTTTTCTGTCATTTTGTTTTTCATAGCGTCCTCCTTGCAAAAATTCAGCGGCGAAGTTTTTATTGCTCCGCCGCATATAATATTACTGCTCATTAATTTTTGTAGACATCAATTTATAGAGTTCCGTATCTGTCGGAAACTCATTGATAAACGGCACAATGGAACCGCCGACCTTGATAAGCCCCCGTCCTGCTCCGGCGTTGGTGATGTAGCTCATCTGCGTATCGGATATGGATAAAAGCTCAGACAGGTCTTTTCTGTCCGACGGTGCTTGATTTAAGAGCAGCAGAAATTCGCTGTTTGAAAGCATACCTCTTGCCGTTTCGTTTAACAGGCAGTCGGAAATGTTCTGTGTGATACCTGTCAAGAGTCCGCCATATTTTCTAAACCGCTTCCAGCACTTCAAAAGGAAATCCGCACTGTACGGATTTTTGAAATACAAGTGTGCTTCATCGACATATACACGGGTGTATTTGCCACGCCGCCTGTTTGCCATAACTCGGTTAAATATATTATCAAGCATAATCAGAAGCCCGATAGACTTCATCTGTTCGCCAAGCTCCAAAATATCATACGCAACAATGCGGTTATTCGTATTGACATCACTCTGATGTGCAAATGCGTCAAGCGAGCCTGTTGTAAATATTTCAAGCGATAATGCAAGGTCTTGTGCTTCGTCCTCCGGCTGACGGAGTAATTCGTTGCGGAAGTCAACCAAAGTAGGCATATATTCCGATTTGCCGCTTAAATATTCGCCGTAAACCTTAATTGCACAGCGGTCAATGATAGATTTATCCTTTGCACCGACACCGCCGCCGAGCCTTGAATCGTTGCTTTTTAATAATTGGTCGAACAGAGATATTAAAAACTCCGATTTTATCGACACGGGGTTTTCGTCCATATCAATATCATTGTTTATTTCAAGTGCATTGATATGGTTTTTTGACGATGCCGAAAGGGTTATAACCTCGCCGCCGAGGTTGCGGATGAGCGAGCCGTATTCACGCTCAACATCTATAACGATAATATCGTCATTTGAAAACAGAGCCGACATCAGAATTTCCATTTTTGCCGCAAATGATTTACCCGAACCCGACACACCGAGAATAAAGCCGTTTCCGTTTAGTAACAGCTTGCGATTACACATAAGTAAATTGTGTGATATTGCATTTATGCCGTAATACAAGCCACCCTTATCTATTATTTCTTGTGTCTTGTACGGAGATAATACCGCCGTGCTTTCGGTTGTAAGCGTTCGCATAGCCTTTATATTCAGAGTTCCGAAAGGTAATACCGTCTGCATACCGTCCTCCTGCTGATATTTGAGCGTTGCAAAGTTACAAAGGTGCTTTCTGCCTATTGACATCAGCGTTTCGGTGTCGTTGTCAAGCTGCTCCAAGCTGTCAGCAATGTGCAAAAGCGTAACCGTTACAAACATCATTCTCTGGTCACGGGTAGTTAAATCGTCAAGAAACTCTTTGATTTCTTTTCGCATTTGCTCCATTTCATACGGAATATTTGCGGAAAAATTATTGTTTTCATTTTGCTTCTGCTGCCATTTGGTTATATCCGTTTCAATGGCAAGCAGCTTTTTCTGAACAATTTTAACCGCCTCATCGGTAGGGATAGGCTGAATAGTGATAGATAACATCATACTTCTTGAAAAGTCTGTAAGCTCTGAAATCATACTGTCTTTTAGGAAAGAGGGATACTCTTTTAGGAACACCGTTCGTGCGTATTTATCGCCGATTTTGATATAGTCTTTCTTAAATTCCAAGCTGTCGGGAGCAATGTAGTCCTTAAAATCCGCACCTTTCGCCATAGCTTTTTTTAGGTCAAAATCAAATTCTTCGTTTTCGCCCGTCTTAAAAAAGTCATTAAAAATGCGAAGCCTGTCTTTGTAACCAAGCTCCGCTATTTTTGACGATATTTTCGCATAATCGGCAGTTAAATCGTTTCCCACACGAGTAAAGAAAGTCCGAGCCTCCTCGATGTTTTTCTTTTCGGTTGCGACCGTGATATATTTTTCGTGTACGATATTGTTGCTCTCCGACATCTTATCACAGAGTATGCCGTTGAGTTCTTTTGTGTATTTTCCGTAATTCGGGTTATCGGACGGTGTTGTGATTTGCTCAAACACCTTATTGTGAAGCTGACGGTTATATATCGTGATTTCAGCCATAGCGTCTGTCGGAAGTCCGTTAAGAATTGCAGAGTGGGCAAGGAACATTTGCAGCTGGTCATCGTCTGAAGCTACGGCATAGTTTATGTCCGAGAATTTCCACGACTTTGAAAACAGCCGTCCCGTCCGAAAAATACCGTCCTTGTATATCGCATCAATCGGTATCGACTGCTGAACCGTCCTTGCAATTTTTCTTTTTTGCTTTTTTATTCGGTTTTTTCTTCCGAACAGATTTAGCATTGCCATTTGTGAGTTCCTCCTTTATCATTTCATAAAGATAATTCGTGCTTTCAAATTTTCGCACTCCGGCAGCGAGAAATTCGGACCTAAACCACGCTCCGACAAATTCTTCAAAGTTCATACCGTTGTATTTGAAAAAGCCGGTAACAGCAATAGGTGCTGCCGCCACAATACAAAGCCAAGATACCGTTTCTTTGTCGATATAGTTTTTAAGTCCGAAGTATATCCCGACAGCGGCTCCGACCGCCGCCACCGAACAGATAAACTGCCGTGTTGAAAGTCCGAAAAACAGGCTTTCGTGATAGTCTTTAATTTCCTTATTGATTCTTATCTCCAAAATTGATTACCTCCTCATCTTTCCGGCTCGCTCTTTTTCGGTGTTTTGGGCTGTAAGTCGGTAGGTTTTTCGCCGTTTTCGGGTTTAATGAAATCTATCCGATTTGCTGCATAAAAAGCATTGGGATTAAGCTGTCTTTGCCAAGCCTTATCGCTCGGTGCCCAGCGAAAACCGTTAGACTTTAATATCGTTCTTTGTTCTTCGCTCGGTTTTTCATCAAATATTAGCTGCAAACGGTTTTTATCTTCGTTTATGACCGCTTCGCCGCCGTTAAATTTCCAACCGACAAATTCCGTATTCTGCGTTGCCGTAAGGTTTTCGATACGCTTTTTCAGTCTGCGTATTTCGGCATTGTTATTTGTAAGGCGGTATGACGGAAACGGCTGTTTATCCCACGAATACGCCTGTTTTATATTTTCATCAAGCTTTGCCGCAAGCTCGTCCGAAACCCCCTCACAGCCTACGCAAGTTCCGTTTTTCTTGTAGTAGGCATTTACCTTTTTCATAAATTCCTGTTCTGTTTCGCATTTATGCAGTTTTTCCGTCAGCTTTTCAATAGCCTGTGGGTCATCGCTGCTGATAGCATTATTTTTGTAACTCATATAAAAATCCTCCTTATGTTCCGAATAATTCTTTCACAATTCTGTCTGCTCCTTTGATAAGACCTACCAAAACGAGCATATTAAAAATCACCTCGCCGATGTATTTCCATATCATTGTGACGGTTGTAATACTTGTGTCAAGCGTTGGCGTACTGTTTGACGCAAATGCCGAAAATATGATACACGAAAGCACGATAACAGCACCCTCCATACAAACTCCGACATACGACTTCAAAAACGATTTCCCCATAAACGATGTTGTTTCCCCTGCAAATGAGGAAAGGGGAACGGGAGCTATCGCCGTATAGATATACAGCTTAAAAAATCTGCCGTACACGGTCATAATCATTATGAACGATAAAACCGTAATAAACAGACTTCCCAAAATCGTTACAAGCCATAGCGGAATACTCGCCCAAAAGCCTGTGTCCTCCACAGCTTGCTCGATTGCCGCCGGGAGTGTAACCGACGCACCGCCGATACCGCCGAGAGAGCCTGCGATTTGTTCCACAATTCCGCCGCAAATGGTGTAAATCGCCGTCATTAAATCCATTGCATAAGTAATCGCCACCTTCGCCGCACAAAAGCGGATAAAATGCTTTAAGGCATATTCCGGTCGCTGAAAATCACGAAACGACGCCGTTGACTTAAATATGCTCATAGCAAAAAAGAGGACCAACAAGCCAAGTCCTATGGCTTGAAGTCCTCCGTTTATTCCGGATATAACACCCCATATAGCACCGCCTTTGAAGCTTTGCGGCGAGGTTGTAATAAGCGACCATATTTCGGTCATTTTATCGTTCCAAGTGGAAAACGCATTTTCGAGGTTGGCTACAATCCAATTATCGCTCAAAGGTAATTCACCTCCTCCTGTCCTAAAACGCAAAAAAGCCATCACTTTTTATGGTGATGGCTTAAAACTTATAAATTTATTTTTTATATTCCCTGCAAAGACCTTCCAAGAGAATAAAATCATTACATCTTTTTGCAAGTCCCGTTGAATTTCCGTGTTCTATCTTATGCTTATAGACATTTGAAGCATTTTTCCGTATCTTTTCTTGAATAGACTTTATATAACGATATTCAGACAGCAACAAAGCTCTGTAATGCTCATCCTTTTCCTTGCTGATGTCAACATAGAAACATTCCGAAAGAGGAACGGGAAATATATTATTTAAGTTGATAACAGCATATTTTTTAATCTTTATAAAATCAATCATTTCAGACATTTTATTATGCTTCGGCTTAAAAGACGATAAAGGTGCAAAATAATCGAAACCGTTTACTTGCAAAACAATCCCTATATATTTACGCTCATTTTGTTGTCCTGCCTGCTTGTTGTGAAACAAATACGGAGCGTGAGGGGATAAATAATCTATGTACTTATTTTCTATTTGATAAAACCTTATATCCATTTATTACTCCTTGAACATATAACAAAAGGGCAAGCAAGCTTGCCCCCTGTTACACTCGCATTCAGAGCAGCGAAACGCTCGCTTGTAAATTTCTTGATTAGAGCCAAGAGAAGCTCGCTTTATAAGTTTCTCATTTATAGGGCTGAGATACACCCCTGTTAGCATTGTATGCAAGAAAGATAAAATTGATACATCTACCTTTCCGCATATTTATTCTACTATACATTTTGAAAAAAGTCAATAGATTTTAAGCGTTTTCGTCTTTTTGCACTAAAATTTTTTATTCTCAAGGAATTATGATTTTGCAAAAGTTCGGATAAATATGATTATCTAAACGTTTAGATAATCATATCGAGTATATCTTTCGCAAATGCAATGATAACACCGCCGAAGAATGTCAAAAAGCCGTTGGCTCTCTGTGATGCGTCGTGCGATTTTAAGGATAAACCTATCTGCACAACGCCGAAGCCGAGCAGAATAAAGCCGATTGCCTTAATTGCCGAAAAGATAAAATCCGAAAGGCTGTTTATTGTTCCAAGCGGATCTGACGCAAAAACCGTTCCCGTGAGTGCGGTCATCATAACCGCAAGTGCCATAAGTACAAGTTTAGCCTTGCGGAGAATTTTCTGTGCTTTCGCAATTTTCTGAATTGTGTTCTGATTTTTCATTGTTTGTTACCTCCAAAATTTCATTTTGTTTTGTTTGTGGGTTTACAAAATCAAATGTTTTCACATTATCCCCGTCAACCTCCAATAGCTTGATATTTGATAAATCCTCATTTATGGTAAAGGATAAATCATTTCGTAAATATTTTTCCGACTTGCTGTGCTTGTACGGCATAGCTTTTCCGTCAGCGGTTTTTGCAATATTCGGGTGCGACAGTATATCGAATTTTTTATCAATTAACGGTCGCTCGCCACGAATAAAAATGAGGGCGTTGCTGTTGTCAAGCAATCGTACCTCATCAAGCGTTAAAAGCTCACGCCCGGCATTTTGGTAATTGGTGTTACTGCTGCCGTGCTGACCTTTTGTAATACCTCTTGTGCGTGTGTCAATGGTTTCTTTTCCGAGCATTTTTGAAATATACTCGTGTGTGCTTTGCTCGTTGCCGCCGAGATAAAGCAGCGTATCACAGTTACCCGTGATGTTTTCCCAGCTATCCTTGAATAATGCTTTTAACTGTGCCATATTCTGAATAATAATGCTTACCGAAATACGCCGTGACCGCATTGTCGCAAGTATACGTTCAAAGTTATCGGGCAGAGCGACATTGGCAAACTCGTCCATCACAATATGCACGGGGATAGGCAGCTCGCCGCCGTGGTTGTTGTCTGCATTGAAATACAACGCTTGAAAGGCTTGTGTATATAACATTCCGACAAGATAATTAAAGGAATTGTCATTGTCGGGAATAACGCAAAATATGGCTCGTTTGCGTTCGCCGAGAGTGCCTATATCAAGATTATCGTATGAAGTCATTTTAGCTATCTCCGGCAAATTAAACGCCGCAAGCCGCACCGCCGCTGAAATAAGGATTGACTTCGCCGTTTTGCCGCTTGCCTGTTTGAAAATTTTATATTGCCTTACTGCAATATGCTCCGGCTTTTCGTCCTCCAAGCCTTGAAAGAGAATATCCACCGGGCTTTGGTATCCACTTTCGTCCTCGTCCTCAACGGTTGCTGCGTTTTCGATTAAAAACATCAGCATTTCAAAGGTCTGTTCTTCGGGCGGGGCTTCGTGCAGAAGATAAAGCATTAAAGCAGAATCAAGTGCAATTTCGGATTTTTCCCAAAACGGGTCGTTTTGCTGTGCGTTCTTCGGTGTTGTATTCTGAATAAGGTTTGAAATCAGCTTTATAACATCTTCATCTTTGCGGATATACACAAACGGATTATATCCGTCCGAGTTTTCCGGCTCGATTAGGTTAAACACCTTAATATCATAGCCGTTTTCAATGAGTAACGGTGCGATGCTTCGGAGCATTTGTTGCGATAGGTAAGCCTTTGAAGTAATCTCCGGCTTTTCCCCCGCTTAGCACGTGGCGTGATGGTTTCCCATCACCACGCGCCCCATCAAAATTCACCTATACATTAATTTCACATAAGCCAACC
>NZ_JADCKB010000043.1 GCF_014982785.1 Ructibacterium gallinarum
CGAAAGAATACAAATAAAAACAATACTGACTCCGCTTGAAAAACGAAGTCAGTATATTGCTTAAATCTTTAATTTATCCTACCATCAAGGGCGTTTTTGTACTGTCCGCACAAATTGGGGCAGTCCATTCAATCCACAGAGGTTTTTTATTGAAATGCCTGCGTTTTTATTCTTCCAGTTCGGCACCAGTGCCGGTGCCGCCGCCAGTGCCCGCGGTTGCGCCTGTGCCCGTGCCTGTACCGCCGCCTGTTCCTGTGCCGCCGGTTCCCGATCCAGTTCCCGCTTGGCCTGTGCCGGTACCAGTGCCGCTGGTTCCTGTGCCGCCGCCTGTGCCGCTGGCGCTGTTTCCGGTACCGCCGGAACCATTCCCGGTTTGGCCGCCGGTGCCGCCGGTCCCCGTTCCTCCTGCGGATGTGGCAGACGTAGCCGTAGGCGATGAAGTTGCCTTGCTTGCTTCCTCTTCCTCGTCGCTCTCCCACACATATCCTGCATGATTGGAATTACAGTAGGCCGGCAGATTATCCCGGGAGAAGTAATAGCTGTCAGAGGGGCATCTTGAAGTTGCCCGCATTCCGGAATAGGTGCAATAGCTGGCCCAAACTACATCATCGGGCTTGGTCAGTTCTTTGGCGCTCTTTCCCTTGTGAATGGTGTTCATCACGTCCCGGAATACTGGGATACAAGGGTTCTGGGACATGGTAATCTCCTGGGGAATGTCATATCCATACCAGACCGCCGCGGCATAATACGGCGTAAAGCCGATAAACCAGCGGTCGTTATTCTCTGAGGTGGTACCGGTTTTACCGGCGGTAAACATGCCGCCGGACAGTCCGGCGCCCCGGCCGGTGCCGCTGGTAACTACCTCTTCCATCAGCTTGCTCATGATATAGGCGGTGGAGGGCTTCATCGCCTCCCAGGACGAACGGTCAGAGGAAACCACTACATTGCCGTCCTTGTCCACCACATCGGTATAGGTATAAGGCTTTTTATAAACCCCGTTGTTGGGGAAAGACGCAAAGGCCGCCGCCATTTCCAGCACGGTTGCGCCGTCGGTCAAACCGCCCAGCGCCAGCGGGGAAAGGCCAATATCCGTATAAATCTGTCCATCCACTTCACGGCTTGCCACCAGGGTGGAAAGCCCCAGCTTCTGGGTGAGGAAGTCATAACTTTCCTGCGTCCCCATCTTGGACAGAATCTCTACCGGCACCGTATTGAGAGACGACCGCACCGCCTGGCGCACGTTCACTCTGCCCCGGTACTGATAATCGTAGTTTCTGGGTACCCAGCCGTTATAAGAGGTCTTCTTGTCATCAAACACCGAGCCTGCCGTAATCAGCCCCTTGTCAAGGGCGGGGGCATAGACCCCGATGGGCTTGATGGTAGAACCAGGCTGACGGGGGCTCATGGATGCCCGGTTGAGGGTAAGGCTTCCCGGCTTTTCGCCGATGCCGCCGGCAATACCGGCCACCTGTCCGGTTTCTACATCAATGACCACCATAGCAGACTGTGCCGACGTCTTGGGGAAGTGGCTGGTATCTGCATAGTATTCCTCCACCGCCGTCTGCACCTTGGGCACATAGGTGGTATATACTTTTACGCCGCCGGAGTACAGGATCTTATTGGCCAGGTTTTCCGAATACCCCTGGCTCTGCAGATCCTCCAACACGTCCCGGATCACCTGATCCACAAAGTACGAGGTGGTCTGAGGCTGGTTTTCCTTCTCCTTCTGGCTGGGGTCGGCAAAATTAAGCACCTCGCTGACCGCGGCGTCATATTCTTCCTGGGTAATAAAATTCAGCTGCAGCATTTTACTGAGCACCACTTCCTGGCGCTCTTTATTCTTTTCCGGGTTCACAAAGGGGTCATATAAGGACGGGTACTGGGTAATAGCGGCAATGGACGCCGATTCCGCCAGGGTGAGAAACGCCACATCCTTATTAAAATACAGATTGGCAGCCTTTTGCACCCCGCTGCAGCCCTGAGACAAATAGATACAGTTTAAATAAAGCTCTAAAATCTGATCCTTGTCCATTTTCTTTTCCAGCGCCACCGCCCTGGCAATTTCCTGAATCTTCCGGGCAGGGGTCTGCTCGTCATCGCCGGTAATATTCTTAATCAACTGCTGGGTAATGGTACTTCCGCCCAAAGACGCCGCTCCGCTTTTGCCGGTGATCTTGTCGATCACCCAGGTAAAGGCAGCCTTGGTGGTCCGCTTGAGATCATAGCCCTTGTGCTGGTAAAACCGCTCGTCCTCAATGGCCACAAAGGCCTTTTGCAAATACTCCGGCGTGGCGTCCAGATCCACCCAGATCCGGTTTTCCTCCGCGCTCAGCTCCTGAAGCACCTTTTCCTCTCCGGTATCCGGGTCAAGATATACAATGGTGGAATTCTGCCGGAGGGTCAGGCTTTCGATATCCAGGTCGTCCACATCCCCCCAGTAACCCAGGACCGCCCCGCCGAAGGCAACGCCCGCCACGGCCAGTCCCAGCACCAGTGTGATGGTAAAAATCAAAAGAAACTTTTTGATATAGTGTTTCATGTTACCTTCCCCTTTAAATTCTGCGCATCCGCGGTTTTTCTTCCGCTTTCTGCCAATTATATCATACTTTCGGGTATAAAAATTCCCAGTCCTGTTAATAATAGATTAAAATCGTGTTACAATTTGCCAAAATCCACAAGATATGGCATATACCAAAGGGGATTTTGCACATGTTATGCCATGCCGGTGCAAAGTCCCCCTCTGAAACAGGAGGGATTGCTGTATGGCAAAACATTTTTTTAAGAGCCTGATGCTGAGCATCATTGTATTTTCCATAGCGGTACTGGTGGGCTATCTTGCCTATGTGGCGGCCTACCGTTACCAGACCGACAAGCTGACCGAGGCGCTGACCCCGGCGGCGGCAGAAGCACAGCCCATTACGGAATCGGCCCCGCCCCTTTCTGAGGACCAGGTCACAAAGGCGGATTACTATATCGCCCGGTTTGAAAACGGCGACATTGCCATTTATGTCTCCTCCGGAGGAAAGGAATCCTTTTTATACAGCCTTGACGTGTGGGCAAGAGACCTGCCCGCTGAGGATATGGTTCGGCTCCGGGAGGGGATTGTGCTGAAAAACAAGCAGGAGCTTGCCTCCTTTGAAGAGGACTTTACCAGCTGATCCCTACCGCAGAATGATATAGACCGCATATACCAGATAGGCGGCCAGCATGGCGCCGCCTATGGGCCGGCTGATCTTCTTTGCGGGCGCGGCGGCCAGATAGACCAGCACCGACACAATCAGCAGCACCGCTGTATCATAAATCGAAAGCATATCAATCCCGATGGGAGAAAGCAGGGCGGAAAATCCCAGCACAAACAGGATATTAAAGATATTGGAGCCCACAATATTTCCCCAGGCAAGGTCTGCCTCGCCCTTGCGGCAGGCCACCGCAGAGGTGACCAGCTCCGGCAGGGAGGTGCCAAGGGCCACCACCGTAAGGCCGATCAGGGTATCGCTGATTCCCATCATACGGGCAAGAACGGTGCTGGAATCCACCACCAGCCGGCCGCCCACGATTACCCCCGCAAGGCCCAAAACCAGAAACAGCAGGCTTTTGGGTACCGAAATATTCTCTGCGGGTTCCTCATGGCCGTCGCCGCCCATGCCGTCCTTGATATTCATATACATATACATTCCCATCAGCAAAAGCAGGATCAGTCCGTCGCCCCGGCTAAGGAAAGGCGCGCCGGTTCCCAGGAAGGGATCGCAAAACATCACCAGCAGCGCCGCTGTAATAACCAAGTGAAAAGGATAGTCCCGGATCACCGAAATCCGTTTGACCGTCAGCGGCCGGATCAGGGCACAGATGCCCCCCACGGCCAAAAGGTTAAAGAGGTTGGAGCCGATAATGTTGGACACGGAAATAGCGCTGTTGCCCTCCATCGCGGCCGTAATGCTCACCGCCGCCTCAGGGGCGCTGGTGCCAAAAGCCACAATGGTCATACCGATGACCAGGGTGGGAATATGAAACCGGCGGGCAAAGCCCACCGCACCGTCTACCAGTAAATCCGCTCCCTTGAGCAGGGCGGCAAACCCCGCCAAAAGAAGTATCACTTGAATCAAAGCCGTCATTTTTTCTCTCGCTCCGTTTCTTAACCTGCATTTTAGCCAAAAAGCCTAATTATATTCATTATAATACAAGAAACCGCCGGTGTCAATTCCCGTTTTTTCCCGGGGCGGACAGCCGAATTTGCCGGCCGCGGGTGACAATCAGCCCTTCCTCCCGCAGCTGTTTGATCTGGCGCATCATGGCGCTGCGGTCGGCACAGATATACTCCGCAAGGGCGCTTAGGGAAAAGGGCAGGGTAAATTCCCTGCCGCCGGAGAGGCTTTGGCAATATCCAAAATAACACAGCAGCTTTTCCCGGATACTCCGCCGGCTTAAAATCTCGATCCTGGAACTGAGGTAGATCGCCTTGGCCGATACCAGGGAAAGCAGGTTCTCCACCAGACGGCTGTGACAGGCACAGGCCCGGCTGCAGCGCTTGGTAATCTGCCCCCGATCGATAAATACCGCCCGGCATTCTCTCTCGCATACCGCCGTTACGCTGTCCCCCGTGCGGGAATAAAAGGTAAACAGCGTCCCAAATACCTCCCCCGGCCCCAGGGTTTCCAGTATGGTGCGGTTGCCGTCAATGTCAATCCGAACCACCCGCGCCTGACCCGCGGTCAAAATCCCTACCCGGCTCTCTTCACTGCCAAAATCATACAGGGTCTGCCCCGGCGAAAATTCCCGCTCCGCCGCACCAAAACACCGTATCATCTGCCGGCAGTCCTGCTCGGTAATCCCTTCAAATAAGGGCGTCTGTGCCAGTTTCATCCCTTTTCCCCTCCCCGGAAAAAAATTTTCCTGTAAATTGTTGCAAATGCAACACTTTTTTGAATACAATTTATGCTACAATAAATACTAAGAAAAGTCAAGCAAAATTTATTACCAAGGAGGAAATTACAATGAAAAAGTATGTATGCACTGTATGCGGATATGTTTATGACGAGGCGGCGGGCGCGCCGGATAACGGGATTGAACCGGGAACGGTCTGGGCGGACGTACCGGAGGATTTCACCTGCCCGCTGTGCGGCGTAGGCAAGGACATGTTTGAGGAGGAATAAGAATGGCTTCCTGCAGGATCGGCAACGATATTTATTCGGTGGGGATACTCAATCCTGCCATGCGCATCTTTGATGTGGTCATGCGGACGGATTACGGCACCACCTATAATTCCTTTCTGGTCAGGGGCACGGAAAAGACAGCGCTGATTGAGGTCAGCCATGCCACCTATTTTAACCAGTACCTTGACAATATTAAAGAGGTCTGTGAGCCGGCGGAGATCGACTATATTATTTTAAACCACTGTGAGCCGGACCATTCAGGTGCGCTGGCGCAGCTGCTGCCCTATTGCCCCAAGGCAGAGGTGGTGGTCAGCCGGGCAGGCTCGATTTATCTGAAGAATATCACCAACCGGGAGGATTATCCGGTGCGGATCGCAAAGGACAAGGACAGCCTTGACCTGGGCGGCAAAACCCTGTCGTTTATCAACGCCCCCTTCCTGCACTGGCCGGATTCCATGTTCACCTGGTGCCCGGAGGAAAAAACCCTGTTCCCCTGTGATATGTTCGGCGCACACTACTGTGAGCCCTATACCTTTGACTATCACACGGCGTATCCGGACAAGTACGAAATCGCGTTTCAGGGCTATTATGACGCTATTTTCGGTCCCTTTAAGCCCTATGTCATCAGCGGCATGGAAAAAATAAAGGATCTTGACATAGAACGGATCTGCACCAGCCACGGCCCGGTGATTACCAAAGAGGGCCGGCTTTCCTATGTAATGGAAAAATACCGGGAGTGGAGCGCTCCGGCGCCCAAAACCCAAAAGCAGATCCCGCTGTTTTACTGCAGCGCCTACGGCAATACCCGGAAAATTGCAAACGCCATTGCGGACGGGATTCGGGAAGTCCTGCCGGAGGCAAACGTCTGCACCTATGACCTCAATCACAACGATTTGGGCGAGATGGCAGGCTTGCTGAACAGCTCCGACGCCTTCTGTGTGGGCTCTCCCACATTGAACGCGGATGCGGTGGCGCCTATCTGGATGCTGCTGTCCCATGTGGACGCTATTAATAATAAGAAAAAACCTGTACTGGCGTTCGGCTCCTATGGCTGGAGCGGCGAGGCGATTCCCAATCTTACGGCACGGCTGACGGGACTGAAAATGAATGTCTTTGAAGACGGCTTTAAAGTGACCTTTGTCCCCTCGGAAGATGACCTCAGCGCCGCAAAAGAAACCGGACGGCGGTTTGCGCAAAGCCTGTAGCTTTGCAGCCACGTGGTGAAAAAGTCAAACCTATATTGTCTTTTATCGGAATGGAATTTTTTCCATTCCGATTTTTAAAACGCAGTTTGTAAGCGCCCGGTTTGTAAGCGGCCGGGTCCTTCGGCCGCAAAGGGCTCCCAAAAAGCGACGGCCGGTGGCCGCACTTTTTGGGAAAGAGGAGAAGCAAGGACGCGGACGTAGTTTTGCCGCCTTTGGGCAAAACGGAGTTGAGCAAACTTTGCTTCGACGAGGACGCAGGGCTCCCGCAAAAGTTTCTTCTTATCTCTGCGGCTGCGGGCAGGAACTTTGTCTTTTCCTCAAATTCGCTCGGCTGTGGTGAAGCGCGTGCGCTTCAGCGGCCGGGTCCTTCGGCCGCAGGGCTCCCGAAAAAGTTTCTCTTATCTCTGCGGCTGCGGGCAGGAACTTTGTCTTTTCCTCAAATTCGCTCGGCAGTGGTGAAGCGCGTGCGCTTCTGGGAAAGAGGAGGAGCAAGGAAGCAGGCGAATGTTTTTCTTTTTTAAAGAAAAACGGAGCAAAGCGAACTTTGCTCCGACGACATACTATATATTGTGTCTGTAATAAAAATTTAACACTATATCTATTGACAAAATATTTATTTGGGTGTATACTGTATCCATTGCAATAAAAAATACAGGATTCACTGCACGAACAGGAGGAATATAAAATGACAGTTAACGTAGTAAACGGCAATATGAGCCCAAAGGAAATCGCCTATTACACCCAGCACATCCGGAAGAACAATCCGGGCATGGATATTGACAGCCTGACGCTGAAAATCTGTGACGATGGATATGTGGACGCGGAATATAACCTGACCCCAATCCCCTTTGAGCGGATTCGGAGAATCACCGGATATCTGGTAGGTACGGTGGACCGGTTTAACAACGCAAAACGTGCGGAAGAAAGAGACCGGGTAAAACATATGAGCTGTTGCAATTAAAAAGAACGGACAGGGCTGACCACTTGTGACAAAAGCAGGTGGCCGGCTCTGTTTTTTTATCCCACGCCGCCTGCCGCGCCCGCCACACACCGCGCCACGCCGCCTGCCGCGCCCGCCACACACCGCGCCACGCCGCCTGCCGCGCCCGCCACACACACACGCGCCCGCCACACACACACGCGCCCGCCACACACACACGCGCACACCACGCCACGCCGCACACCACGCCCGCCACGCACACACGCGCCCGCCACACACACACGCGCCCGCCACACACACACGCGCACACCACGCCACGCCGCACACCACGCCCGCCACGCACACACGCGCCCGCCACACGCACACGCGCCCGCCACACACACACGCGCACACCACGCCACGCCGCACACCACGCCCGCCACGCACACACGCGCCCGCCACACGCACACGCGCCCGCCACACACAACACACACGCGCCCGCCGCACCACGCAAAAACGCCCGCCGCACACACACGCCCGCCGCACAAACGCCCGGGCGGCAATTTTTTTGCCCGGCATCCCCCGGTTTTTCGCTTCCGCAGGCGGCGGTTTTCTCCGCCGCCGCCAGCACGGCAGGCTTTGTCAGTGCGGCCGGGTATACAATATCCGCAAAAAATAAAAAGGAGAGGATATTTATGGCGCGGCCCATCAAAGCAGGACTGAACTATTTCCCCTTTGACGTCTGCGACTGCCGGGGCATCAAACTGATGGAAGCCAAGTTTGGCCTTACCGGCTTTGCCGTTATCACCAAGCTTTTACAGGCGGTTTATGGAGGTATGGGATATTTCTGCCCCCTTGACCAGGAAACCCTTTTATTGTTTGCCTCTGAATGCCGTCTTCCTGAAGAAACCATCCGTTCCATTGCCGAGGCGGCAGTGCATTGGGAAATTTTCGACCGGGAAAAATACGAAAAATATCATATTTTGACCTCTCTGGAGATTCAAAAATGCTATTTGACAGCGGTGGGACGGCGGCAAAGAATTGATTTTGACAGCCGTTATCTTCTTTTGCCGCCGGAACTGCAGACCGAAAATATTTGGATTGACGGCGTTAATGTATACAAAAACCGAGTTAATGTATGCAGAAACCCGGAAAATGTATGCAATAATTCACAAAGAAAAGAAAAGCAAAGCAAAGAAAAGGAAAAGAAAGCAGAGGAGAAGAAAGCAGATACCGATGCGGCAGAAGCCGCACCGCCGCTGCCTGCTGCTTCGGATCACACTGGAGTTCTTAAGCATGCAAAAGGCTGTTTTGGGGCGGTAACCTCAAAGGCGGAGTCATTTCTTTTATCCTGCTTGGACGGCGGCATGGAGCCGGAACTACTCTGCGCCGCCATGGACGAGGCGGTAGAATACGGCAAGCCGTCCTGGCAGTATGCCCGGGCGGTTTTGGAGGATAAGCGGAAAAAGGGGATTAAGACCTTGCCGGCCTTTGCGGAAAACAAGGCGGAATTCCAGCGTCAAAAATCCAAACCGCCGGCAAGATCGCCTTCTCCCAGCCGGCTGTGCAATTATACCGACTCCAACCCAACCGATGACGCCGCAATCTCCGACATGCTGTTTTCCCAATTTTGGAATGTACCTTGAAGCGCGTGCGCTTCAGCGGCCGGGAACTTCGGCCGCAAAGGGCTTCCGAAAGGTGACCGGGCTAACGCCGGCAGAAGCTTGTGCAGGATTTTCTTCTTATCTCTGCGGCTGCGGGCAGGAACTTTGTCTTTTCCTCAAATTCGCTCGGCAGTGGTGAAGCGCGTGCGCTTCTGGGAAGGAGGAGAAGCAAGGCAGCGGACGTAGTTTTGCCG
>NZ_JADCKB010000044.1 GCF_014982785.1 Ructibacterium gallinarum
CGAAAGAATACAAATAAAAACAAAACTGACTCCGCTTGAAAAACGAAGTCAGTATATTGCTTAAATCTTTAATTTATCCTACCATCAAGGGCGTTTTTGTACTGTCCGCACAAATTGGGGCAGTCCACGATTTTTATGTATTCCACCGTTTCTCTGAATCATATCGCCCCCATACATTCCCCAATACCTCTACTACCATTCCTCCATTCTGGAAGTAATCGGTTCTTCTAACGGAACAGCATAAATAGCAACCATTCCTTCTCCTTCAGAATTTTTAAAATAAATTCTATACTCGCTTTTTTCTTCGTCAAAATATTCCTGATATTTATACCAGCTTTGATCAAAAGTTCTCGAAACCAATAACTGATATCCGTAACTCTCCATTGTTTCAATATCTTCTGATGAATACTTTTCCTCCGAACAACTTATGCAACAAATACATACACACAAGATAAGTAAGATAAAATAAAATTTTTTCATTTGATATCATCTCTCCAATAAAACATCAGGGTTTCATGTGCGTGACATCAAAACCGCAGTCTCAATATGCGCACTGCGGGGAAACATATTGTATGGGCGAATCTGTTCTGCCTGAAAACCAGCTGCCGTTAAATACTTCAAATCCCGTGCCAAGGTAGACGGCTTGCAGGAAATATAGACTACCCTTTTTGGGGCCAGTTCCGCAACGGTTTTTAACAGCCTTTCGTCACAACCCTTTCGCGGCGGATCCAAAATGACTACATCCGGCCACATTCCTTGTGCTGCCAGTTTGGGCGCAAGAATTTCTGCTTTACCGCAATAATATTCTGTATTTTCGATTCTATTACGCTTAGCATTCTCCCGGGCATTTTTTATCGCTTCAGGAACAATTTCAATACCAATTATTTTTGCCGCCCTTTCTGCCATAAACTGACCAATGGTTCCAATTCCGCAGTACAAGTCCCAGACGATTTCCCTGCCGGTCAACTGCGCAAATGCCGCGGCACCTTCATAAAGCGACTGCATACACGTGGTGTTGACCTGATAAAAGGACATAGGAGAAATAGAAAATGCTGTTTTGCCAACAGCATCGGTCACATGGTCTTTTCCCCACAAAGTTTTATTTTTCTGCCCAAGAACCACATTGGTGGCCTTTGTATTTATATTTTGCGTAATTCCAATCACTCTTGGCTCTGCTTGTAAAATTTTTTCTTTCAAACTTTGGAACTGCAAAAAATCTTCCCCATTGGTCACTAAAGTTACCAAAATGCCATTGTTTCCCGCACGGGTATAAATATGCCGCAAAAATCCTTTTTGCATTTTTTCATCATAGGGAGAAATATTCTCTTCCTGCATCCACACTTTCACCGCTGATACGATGTTTTGATTCCATTCTCCCTGAATCAGACAATCTTCTATCGGAATCACCGTATGACTGTTTCGGCGGTAAAAGCCTATTCCTTCCGGCGTTACAGGAAACTGCGCCTTATTACGGTATCTCTTTTGGTCTCCCGCCATAACAACGGGCTGTACCGGAACACAGATTCCCCCGATACGATTTAAGCAATCCTCCACTTTGTGCTTTTTATATTCCAGTTCCGCCTCTAAATCCATATGCCAAAGCTGACAACCACCGCACTGGTAAAAGTAAGGGCACTCTGCCTTTACCCGATGTACAGAGGGAGAAAGCACCTCCAACAATTTTCCGTAAGCATAATGCTTTAAAACCTTGACAATAAGAATCCTGACCCTTTCGCCTACCAATGTATATGGCACAAAGACCGCCATTTTTTCTACCCTTCCGACACCGTCTCCCTCGTCTGTCATTCCTGTAATAACCGTCTCATAAATTTCATTTTTCTGCATTGTCATCCCTTATTCTTATGAAATAAACTCACTAATCCAACCTACTAAATGTTGAATACCGGCATAAAGAGGATTCGGCTGTTTTTGCTGTATCGTAACAGTTTTTTCCGATTCGCTCCATTCCACTTTTGCATCAAAAGCCTCACTCACCGCGCGCACAGGCACCATTGTCCTGTCATTGATCATGCAGGCCGTCGTATCCAACTCATATTCTTTTTCGTTTTTCCGCATTTTCGATTCATTTAAGGTGATTTGAATTTCTGTCCATCCTTTTTCCGCAGTAACGGTTTGGGTCTCCTCGTCCCATTCCACCTTTGCGCCCAAGGCTTCAAAAATGGTTCGCATGGGTACCAGAACCCTGTCATTCTCCATAACAGGAACGACATCACTTTGAAGCTCCTTGCCATCCACTGTAATATGAATATCCTCCGCAACCTGAATCTGATAATGCGCAGTCGCCGCAACATTACCGTTTGAAATGGTCTCTATGCGCAATTCGTGTTTCCCCAAACTGTATTGTGTAAAATCCAGTTCTGCCCGATAAGGAATGTCGGCTGTCTCAAAAACCAAATTGCCGTCTATATAATACCGTACCAACGGTGCATCATCACCAAAGACATGCGGATAAGCATAAACAGGCACCGTTGTCTGCGCAAGAACCATTGCATCCTGCAAAGGCTGATAACCATGCTTAGGTTTTCCATCAAACCGCTCCTGTATAAAATGGGGCGCCTGTATCAATTCCTGATATGCCTCTTCCAACGCTTGGCAATGCGTCAAGGCATAATCGTTGGTTTCCGGCGGTACATATGTATTAAAATACGCCATCAGCTTGACCTGAGGATATACCATAGGCACAAACCAATACATACGCCTTAAATGATTCACCGCCCAATCGCTGTGCTCTCTTGAAAGCGATATGGTAGTATGAGCACTGCCGCATTCTGCAAGCATAATTGGCTTGCGGTCCCCAAATTTTTCTACGGTTTCCCGAATGACCATCAGCGGATCCGCTGCATCACCGGATCCAAACGAGACCTCGCTGTAACGTTCTTCTACCGGCCATTCCTGTCCCTGAAAATAACGGATCATATACGCAGAAATACCGACCCAGTCCACATATTCATCTCCGGGATAAAAATCCTCCATTTCGATTCCCCAAGTGGACGCATGGGAAACAGACCAAACCGTTGCAACATGCTCCGTTTTTTCATGCACTAAATCCGCAATGATGCGAAATGCCGTTTTAAACTCCTCCGGGTCCGCCTGAATATCCCAAATGTTCATCTCCGCTCCAATCCGGAGAAAAATCGGAACATCGGGATATCGGTTGAGTTCCTCCAAAAAGGCCGTAATATATTCTTTCTGATTGGGAATCTCCTTTACAGCCTCGCCTTCCCCTTGAATATTCCAAGCGATCTCCACTGCCGCACCGCGTTGCCGTGCTGCTTCAAAAATACTATAATCCCAATCACTTAGCATATTGCCATAATCGATATACAGCAGTATCATGGACTCGCTTTGCCGCGTCTGCTCCGATACTTCCCCGTATAATACCCCGGATTCCGGCTCGTTCCGCATTCCGAAATACCGCTGAGGCTGCACCGCATCCGTAAACCCCTGCACCGTGGACGGATACTGCGCAACTTTAAACTCCGCAATTTTGACACCATCATCCCAGTGCATATATTTACCATAAGGAATATATTTTTCATAATACATGGCCGCCGTTTCAAAATTCCCCTGCCGGTCATACGCATCCGCCACATCATAGTACCGGGATGCCAAAACCTCTTTGGCCTGCTGGGTTTCCGGACGAGAGGTCAAAAGTTCTATGACCTGCTCGCCGTATGCAATCAACGCTGTATCATCCCCAGCCTCTTTGGCATTTAAATACGCTTCATTCAGACTCCAAAACTCGCCCGGCAGCTGATCTGCCGCAAATATATTCAATCCATATGACACCATCAAAAGCAACATAATGCCTGCCGCAGTCAATTTTCTCCAATTCACCTGCTGTCACCTTCATTCTCTCTTACTATTCGATTACTACTGTTTTTTCTGCGTCGTTCCAGTCCACCTGTGCATCCAAAGCTTCGCTAACCGCACGAACAGGTACCATGGTTCGGTCATTGATCAATCTTGCCGGAACATCCAGACTGATGCTCTCTCCATTTTTGCGCATTTGATTCTGATCGATACCAATTGCAATTTCAATCCCGTTTTTAGATGCGATTGCAGTCTGCGAAGCATCATCCCAATTAACCGACGCTCCAAGCGCTTCAAAAATTGTCCGCATGGGCACCAGCACCCGGTCATTTTCCATAACCGGAACCACATCACTGCGCAATTCTTCTCCATTAACCGTAACCCGTATATTTTCAGCCACTGTAACCGCATACTCTGCCGATGCGGCTACCCTTCCCTGAGAAACGGTTTCCAGCCGGATACTGTGTTCTCCTATCCCATAGCCTGAAAGGTCCATAGAAAACTGATAGGGAATGTCACTGATTTCTCCCGCCAAATTACCGTCGATATAATACCGCACCGATGGATTATCATCTCCATAAACATGCGGGTACGCATAAAGCGGCACAACCGCCTGAGGTAGAATCATTCCGTTTTGCAGCGGACGATAGGTTTGTGAAGCCGCCGTCGCATAATGATCCTGAATAAAATGCGGTGCTTTTGTTGCTTCCGTGTACGCCTGCTCCAATGCCGGACTGTGTGTCAAGGCATAATCATTGCTTTCAGGAGAAATATACGTATTAAAATATGCCATCAGCTTTACCTGCGGGTATACCATGGGTACAAACCAGTACATGCGCTTGAGATGATTCACAGCCCAATCACTGTGCTCCCGCGAAAGTGTAGTTGTCGTGTGTGCACTGCCACACTCCGCCAGCATAATGGGTTTTCTATCCCCAAATTTTTCCACTGTTTCCCGCACCAACATCACCGGATCCGCTCCATCACCGGCACAGAAAGAGACCTCATTCAAGCGCTCATTTTCAGACCATTCTCTGCCTTCAAAATACCGTATCATATAGGCTGAAATACCCACCCAGTCCACATATTCGTCACCGGGATAAAAATCCAGCATATCCACATTCCACGCGGAGGCATGCGCCACCGACCAGACGGTAGCGACATGGTTGGTCTGGGCATGCACCAAATCCGCAATTACCCGGAATGCCTGCTTAAACTGCTCTGGGTCTGCCGGAACCTGCCAAACATTCATTTCTGCTCCAATTCTCAGATACATGGGAATATCCGAATACTGATTGAGCACCTGCAAAAATTCTGTGATGTAGGCCGTCTGGTTGGGAATATCCGCCAGTGCGCCGCCTTCACCCTGGATATTCCAGCCAATTTCCACCGCCACATTTCTTTCCCTCGCTTTGTCTAAAATACTAAGCGCCCAATCATTTGGCATAGTACCATAATCAATATATAAAAGCAGCATAGATTCTTCATTTTTCGTTTCTTCCGCCACCTGGCCATACAACACTCCCATATCCGGCTCATTCCGCGCACCGAAGTCTTTTTGCGGCTGGACAGCCGTAGTATATCCAGTTACCGTAGAAGGATACTGAAGGCATTTACTTTTTGCAATACGGACGCCGTCCTCCCAATTCATAAATTCTCCGTAAGGAATATAGACCGCATAATATTCACCCGCGCGTTCAAAATTGCCTTTCCGCTCATAGGCGTCTGCAATATCATAATACCGAGATGCCAGAATTTCCTTAATCTGCTGGGTTTCCGGCACAGAGGTCAGCAAAGACACCACTTGCTCGCCAAAATTGATGATTCCGTCATCATCGCCCGCATCTTTGGCAGCAAGGTAAGCATCATTAAGCGCCCAAAACGCCTGGGGCAGTTCATCCGCCGAAACCGGCACCACCAGCAGTGATAATACCATACATACCGACAAAATCATTCCCATCCATTTTCTTAACATAATTTTTCCTCCCTTTTTTATAATTCTACCCGCCATTTCAGCGCCTTAGACAACGTAACTTCATCAGCAAACTCCAGTTCGCCGCCCACGGGAACACCATGTGCAATTCTGGTCACCTTTACCCCAAACGGTTTCAGCAGCTTAGAAATATACATGGCCGTGGTCTCTCCCTCAAGATTAGGGTTTGTAGCCATAATCACTTCACGTATGCCGCCTTCTGCAACCCGGCTGACCAGTTCCTTGATACGGATATCGTCTGGCCCCACATGATCCATTGGCGAAATGGCGCCATGCAAAACGTGATACACGCCTTTAAATTCATTGGTCTTTTCCATCTGCAAAACGTCCTTTGGACTTTCCGTGACACAAATAATCCCATGATCTCTGGCAGGATTCGAACAAATATTGCACAAATCTTTATCCGACAAATTCTGACATTCCTTGCAATAGCAAAGAGATTTCTTCGCATTTAAAATCGCATTCGCAAATTTCTGCGCCTTTTCCTCTGGCTGGTTGATGATATAAAATGCCAGCCGCTGGGCCGTCTTATTTCCTATTCCCGGCAGTTTAGCAAATTCCTCAATCAATGCCTGAAGCGGCGGGGCAAAATATTCCATAAAATTCCTCTCCTGTTTTAGAAAATTTGTAATTTATTTTTTAATCCAGAAAACCGGTATTGTATATTATCGTTCTCTACAAATTTTTTAATATACTGCTCCTGACCCACCAGAACCACCAGCGATTTCGCCCGCGTAATAGCAGTATACAATAAATTGCGTGTCATCAAAAGCCGATGTGTTTCAAATACCGGCATCACAATCGCTTCAAATTCACTACCCTGGCTTTTATGTACCGTCACGGCATAAGCAAGCTCCAGTTCATCCAGCAGCATAAAATCATATAGCACCAGACGGTCATCAAAGGCAACAGTTAGCTTTTGGTTCCTATTATCAATTTCAGTAATAAAGCCCACATCACCGTTAAATACACCGAGCCCTTTTTCTTTGCCATCCACTCTTTGCCATTCCAGTTGATAATTATTTCGAATCTGCATTACCTTATCCCCCAGTCGGAAAACACACCGTGCGGTAACCTTTTCAGGTTTTTCGCCATCCGGCGGATTAAGTGCATCCTGCAGGACTGCATTCAAATTCTGTACACCGATCAGTGATTTACGGGTGGGGGTCAGCACCTGAATCTGGGAAATACGCCTCAGCCCATAGGCATTCGGCAGCCGCCTGGCACACAAATCCGCAATGGTAGATGGAATTTGCAAAGGATCCTCCCGGGTAACCAGAAAAAAATCATTATCCCTGTCGTTAAACATGGGCATCTCCCCATGATTAATTCTATGTGCATTGACTACAATCATGCTTTCCTGCGCCTGCCGGAAAATTTCAGTCAGACGAATACAGGTCAGAGCATCACTGTCTATGATATCCTTCAGGACATTTCCTGCGCCAACAGAGGGAAGCTGGTCACTGTCTCCTACCATAACAATTCTGGCACCCCTGGGTACTGCTTCCAGCAGGCTGTCCATCAGCAGAATATCCACCATAGACATCTCATCTACGATTAAAACGTCACATTCCAATGGATTGTGTGCATTGCGCGAAAACTGAGAGCCCACCTCGTCTACCCCAGGCGTAATTTCAAGCAATCTGTGAATGGTTTTGGCCTCCATGCCGCAAAGTTCACTCATCCGTTTGGCTGCCCGCCCAGTAGGTGCTGTCAAAGCCACCCGCCTTCTGGATCGCTGCATTAAGGAAATAATCGTTTTAATAATTGTTGTTTTACCGGTACCAGGACCACCAGTAATCACCATTGCCGCATTCTGAAACACACTGCGCACCGCCTCCAGCTGCGCTTCTGCCAGCTGGATTCCGTTTTCTGCCTCCACCTTCTCAATTAATTCGTCTATTTCATCAATATCGATGTCAAATACCAACTGAGACATATCCAAAAGCCGTTCTGCGACTCTTTTTTCCGCATCATAATACAGGCGCAAATACAAGGCATCATATTCGCCCATATTCACAAGAACTAATTCCTCTTTCAGCAACATTTCCGATACGGCCTCTTCGGCCTTTTCTTTTTCTACTTCCAGATATTGACTTGCCTGAGCGGCTACCGCAGACCGCGGCAGAAACGTATGTCCGTTTAAATACCCGATCTGTTTCATCAAAAACCGAATCCCGGAGGATATCCGGGCATATGAATTCTTGTCAATGCCAAGCTCCTGCGCAATTGCATCCGCCGTCTTGAAGGTAATACCGTCAATCCGGTCGGAGAGCAAATAGGGGTTTTCGGTAATGATGTTAACCGTTGATGTTCCAAACAGTTTAAAGGCTTTCACAGCCGCCGCTGGGGAAACCCCAAACCTTTGAAAGAAAATCACAACCTCTCGTACGCCAATCAGTTCCACAAACTTTTTATAAATCGCATCTACCTTTTTCCGGGTCAAACCAGATATCTCCAAAAGCCGATCCGGTTCATGCTCAATCACAGAAAGGGATTCCGTCCCAAATTTTTCCACAATTCTTCGTGCCGTTGTCTTTCCCACCCCGGGAAGCAATCCAGAAGCTAAATATTTCTCAATTTCATCTTCGGAATTTGGAAGCCTGCGTTCATAGTATTCAACTTTGAACTGATCACCATATTCCACATGAGTCACCCATTCGCCATGAACTACCACATTTTCGCCTTCCGTCAAATTCGGCATATAACCAGTCAGGGTAATCAGCTGTCCTCCGCTTGCAATATCACAGACCGTGTATCCATTCTCATGATTTTCATAAATAATGGATTCCACTGTTCCATCAATCTGCAGCACATAGATTCCCCCTTTTTCTCCTATTTTCACAGCATCTATTATAAAACAACTATTAAAAAAACACAAGAGGAAAATCATTGGAAAGATTGTAAATGTACATTTTATACTTTTGCACAACAAAAAAGACCGCGGCAAATTTTTACCGCGGTCTCAGCCTGTAGAAAAACCCCTGTTTTCGCTCAGAAAGCAGGGGCTGCTTTTGTTAATGAGAATAAATTTCTAAAAATTTGCGTAAAGGCGAAAAGATATGTTGATTTATCAGTTCTGTTCCACCTA
>NZ_JADCKB010000045.1 GCF_014982785.1 Ructibacterium gallinarum
TCCTCCTTTGATTTTTTTGGCGGTTGGCTAGACCTGCCTTTATTTTATCAAAGGAGGATGCCTTTGACTACTCATAGCTAAAGCTTTTCGGAACCACCGGCACTGCCGGTGGTTTTCTATATACAAAAAATGACGCCGGATTCATCGAGAAACCGGCGTCATTGCTTGCTTTTCCCGCAATCGCTCTCTACCGTACCTTTGTACGCCGACGAAAGCGATTGCGGAAAATCTAACTTCCTTTTTCAACATCTGTCAGCGTGTCGATAAAGTATCGACACGCTGAGGCGGAAACTTTCATACCGTTTCCGCCTTTGTTACAAAAATGTAATATTGTTTTTTATTTTTTCTGTTGACTTTCCCATTCAACAGGATTATACTATATATGCACCATTTTTCTGAATCAAATCACAATATATGGTATTCAGCGCGGTAATGTAAAGAAAATTTGGATCAGATGCAGAAATTCCGCGCTTTGATTTTGCAAAAAAAGAATCGGAGGTAAGAAAGATGATTAAAACCATCGTAAAACGCGACGGCCGCGAAGTAGGGTTTGATATTGAAAAAATCGCAAGCGCAATTTATCGCGCAGCCGAAGCCATTGGCGGAAAAGATTACCAAACATCCATGGATTTGGCAAAGCAAGTAAGTGAATACATCGAAGAGCAAAACATTGTACGACCTACCGTAGAACAAATTCAGGATGCAGTGGAACATATTTTAATTGAAGAAGGGCACAGCCGGACAGCAAAGGAATTTATTTTATATCGTTCCCAACGCACCAGAATTCGGGAAATGAATACACGGCTGATGAAAGTTTATGAGGATCTCACTTTTAAACCCGCAAAAGACAATGATGTCAAACGCGAAAACGCCAATATTGACGGCGATACCGCCATGGGCACCATGCTGAAATATGGCTCGGAAGGTGCAAAACAGTTTTATGACATGTTTATTTTGGATCCCAAGCACTCAGAGGCACACCGCAACGGAGATATCCATATCCACGACCTAGACTTTCTGACCCTGACTACAACCTGTTGTCAGATCGATTTAAAGACCCTGTTTGAGGGCGGATTTTCTACCGGACACGGTTTCCTGCGGGAACCCAATGATATTGCCAGCTATTCCGCTTTGGCATGTATTGCAATTCAATCCAATCAAAATGACCAGCACGGCGGGCAAAGCGTTCCAAACTTTGACTACAGCATGGCTCCCGGCGTTGCAAAAACCTATCGTCGCCGTTTCACTGAAAATCTAGGTCGTGCATTGGAACTGGAGCTAGATCGTGAAGACGGTCAGACATTGGCTAAAGAAATTATTAACAAAATTCAGGAAGAAACCGGCGAAGTTCCCTGTTTGGCCAATGGCGAAAGCTATCAATCCCTCTTGGCTGAAAAACTGGAAGAATACTTTACCGATGAGGAAGATCGCCGGCATGTTTGCACTTTTGTAACCAAGGCCGCCGTCCGCGAAACAGACCGTGCAACTTATCAGGCTATGGAGGCGCTGGTACATAACTTAAACACCATGCATTCCCGGGCAGGCGCTCAGATTCCCTTTAGTTCATTAAATTACGGGACAGATACCTCTCCAGAAGGCAGGATGGTAATCAAAAACGTTTTGCTTGCCACTGAGGCGGGTCTTGGAAATGGGGAAACCCCGATTTTCCCAATTCATATTTTTAAAGTAAAAGAAGGCATTAGTTATAACCCAGAGGATCCCAACTATGACCTCTTTAAACTGGCATGCAGAGTGTCAGCCAAACGCCTTTTCCCTAACTTCAGCTTTCTGGATGCTCCCTTTAACCTCCAATATTATAAAGAAGGACATCCCGAAACCGAAGCGGCATACATGGGATGCCGCACCCGTGTCATCGGCAATGCATATGATCCCAGCCGCGAAATCGTGTACGGCCGCGGCAATCTGAGTTTTACCTCTATCAACTTGCCTCGTATTGCCATTAATGCGCACGGTAATGTGGAATGGTTCTTTGAAGACCTGGGAAGAAAAATCGATCTTGTTATTGACCAGCTTTTAGCGCGATTTAAAATTCAATGTTCCAAAAAAGTCCGCAACTATCCTTTCCTCATGGGACAGGGTGTATGGATTGATTCTGCTGATTTAGGCCCGGATGATTCCGTTGGCGAAGTATTAAAGCATGGAACACTCACAGCCGGATTTATCGGCCTTGCAGAATGTCTGAAAGCACTGATCGGCCAGCATCACGGTGAATCCACCACAGCACAGAATCTGGGGCTTGAAATCGTTGGTTATATGAGACAGAGAATGGATCAAGCCACCGCAAAATATGGACTTAACTTTTCGCTGATTGCCACACCTGCCGAAGGCCTTTCCGGTCGGTTTGTCAAACTGGACAGAGAAAAATTTGGTTCTATTCCCGGTGTAACTGATAGAGAATATTACACCAACTCTTTCCATATTCCAGTATACTACGGTATCAGCGCATTTGATAAAATCCGTCTTGAAGCGCCCTATCATGCTTTAACCAATGGCGGACACATCACTTATATCGAACTAGACGGTGATCCCACCACCAATTTGGAAGCCTTTGAAAAGGTCATTCGCTGTATGAAAGAACAAGGGGTAGGCTACGGGAGCATCAACCATCCGGTTGACCGCGACCCGGTTTGCGGTTATACTGGCATCATCGGAGATGTCTGCCCCCAATGCGGCCGCACCGCCGAAGAACATGAATCCAAGCCCGGATTTGAACGGATTCGCCGGATTACAGGCTATCTAGTGGGTACGCTTGATCGGTTTAATGACGGCAAAAGAGCCGAAGAAAATGATCGCGTCAAACATATGCAGATTCATGAAACCGAACCAAACGAGTAAAATTTAAAAGCACTCTACGGTTATTTTCCGTAGAGTGCTTTTAAAAAACAATGAAAACATTCGATTGAAACAATTTCATCACATTTCCTTCTGTGAGATCAATCCATAATGCAACAAACCATGAAATACTCCCTCTTCTTCCACCGTTCCTGTCACATACTCTGCAATGTCATCTAACGGAGGCACATGAGGGGTCATGGCAATGCCGTGCGCCACTGTCTGCAGCATTTGGAGGTCGTTATAATCATCTCCAAAAGCATAGGTATTTTCTTTGGGAATCTCCAAATATTTGATGAGTTCCTGGATCCCGGATGCCTTGCTTGTCCCACGCGGAGCAACATCTGCTGCTATTTCATACCGGTGAGGTGTAATCTCAAAATCTTTTGCAAATAACGTTTGAATACGCTTAAATTCTATTTCATCATCACAAGCAATCTGTAATTTGCACACCCGAAATGACTCTGGCTCTGTTAAATCGGTAATCGGATAAAAACAATCATAATTTTTTGAAAGACGACCAGTCAATCCCTGAAAAGTCCGGTTTCCCGCTAGTGTCGTAAAGCACTGCTCGGAATTTTCAAGAATATATCCAAATCCGTGGGTATCCATATATTTCATAAAGTGCTTTAGTACTTCTGGCTCCACAAATTTTTCAAACAGGATTTTACCATCAACTTCTGCGACTGCCCCATTACAGGTAATATACCCTTCAAAAACATCACCCAGTACCGGCAGATAATTCCTGGTGCGGCCGCTTGCAATGCAGGTTAAATATCCCTTTTTGTTTAAACTTGCAATCGCTCGCCTTGTATTTTCCGATATAGTATCAATACCCCGTTTTGTTTCAATCAACGTCCCATCTATATCAAAAAAAACTGCTCCACTATACTTTTTCATAAAGTTCCCTCTATATTAAACCTAAATTTTTTAGTCCGCAATAAACACCGTCCTCTTCTACACCACCGGTAATGCTATCTGCGACTTCATCAAGCCGTGGAGCATGAGGCGTCATGGCAACGCCATGGCCCACTGTCTGTAACATTTCAAAATCATTTCCATCATCACCGAAGGCATAAGTGTCCCGGATATCAAGGCCAAGATAATCAATAACAGCTTGAATACCAGTAGCTTTGCTGATATTTTTCTTTCCCACATCGGCCGACAGATTCCGATGATGCTGAATAATGGCATAATCTTCTCCGAACCGCGTCCGCATGTTTTCAAACTGCTCCATTTGATGAAACGTAATCAAAATTTTATTAGTTTTTAGCTGCGTCAAACTCTGAAGCGGCGAAAAACAGTCCGCCGTAATATGGAAATGCTCCATCAATTCCATAAAATCTTCTACAGCCTCCGGCTGGTAATAACAGCGCTGAGACCCCTCAAGTTCAAAACCAATCTTCTCTTTTTTCATATAATCTACCAGTTCCTGTAGCTGAGGCAATGCAATATAATCATTAAAAATCTCTTTTCCCTCCACTTCTGCCACAGCACCATTACAGGTCACATAACAGTCAAAGTCAATTCCTGTTTCAGGGATATAACACCGGGCACGTCCTGTTGCAATACCCACCAGATAACCATTCTCCTTTATTTTCATGATAGCTGCTGCTGTTTTTAGCGTAGGTGTATAAATTTTTTTCCGTTCATCCACCAAGGTCCCGTCCACATCAAAGAAAACGGCTCCTTTATAATGTTTCATGCAAAGACCTCCTTTATCATCTCCTCTATTATACTTTATTTTTTAAAAAAATCAAGCAAAAAGCATAGTTTTTACTTATTTTTTACCTTCCTTTTCCTTCCATACAGAAAATATTAGAATAAGTCGTAAAACATATCAGCAATTGCACTATACATATTTGCTGTTTTCTTTATTATTTCAAATGTTTATTTTTTACAATAAAATACCAGAATGGAAATAAGGCAGGAACGCTTTAAGCTTCCTGCCTTAAATCATATAGCATACTGCACCATGCGTCAAGTGTCTCTTGCTTTTCTTATTTCTGCTATTCATTACATTAAAACAGGCTGAAGCTGTTTTTCCTGTAAAGCAAGTTCGACCGTCTGCGGTATTTTATCAAAATGTGCTACCAAAGAATTTTCCTTTTCCATATAATCATCCTGTCCAAACGGCACCATAAAGATATGTTTTCGAGCCAGCAAAATTCCAATATTTTTTGCATTTGCTCCCAATCCATCATTGGACGAAACTGCAATCACAACTGGCCTATTATTGCGCAGGTGCGATTTTACTGCCAAGGTAACCGCACTGTCTGCGATTCCCTGTGCCAATTTGGCAATTGTATTTCCAGTACAAGGCGCTATTACCAAAACATCCAGCAATTTTTTCGGTCCAATCGGTTCCGCCTCGGTTATGGATGCAATCACATTGTGACCGGTTATTTGTTCTAACCGCAAAAGATGCTGTCCTGCATTTCCAAACCTTGTATCAGTTTGCGCAGCATTTTCCGAGCAGATGGGAATCACTTCATAGCCCATATCCACAAGCGCCTTGATTTGGGGAATGACTTTGGAAAAGGTACAATAAGAACCAGTCAGAGCAAATCCTATCACAGCTCCGCTGTCCATTGGCTACACCCCCAATTCCTCCAAAATATTTACAATGGTTTCCTTCATAATATCTCCCGCGGTATCAGGCGCCACCTTCCCCGGAAGGGATAATGCCCAGATTACCTTTCGTCCGAGATTGCGCGCCGTCTCAAAATCAACACCTCCGGGTCGCGATGCAAGATCAATAATTAAGCTATTTTCTTGTACTTTGGACAGAAGCTTAAAATCCAGAATCATTGCCGGGATGGTATTAAATATGATATTAAACCGCTCCATGTAGGATGGAAGGCTTGAAATAGAAATACCATGCATGCCGTTTGCCTTTATCCATGGTAGCCAGTGTTTATAGATATAACTTGTTATAAGTCCTTATATCTACATTTTTACGCCATTTTTTGTAATCATATTTTATATAAGTTTTTATAAATTCTTATATCTTCACAGTGAAAAGTGGTAAAAAAGTGGTAAAATTAATTGATCTTTATTTTACCTTCAAGATTAAAAAAGCTTTCGACTTTCTTTTCAATGGTGGCTTCATTATAAACGTCCATAGTCGTTGTTATGTCGGCATGTCCCATTATTTCCTGTATAACTTTTATATTAGTTTCATTTTCACAAAATCTTGTGCAAAATGTATGCCGGAGATTGTGAACACTAAAATGTGGTATAATAACAGGTTCCCTCATTTCACGAATAGCGTTTTCTTCTTCTTGTTGATTGCATTTTATTCTAATACTTTCCAAGACTTCATTAATTTTTTGTGGAAAAATAACGGTTCTAACCCTGCTTTGAAAAATAAAACCAGAATATCCATCAATAACAGACGTATTAAAACCAATTTTCATTTGTCTAAGTCTTTCTTCTAACAATACTTTTTTAACATCTTTTAACATTGGGATAATCCGAATTGAATTTTTCGTTTTGGGAGTTGTTATATGAAATTCGTATTTCCTATTATCTTGTGGCCTATAGGTAAGAATATGATTGATGCTAATAATAGATTTTTCAAAATCACAATCTTCCCATCTTAATCCGATAATTTCTCCAACTCTGCAACCTGTGCCAAGAAATACCGTAATTAATGGAAGCCAATGATTATACATAGTGTTATTTTTACAAAAATCAATCAATAATTCTTGCTGTGGAATTGTTAGTGCACGACGTTTAATATTTTCAAAATTGTTAGCTTTTTTAATTTCATATATAACACCAGTGGTAGGATTGTATCTTATATCACCATTTCTAACAGCAACATTAAACATTTGGTGAAGAATATTATCAATAATCTTTATGGTTCCAATTTTTAATCCAAGTTTATCTACAAGATAAATATAAAAATTCTTAATATCTATATATTTTATATCATACATTTTTTTATTTCCTAAATTATCTTTAATATATTTTTCATATAGATATTTATAATTTACTCGTGTAGACGTTTTTAATTCATATTTGGAATTAATATATTCTTCATAATATTGATTCAAGGTTGTATTTTGAGATTTTGCTGGATCAATTCCATCTTCTAAATCCTTTTCTATTTTTCTTTTCATATCCCTTAAAGATTCTTCACATTTTTTACCATTTGGAATTTTATCAGTCGAAACCAATTTCCAACTATATATACTATGTTTCACCCCATTTCTATCAATATATCTGTACTCATATTTGCCATCTGGACGCTGTCTTTCATTTGAAAGCAGTATTCTGCCTTTGTTATCTCGTCTTTTTTCTGACATAAATTAACATCTCCAATCCGAGATAACTATAATATGTATTAAATATAATAACATAACGTTCTCCTTATTTCAATTATTAATTAAATATTGTGCATGTTATTTATAACATTTTCAAATTTTTTTCTTTTAATTTGTGGTCTATTCCCATTCCACAAAATAAAATCCGCATTCCTATTTTCATTTATTATTGTTCTCAACTTATTCTCACCTATCCGAAAATAAACCGAAGCTTCTTCAATAGTTAAAGTAAATTTTTCCCAAATAGGTATATTATTCATCCAAACACCACCTTTAAAAATATTCTACATGGGAGAAATAGATTTTACTATTTCTCCCATTAATATTATATTTATTAATATTATATTTATTAATATTATATTTACCTAAACTTCTAAATTCTCCGATCCCCCTTTCGGCATCTTCAATTTTACTTACTTCGATAAAATCAGTGATAAAAAAGAGATGACTACAAGCTGTGTAATTCTATCATTTGGATTAACGATTTTATTTTCGTTAATATTATTCCTTAAAAGATTTTATTTTAATAATCTCAAAGTGCAAAAAATCATTTAAAAAGCGCAGATTCATGCCTTTTTCTGTTTTGTATCATATTTTTTTCGCATAATTTTAATAATTTATCTACTTTTTCATCAGACATACTACTCTCTGTTCTTACAAATAAACGCATATTTGTATGCCAACATCCTAATACATCTCTATACCTTGGTAACGCCTTTGTTTTCATCAACTTCATATATTCTAATTTATCAATATAGGTTTTAACCTGTCTAAAATCCATATGAAACACTTGCTCCAGCATTCCAAGATACGAATAAAATCCCATATTATATCCTTTTTCATCTAAGGGGCGCATTTTGCTTAGCAGATACAAATAGAAATTTAATAATGTATATCGCACCTTACGTTCTCTATGTCTCATAATCTTATTTAAGATGTCTAAATTTATCATTACATAAGATTCCGCATTTGTATAATTCAATTTCAATATGCCGGATATAAATTTATTACCATAAACATTACCTGTAATTGGTTCAAATATACCCTGTTCAATAAACTTATCCAAACTTTCCCTTATCTTTTCTTTTGCCGAACCAACAGCTTTAAAATCCTTATACCCAGCAAACATAAAAATATCTTCAAAGGAAAATCTACTTATCCCATCGTACCCCCTGCATATATACAAATACGCATATAAATAATTCCTATGTACGCCCAACTTTTCATTCTCTATTATCTCATTTGGAATTAAGATACTGATATTTTCCGGTTCTTTAACAAACGCTTTAAACTTCTTCACGTTAAATTTCCTCACTTTCTTTTTACTTTTTATTATAATGAAAAATATCTTTACACTTCATTAGTACAAATTTTAAAAAATAATTTTTAATAATTTTTTTGTTTTTTTAATTTTTTCAAAAATTTTTTAAAAATCTCCTAAATTTTTCCAAACCATGTTATGATGTAATAAAATTTTAAGTTATAACCACATATATTCTATAGCTGAAACCCATTTCATAAATAATAGTACTAAATAAAGTAACAGTATCTTTATTGAACTCACTTTTTATAAAAAATAGCATCCAATTTGTTAAAAAAGAGTTATTGTTGTGGTCAAGCATTTTTGTAACACAACAACCTAATTTTGCCACAGAACTTATACAGCTTCATAGCGTGCCTCGAAAGGTGTTTTGTAATTATTATAAGAATGAGGACGTACATGATTGTAATGC
>NZ_JADCKB010000046.1 GCF_014982785.1 Ructibacterium gallinarum
GTATATTGATTACTATAACAACGAGAGAATTTCATTAAAATTAAAAGGAATGAGTCCTGTTCAGTTTAGAACTCAATCCTTAGCAAATTAATTTTAAAATTTGTCCAACTTTTGGGGTTCACTTCAATAGATGGTGTTACTGTAAAAGAGAATCGGCTTACACTTCCTTCGATATGTATAGGCACCATGGTCGGTAGTTATGACTATTATGTTGACAGGCCGAAAGAAAAAAACGATTTACACGGTATTGGAGCTTTCGTAATGATGTGTGAAGAGTGCAGCCGGGCGTATTCAAAATAAAGCAGAAAAATATGGCGACTTCGAAATTTTAGATTGCATTTTTGTCTGTTATACGTCAAGGGTGTCATGCAACAAGGAGGGTTACAATGGAAAAAATACGATTGAAAAGACTTGTTATATATAGTATCCTCAGTATAGCTATTCTTCTGTCATCCTGTCCGGATATATTTGCGGCGCAGGATGATGCGGTTGTAGATAATATTGATGAATTGATTGATGATGATGCCGGAGATTATACCTATTTTCATAGTGATTACCCCAACACCGGAAATATTTTGTCCGCCACTGCTCAGAAACCGGCATACTTTAATTTATCGTCTGACGTTTCATATGACCCCAATACTTCTACTGTTGTTTCTGGTGAAAATACAATTACCTTCGGCAGATTGGATTATAGGAATGCAAATCGCAGCAACGCCATTACCCTGCATAAAGGCGTTGCGGGAAAGGCTTCTGACTGTTACATAGACGTAAAGATGGAAAAGGCCGCTATCTATGGCAGCGAAAAAGTGTACCAGTATTTTGTCATCGAATCGGATGTAACAGTTCCTGAAAAAGGTGCAAGCATCCTCCTGTTCAGGCTGCGGGACAGTGCATTATATAATGCTGCTAATGCGGCCGAGGCGGGGACAGGATATCATACCGATGTGCAGATTGCAGCAATAGATACCCATGGGAATCTTAAACTGTCCGGTTCCCAATATGTATGGAACGACTATGTTGATCAAATGAATGGTGAAGCTGCCCACTGGAAATGTTATGTAAATTTAGAAAACCATACGATGGAAGTGTATATCAATAATATACATGTAGGAAAGGGGATATCGTTTTCATCGAAGTTCACAAAATTGACACAGGTTAGAGTCAGTCTTGACAATGGTGACGGTACGGGCGATTTAATGATGGAACACTGGCAGATAACAGGACTGGCACAGCCTTATGTTGTTGACGAAGCTGACGAAATCACCGAGGTTCGGTCATCGGTGTTTTATGATGATACAGATATGGCAAACTATTTATCGGATAAGATTGTACTAAGCAAATATGCTGATTTTGCATGGAAAAAGGGGGAGCGGATACCGCTTTCTTCAAAACCGGTACAGATTGGGGAGGATCTGTATGTGACTGTTGCAGAGTTTAATAGAATTTTTGACGCGAACTTGCAGCAGTCAGCTGATATGCCGGTGATATCGAGTGGAAATGATACAAAGATTTCGGTAAAATATGCCGCAGAGCAGCAGGCATTGTGTACAATTTACGATGGCGACGGGACGATGTATTTTGGTACACGTCCGTTTGATAATGCTATATCGGCGGATACGCCAATCTACAAAAGGCCGTTTTATGTTGGAACGCTTCCTTATATCACAGCAACAGAGGAACTGAGAAGTTATGTGTTGTACCAGCGTCCGGATGCGGCGACGATTTCAGCTGATTTTGGACAAAACGCCAGTGTACCACATCCAAGACTGTTCATTACGGATGATGACATAACGCAAATGAAAATTATGGCAGAACAGGATGCGCTGCTCCGCAGGATGCTGGACTATAATATACAAAAGGCTGACAGCGCTTTCTCAGATGAAGCAATTTCATATCGCTTTCAGGATACCTACAGAATGCATGATATGGCGGAACAGTTTAAAAATAACATGCAGTTATATGGATTTGCTTATCTTTTGACAGGGAACGAAAAATATGCGCAAAGAGCATGGGATGATCTAAGTGCCGTATCACAATTTCCGGATTTAAACACAGCGCACATTATAGACACGGGAATGTTTTTAAATGGTCTTGGTATTGCTTATGACTGGATGTATGATGTATGGACGGAAGAGCAAAAGACGGCTATAGTGTCAACGATTGTTGAACTTGGGCTGAAGCCGTTATCTCTTGCGTATTATGGACGTCTTCAGGGGTGTGCTGTAGGTACCGGTACCTCTACGCAAATAAGCGGCATTTTCCCAAAATGGAGCAGTAATTACAACACAATTGTAAACAACGGGATTACGGTTGCAGCGCTTGCAATTATGGAGGAAAATCCGGCGTTTTGCAGCGAGATGCTTGAAAATGCAGTCAGAAGCATAGAGTATACGCTGAAATGTTTTGATAGAGAAGGCGGCTGGGCAGAGGGACCTATTTATTGGGGAAAGACCATGACTTCGTTATCTTCAATGATAGGTGCAATCGAGTTTTCTCTTGGCAGTGATTATGGTCTGCTCAATGCACCTGGGCTGGATAAAACGGCAGAGTATATCATATCGATGCAATCAGAAAATGGAATTAACAACTACCATGATGCAAACGATATGAAAAATCCGTCCTTTAATAACCAGCTTACCTGGCTTGGCATAAAATATGCCAATGAGGCGATAATCAGTCATCGCAAAATGCAGTTATTTAATGACGATTTTACCACTATCCCGCTGGAAGCGATATGTTATTTTCATGGAATAGATTTTATACAAGGTACCAATTATACCGCAATGCCAAAGGTTATCACCACCTCTGGCACGGTTGAGAGCTTTTCGACGCGAAGTGCGTATTTTGATGCAAATGCGTTCTGGGTTTCGGCACATGGTGGAACGGTAGGCGCGTACCATTCTCATAACGATGCAGGAGCCTTTGTCTTTGATATGGCAGGCGAAAAGTGGGCCGTTGATCTTGGAACAGAAAATTATAATTCTGGCATTGCTGACAATCAGCTTTACAGAAAAAGGACAGAGGGACATAATACACTTACCATCAACAATGATGCGAAGTATAACCAAACGGCAAGTGCGTATGTTCCGTTGATTGAATATGAATATTCGGACACAGAAGCCTACTGTGTGTATGATATGTCAGAAGCATATGATGAAGCGGATACGTTGAAACGAGGATTTTTCGTTGACAAATCTATGTCAGAACTGACGGTGCGAGATGAAATTACCTTAAATCGAAGTTCTGAGGTCTATTGGTACATGCACACTAAAGCAGAGGTGACGGTGGACAGTGCCAACAATCGGATGATGCTTACGCAGAATGGAAAAAGGATCTATCTTACGTGGAATTCCAATGTTGTGGTGGATGCCAGCGAAACAGGGGCGGCGACACCACCGGAGAGCCTTACAAATGCCGCATCACAAAATCAAAACCAAGGGGTGACACGGATTGCACTGAAGCTGTCGGGAAGCGGACAAATCAATCTTGAAGTTAGATTTTCCCAATTTGCCTGTGTGCCGAGCAAGGGAGATATTGATTCCTGGAGCATATCTGAAAGCACATCCAATGCGGAACTTCTCCTGAACGAAGATTTCGGTGAAAATACGTATGGCATGGCAACGGCTGGAGGTAAATTTGGCAGAGCCAATACAGATAGAAGCATATGCTTGACAGACGATTGGACGATTCAAAATATCCCTTTTACTGAAAATCTTGATGGCGCAGTACTGTATGGTTCCATGTACTACGCGTTTGAAAATACGCCCGGTGAAATTTCGATTCAATGGTCCGATACAAATTTTGCACAGATCGCCGGCGGCGGAATTACAGTGTGTGATAAGACGGTGCCTGTACATCATGTTCTCAACAAGTGGTATCACCTGGAGTTTGTCCTTCAAAAAGCCTCAGGGGAAGGCGAGGATGTGTTGTATGTCTTTCGCGATGACGAACTGCTTGCTCAGGAATACATCAGCAATACAGCTTTTTGTTATAATACATTATCCATTTTGTCAAATGCGGGAAATTCGGGGGCAATATGGATTGATGACATGGAACTGATAAAGCAACCGGAAGGATATATGCTATATAAAAGTCCTGCGGGCTTTTCCCATGTTTGTTCTGAGATCGAAAAGTTTGCCAATAAAGGCATTTTTTATCTCTCCAGTAACTTACAAAGAAAGGATATTGAAAATGGCGGAATGTGGAGCGGTGTTTCGAATATTGAATACCGTGACCAAAATGGATATACTTTACAGCCCGAGCATACGATAGACGGCAAATATATTGACATAACCTGCGTGGATGGCCGGCATGTTTATTGGCCGGTTAAGCTGCTGACGCATGCTGTCTTATATCAAACAGATGGCTATATCGAAACCGGTTTAGCTGAATGGCATGCTGCTGGTACATGGTCCCGATTACGGGGAACGAACCAAAATTTGCAGAAGGTCGGTGGGATCGGCGGAAAAGATACATCGGATCTGTGCACGGTATGGTACGGCCCATATATGAATCAATCTGAATATTTGGATTATTCTGTGGTCAAAGATACGCAAGGGGATACTTGGAACGCTTTGTTCAATGGCAGCGGTACTGGGCCAATCAGAATAAGCGGAAGTATTTTGGTTTCCGGTGATGTGAATGCTTCTCTTGAAATCAAGAGCAATAATTCCAGTCAGTATATAGGTGTTTTAAGATTTGGTGATGGAACCATATCCACCGGCGGGCAGACTGTTTCAATATCCAACTCTGGCGAATGGATGGATTTTTCGGTCACTTTATATACACTTAAAAAATATGTTGATATCAGCATTCCGGGGCAGACAGAGACGTGTACCTTCCGTACTTTTTCGAATCTTCCACAAGTGTTTAACATCATAAGGTTTGGGGCATATTCCTCTTCGGCAACGACGGATGGTTATATTGCCTTGGACAATATAAAGATCGAAAAACTGGGTGCAAACGAGGAAGCGTGGACGATTGTATGCCGACAGAACGGCGCCTTGGTTGAAAATTTTTTTTCTGAAGGAGAACTAAACTTTCGCGCTGTACCGAATACAGATTTGCTAACTGGGGTATTGGTAGCGGCTCTTTATTCTGAGAATACATTTTTGGAATTTGCAATCGATGAAGATGCCTCCGATGACCTAGAGTGTTTTCTGCCAACCAAAAACAAAGATGCCCAAGTTTGTGTGATGTTGTGGAACGATCTTGAAACAATGAAGCCGCTTATAAAAGCTAAAAGATTGAAATATTACAGTATGACTGCTTGAAAATAACAGAAGGAAGATGGTAAGCATTGAGAAAAGGGATTGCTTTTATAAAGAGAAATACTATGGTAGTATCATGGTTTCTGTCATATATATTCATTCTGCTTCTAATGATTGGTATGAGCCTTTCTTTATATTATGAATCAAAAACAACCGTTGTAGAGCAGATCAACCTGACTGCGGGTATAACTCTTGAAGAGAAGAAACAGCATATTGATAATATTCAAAAAAATCTTAGTATTTTTGCTGCTGAACTCGCCGAAAATGATTTAGTAAAAGAGCTTTGTCTTGTGGAGCAGCCCGACAGATATTTCCGTTATAATTTAGGCAGTATAAGAAGCAAGATCAACGACAGCTCCTATTTCAGTATCGGTATCAGTGAAGTATATATTTATTTTACCCGAACCGACTATATTGTCAGCGCTCAAAGCAGTTCGGACAGCAGAGGATATTTTGATACCTACTATGCCGATATGGATATGGAATATGATGAATATATCGAATTATTGAATGAGAAAGGGATTGGAGAATTTATTTATCTTCCAGCAAAGGACGGTGATAAAACAAAGGATGAGATTCTGTATAAATATTCTGTTTTTAATGTAGATTATAACAGGCCGCTCGCGACAGTGGTATTTCGAATGCCGTGCTCAAATTTTATTTCTATGAGCGGTACCGACAGTGATTTGTGGGCATTTTGCGTACTGGATAAGGATAACCGGATATTTTTGTCCAACATAACTTCTGAGAAAAATTTTGATACCATTGCCCAAGTGGTTGCGGAACTTGGTGGTGATACAAAGAACGAGTATGAAAACTATTTTATACTCGGAGATTCTTCTGACGAAAATTCCTGGACATATATGTTTGTAATCAATGAAGAACAGTATATGAGTGGTCTTAACAGTTTAAGAAAAAAAACAACTGGGTTTATTTCTATTTATAGCATTTTGGGGCTTTTGATTGCGGTAATTGTTACAAAAAGAAATTATAAGCCGATAAGAGGTCTTGAAAATCGGCTCAGAAGCATATCTGCCAAATCGACAAGAGGACAGGATGTCGATGAAATGCAGTATATAACCGAAGTGGTAGATAGAATTCTTAAAGAAAATGAAACCCATTCAAAACGAATCGAAATCCAAGAAGCAGTTATAAAAGATGCTGTATTTACCCAACTGGTTAATGGGGAAAGTTTTTTGAACGAATCTATGGAAAACATTCTATACAGCTTAGATATTAAGTTTGATCATGATTATTTTACATTGGTACTTTTTTATATTGAAGATACCTATGAAACCGTCTTTGAAAATAATCAAGAGGAGGACTTAAATGATTACACTTTGGCTAAAATAGTGGTTTCCAATGTGTTGAGCGATATTTTGAAATCAGGTTATGATTATATTTTTTGTAATTTAAACAGTATGCTTGCTTGTATCATTAACTCCGAAAAAACGGATATAAAAAGATCATTGGTGGATAGCATCTCTGTAGCTCAGAAAATCATTTCTGAAAACTTTAATATTAGATTTTCCAGTGGTATTTCCGGCCAACATCCGTATTTGGAGGGAATACGCCTGTGTTACAATGAGGCGCTCGAATGCCTTGAATACAAGTTTGTTAATCAATATGGTATTATAGAGTATTCAAATATTATTGAGCAATCCAAAATTTTATATCATTTTCCGATTGAGAGAGAAATTCGCTTAAGCATGGCATTGAAACGCGGGGACTATGCAAATGCCCATCAAATACTGGAAGAAATATTTGAAAGAAATTTGAAAAACTTCAGCGCATCTATTTTGATGGCCCGGTGCTTTATGTATGAAATTATGGGCATGATTTCAAGAGTAATTATTGAGATGAATGAAAACGGAAGGGAGTTTGTGTTTGAATATGGTGATGCTTTGAAAAGCCTTACCGATTGTACCACACTCATAGATATGAAAGATAAAATTTCTGAAATATTTAAAGAAATATGTGATATAAATAGTAAGGTTAATGATGCCACAGGAAAAGTTGAGGAAGTTGTAAAAAAGGCAAAAGAATATATTGATCAGCATTTTGCGGATCCCAATCTTAATTGTAATATGGTAGCAGCTGAATTTAATATTAAGAATACCTATCTTTCCTCAATGTTTAAACAACAAACTTCGGAAGGTATGCTTGAATATATAACCAAAGTTCGTATAGAAAAATCTATGGAGCTTTTGAAAAATACGGATATGACGATCGAAAAAATTGCTGCAGCGGTCGGTTACACCAACTCTAGAACATTTTCCAGAGCGTTTGTGAAAATGATCGGAGTATCTCCGGGAAAGGTAAGAGGTTAGACCTTTTGCCGGGGGAGTTGTGGATGCTAGCTGCCTCAAAAAAATATGATCAAAAACCTTCACTTTTACAGGATATACCCAGGGGAAAAGTGCTGGGATGCAGGCAGTATTTCCAGATGAAATTGGAAGATATGCTTATCCAATTGATATTCATTCCTATCAGATTGGTGTTGATGAAGGATTGGGAGATGTATATGCAAAGGGTTATGAAAAAGGAAAAAGTTATGGTATTT
>NZ_JADCKB010000047.1 GCF_014982785.1 Ructibacterium gallinarum
CATAGGTGGAACAGAACTGATAAATCAACATATCTTTTCGCCTTTACGCAAATTTTTAGAAATTTATTCTCATTAACAAAAGCAGCCCCTGCTTTCTGAGCGAAAACAGGGGTTTTTCTACAGGCTGGGATGGCTGTATACAGCCATCGTTAAAGTCCTATGTCTTAAAAAGATTGTCGGTTACGCCTTTTCAAGCCGTATCGACACCAATCTTACCGTTTCTGCACTTGAAATGGCAGTAAACAGGCAAAAGCCTCAATCGAATTTGATTTTTCACAGCGACCGTGGTGTTCAATATGCTTCCGGTGGATATCGTGAAGCATTAGCTAAACACAATATTACTCAAAGTATGTCAAGAAAGGGTGATCCGTATGATAATGCCGTAGCAGAAAACTTTTTCAGTTGCCTTAAATGTGAACTCGTTCATCACAAACATTACAAAACCAAAGATGAAGCACAGGCCGATATATTTGCGTATATTGAAACATATTACAATTCCGTAAGACCTCAAGCGGCTCTTAATTGGCTCTCTCCGCTTGCGTACGAGCACTTACTCAGCGTTTATGCTGCGAAAGTCGCTTGACAATGAGGAGCCGGTATGATAGGCTTGTGCTGAGGCGAATCGCCCTCCGGGCTATTTCGTCCTTTCGCCGGAATATCATGTCGGCAGAGGCTCGTTGTCAAGTGAACCGTCGAATAAATGCGGTCGCCTTTTGAAAACAAAAGTATTATTACGATTCATTCCGTTTTTTGATGCTTTTCTGTGTCCATTTTTGCTGGGAGGGCACACAATTTCCTTGTGAATAGGGTGTCAACTTTTATTCTACAACACCATCTCAGCTATTGACAAGAAGCCATATAAAACCGTATAAAAATTTTATCGATTAAAGTGCTGATTGTGTATCATTGGGATCTCCATTGATTGCCAAATCATACTCATAGGACCAATCCATCCCTCTATATTCTGCAGCTCTTTCATCGCTCTCTATAAACTCCATGAGTAAATCCAGCATTTCCTTACTCCAGGTATTTTTATCAATCTGGGCAGTGGTGAACTTATTCAGCGTAATCATTTCAAATCCGAACAAATCCTTCACCTGGGTTTTTGCGGCACCATCAACCACCTCTGCCACCAGATGACTGGGTATAAACAACACCCCTCCTCCGGCACCAAACACAATATCACCCGGTAGACAGATGGCATTTCCTATTCTGGTGGCAGTATTAAATCCTGTCATGATGAAGTCACGGATGGGTGTTGGATCAATTCCTCTGTAATATACCTGCACACCTTCCACTTTTTTCATTTGCTCTGTATCACGGATTCCACCCCATATTACTCCGCCACCGGTTTTGGTCTTGTTCTTGATTGCCGTAGTAAGATTTCCGCCAAGAAAAGTCCCCTTATAAATCTTATCATACATATCAACAACTACAACATCACCTTCTACCAGACTGTCAATCACCCATTGATTATAGGTTCCGGAACGATTTTCTTTTCGTCCAATGTCCTTTGTCACTTCATCAAGATCCGGGCGGTACGGACAATACGTAGCTGTAACAGCACGTCCAATCAACTTCCTGCCATCATCATACAGAGTATGAAGCCGACCTTCAAACTGACTTTCATACCCCTTCACAAAAATGGGTTTCCAAACCTCTTCAAGCGTTAGCTTTTCCAACGCCTTTAGATATTTATCCGGCACATACGGTCTGCCGTCATCCATTCGGTCACCCTTTCACTGAGGGGTAAGTGCTATAATCTCTTCTCTGTCATTAAAGTGCATGAACACCTCTCCTTTTCTACTATAAGCCTCTGGATTTTCTATGGTCAAATTTCTTCTTGCCCTATCTAAACAGCATACAATTTCTTTCTCATCTAAAAACAAAAGCGTCAAGGCACACTATTTCTAATCCATAAAAATCCCCCACAATAAGTATGCAGCCAGCATATTTCTTCTGTATCTTCACAAAAGGCATTGCCTGTAAGCATTTTATAGATGGAACCCCCCATCAACAATAATCTCAGAGCCTGTGATATATCTTCCCTCCTCTGAACACACTAACAAAACTGCATGCACAACATCCTCCGGTTTTCCGATATATCCGCATGGAATGCGACTGACAATGCTCCTGTGTGCCTCTTTATTAGCAAGTGCTTGTTGATTTCTCGGTGTATCAATGGCCCCGGGGGCAATATTGTTAATGGTCACTTGAAATGGTGCAAGCAGCGGTGCAAGGTTTTCTACCATCTTCATCTGTGCTGCCTTTGAAATGCTGTATACCGACAGCATTGGATGCTGATTATATTGATTAACACTGCCAATGGTAACAATTCGACCCCATTTTTTCTTTTTCATACCAGGAGCATATTTTTGTATCATTAAAAAAGAACTCCTTACATTGCAAGACATTTGCATATCAAATTCTTCTAACGAAACCTCTTCCCAATCTCTTTTTACCTGGACAGATGCATTCAGCACCAGAATATCCACGTCGCCTGTTGTTTGATAGAGCTTTTGAATATCCTCTTCCTTTGACACGTTGGCTAATACCGGCACAGAATTCGGTATTCGCTCCGCCGCCACCTGACATTTCTCCATGCTGGATGCACCGTTCACAAACACACGTGCCCCCTGCTGTGCCAATACGCTTGCAATTTCAAAACCAATCCCCTGAGTTGAGCCAGTTACCAGAGCAATTTTACCCGATAAATCAAACATTTTTTTGCCACCGTTCCGCCGCTTACTTCATAACAATCTTATTGATATTATTTTTACGTGAAGAAAGCATCAGCGTTGTTTTGGTTTCTTTTCCGTCTCCGGTAACGGTTACTTCATATTCGCCGTAAAAGCCTCGGAATTTTGTGCATCCTACATCATTGGTTGTAACCTCAGCTTCTGTTCTCCACTTCCTTCCGAACAGGTCTTTAATTACCCAACATGCCGGTTTTTCAGATAAATCATACCGCAGTAATCCACCGTAATATTTATTTTCTCCGGATGTCATATCTCCTTGAGGCGCATAAGCTGCATATCCATCTGGTAAATTCCAGTAAATAATTGCCTCCATGGCCGGATGACTGAAAAATACCGAATACAAGTGATGAATCAATTCTGCCTGTATTTCTTCGTCCTCTGGCGATGCTGAATATGCAGGAATGGTCATTTCCGTAATCTGCATCCGTTTTCCTAACTCTGCATACTTATCCAAAACCTGATATAAATGCATTGGATTATACCGAAATTCAGCATCCTTCGGTTCTCGTTCCAGATCAAAGAAGCTGTGGAACTGCATTCCTACAGAATCCAAATGATATATTCCGTTGCGCAGCAACCGTTCAATCTGCATAAAATATTGGCTTCTGTTCTCTCGATAGTGTCCATCGTCAAATACAACATAGTCGTTAATAATCAAACGGTTGTTGGGGAAATATTTTGCTGCAGTACGGAAACTCCACTCTACAAAATCATTCTCACGATAAAATTGGGTTTGATAATCCTTATAACCACGAAAAGTTTCGTTGGTAACCTCAAAAGACGGAATCGTTTTTGCATACCGCTCTGCAATTTCACGAAAACGTTTTTCCAGCAGCATCTTGTACTGCTCCACATCCGCATCGCATACCCATTCCGGAATCACACTATCATAGTTCAAACAATGACACTTTGGCTCTATTCCATTAGCAAGACAATATTCTACGCACAAATCCGGTGCAGGACGCCGATAAATACGCGGACTATCTTTGGTATAACGAGTTTTTCCCTGCTCTGGCTCCAAGTCCTTCCAATAAAACGGAACTGTTGCCAAATTGAAAATTTCACAGAATTTCTCACGATATATTCTATTTTTCTCTTCATTTTCAAATTCGTCAAGCATAAAAATATTTGCACCATATTTAAATTCATGATTTTTCTGCTTCACGGCTATTTTAACACCTTTCAGAGGATTTCCCTCACCGTCTACTACCGTCATTTGAGCATCCCCCTTACGATATAGCTCTACTCCGGATTTCACCCGTTCTTCCATATAATCCTGGTGTTCACGAAAATATTTTAGGGCTGTTTCTCTTCTTGACATATTGTTGCCTCCTATAAGCAAATTATAAATTATACTCCTTATTCCATTCCATAATAAAACGATTGGGCACCATGTATTTTTCCGGATCTTCGGTATTGCTGGCAAACATGCCATAATGATTAGGAACCGCAAGCTGTGGTTTGATTTCGTTTGTAAGGCGAATTGCATCCTCTACATCCATGTTTCCCAGCTTTCCATTGATGCTCACAAAAAGAACATCGCATTTTATATCCGCAAGCTTAGGATGATAATATGTATCACCAGTAAAATAATACCTTTTTCCTGCATGGGTAACCACAACGCCAATGGCCGGAACCGTATGGTCTGCAAAAACCGCCTCCAGTATGAAATTCCCCAGCACTACTCGTGTTCCCTCATCAAAAGGAAGGTACTGCGTCACTCCCAAATTCATTAGAGTCTGTTTGCAGTCTGTGGGTGCATAAAAGATCATATTCTCCTTTTGCATCTTAGGTATCGCATCTGGATCCACATGATCCACATGGTTATGCGTACAAATTACTGCATCGACATACAGCTTTTCCGGAAGAATTGGTATTCCCACCATTCTGGGACGCCCTGCAATTCGATTCACCGCATCAGATAGGTATGGATCAATGCATATGGTTGTAATTCCATCTGATAACAGATATCCGCTTTGCCCTAACCAAATAATTTTCATTAGCTCCACTCCCTGTCATTTGCCCATTCAATATCCCATTGGGTTGTAGGCTCCCATTGTCCCGGATATTGTTCGTGTATATGCTCTGCAATAAGCTCTTCATTCAATTCATCAATACCCAAACCCGGCTTGTTTGGAACATTGGCAAATCCCTTGTCAAAAATAGGATTATCAATGCCCACAGCAAGATCATTCCACCACGGAATATCCACAGAATGGAACTCTACAGCCAAAATATTCTGTACTGCCGCAGCTGCATGAATGGCTGCCATACATGCTATCGGACTTTCTGCCATATGAATCGCCATTGCCACACCATAGGTTTCACACAAATCCCCCAGCTTTTTCATTTCCATAGCGCCGCCGACTGTCAAAATATCCGGGTGTATCACAGATACCCCTCCGTTTTCCATCAGCGGAACAAAATTTTGGGACAAGAAAATATCTTCGCCCGTACAAATAGGAATGTTACAACTATTGGCAATTTTGGTATAGTGATTCGTATAATGCCATGGTGCAATATCTTCTATCCAAGCAATATTATATTTTTCCAGGCGCTTGGCAAACATGATACAATCTTCGATGCATACATGCCCAAAATGATCAATTGCCAGCGGGATCTCATATCCAATAACATCCCGCACCTCGCGCACATAATTTTCAAGATAATCCATTCCCTTTTGGGTCAGGTGAATTCCAGTGGCATGATGGGGAATGGTAAAGGTTTCGTAATTTTTCCCTCTCATAACATCTCTGTCGATTGAATTTCTTTGGTGATTGATCGCTTTCATGGAATATTTTTTAATATCTTCCAGCATTCCCATCGGTGCATTTAGGCACCCCGGCTCATCCAGCATCAATTCTATACCCAAATCCATTTTCAAGAATGTAAATCCCTGCTCCATTCTCTTTTTTAAGGCATTTCCCATATCTGTTCCACTATGCTTTCCATCCACATCGGTATCACAATACATACGCACCTTATCGCGAAATTTACCTCCCAGCATCTGCCACAACGGGACACCCCACGCCTTGCCCGCTAAATCCCAAAGGGAAATTTCAATTCCGGACACACCGCCACCCTGACGGGAATGTCCGCCAAATTGCTTTATTCTGCGAAATAATTTGTCAACATTGCATGGATTTTCTCCCACAAGTCTGGATTTCAACATCAATGCATAGGTTGCACTTGACGCATCTCTCACTTCCCCATAACCAATCAGACCCTGATTAGTATAAATCTTAATCAGCGGACAATGCTTAGGTGCACCATTGATATTCGCAACACGAATATCCGTAATCTTCAGCTCTGACGGCGAAGAACAGATATTAATATTTTCTGAAATTTTATCTCGAATATTTTCTTTTTTCATTTATACTCCCCCTTGACTTTTTCTATTTGTTTAATTATATATAAGAAAGTATGTATAAAAGCAACCAAAATATTTTGAATATTATCTACTATATTTTGATTCTATATATTACATGGAGGTAACCAAAATGAAATTTAACGAATATGCTCTCCCTGATATTAAGATATTTCATTCAGCTAGTCCCAGCGGCAAACGAAGCTATCGTGAGCACCATCATACCGAATGTGAACTATCCGTTATTTTAAGCGGCAGCGGGATTTATTCTATCAAAGACAAAGAATACACCTTGCAGAAAGGTGATATTTTTTTATTTGGAAGCAATGAAATTCACTATATTACCGATATTTTTCCCGGTAACAACTTTGAACTGATAAATATACAATTTGAGCCTAAATTTCTGTGGAATGATGGCGACCCATCCACGATGGTTCTGCTGGGACTTTTTTTGACCGCAGCCCAAGCTTTACCCATCGCATAGATCGAAAAATCCATCCACCACTCAGATACGAAATATTGTAACAAATATAGAAAAAGAATTCATCGACGCACTCCCTGGTTATCAACTGAAAATAAAAATAGATCTTCTCTTAATTTTGCTGATTTTGCTAAGAGATTATGACTATGTCAATTCTAAAAACAACTCATCTGCAAACAACCAAACACTCTCTCAATTAGCACTGGCCATGCAATATATAGAAAATCATCTGGAAGAATCATTAACACTGGCAGAAATCGCACAGCAATCCACAATGAGCAAATCCTATTTTTCGACTATGTTTAAAAAATACAACGGCATCTCTCCATGGGATTATATTACGATCAAGCGAGTTGAAAAGGCAATCGGACTTTTAACCACTTCCAATTTGAGCAAGCTTGAAATTGCAGCTCGCTGCGGATTTCATAGCTCTGCCAACTTTTATAAAGCCTTTGCACGTGTGACCGGAAAAACTCCCAGCGATTACACTTCAAAGCACTTATAATAATCTAAAATCCGCAGCATCCAGTAATGCCTATTTCATCTCATTCTCACTCTAAATCTGCTATAACATTAGAGATAGGGTTCAATGCATCATCCCACAAAAAGACCTTGACAATTTTGCCTGTAACATTTTCCGGAAGTTTTAAAGGAATTGTAAAACTTTCATTTGCCATCGGGGAATAAATTTGCTTCTTTTCCACAATCTGTTCCAGCCGCAGAATGACGTCACTTTTGTCATAAAGTGCAACAGCTGCCATAATTTCCACAGGATCTGAATAGTAATTCCGTAAATTTAGCATAGTATAAAGCTCTTCGTTGGCACAAAGTTGTGTCATATTAAAGGACACCTTGCTTTCTATAGTGTTTTGTTAAGTTAAATGAAAATTGAGACCTTGAACTCCTTATGGTATAATGGTTTTACCCCAAACCCGAATACCTCCCTGAAAATCAGAGAAAGGAGATCAAGATCTCATGGATAAAATTATACCA
>NZ_JADCKB010000048.1 GCF_014982785.1 Ructibacterium gallinarum
ATTTTACAGGACAGAGCATTCGTTACCGTACAGCACTTCTGGAACAGGAAAGCTGGAGTTGGTCAGATTGGTCAGAAGCAAAAGGAATGAGTGCAGCGGACAGCGGGACGGTATTGTCAGAACTCAGCGGACTGCGATTTAATAATGAATATATGAGCTGTAACATTACGGTGGATGACATACGTGTTAGTTTGCCTGTGCAAACAGAACCAGAACCAGAACCGGAACCAGAACCGGAGCCAGACGCCGAACTACCCCCTACAGAAACGGAAGAACCAGGGTATCTGACTGTTTACACAGAAACTTTTGATGCAAAACCGAATACTTTGTCTGATGCGATAAGAGATGACATGCACTATTCCAAATGGCAAAACGGAGCAATCAGAGTATATAATGAGGATGGAAGTGGTGGAGATACTGCGGTGCTGCATCTACCTGAAACATATACACAGGATTCTGTTCATATTGCTATGACTTTTTTTGAAAATCAGGCAGAAGTTAACGGCGTGGATCACCAACGCATGAAATTGCATTTAATAAACGGTGCGGGACAAAGATCTCATCAAATCATGGTACAACGGCGGAATGCTACAGAAGGTTTGGCCTTGATTAGCGCAAGCAGCAGTATGATTGACGGAAATTTGAAAACAGCAGACTTGGGTGAGCCGCTACGAATAGAGATAGAGTGTAATTTTGAAAATGCGATGGTACGTTATCGTACCGCTGTACCTGAGCAAGGTGTTTGGAGTTGGACAGAATGGACGGAAGAAAAAGCGACCAGTCCGGCAGATGGCGGAGCAGTGCTTGATAGTTTGTCTGGTATTCAGTTTAATAATGAATATATGAGATGCAATATTGCTGTAGATGATTTTGTCGTTTTTCAAGCCAAACAAAAACCAATGGCAGATAATGTAAGAATATCAGGATATTCGGGTACGGTACCGCGATCTGGTGAAACCTTAAAAGGTGAATACGACTATTATGATTTATATGGTGAAGCAGAAAAAAATTCTGTGTATCAATGGTTGGTTTCAGATACACCGGAGTTTACAGATTACACAGTTGAGGGTACGTCCAGAACCATTACTTTGGATGACAGCTTTTTTAGAAAATATATTAAATTTCGTGTTATGCCGTCAAATGGAATTCACACAGGAAAAGCGGTTGATAGCGAAGCGGTAGGGCCAATTTTAACGGAAAATAATACAGGAACCCCCCCAACGGTATCAGAGTTAGCGCTTGAAGGCGGATTGTATGTAGGGCGTAAGGTAGTTTTAAAATATCAATATTTAGATATAGATCTTGATGAGGAAAATGGTACGGAGATCATATGGATGACGTCGCCACAGCCTGAAGAGGGATTTGAAAATGTCCAAATAGGGACTATAACTTCCGAGAATCAAACTGCTCTGTACTATGAAATCAAAGAGGAAGATCAAGGGAAATACTTACGTGTGTCTGTGACTCCAAAAAATCAAGCGGATAAAGGCGGTATTGGTGAAACGGTAATCTACACCGCTGCGGAACCAATTCAATTGGATCCGGTAAAGATGGATTGCGATGCAATTGATCCGGGAAGTCCATCCGGGGCACGCATTACTGGAGACTTATATTTGATATTGCAAGGGAAGAATGGAAGTTCCATTTCTTGGGATAGTTCGGATTCCAACGTAATTGGTACGGATGGCACTGTTCGTAGAGGGAGTGTAGATCAAAAGGTAACATTAACGGCAACGGTGTCACTCAATGGATATTCGCTTACCCGGTCATTTGTTTATATTGTCGTGGCAAAAGCGCCAATCAGTAGCAGTGGCGGCGGCGGTTCTCACTACATAGGCGGCGGAGGCCTGGGAAATGCACAGATGGTAATTGATGCAGAGACGGAAAATACACTATCTGATACTCAGCCTGATGTAAAACCTGTTTCATCTATTTTTACAGATTTGGAAGAAGCGGAGTGGGCTCGTGAGTATATTGAGTTTCTGGCAGAAAAAGAAATTGTCAGCGGAGATGGGGATGGAAAATTTGCTCCAAATCGAAGCATTAGCCGAGAAGAACTAGTCAAACTGGTAGTAACAGCATTTGGAAAGTATGATGAAACTGCTGTATCAAACTTTTCTGATGTCTTCCCTGGCACATGGTATGACGCTTATATTGCTTCAGCAGTCCAAGCCGGTATAATTGAAGGACGTGGCGACGGGACTTTTGGGGTTGGAGAGAAAATCACCAGACAGGATATGGCAGTAATTCTTTACAGAGCTGCCGATATTGAAACGACAGAAATGGAAAATGCAGGGCAACAATTTGAAGATGAAGATGAAATTTCATCTTATGCACGTGACGCAGTGGATGCACTGTGCGCAAAAGGGGTTTTAAATGGAAAGGGAAATGGATATTTTGCCCCTCAGGAAACCGCTACACGTGCCGAAGCAGCAAAGCTGATTGCATTATTAGCATACATGTAAAAGCTGGAATGCCCAAAGGAGGATGAAAGGATGAAAAGGATAATAAGCATAGTATGCATATGTGTGATGATGCTAACGGTAGCGGTGCATGCGGCAGGAGAAGAGACAGGAGCCGGAGCAGGAAGGATCGAAGCGGAGGATATGCAGCTGGATGGATATTATGTGGTACAAGAAAAGAATGCATCCGGAGGGAAATATATAAAATTAAAGACCAGAGAACAGCGAGAGCAGGTGTGGGGATCGGCCGAGTTTACATTTGAAGGAGAAACAGGGGTATATAATATAGATATAGTATATCCGGATTATTATAGTGGATCCTCAACGCGAAAGTTGTATATCAACGGAGAACAAAAAAGCATATGGTCAGGGAAAATCACGTATGGAGCGTCGGTATGGGGAAGCAGCACGGAATATGAGCCGGGGATCATACGGACCAAGACAGTAAAAGAAGTGGTTTTGCAAACAGGAGACAAGATAAGAATAGAATCAAAGACAGATTATGGAGAATACGGAGAACTGGATTATGTAGAGGTCTATCAAGGAGACCGGGAAGAAAACGGACAAGAGAAAGTAGAATTTACGGACATTGAAGGATTGGAGGAAGAAGAAGCGATTTTGGCATTAGCAGAAGCAGGGATAGTGCAGGGGAATGGAGAGGAGAAGTTTTATCCAGAGGAAAGATGCACGATAGATACAGCGCTGGTAATGCTGGTGCGAATGATGGGATATAAGGAAGAAAGCGAGGACGAGTGGGCCCAAGGAAGCCGAGAGAAAGCGAAGCAGAAGGGTTGGGTGACAGAAGAAGAATTAGCAAGAGGAGAAGAAACAATCACAGAAGCAGAAATAGGAGAAATTTTTAGCCGGGTACCGGAGATACAAAAAGTGGGAGGAAAGGTAGGAGATCGAGAAGAAGGGCTGAGCCGACGCGAAGCGGCAAGTGTGTTTTATGAAGTGAAAAAAAGTTTGGACACTTTACTGCCGGATGTCAATGGAACACCATCATATCCATTAGATGAGCTGGGATATATAAAAAATTGGCTGTATACTGGAATGGTGGCGACAGAGGTATATGAAGGAGGAAATGATGCGAATACAGCGCTGAGCGAAGCGCAGAATCGGCCGATGACAGTAACGGTTCCGGATAATGAAACATTTTCGGTAGAATTGGAAAATGGGATGGAATTTCGTCCATATCCCATGGGAAAGACAGGAATGCTCAATGAGGTAACTCGTGGAGGAGATCCGGATTTAATGTATGTAGAAGGGTATTTGTGTGCAGATTTGGTTGTAGAAAAGGATATGCAGGTAAATGCGAAACTGCAAATGGCCCGAGGGTACAATGAAGTATATCTCAACGGGAGCAAAGTGACGTCTATGTTATACCAGTGGACGAGAAACACATCAGTATCATTTGTGATGAATCTGAAAGCAGGAAAGAACAGAATATTTGTTCGACTGAATGGTCTTCAAGGGAATATTATAACAACAACGGCAGGGATACAGATACTGGATCACACCGAGGAGATACGGGTGGAGCCGCCGGCATTAGAGAAAGAATCGATAGAAGCATTCGGCGCGGAGGACTGGAGTTTTGATTTGACTCTGGAAGACGGGAAACTAAAAGCCGCTAGCCCACCACCGGCAGGGGCAAGCATTCTGGCGGGGTCAGAAGAATATGTGTGGCCCAAATATAGCAGTCAGTTTGATTTTGCGGAAGAAATGAACGGAGAAAAGCCGCTGGATATCATTGTTCGAGCAAAAACGGAAGATAATGAAATTTCCCGAACGTTAAAACTGGTGCAGAACTATGAGATCAAAAGAACGAATTATGAAAGTCTGGAAGAACATCAGAAACATTACCGTCAGACACTCATTGAGGAAGGTGGAAGGGATTGGGATTATATTCAGCTAATGTTGTTGAAATTAAGCGAAAATATGGAACTGACCACCGAGGATAATGATAAGATCATGGATGCGTTGACGAGTATGGATATGTTGGGTGACTGTGCAGAATTTACGATGGTACACGCACAGAGATTGATGTTATTGTATTCGGATAAGGTAGAGGAGAGAGTTCGGGATAAGCTGAAAGAGAG
>NZ_JADCKB010000049.1 GCF_014982785.1 Ructibacterium gallinarum
GGCGTGCTTTAGCACGTTTATTTTACCCTTGACAAATTTCAGTCGAGCATTTAAAAGCTATTTGGCAAAAATCGGCGGAATTTTGTGAAATCATTATGCTATTTTTTCATTTTAACTTTACAAAACCCGTATTAGCCTTTCAATGATCCTACAATAATACCTTTAACGAAATATTTCTGAACGAACGGATAAACCATCAGAATTGGCAATGTTGCCAAAATAACCGTTGCAGAACGTACTGTTTCAACTGGCGGAGGGAGTGTATTATCATCAACTTGCATGATAGACATTTCATACATCTTTCTGATAGCAACCTGCAAAGGATTGAGGTTTTGGTCAGAAATGTAGATGATCGCTGTCATATATACATTCCAATGTCCTACAGCATAGAACAGTGTTAAGGTAGCCAAAATCGGCAAGGATACCGGAAACATAATACGAACCAATATTGTTAACTCAGATGCGCCATCAATTCTGGCGGCCTCCTTCAAACTCCTCGGAACGCTGGTGAAGAAATATCTAAGCAGAATCAAATTCCAAGCTCCAACAGCTCCGGGAATAATCATAACCCAGATGCTATCCACCAATCCAAGTGCTCTGTTTACCAAGTAACCGGGAATTAAACCACCTCCGTAAAACATGGTAATGAGAATCATGGTCATAAAGAAATTTCTGCCCGGCATTTCTTTTTCCGCTATCACATACGCACCCATACATGTCATAACAATGTTGAGTGCCGTACCGGTTATAGTGATGAACAGCGTATTGCGCAACGGGGCCATCAATCCACCAAATTTAAATACATATTCATAGGCATCAAACTGTATCTCCTTGGGGAAAAGCATCAATCCGCTGCTTTTTACAACCTCATCCATAGGAGATATTGAAATAAAAAACATATTCAAAAATGGATATAAGGTTGTAATACCAAATATACCAAGAAAAATTGCAAGAATCCAATCAAAAGCAGTTATTTTATTATTTACCATATCGTACCATCCTCATCTATATGTTTTGCTATCCAGTTGGTAAACAGAATAAGTAAAATAGAAATCAATGCCCGGAACATACCGATTGCTGTAGAATAACTAAAGCTATCTGTATCAAATTGCAGCAAACCGATTCGATAAATATAGTAATCCAAAACTTCAGCCACAGGCATTACCACCGGATTCATCATAACCATAACTTGTTCCATACCAACGCCTAAAATTCCACCCATACTTGTAATAAAGCTAATGCTGATAATCGGGCGAATGGAAGGCAAGCTTATGTGCCACATTCTCTTCCATCTTGACGCACCGTCTATAACAGCAGCCTCATACAAATCTGTATTTACATTGGACAAGCCTGCCAAATAAACGATGGAACCCCAGCCGACTTCTTTCCAAACAGCACTTCCGATGAATAACGGTCGGAAATAATCTACAGAGCCCAAGTAATTAACCGGTTCCATTCCAAACAAAGCCGTAAATTGATTGATAAGTCCGCTCAGTGAGAAGAAGTTATACATAATTCCGTATACCACTACCCATGAAACAAAGTGCGGCAGATACGAAACTGTTTGGATAAAGTTCCGATATTTTTTGAAACGAACTTCGTTAATCAGCAACGCCAAGATAATTGGTGCAGGAAAACTTACACACATTCTCATAATACTGAGTACAAGTGTATTCTTTACTACGATATAGAATTTAGGATCGCCTAAAAAACGCTGGAAATGCTTAAATCCTACCCATTGGCTACCCCAAATACCATCGTTAAAGTTATAATCCTTAAACGCAATGATAGAACCAACCATTGGTGCATAATGAAATACTACAAAATAAATACCGGTATAAATATGATATATAACGGCATAAACTGCTTAATTCGTTTTTTAAGATTGTTTTGCCCCATTAAAGCTACAACTCCTTTTGCATACTTACTCTAAAACCCCTCGTACAATACTACTTCTCTAAATGATTGATAATATCTGAAGAACATCATCTTCATTCCAGGTGCAATATTGGTTTTCTTAACCATCTTGATTGAAATGGTATCATCTAGATTTTTCTTCACCAAATAGTAACGAGTATAAGAAATAAAATATCCGGTTACACGGTTAGAATTTTCACCAGTCGGTGTGCGATCCAGTGAAAGATTCACAAAATCATCTTTCGCTCTGTGAACTGTTCCGGTTCCAAAAATAACAATACCACCATTTACTCCATAGTATTCTTCCATCGGGTTTGGTGAATACGTTTCCCACTTGCTGACATCGAATCTATGCGTAAATGCTGCAATTTCTTTCTGGCTGTTGGTTGCAATCTGAATTACATCTCCTCGGCCCAAATTATTAAACTGGTTCAGTTTTGCAGGAGTATCAATGCACTCGTCAGCTACCTTGAAGGAAATGCTGGAACCATTGAAATTAAGATGCAATTCCTTCCGAATAAAGCCATCGGCATCCACACAGTTGCCCACATCCTCTACGATATAAAGCGGATCCATATTTCCGGTGGATAAATTCGCAGCCGCCTGAACCAAGATTAAACCAGCTACTCCGAGATCATTCAAATCAATATCTTCATGTTTCGGCAAATCCAAAAGGCAGATTCCTGGTTGCAGACACGGATTGTGGTGATACGAGTGATCCCAATGGAAACTACAAAATAGTTTTGATTGATTTGGAAACTCAAAAATCTATGGTTTTGGCACAGTTTTATTATGATACAAAGCATAGCGGCAATGCACATGCGCATCCGACCTTTAGTAATGATGGGAAAAAGGTGATTTTTTCCATGGATAGAGGCGGGCATATGTGGACTGCATATATGGATATTACAGACATAGAAGAGATCAAGTGATACAAGGAGGAAGAGGTATGTTGAAGAAATGTACAGGTTTTTTTGCACTCATCACAATATTGGCAATAAGCCTTTTGGGTATACAGAAGGTTAGTGCAGAAAACATGATAATAAACAGCGGTTTTGAAGATGGAACGCTGAATGGATGGAAGACAGAAGGTGACAAGGGGGCAATTGTTATTCAAAAAGACGCACATTCCGGCACCTATGCATTCGAAATTAATAGTAATATATGGGAATCAAGATTCTGCACGATCTATCCGGCACCGGAGTTGGAGGCTGGCACCGAATATCAGTTTTCGTTCTGGTACAAGGTGAATTATACCGGCGGAGGAGAGATGCCGGCACCAAACCCCAATGGATATGATTCATTCCTGTTATATATTCGCTCCTATTTGAATGGAAGTGATGTTCATTATCTTAGTACACCTGTAACAGGTGGAACGGTGATTCGTGATGGTGAATGGCATCAAGTGGTGCGCACCTTCACTCCTAAGGAAGGCAACACCTCAATCAATCAGCTCGGTCTTCGCGGATATGCCAATAAGCTTCCAGGTTTTGAATACTATTTCGATGATTTTGATCTTCGCAAAGTTGGAGAGGATCATTTCCAGAACGGTGATTTTGAAGATCCGTCCATGATTCCCTGGATTGTTGATGAGCAGGCTACCACAGAGTTTGCTATTACGGCAGAGGATAAATATGACGGCGAACATTCCTTAAAGGTTGATGGTACAGGAAGCAAAAGCATGTATCAGCAGTTTGCTGTGACCGAAAATACTCCTTATGAATTTTTGCCTTCTTCCCAGAATTGATGGACAGAAAAAAGAGTGATATAATGGAATGGACACAAACAAAACCAAAATAACAGGAGGAATTTTCATGTCTATCAAAAAAGGAACAATACCGCCTCGTTATGACG